>CAWDEV010000011.1:0-199717 GCA_963801385.1 uncultured Chloroflexia bacterium
TGGTCAACATCAAGGCAGTTCCTTGATGAACTCGTGAGCAAAAAATTGTAGTTTTTCCCACCAAATGTAGCAAATATCGCTGCCCTTGAATGGCTTCGTCAACCGTTCAAGGGCAGTGCTTATTCTTGAGGTTCATCCTGGCGCATCCATCTTTGAGCCGCCTCATGCGGGTAGCGATGGGATGCCATCGCCTCCAATAGTTTCTCCGGCTCGGTCTCGCACAGCAAGGATTGGCGGTGTTCAGGGAAAATGAATTTATCGGCGACGGCGCGATCGAGCAATTCCAGCATGGAATCATAGTAGCCGTCCACATTGAGGATCCCAACTGGTTTCTGGTGTTCCCCAATCTGAGCCCAGGTAAGCGTCTCGAAAAGCTCGTCGAGGGTGCCGTAGCCGCCCGGCAGGGCGATGTAGCCATCGGCCAGGGCATACATGCGCGCCTTACGCATGTGGATGGTTGGCTCGACTTCCAGGCGGGTGAGATGGGTATGTGCCAGTTCGGGAGTATTCATGCTTTCAACGATGACGCCGATCACCTGACCACCCTGATCGAGTACGCTGTCAGCCAATGCTCCCATCAGGCCGGTGCGACCGCCACCATAGACAAGGGTCAGGCCTCTTCGGGCAAGCGTTGCACCCATACGGCGAGCGGCCAGGAAATATTTCCGGGAGGCCTGGTTGGCAGAGCCACAGTAGACGCAGATGGATTTCATGATTTCTCCAGATGGCAAGTATATTCCAGACTATCTGGTTTGGCTACACTAAGGGGATAATCATTTGGCTTTAGGCAATTTACCGGGTGTTTCTTCATTGTTTATTCATAATTTCTGGGTACAATGGTAAGGCAATCCGATGACCGGGAATTCCTGTGAAAGCGAATATATCACCTCTCTTCCGGATGAACGTATATGAGTTATATTAGATTGATTGCCCTACGCTTGACCTGCCTTTGTGCGGGGTCTAGAATGATATTTTCGTAGACTAGGAAATTTATGGAATACAAAGACTATTATCAGATCCTGGGTGTCTCCCGCGGTGCCGGTGCCGACGAAATCAAAGGCGCTTACCGTAAACTGGCCATGCAGTACCATCCCGATCGTAATCCCGGGGATAAGCAGGCCGAAGAACGGTTTAAAGAGATAAACGAAGCCTACCAGGTGCTATCTGACCCACAGAAACGCGACCGCTACAACCAGTTGGGCGAGTCTTATTCACAGTGGCAGCAGAACGGCACGCCTGGAAACTTCAATTGGGGGCAGTGGACAGCACAGCCGGGGGTTCAGGAAGTTAACTTCGACGACATTTTCGGAGAGGGAGCCTTTTCAGATTTCTTCCGTTCCATTTTTGGCGGTATGTCCTCCGGGCAGACGGCGCGGGGACGGGGAGGGCGCGGGGCGCCTGCTGTCCAGCAGCCGGTCACCATCAGCCTGGGGGAGGCTTTCAGCGGCACCACGCGCACCCTGCAAACTGGCAACCGGCATATCGAGGTGAAACTTCCCGCTGGAGCACGCCAGGGAACCAAGATCCGGGTACCGGGGGCGGGTCCTGCCGGAGCGGACGGCAGACCGTCGGACCTTTACCTGCTCCTGGATGTGGCTGATGATCCTGCCTTCGAGCGGGATGGGAATGACCTGCACACTCAAATTACGATTGATGTTTTCAAAGCCATTTTGGGCGGGGAGGTGGAAATCAAAACTTTGGGTGGAAAAGTAGTCCTGACGATTCCGGCTGGAACCCAGCCAGACCAGGTCTTCCGGCTGGCGGGACGCGGCATGCCACTGCTGAAAGAACCAGGGGTGAAAGGCGACCTGTTTGTGCTCGTGAAAGTGCAAATCCCCAAGGGGTTGAATGCCCGGCAAAAATCCCTGCTGGAGCAAGCCTCAAGTACATGATCATTGGCCCATATTGTTCCGGGTGAACCAGCATCAACAAGGTGCCGGGTCCATCCAGATAGAAAAATGGAAATGGAGTAGTTTTATGAATAAAAAAGTCTCTTTATCGATCATCGTAGTCGTCCTGGCAGCTACCATGCTGGCCTGCCAGTTCAGCAGCCTGGCACCGATCAGTGCTGCTGCACCAACCCCCACAACATCCGTGGCGCTCCCGTCCTCATCCCAGGTGGTGAACCCGGGCATCGAGCAGGATAAACTCGTATCGCTTTACCAGGCGGTCAACCCGGGCGTGGTCACCATCCTGGCAGGCGATGCGCTTGGATCCGGCTGGGTTTACAGCGCCGATGGATATATTGTCACGAATTCCCACGTTGTGGGAACAGAAAAGAAGGTCGAGGTGGATTTCACGACAGGAAACAAGGTCTATGGAAACGTGGTTGGTACCGATCAAAACTCAGACCTGGCGGTCATCAAAGTGACAGTAGCCGCAGACCAGTTACATCCACTTTCCCTGGGTGACTCGGACGGACTCAAGGTCGGCCAGGCTGTTGCAGCCATCGGCGACCCCGAAGCCTTGCTTGGTTCGATGACCACAGGTATCATCTCAGCACTTGGACGCAGCCAGCCCTCCAACGCTCAAACCACGAGCGGCGGCTATTATGCCACCGGTGACATCATCCAGACGGATGCCTTGCTCAACCATGGCAACTCCGGCGGCCCGCTGCTCAACCTGGATGGCCAGGTGGTGGGCGTGAATTACGCCATTCAGGTCGATACCCAGACCGGGGCATCCTCCGGGATCGGTTATGCCATTTCCGTGAACACAGTCAAACGCGTGGTGCCGGAACTTATCAAGAATGGCAAGTTTGCATACCCGTACCTGGGCATATCCACCCAGGATAACCTGCCATTGGACGTGATCGATGCGCTCGGTTTGAAGAGCACCATCGGAGCATATGTGAGTGATGTGGTCACCAACGGACCGGCAGACAAGGCCGGCCTGAAAGCCGGGACGGTGGCAACCAGTTTGCCGCAATTTAAGTCCGGCGGCGATTTGATCATTGCCGTGGATGGCCAGCCAGTGCTGGTATTCGACGATATGATGCGATATCTGGTGCTGCATAAATCACCAGGGGATACGATCACCTTGACTGTCCTGCGCGGCAGCGAGAAGATGGATATCCAGATGACCCTGGGTACACGACCATAGAAGTAAATCCTCGAAAAAAAGTGTGAGCGGATCATTAATCCGCTCACACTTTTTTTGACAACAGTCCTTACCTATACAAGGTCTCAGGCGAATCGCTGCTCTTTCCAAACATCTGCGTCGTTATTGTAGCCAGCCTGTTCCCAGAAACCCAGACGATCACGGCTCATGAACTCCAGCCCGCGCAGCCATTTGGCGCCTTTCCAGAGGTAGGGTGTCTGGAGATCGTTCCTTCCGGGGATCGCGCCCACCACTCCTCGCAGGGGATAACCATGGTCGGGTTCGAGCGGTTCACCATTGTAGTGAGTAGCCAGCAGGAAATTATCCTGTAACACCACTTCCAGGGGCAGGTTGACCGTGAAGCCGTAATCGGCATGCTGCATGACGAACCGGGCGGCTGGCTTGATCTTGAGAAGACCCTGTTCCACCAGCGTTCGCACCGAGATACCTTCCCATTCGGTGTTGGCCTTGCTCCAGCGTGTCACGCAGTGCAGGTCGATGGTCAATTTTGTACGTGGAAGTTTAGTAAATTCATCCCAGGTCCAGCTGACTTCTTTTTCCACTTCGCCCCAAATACGAAAATCCCAGGTGGCCGGATTAAAGGGCGGGACTGGTCCGTAATGCAGCACCGGAAATTTGAGCGTGAGGGCCTGTCCAGGAGGCAGGCGGTTCTCCGCGCGCAGGCGTTCTTCTTCCTGCCTGCGGTCGGGAACTTCAATGTGATTCATATATGACAACTCCTGTCTGAATTATACCATGCACAGTTACGGTATAATCCCTGCGTGGCGCGTATTTGCATCATCCCAAAGGCAACCAACACCGGTGGCGTGACTTCCTTCCAAGCCAAAATGGCGGCTGGTCTGGCTGCACGTGGGATTCAGACCTGTTACGACCTAGCCGATGAGCCTTATGAAGCAATTTTGCTGACCGGCGGAGTTCGTGACCTGGCCGGACTCTGGCGTGCCCGGAGAAACAGGGCTCGCATTGTCCAGCGCCTGGACGGGATCAACTGGCTGCACCGCCGCCTTTCGACCGGTGCGCGGCATTACCTGCGGGCGGAATACGGAAACCGCCTGCTGGCACTGCTGCGCTCCCGCTTTGTGAGCCATATCGTCTATCAATCCGAGTTTGTGCACGGGTGGTGGCAGCAACAGTTCGGCATCGAGCATGTCCCATCCTTCGTCATTCACAACGGTGTGGACTTGTCGGTTTTCACGCCGGATGGGTCAGACGATCGTCCCGCCCAGCTTTTACGCCTGTTGATGGTGGAAGGCAGCCTGCAAGGGGGGTACGAGACGGGATTGGAAACCGCACTTGGACTGACCGAAAGGTTGGCAGAAAATGTCCCCATCGAACTGGTGGTGGCTGGCCGCACCTCTGCAGACCTGCAATCCAGCACCCAAAGGAAAAGCCGCGTTCCCATCCGCTGGGTAGGACTGTTACCGCACGAGCAGATCCCGGCGCTTGATCGTTCCGCCCACCTGCTTTATTCGGCGGACCTGAATGCAGCCTGCCCGAACTCGGTCATTGAGGCCCTGGCCTGCGGACTGCCTGTGGCAGCCTTTGCAACCGGCGCGCTGCCTGAACTAGTCACCGGTGACTCCGGGCGGGTGGTTCCCTATGGCGGAGATCCGTGGAAGCTGGACAGGCCTGATATCCCCGCACTGGCTGAGGCCGCGGTAGAGATATTCCGGAACCAGGAACGCTTCCGGAAAGCTGCCCGCCAACGTGCAGAAGAAGCCTTTGGGCTCGATAAAATGGTGGATCGCTACCTGGATGTTCTACTTGGGTAAGAAAAAGCCACGATGCGAAAAATCTTCCTAAACCTTGCGGCGATGGCCGCCAAAATCCTGCCGAATTCCCTCAAGCAGGCCATTTACAGGATCAAGCCGCTGGCTGGTTTCATCCGGCGTGGATTGAACCGCGCCGCGCCAACCGGATTGACACAGGTGAAAATCGCGGCAGGTGACCTGGCCGGTACACCATCCTGCTTGACATGCAGATCGATAAGGATTATTGGCTTGGCACATACGAACCTGAACTGCAGGCCGCCTTGCGCGAGCTGATCCAACCCGGTACGATCATTTACGATGTGGGTGCCAATATCGGTTACGTTTCCCTGCTGCTGTCGAAAGCTTCCGGACAGGCCGGCAAAGTCTACGCTTTTGAGGCTCTGCCGGCGAATGCAGAAAGGTGGCGAAGAAACATGGCACTCAATGGAATGGGGAACCGGTTGAGCCTCTTTTCCGGTGCAGTGACCCAAACCTCCGGACCGGTGACCTTCCTGGTGCATGCCTCTGGAGGAATGGGCAAAGCAGCCGGATCTGCCGGACGCCAGGACCAATACCTGTCTGAGATCAGCGTACCCGGGATTTCGTTGGATGAGTTTGTCTATGTGCAGGGCAACCCGGCGCCGGAGGTTGTCAAAATGGATATCGAGGGTGGCGAAGTGCTGGCCTTGCCGGGGATGCGGCGTGTTCTCGCAGAAGCCCGCCCCTTGATGCTTATGGAGCTGCACGGACCTGAATCCAGCCGGGTGGCCTGGGAAACGTTGACCGGTGCCGGTTATCAAATCTGCTGGATGCGGCATGGTTTCCCGGAGATCTCCTCCCTGGAAGCGATGGGCTGGAAGGCATATATTATTGCAAGACCAAAGAATTAAAGCTTTTCCGGCGAGACTAAAGATCATCAATAGAGCAATCGCCATGAAATCTCTTGATACCGCTTCCCTGCAAGGGATCCACTGCTGCTGGAATATAGTGGCGCTTTTCGCGCGAGCGGCATGCGGAGGACGCTGATGGCAGACACTGGTTTCCCCGGTAAACTTGCTCTCCAGCAGCGCGTGCTGACCGCTTACCGCGCCCCCTTTTTTTCAGCACTGGCGCAAGCTTGCGAGGGTGGTTTGAGCGTGTGTGCCGGCTTGCCGCGCCCGGAAGAGTCCATTGTGTTACAGATCAAATCCAATTTGCGGATTTCTCAGCCGTCGAAAACATCCACCTGTTCAAAGGCTCTTTCTATCTCTGTTACCAACGTGGTCTACCCGAATGGCTCGAAGCGTGCAGCCCGGATGCTCTTATCGTGGAAGCCAATCCGCGTTACCTGGCGACGCCGGCTGCCGTGCATTGGATGAAAAAACGTGGACGACCAGTACTCGGCTGGGGGTTGGGTTCGCCATCGCTTTCCGGACCCTTATCCAGCCTGCGAAAATCCCGGAGAATCTCTTTTCTGCACAGGTTTGATGCGCTGTTAACTTACAGCCGGCGCGGCGCAGACGAGTTTGCGGCGTTGGGTTTTCCGGCAGATAAAATCTTTGTGGCACCAAATGCAGCGGCTGCGCGGCCTTCCCAGCCAATACCATCCCGCCCGGCGAATAGGGAGGAGAAGCTAAGTGCGCTTTTCGTTGGACGCCTGCAGGCCCGTAAACGTGTGGATCTGCTGCTGCAGGCTTGCGCTTCCCTGCCCTTAAATCTCCAACCAAATCTGGTCATCGTAGGGGATGGACCGGAACGTTACGCGCTGGAAGCATTGGCGAATAAAATATATCCAGCGACTAATTTTCCTGGTGCAAAACATGGGGCGGAATTGGCTTCTTATTTTTCTGCGGCCGATGTGTTTGTCCTGCCCGGCACAGGCGGATTGGCAGTTCAGGAAGCCATGTCGTATGGCCTGCCGATCATCATGGGGCAGGGAGATGGCACAAATGACGAACTGGTCCGACCTGAAAATGGCTGGCAAATCCCACCGGACGATCTTTCTGCATTAACGTCCACCCTGCGTTTGGCCCTGATGGATCAGGCGCGTTTAAAGACCATGGGGAAAGAGAGCTATCGAATTGTGGCAGAGGAGGTCAACCTGGAGAAGATGGTGGGGGTTTTTATTGAGGCGTTAAATTCCGTTAAATAGGAGACAAGCTGGAATAATGCATCTCAATACGAAACCAGGGTCAATTCCATTCAACCAATTAGAACGAAGCCAATGCCTCGTCAAGGTTGGTATAAATTTCAATGTAATCCAATAAACCAGCGACTTTAAGTACATCCCGTACCTCGGGTGTTGGACTCACCAATTTGAGATGCCGGGTTTGATCCATTCCAGCGCCTGCCAGCATTTTATGGATGAGCAGGATTGCCCTGATCCCGGCACTGGTGAGGGAAGGCGCTTTGGACAGGTCCAGGAGCATGTTGCGAGCGCCGGCGGTGAATGCGTCCGTGGCCGCCTGTTCCAATTCGGATATGTTTCCCAGGTTGACCCGGTCATGAAGCTGAATAACTGTTATCGGAATCTGCCCTGAGACTTGTGAGAGCGTTACAAGGTTCATACGAATCCTCCATCAATCGAGTGCCTGGAATGTTATTCGTACTTATGAATCTGATCACCATGGCCCATTTGGCCGTATAACTTGTGATGCACACTGCTCAGCGCCCGCACCTGTTCGACGGCATGATATGACGACCTCACCAACGGCGCGGCTTCCACCCACTTGAATCCAATTTTGATCCCATAATCGCGCAATTCCTTGAATTCTTCCAGCGTGTAAAAACGGGATATTGGCAGGTGCCGCTTCGAAGGTTGCAGATACTGACCAAGAGTCAAGATATCCACACCCCAGCTGCGCTGGTCGCGCATGACGGCCTTTACTTCCTCCAGCTCTTCTCCCAGTCCAACCATGATGCCGGATTTTGTCAGCACATCAGGGTCAAGATTCCTGGCATTGCTGAGAATGGCTGCACTCCATTCGTAATGATCCTGTGGCTGGACTTGCTTGAACAGCCTCGGTACCGTTTCCACGTTGTGGTTCAGGATCTCCGGGCGGGCATCCATGACGATTTTCAGGGCTTCCAGTGAGCCTTTAAAATCCGGTATGAGGACTTCCACCGAGCAGCCTGGCAGAAATTGCCGGATGCGGCGGATGACCATGGCGAAGAGCGGTGCTCCGCCGTCCTTGCGCTCATCACGGTTGACGGAAGTAATGACAGCGTGCTTAAGAGCCATGCTCTTGACTGCCTGGGCTACACGCTCCGGTTCCAGCCAATCCAGCGGGATGGGGCGGCCATGTTTGACGTCACAAAAGCCGCATGTGCGCGTGCACACATCACCCAGCATCAGGAAGGTAGCCGTGCCAGAGCCCCAGCATTCGCCCATATTCGGGCACATGGCTTCTTCACAAACGGTATGCAGCGCCTTGGAGCGCATCAATGTTTGCAGGTGTGCGTAGGTTTCGCCGGAAGGGGCGCGCACTCTGATCCAATCCGGTCGGCGGAGTGGTGCTGGGAGAATATTGTCAGGTGTTACCCGGTCACGGGTGGGGGTTGGAGACATTAAGTACGACCTAACTCACGAATTTATATCCTATTTATACAAATTATATCACACACAAAAACAGCTGGCACGAGCTAGAAGGCATTGCGCTTTGCCCCGGAAACCCACCTGGGGTCCCAGCCCATTTTCTGCCCAAGAATCATGTTCAATTGTGCGGTATGTTCCTGGACGTGGCGCATGTTGTCCAGGATCAGCTCTGCGAATGTAAGCTCCCCCCATGAGAATTTACACAATTGCCTGGTCTTCTCATCGGTCAGAGATTCAATTGTTTCCCGACACTTCGTGCGGGCATGCCCGAGATAGTGCTTAAGTTCGTCCCTGGTATATGGCCTATTCGGAAGTACTCCCGCTGGATCCAGCTCATCAAGCGTGAACGGTTCAGGGGGAATGAAACCATCCACCGAGCCGGACAGGTAAAGGTCGAGCCAGAAGAGAGTATGATAAATGATATACCAGAACTCGGATAACTCCGGTTGCGGTGAATTATCTCCCCATAGGCGAACATGCCATAAATGTTCAGGGCAGTTGCCCAGGACATTTTCGAGCATATCGATGGCGGCTCCGAACTGCCGGTTGATGGCTGTCCTCAATGTTGCATCCATTTCATACCTTGAACTCCTTTCCATCTTTTATATGTACCTGTCATTCATTTCCATCCAAGTATATGAGCCTTTCCAAGGTTGGTCAACGACATGCATGGAATTGTCATCGAAAGTGATTGACGTTTTCAGAACATGCGCATACAATACCTCCACAATTAAATACTGGTCAGGGTGCCTTGCCCCCGGATGGGAAGGCCCAACGGCGAAGCCGGTAAAGTCCGGCACTGTCCCGCAACTGTTATTTAGCGGTCAGCAGGTAGTGAGCAGTGGTCAATAGAAGCGCTCATTGCTTCATGCTAACAAATAAAAGCTAGACGCTAATAAGTCAGGCCGCCCGCCCTGATCAGTTCCATCACACTCCCGTGGAAAGGAGGTGGGAACGGCCTGTTGAAATGCCAATTCTCCCTCCCCTGTCTCTACGGCAGGGGTTTTTGTTTGGGAAGATCGATTCTGTCTTCAGGAGACTGGTTATGTTGCGTAAATTACATTTGTTAGTGTTTTGCATGGCTTTTGTCCTGGCTGGCTGTGTTCCAGGTCGTGTCCCAGGCCCGGGTGTCGTTTCGGCGGAGAATTCCACGAGCGACACTTCCATCAGCCTGACAGATGGTTTGGGGCGCAGGGTAACCATACCTGCGCCCGCCCTGTCCGTTATCTCTCTGACTCCGGCCAATACTGAGATCCTGTATGCGATCGGCGCGGGGTCGCAGGTGGTGGGGCGGGACAGCTTTTCTGATTACCCGGCTGCGGTCAAATCCGTGCAGGATGTCGGCGGCTCGATGGGCAAGTATGATACAGAGGCCATCGTAGCTCTGCATCCCAACCTGGTGCTGGCAGGTGAAATCAACACGCCAGAACTGGTCAATTCACTTGAGCAGCTTGGGCTAACCGTCTATTTCCTTCCCAACCCAACCACCCTGGAAGCAATGTATGGAAACCTGGAAACGGCAAGCCGATTGACTGGTCACAGCTCCGATGCTGTTCCTTTGATAGATTCCCTAAAGAAACGCGTGGCTGCTGTGGATGCCAGGATTGGACCGCTAGATTCCCGTCCAACCGTCTATTACGAATTGGACGCGACCAACCCTACCAAGCCTTATACTGCCGGATCCGGCACTTTCGTGGATCTACTCATCTCCCGGGCAGGTGGTACCAATATCGGCAGGGGCTTGACGAGCCAGTGGGCACAGATCAGCCTGGAGCAACTGGTTGTCGATAATCCGGAGATCATTGTACTGGGTGACTCGGCTTATGGGGTGACCGCTGATGCGCTCAAGCAACGCACTGGCTGGGCCGGATTGGCTGCCATCCAGAACGGTCAGGTTTATCCATTCGATGATAACCTGGTCAGCCGCCCCGGTCCACGCCTGGTGGATGGACTGGAAGCACTGGCGAAGCTGCTGCATCCCCCGAAACCATGAAAATTCGTCCTTTTATTTACGCGCTGCTTTTCCTGCTCCTGGCAGTGGTTCTGTCAATCGTTGTTGGGACGGTCTTTATTCCTCCCAGAGATGTATGGCGGGTCTTGACCGGACAGACGCCTCAAACGGTGACCCAGGCTGCAACCATATTACTTGTCTTGCGCCTGCCGCGCACGGCCTTGATCCTTCTAACAGGCGCGGCGCTGGGAGGCTCTGGCGCAGCCTACCAAGGCCTGTTCCGAAATCCACTGGCTGATCCCTATCTGATTGGCGTGGCCTCCGGAGCAGGTCTGGGCGCAGTCCTGGCGATGAATGTCAAATGGCCTTACTCGTTCTGGAGCATGATGGCCGTTCCATTGGCGGGCTTTATAGGCGCGCTAACAACCGTATTCCTCGTATATATCCTGGCGCGTATCGGGAAAACTGTTCCGACGACCAACCTAATCCTGGCGGGTGTGGCATTCAGTTCATTTGCCACAGCAATGACATCCTTCTTGATGCTTCGTTCGACGGGCGAACTGCGCCGGGCAATTTCATGGCTGCTGGGCGGCTCGTCCCAGGCAGGGTGGGGACCGGTTTTGACCATCCTTCCATACCTCACTATTGGATTGGGCATTCTACTCCTGAGCGGACACGCCTTGAATCTCCTGCAGTTTGGCGATGATCAAGCCCAGCAGCTAGGCCTGCCCATCACCCGCACCCGCGCCATGATCCTGTTGGCGGCATCTTTGGCAACCGCCGCCGCAGTTTCTTTTTCGGGCATCATCGGTTTTATCGGACTCATTGTGCCGCATGTAATGCGCCTGTGGTTCGGTGCAGACTACCGCCGCCTGCTGCCACTCAGCCTGGTTGGCGGAGCAACCGTGCTCCTGCTGGCGGATATATTGGCGCGTGTAATCCTTGCCCCCCAGGAATTGCCGGTGGGGATCGTCACTGCCCTGTTTGGTGCGCCGTTCTTTCTATGGGTTTTACGGCGGGCAAAGAACCAGGGTTATTGGTGATCCAACCGTATGATTGGATTCTTAAATGTTGAGAATTGAAAGTTTGTCGGTATCCTACGGCGCGCGCCAGGTACTGCATGCCATTTCACTGGATGTAAATGCAGGTGAAATCCTAGCATTGATAGGTCCCAATGGGACGGGAAAGTCCACGCTGGTGCGCGCCGTTAGCGGGGTCATCCCGGTACGGGGTGGAAAGGTGGATGTCGATGGCGAGGATTTGCTTGCGTTGCCAGCGATGCGGCGTGCCAGGTTTCTTGCGGTTGTCCCTCAAGCGGTGAGCCTGCCCCCGGCATTTACTGCCTGGGAGACGGTCCTCCTGGGCCGTACCCCCTTTCTCAACTTTCTTGGCCAGATTTCCTCAAGAGATGAAGAAATAGCACGCCTGGCTCTCGATAAGGTGGACGCCCTCGATCTTGCTGACAGGCGTGTCGGCGAGCTTTCCGGTGGAGAACAACAACGTATCCTGTTGGCGCGTGCGTTGGCTCAATCCACCCCAATATTGGTGCTGGACGAACCGACCGTCCACCTGGATCTGCAGCACCAGGTTCACCTGATGGAAATCGTCCGTGTCCTGGCGCATGAAGATGGCCTGGCTGTTTTGATAGCCCTTCATGATCTGAACCTGGCAGCCCGTTACGCGGACCGGGTAGCGCTGCTGGTGGCGGGCGAAGTCAAGGCCGTGGGGACCGCGCGGCAGGTATTGACACCGGAGATCATTTCGATGGCTTACCATCTTCCGGTGAAGGTAATTCCGCATCCGTTTGCAGATGTGCCGCTCGTGTTACCGGATAGTTGATGAAATTTTATTGGCTGATGATCCCGTTCTTATAGAGCAATGTTTCGAAGCGTGGATCCTTACGGATGAAATCAAGGTCCGGGTCGCTGCGAACCATGGCTGGCTGGACTTGCTGTTTCTCCAGGGCGATCTCCAGGAGCGCAATGGCACGATCTGCATCCCCGCTGATGGATTCGAAGCAAGCCTGGTTATATTCATTCTCGTTTTCAATACTTGGACGGGCAATCCTGAATATGTTCCTGTGCTTCGGTTTCCCTGCCAAGCTTGCGATAATAACCGGCTAAAGCACAATGTGCAAGCATGTATTGGGGATTTAATGCAAGCACCGAGTGAAGGACCTGGATGGCTTTATCGTATTGCTCCTGGTAAGCAAGTGCGATCCCAAGGTGGTAATGATAAGCCTCTCTTTGAGGGTCAAGAGCAATAGCCTGTTCGAAAGCCGTGATGGCTTCTTTATGTAGGCCGGCTGATTCATACCTGTTTCCAAGGGTATCCCAGGCACGATCGTTCTTTGGGTTTAATTCGGTTACACGGCGATAGGCAGCGATGTCATTCTTGTGAATCTGGAGATCGAGCGAGGCCTGGCCTTCAGTGAGATCTTCTTTTTCGGGTGTATGAGGGGCTGAACCTGTGGTCTCGATTCCCGTTGCCGCGGAGGCAGGCCTGAGCCACTTTGTATCCTCCACTATGGAGGCACTTTCCCTTAAGGAGTTCAGTACAGAAATATTGTTGTTCTCTTCCATCCTGGATGGTCTGCTTGCGCGAGGAGGCAGCTGGACCAATATACTCGCACGTTCATGATTACTTCCCTGAAGCAATGGATTGCCTGGGAAAGCCCGTTCATGGTGGTTTTTACCCGAATATGCAGGTATTGGTTCGACAATTCTCAAGGCCGATTCTGTCATTTCAGGGCGGCCGTTTGCAGCATCTTGTTGAGGATTACCATGCGAGGTAAGGCTTTTGAACATCCAATACGCAGCATCAGGTTCCGGGTCGGCGGAGCTGTCTGGTCGGTCGTTCAACTCTTCATGGATGGGTTCAACTTCCAGGGTTGATTCACGGCAAGTCGGCTCTTCTTTGGGTGTGCGACCAACTTCAGCCTGCGGAACGGCCTCCCCCGTAAGAAGAGATCCGGGCTGAGGAAGAAAATCCTGATTGATTTCGGCCGGGTTTTGATTGGTTGGAGCGTCACCCCTGATATCATCCTTATTCATGGCTTGCTCGGCCTTTGCCAGCCCGATCTTAGAGGTTGCATCGGCTGGATCAAGTTCAATGGCTTTGCAATAGGATGAAACAGCATCTTTATAGGCGCCTGTTGCATAATAGATGTTGCCGGCCTCATCCCAAACTTGCGGATTTTCCTGGTCAGAATCAATTGTCTTCTCAAATTCTAGTGAGAATATCCTCTTCCTCGGCGTGTTTTTCAAACACATTTCCAAGTTGATAGGCCGCGATGGAATCCTCATAACGACCGAGCTTATGATATACGTCGCCCAGACCATTCCAGGCGACCGGGTCCCTTGGATCGTGTTCAATGGCTTCCTGAAAAGCAGCCTGTGCATCCTCGTACCGGTCAAGACTGCAGTTCAAATTTCCCAGGTTATTCCAGGGATAAACACGCTCCGGCGCCAGGTTCGCAGCACTTTGATAAGACTGGATGGCATCTTCAATTCTCCCCAGTCGGGTTTCGACCTGTGCGATGGCGTAATGGCAAAGGGCTTCGAAGAAATGGTTTTGAGATTTTTCGGCAGTTTTGATGGCAGTCTGCATGAATTGGAATGCTCTTTCATATTCGCCTTTACGACGGTGCAGGATGCCCAGCCGCAGCATGGCATGTGCGGTTTTTTCAATAGATTCTTCCGATTCTTGTCGATCGTTGGGTCTATTTTCATTTGGTAGATCGTTTGCATGCGAATCTTCGACCGTGGACGAAGAAGCCGGGTGCGGGACTTCAACAGGATTTTGACCAGGTGCAGTAGACTCTTCCATAGAGACAGGATTATCAGTAACAGCCTCTTCGACGTGCGCATCCGAAAAGACACGACTGCCCAGAATCACTGGCGAAGTATCGGAGACGTCCATCGCTTCCTTATCCACCTTTACACGGGGATTGTTATCTTCGAATACCCAGCACACATTCCCTTTCCTGGACCTTCCGGTGTCCTCAATCCCTGGTGAACTCACATCGGTGCCCTCGGGCCCGGGGGATGAAACGGTATTCCAGTTGGTTTTGGACATGGCTGCTGGATCTGAGGAACGGGATATCAGTTCAACCTCGGCCAGGGTTTGCTGGATAATTGCATCCTGCGGGTCGATTTCAATGGCTACCTGATAGGATGCGATGGCATTCCTGTAATCTTCCAATTTTCGATAGGCATCCCCCATCTGCTTCCAAAGAAACGCTTTGTTGACCGTCTCTCCCAAGAGTCTTATCGCTTTCTGAAACATGGGGATAGCCTGGGCGTACAGGCCTTGACAAACAAAAATGGATCCGAGGTTAATATAAGGCAGGCCGCATTCAGGATCAAGCTCAATCATCTTTCGACAGGTGCGGATGGCTTTGTTGTACGCGCCGGAGTTGTAATAAATATTTCCCAGCTCATTCCATATTTCGATTTCACTCATGGCTGCCTCATCATGGGATAAGCGCAACAATCAGACCCGAAGGTTTCCCAGTAAGCTGAAACGCGCCCTGGTCAGCAAGGATACATTATCTGGATCAAGCTCCATGGCTGTTCGGTATGCTGACAAAGCCTGGTCGCGTTGGTTCATTCGCCGATAAGCATCCCCCAACCGATTCATAAGCAGGGCTTTATCCTTCTGGTCATCCAATAATTGAATGGCTTTTTGGTAAAGGGGAATTGCTTCTGCGAAACGCTTGTAGTGGAAGTAGATGGATGCCAGATTGTTGTACGACCACCCGTAAGCCGGATCCAGTTCAATGGCCATTTCAAAAGCATGCATGGCCTCATCAAATGCGCCAGTATTGTAATATATATTTCCCAGCTCATTCCAGATTTGTGCATTTTTTTCGTTGATCGTCAACTGTGTCTGGCTGGCATCCTGCCCTTCTGCCGAGCCATCTTGTGACGGGCTCTCATAAAGAGTGGGCATTGCTTCGTGCGCTGCATGGTTCAGGTCAATATTTGTCATGGTGGGGTCTTCTCCTTCCATACTATTTGCGAAATCCGGAGCCTGGTATGCGGTTACTGGTGCGCCCTCTTCGAGAGGCAAGCCTGAGAAAGATAGCTCGTCCGAAAACTCAGGTGAGGGTTCGCTCACAGAGAGGCTGTCTTTTGGACAATCCCCGGCCTGCTGATCGGATTTGGACGCCTGGCTCTCCGCATTGGCTGCAGACTCCTTGAAGCCATCCCCAAGCTCGTTGGCTATTGGATCTGAAAGGTCCGATCCTGTCATTTCATCTTGTGAGCTGACCGGCATCACAGATGCCAGTCCATCCAGCCACTCACCAAAGTTAGCATCCGGTACGTTTGTCTTATCGGGTGAACTGGCAGGAGCAGATTGGGAAGACTCTGATTGTGGATTCTCTTCCATTTTGGGATCAATTCCGGGGTCCAACACTGGTCGAGCGGATACTTCTTGCGAAGGGGAGGGCTGTGGATCCGGTAAGGGTGCTGCCTGGTCGGCTTGTAGAGCAGCGGTTTCCGAGGCGAAGGTATCAGCCTTGCGGTATGCAGAAACTGCATTGTCGTAATCATCCAACTGCCGATAGGCATCCCCAAGCCGGTTCCAAAGACCGGATGTCAAAGATATGTCATCTGAGAGCTCAAGCGCTCTTAAAAGCATTGGAATAGCTTGCGCGTGGAGACCTTTGTGAGTATAAATGACAGCAAGGTTGCCATAGGTTGAACAGGCGCCTTGATTGAACTCGATCCCTTTCAGGTAGGATCGCATAGCTTCATCGTATGCGCCGGCCTTATAAAAAAGATTTCCCAATTCGTTCCAGACCAGTGCATTTTTCGGATCCAGCTCCAGCGCGGTTCGATAGGCCATAGCGGCGCTTTCATCATTTCCCTGCATTCTGTAAGTATTCCCCAGCCCCAGCCACGAACCAACCATACTGCGATCGATCTCGATGGCTTTCTGAAATGCAACCAGGGCTTCTTCGAGTCGACCTGCCTGCAAGTGGGAATTTCCCAACCCGTTCCAGGAATATGCATAATTGGGTGAGAATTCGATGGCTTTCAAATAGGCATGGACTGCTTCATCATTCCGACCGGTTTCATGATATACATCACCCAATCCATTCCAGCCCACTGCATCTGTTCCATTCTGCTCAATGGCTTTTTGGAAGGCTGTGAGAGCCTCAGCATGTTGTCTGAGCTTCCTGTAAAGGTGACCTAAATTATTCCAGGGAAAGATTTGCTCGGGTGCCAAACTGATTGCATTTTGATAGGCCTGAATGGCCTCCCTGATCCTCCCAAGGTCTGTTTGTACGATAGCAATGGCGTTGAAGCAAAGTGCCTCAAAGTAGTTGTCTTCGAGCCTGGCAGCCAGGTCAAGTGCGGTATTCAGAAACTGGGTCGCTCTTTCGTAATCGCCTCTACGCCAATGCAACATTCCCAGAGTCAATAACAGGTTTGCACGTGCGGAAGTCGACTCGTCTCCCTGTGGAAGATCGGTCAATAATGCGGTTCGCAAAGCAATTTTTGCGTCCAAATCCTCTATGCTGTCAGTGATTTCTCCTGTTCCCCGCCAGGCTGCTTCCAAAATACGTGGCGAGATTTGATCGGGCCTGGGTGAGTCCACGAACTCAATGACTCTATGGCGTGCCTCCCAGTAATCGGGAGCATAGTGAGCTAGATCTATCGCTTCCCTCTCGGTCAGCCAGAAGACAACACGGATTTGATTATCAACGAAAAAATCCCGACGGTCATTCAGCGTACGATACGCGTTCCGGTTATCCTGGTCCACTCCCCAGCGCAGGCCCTCGACAAAAAAGACCACATTATCGGCTCTAGACAATTCGGCGATCTGTAAAGATACGTCTGCACTTTTCTGGTTTTGGATTCTTATGTGGAAAGCCGTCTGACCCAGGTTATTCAGCCGGTTCTCCAAGGCGATGTCTGCATCCGCGCGCACATATTCCGAACTGTAAATTGCCCATAAAACGGATGGACGCTGCCACTTTGTCGCAAGTTCCAGCTCGCGAAAAAGAGTGTCAATCCGGTCTTCAAAGGGCTCAAGAAAGTTATTCTCGACAGATACCGACAGATGCGTGTTGATCATTCTATCAATCTCCTTAAGACGGGATGGATATCACACCAATTTTCCCCATTACGATATTCCAGGACCGCCAATAATTGTAAAAGTGGGCGCAAACGGTCATCGTATTCCAGGCGGTTCTGTTGATGGACCTTTTTCAATACAGCAATATCATCCTTATCCAAAATGCGCCGATATTCATTACGGATCTCGGTTGTTGCCCATTCGACGTCGATCATTTCCACTTTAGGTGCTTTTCGCCGCCTGGCACGCCCAATGGCTGTACGCATGATACGGGCCAGTTCGCGGAACACGCCACCGCTGTTAGAGATGGCTTCTTCAAGAGCCAGGTTATCAACAAGATTGGGATTAATCCTGTCATGCACAAAATGACGCAAGGTAAAATATCCTTCTCTGTCTTTCACTTCTGGTTCGGTGCGTGCGTGCAATTTAACGTTTGGCAGGAAAATGGCCCGGTCCCGAATGGATTCGAATTCCTTCGTGTAGAATAATGCGCTCGAAACTGTATAGATGATTGCGCAATTTGGCTGCATCATGATGTTACGGCGATCATGAAAGATGGCACGAGCCTCATCCAGGTTTGGCTTATCCAGATCGTCAATAAGGATGAGAGGGATGCGATGTTCTTTGCTGTAGATGGCCGTTGCAATATTATTTATGACGGAAATGAGGCCCGTAACATCTTTTTCAAAAACCTGGCGTAATTCGGCCCGGGTGGCTGGTTCCAGTTTCATTTTCAAGCCGGCATTTGAGAAAAATGCATCTATACCAGCACCAATTTCATAAGCTGTACGCCCAGAGTGGATTGTTTTAACTTCTTCTTCGACCTTGCCTCGCCAACTGTTAAGCTCTTTGAGCAACTGGTCGGGCAGTCTTCCACCGGCTTTGCGGTAATCCCGGAACATGCGGCTGCCTATGGCCAGCAGGACGTCACGAAAATCAAGATCAATAATGTCGGCTTCTTCACGGATGCTGAAATTCAGCGGCCAATATTTTTTCTGGATGCCAGGGTTGGCTGCGAGATGGAGTAACTCGGTCGATTTTCCACAGCCCCTGTGCCCTGAGAAGAAGAACTTTGGAGGCCGATAAAAGGGGGCCAAAAGGGCGTCAATTAATTCAGCAATTGGGTTTCCAGGCCGGTTTATATAGAAGGGATTGGGCTCCCCATTCGGCCCAGGTTTAAGCGGCAGGTCAAGCTCAAAATTCAACCAGGCACGGTCGAAATCGGTGGCCATAATATATTCAAATTCGCTCATTGAGTCCTCTTATTTTTTAAAAAGGCAATTAAGGAGTGCTTGGGTAGTTTTTCTGCATAGCCAGGTCGAGTTGCGCGAATCGTCCAGCATTGGCTTCGGTATCACGCAAAATGGTGGTCTGTTCTTCCCAATGTGCAGGTGTCCATAATTCGAAATAGTCACCCTGTCCAACCAGGATGATCTCTTTCTCAAGGCCGGCAAACGACAATAAATTCTCCGGGATGAGTACATGCCCGGTAGCATCCATATGCAGTTTGGAAGCATTGCCAAGAATCAGCCGGAGCAAGAGACGTGCAAGTGGGTCGGCGATGTTTAGTGACACAACCCGCTCGTATATATCTTGAAAAACCCTGTCGCCCATTATTAACAAGTCGTTTTCAAACCCCCGCGTAACGTAAGCACCATCTTCAAGTATCGCGCGAAATGGCTCTGGTATGACAAGACGCCTGTCCCTTCCCAAGAATAATTGATGCTGCCCAATAAACATGCTTACTCTCTATGTCCTACAGGAATAGAAAACGGGCATTTGCCGTTTCACAACACCCATTGTAGATGCTCCTCAAACACTTTGGTATCCTAAAACGTGGCTATTGGCGTATGGGGGTTATGACCAATTTAAGATAGCTTTGGCGCATAGAAATGGGTAATGAATGGGGGGAAAAGTTCCCGCGAGGTCTGGTAGGGCTGTGTGAAAACAGGCATCCTTGGGTCATAAATGCCAGACAGATGGTATGAAAATGACCGGATGTTCAGAGAAAAATTATTGATATCTGAATGAATTGTGGAGGAAAAGTCACCATTAGCAGATACGCCTTTGATCACGAATTTGTTCATTTCCGAATAAAATAGACTTGAACATCGTTAATGTTTTGAGAGCAGAATAAATGGCTAAAAGGATGTCTGGTGGTAATTCGTGAAACTGCAGACGTTGAAAGCAGCCTGGTTGAACAAGCCAGACTTGGCGACCGAAATGCCTTCGGAGAACTGGTTTGCCTTCATTATCCAGGTGTTGTCCGGATTGTCTATCACCTGAGCGGAGATGCCAGCCTTGCGGAGGATATGGCCCAGGAGGCATTTCTGCGAGCCTGGATCAACCTGGATTCGTTTCATCCCCAGTCATCTCTTCGTAATTGGCTATATCGTATAGCCGTCAATGCTACGCTGGATGTACTGCGGCGCAGACCGGAGGAAACGCTCGAAGAAGAGGATGTACAAATGCTACCCGACCAGACAGCAAACCCGGAAGCGGCCATGATCGAGAAAGAAAGGATTGCCCAATGCCAACAGGCCGTGCAGTCCCTGCCAGAGGCAGCCCGCTCAGTACTGGTCTTGCGCGAATATGGCGGACTTTCCTACCATGAAATTGCGACTGTCCTGGATGTGCCAGTCGGTACGGTCATGTCCCGTCTGAATTATGCCCGCACCCGGCTACGGGAACTGCTGGAAGAGCAACTGCTTATGATGGAGAACGAATATGCATGAAGACATGCGCGCACTATTGAACCCTTACCTGGATAATGAACTGCACGGCACACGCTTGCGGGAGCTTGAACTTCACCTGGCATGGTGCGAAGCCTGCCAGGATGAACTCAAGAAATTGCGTCACGTTTCGGATTTGTTGCTGGCTGTGCCTGTCCCGGAGTTTATGCCTGTTGAGCGTTTTGTCATAAACCTGAACATGCGCCTGCCGCGCCGGACCTTACACGATACGCCCTCCAAACCCGGCTCTCTTGCCTGGTGGCTTGTTCCGGTGGGGTTGCTGGGTGCCTGGTTCTTTACACAGACGGTGTTCACACTCACCAACGTGGTTACGGCAGCGCAAACGACCGGTATGTTCGGGCAGGTTGCCGATCGGTTGGCAGGCGGGCAGCAGACGATCTGGTTCGCGGCAACGACCAGCCTGTTCGGAGCGCAGGTGGGTGGAGTGCAATCCACACTCTCCGTGTTGAATGGTCTGAACGTTTTCGGCGTGAAATTGTTGCAAGGATTTCTCTGGCAGGCGTTGCTTGTTTTGCTCTACTGGTGCTGGCTGTTCGTCTTATGGCTTCGCCGCCGACAATCGTCCGTCCAGATGGGAAATGCTTCATAAATTATTCGGGTTATCAGCAGCGACTCCAGTCGCCACTACATTCAAGAAAAGGAGAACATAAAATGATCAACATTGGTAAAATTCTCAAGCGTGCCTGGCACATTCTTTGGAACTATCGCGTTCTATGGATCTTTGGCATCCTGCTGGCAATTACTGGCGGGGGAGGGGGAGGCGGGAATGGCGGGAGCGGGAGCAGCGGCTACCAGTTCAACGGCAATAATAACTATCAGGGTTTCACCACCAGTACAAATCCAACCATTCAGGAACTCAATCAATGGTTCCAGCAGAATATCGTGCCATTGTTCCAGTATCCTGCTCAACATATTGCCACGTTCGTCTGGATTGGCGTCGGGCTGCTGTTGTTCATCCTGATCGTCGGGATACTCACAGCGTTGATCCGCTACCCATCCGAGACCGCCGTCATCCGCATGGTGGATGAGTTCGAACAGACTGGTACAAAGGTCGGCTTCAAGCAAGGCTGGAAGTTGGGCTGGAACCGGCGTGCTTTCCGCCTGTGGGTGATCGACTTGGTGGTCAGCCTGCCTGTCATTTTGCTCGTGGCGCTTCTTGGCGGCCTGGGTGCGTTGTTCTATTTCAGCGTAAACAATGGATCTCAAGCGGGCATCGCGACAGGCGTTATCGCCGGCATCGGGTGCGCCTTCCTGTTCATTTTTGCCTTCATCGTCCTGATGGTCTTGCTCAACCTGCTGCGCCAGTTCTTTGTGCGGGCAGCCGCCCTGGAGAATACAAGGATTGGTGAATCCTTCCGCTACGGCTGGGCCATGTTCAAACGCAATTGGAAGAGCGCCGCGCTGGTCTGGCTGGTCATGCTCGGAGTTGGCATTGCCTTCGGGATCGTAATGCTCATTATCTTCTTCCTGCTCATCCCAGCCTATCTTGTTCTGATCCTGCCGGCTGCCGTCGTCGGTGCCATCCCCGGGCTGGTCGCCTTTGGGATCACCAGCATCTTCGCCAGCGGACCCATCGCCTGGATCCTGGGCATCCTGGTTGCCATCCCGTTCTTCTTCCTGGTACTGTTTGCCCCGCTTACCCTGATCAGTGGTTGGTACGCTATCTACGGATCGAGCGTCTGGACCCTGACCTATCGTGAGATGAAGGCACTGGAAAGCGTTGCACCGGCTGAAATACAGGCTCAAGCCTAATATTCCTTAATAAGCGTGCCAATTGAACGATCTCCTGGTTGCTAGAACGCGACCAGGAGATTTTTTCATTTTGGAATAAAGACGGAAATCCCCGATCAATTTGCGATACAATCAATTATAAAAACTCCATTTTGTGAAAGTGCAATTGTTATCAAATATCTACTCTCCACCATTTGGGCGGTAAGAGCAATTCCAAGCTCCCAGAACAATCAGCTCTATATTGCCAAGATGAGGTGAATTGAATGAAAAAAAGTACTTTTGCACTGTTTTTTGGTAACCGTGGCTTCTTCCCGGCGGCGTTGATTGCAAGCGCTCGTAACGAGATGGAGCGCGAATTGACCAAACTAGGCCATGAGGTTTTGATGTTGGATGCGGATGCCACGCGTTACGGTGCGGTTGAAACACCCCAGGAGGGCGAGGTCTTTGCCAAATTCCTTCGTGCCAATCGCGGCAAGTTTGGCGGGGTAATCGTCTGCTTGCCCAACTTTGGTGATGAGACAGGCGCGGTGGCGGCCCTCCAGGATGCTGGTGTGCCGATTTGGCTCCAGGCTTATCCGGACGAATACGATCGAATGAGCCCGGATCTGAGGCGGGATTCGTTCTGTGGAAAAATATCGATCATGGATGTATTCCGCCAATATGGCGTGAAATTCACGGCTCTCAAGCCGCACACCGTCAAACCCGGCAGTGATATCTTCACGGCTAATGTAGACGAGTTCGATCGCATCTGCCAGGTGATAGGGGGCGTAAAAGGCATGGTGTCGGCGCGATCGGGGCGCGTACCACACCATTTAAGACCGTGCGAATCGACGAAGTTACCCTACAACGACATGGAATCACAGTAGAGACTTTTGACCTGTCAGATATTTTCCTGCGCATGAAAGCGGTCAGAGCCGCAAGACGCAGCCTACCAAGATAAAGCCAAGATGCTGGCTGATCATTCATCATGGGAAGGCGTGCCCGAGCGGGCTTTTGACAACCTTGCGCGTCTAAGCGTGACCCTGGATAAACTGGCTGAAGAGGCCAGACTTGACGCCATGGCAATCCGTTGCTGGACCGAAATGCAATTGCAAATGGGCATCAGCCCCTGTGTGGCGATGGGACTGTTGAGCGACGCCGGCCTCGCCTCGGCCTGTGAGACGGACTTGGGCAATGCAGTGGTCATGCACGCCTTTCAGCTCGCCTCCTATGAACCGGCTGGTCTGCTTGACTGGAATAATAACTATGCCGACGAAGACGATAAGTGCATTCTGTTCCACTGCGGACCCTTGCCGTATAGCTTGATGGAAGGAAAGGGGCGTATTACTGATCATGCAATATTAATTAACTCAGTCGGTGAAGGGAAGTCTTACGGTTGCAACGTTGGTCGCATCAAGCCAATGGAGTTCACTTTTGGCAGTCTGATGACCGACGAAGGTCGGGTAAAAATGTACCTGGGTGAGGGCCGCTTCACGTCAGATCCACTCCCGGACAACTATTTTGGTGTGGCGGGAGTGGCCGAGATCCGTAATTTACAGGATGTGCTGCTCCATGTTGGCGCGAATGGGCATCGTCACCATGTCAGCGTAACCCCAGGATTTGTAAAGGCACCCTTATACCAGGCTCTGTCAAACTATCTGGCCTTCGAAGTGGCTTCGCCCCAGGATCGTGCATGAGAGATAGATTATGAGTCTCCTGGGTATTGATATCGGTACAAGTGGGTGCAAGGCCGGGATCTTCTCGGAAGACGGACAATTGCTGGGATTGGCCTACCAGGAATATGATTACCAGAGTCCTCAACCAGGTTGGGCGGAGTTGAATTCGCTCAAGATCTGGAGCCAGGTTAAACGCTCCATTCGAATGGTAACAGAAGGCACAAAAGGTGATCCCGTCAAGGCATTGTGTGTCTCGTCGCTGGGTGAAACCGTTGTGCCAGTAACGGCAAATCGCAGGATCCTTGGCCCCGCCTTATTAAATTTTGATACACGCGGTGCGGAATATCTCAACGAATTGCGGAATCTGATCCGCGATGATGAGTTGTACAGAATCAATGGAAATACCCTCGGCAACCAGTACACATTGACCAAATTGAAGTGGCTGAAACAACACCAGCCAGACCTTTACCGGCAGACGCAAGTTTTCCTGCCCTGGAGCGGATTAATTTCCTTCATGTTGGGAGCGGATGCCTGTGTGGATTACTCACTGGCAAACCGGACCCTGCTTTTCGACATCGAACGGATGGACTGGTCGGATAAGCTGCTGGGGCTGGCGCTATTGGACCGGGAAAAGTTACCTCCCACGGTTCCGCCTGGGATGGTAATTGGTTCAGTGGCAAAGAACATCGCTGCTGAGCTGGGTTTACCGGCAGGTATTCCCATCGTCAGCGGCGGGCACGACCAGTGCTGTAATGGCGTCGGATGCGGTGTGATTACTACGGGACAGGCCTTGTATGGGATGGGCACGTACCTATGCCTTACCCCGGTGTTCGAGCGACGGCCCGAACCGTCAGTCATGATGCAGCGCGGTCTGAATATCGAACACCACACAGTACCAGGGAAGTATGTCAGCTTTCTCTACAATCAGGGGGGTTCAATGGTCAAATGGTTCCGCAATACGTTTGCGGCAGCAGAACGTAAAAGGTCCCGAACCAGCCGAGGAAATCTATATACGGAATTGCTGGCAGAAATGCCTGAGGATTTGAGCCGGGTAATGGTTTTGCCACATTTCACTGCCACCGGCCCCCCGGACTTCATTGCTGATTCGTGCGGTGTAATGGTAGGACTGATGCTGGAGACTACTCGCGGCCAAATTTTGAAAGGCCTTATTGAAGGTATGACATTTTTTATTCGAGAGACCTTTGAGAAGCTGCCGGGGGCGGGTATCCAAGTCGCAGAATTTCGCGTTGCCGGCGGTGGCAGCAATTCGGATGCCTGGATTCAGATCAGTGCTGATATTTTAGGACACCCCTTTGTACGGCCGAAAATAACTGAAGCAGGTGTCCTGGGAGCAGCTATCCTGGCGGGAGCAGGGAGCGGCGTTTTCTCATCTTTGGAAGCAGGCGTCGATACCATGGTCCAATTGCATCGATTTTTTGAACCTGATCCGAAGAAGCAACGTTTGTACACCGAACGATTTGCCAAATACCAAAGCTTGTGGCCATTGATGGCTGACTATGTGAGGAATCTGGCAGTGTAGATGATGTTGGCTGGATGCAGATTGACCTTTTTTGGCACGCCAGAAAGGCAAATTCATAGACAAGTGAAGATTTATCGAGTGAAGGTTAAGGTGTAATTATGTCACTGGTTTCAATAAAAAACGAATTGGTTAGGGCCTTAAAGGAGCATTACGCTGTCCCCCTTTATGATGTATATGAAATGCAGGGTATGGAAGGTGTGATGGGTGCTTTGATGGAAAAACGCGCCCCGACCATCATCGGCATCTACTCGCCTTACGCGGCCTTGGCGAATTGCCGCGCTTTGGCCGCTTATATACGCTGCCGGGCTGAAGATACCGATGTTCCTGTCTCATTGATGCTTGATCACGGTTCCAGCGTGGAGCAGTGTCTGGAAATGCTTTCCTATGGATTCACCGACGTGATGTATGATGGCTCGAAACTGCCACTCGAAGAAAATATTTTCAACACAAAACGGGTTGTGGATTCAGCTCATACTGCTGGTGTGGGTGTTGAAGCCGAATTGGGGCATGTCGGTATGGGTGACCAATATGATTCTCTCGGTGGCCGGAGGCTTGGTTTCACTGATCCTGAAGTGTGGAGTATTTTGTCGAGAAAACAGGCGTTGATTATTCTGGCGATAGCATTCGGCAACGCTCATGGGCTTTATAAAGGCGAACCTCGACTGGATCTGGATCTGGTGGCTGAGATCCACCGGCGTGTGAACGTACCGCTCGTGATGCATGGTGGGACGGGTCTTTCCGATGAACAGTTCCGTGGGGCGATTGCTGCAGGCATAAGCAAGATCAACTTCGCCACCAATATCATAAATGCCGCCAGCTGACAATATGCGCATAGCAGCCGCCAAACCGGAGGCCAGTATGTTCGATATTTACGAGGGCATCCGGACTGCATATTTCCAGTGGTGCGGCCGACTATATGAGACCTTTGGCACAGCCGGAAGGGTTTAGATTTCGCAAGGAATCAATGCACGGGTGGGATTTACCCAAAGTGCAAGAGCCGGGTGCCCAACCCCGGCTCTTGCTCAAATAAGGAGAAAGAATTACTTGTTGAACAGACCTAATGCCCGGGCGATAATATTCTCAACCGTCATGCCGAGCTCGCGGAAGACGGTCTCTGCCGGAGCCGAGGCGCCAAAGCGGTTGATGGCAAGCACAGAACCCTTTTCTCCCACCCAGCGTTCCCACCCCGTCGAGACACCAGCTTCTACTGCCAATCTGACTTTTACTTCCACCGGCAGGACTTCATCACGATATTCCTGGCTTTGTGCAGCGAATAATTCCCAGGATGGGAAGGAGACCAGGCGCACCTTGAGGGATTGTGCAACCAATTGTCGACCTGCCTCCACGATCAAACCCACTTCCGAGCCGGAGGCCATCAGGATCATATCCGGGCTGCCCTCGCCCAAGTCAGCCAAAACGTACGCACCGCGCCTGAGACCTTCGGCCGGGGCAAATATGCTGCGGTCAATCGTGGGGACATTCTGCCGGGTGAATGCCAATACTGTCGGACCATGGCGGCGTTCAATTGCTACTCTCCAAGCCGCTGCAGTCTCGTTGGCATCGGCGGGGCGGATAACCATCATTTCCGGGATGATCCGCAGGGAGGTCAATTGTTCCACAGGCTGATGGGTTGGCCCATCCTCTCCTACACCGATACTGTCGTGGGTGAAGACCCATATGCTGGGATAGTGCGAGAAGGCCGAGAGCCGGAGGGGCTCGCGCATGTAATCGGCAAAGCTCAGGAAGGTGGCCCCGAAAGGAATGACACCACCATGGACAGCCATGCCATTGACAATGGCACCCATGGCATGCTCGCGCACCCCAAAATGGAAATTGCGTCCGTTGGGTGTGTTTTGTTCAAACGCTGGAGAACCGTCCATCCAAGTCTTGGTCGAAGGGGCCAGATCGGCTGAGCCGCCAATGAGTTCAGGGATGCTGGCTGCCAGAGAATTGATCACTTTACTGGAAGCAATGCGTGTCGCCATCCCTTTACCATCAACCGGAAAGACCGGCAAGGCAGATTCCCAATTCTCTGGCAGTCTCCCAGCCAGGCGGCGTACCAGCTCGGCATGTTTTTGCGGCGAACCGGCTTTATACGTTTCCAATTTTACGGACCATTCGGCTTCCAAATCTCTGCCATGTTCTATTGCAGTGCGGAAGTGAGCCAGCACATCTTCGGGAATAAGGAACCTTGGTTGCTTCGGCCAACCGAGCTTATCCTTGGCACCATCCAGTTCTTCATTGCCGGGTGGCTCGCCATGAGCCTTGTTGGTATCCTGACGTGTTGGCAAACCGAAACCGATGTGCGTGCGGCAAATGATCAATGATGGGCGAGGGTCCTTTTTGGCGGCTTGAATGGCTGCGTCGATGGCCTCCACATCATTACCATCTGCGACGCGCAGCACCTGCCAATCATACGCTGCAAAACGGGCGCCGCGATCCTCGGTGAAGGCGATGTCTGTTGAGCCGTCGATCGAGATACGATTATCGTCGTAGAGATAGATTAGTTTGCCCAGTTTTAAATGTCCAGCCAGCGAAGCGGCCTCGGAAGAGATGCCCTCCATCAGGTCACCATCGGTGACGATGGCGTAGACATAATGATCCACAATTTCATTTCCTGGCTGATTAAATTCTGCTGCCAAGTGGGCTTC
This sequence comes from uncultured Chloroflexia bacterium, assembly GCA_963801385.1. Taxonomy (GTDB): domain Bacteria; phylum Chloroflexota; class Anaerolineae; order Anaerolineales; family Villigracilaceae; genus UBA877. The sequence goes on from CAWDEV010000011.1 coordinate 27,816, forward strand.
GGCAATCGCCATTCCGACCCCATTGGCAAAACCCTGTCCGAGTGGGCCGGTGGTGACTTCCACGCCGGGCGTCAGACCATATTCCGGGTGGCCAGGGGTCTGGCTGCCATATTGCCGGAAGCGTTTTAATTCCTCCAGAGGCAGGTTGTAGCCAGTCAGGTGGAGCAGCGAATAAAGCAGAGCACAACCATGGCCACCGGAGAGAATAAAGCGGTCCCGCTCTGGCCAGTGTGGGTTGTGTGGATTATGCCGCAAATGGCGGGTCCAGATGGTATATGCCAGCGCGGCACAGCCCATTGGCAAGCCGGGGTGTCCGGAATTAGCCTGCTGAACCATGTCCGCGGAAAGAAAACGCAGGGTATTTATGGCGCGATCTTGAAGTTCGCTCATATTCTTGTCACCTTCTTCATTAAGGTTGCCCGTACTCTTCGAAATAACGCCGATGAGCCCGGGCGACTTCCTCGGCCGGAATTTCGTCAGGCTGGCCCAGTTGCATGGCATAGAAAACCGTGCGAGCCACGTCCTCGACCATAACAGCGGCCTTGACTGCTGCCTCAGGCGTTTTACCAATGGTGAAAACGCCATGGTTTTTCATCAGGATGGCAGGGCTGGAACCAATTGATCGGACAATTTCCTGACCGATTTCGTCGCCTCCTATTTTAGCATATGCACCGACCGGTATTGGCCCGCCAAACTCATCACAGATTGCCGTCAGCACGGGAGGAATGGGCCTGCCAACTGCTGCCCAAGCGGTGGCGAAGGTGGAATGTGTATGAACCACGCCGTTCACGTCCGGGCGGTGGCGGTAAACGTAGACATGTGAGAAGGTGTCGGAGGAAGGTTTGTATTTTCCTTCGACCACCTTTCCATCCAGATCCACCACCACCATCGAATCGGGGGTCAGATCTTCATAGCGAATACCGCTCGGTTTAATGATGACCAAGCCAGTCAGCGGGTCGCGCGCCGAAACGTTACCTGAGGTCCAGGCTACCAGGTTGTGGCGAGGTAATTCAACATTCAGACGGCAGACAATAGTGTGCAATTCATCCAGCAGCATGGTTAACCTCAACCTTGATTTTCTTGAGAGTCTTCATTCGACTACCTCAGCCATTCCACGGCGGCTCTTTCGATGGCAAGTCCCTTCTTGTAGCGTTCCATGAACGCCCTAAAACCAGCGACATCTTTTTGATCGGGAGCAATCGTAGTGGCTGTTTCCCGTGCAAAGACCCTGCTGGCGAGATAGGCTTCCAGGGATTCATTCGCCGCCTTATTGAGCATATAGGAGGCCAGCAATGCAATTCCCCACGCTCCGCCCTCGCCTGCGGTTTCCATCACGGAAACGGGGACATTCATCGCCGCTGCCATGATCTTTTGACCGACTTCCTTTGTCTTGAAGAAACCACCATGACCGAGGATTTGGTCGATCTTCACTTGTTCTCTCTCAAAAAGAATATCCATACCGATCTTTAGGGCACCGAGCGCCGAGAACAGGTGCACACGCATGAAATTTGAAAGCGTGAAATGGCTTTCGGGTGTACGGACAAAGAGTGGTCGCCCCTCCTCAAGCTGCGTGATGTGCTCGCCTGAAAAATAATTGTAGGCAAGCAGTCCACCGCAATCCGCATCGCCCGTGAGCGCCTTTTGATACAGCATTTCAAACAACCTGGATTGACTGATTTCCATGCCGAGCGTATGAGTGAACTCCTGGAACAATTCTACCCATGTATTGAGATCGGATGTGCAGTTGTTACCATGAACCATGGCCACAGGCTTGCCGGTGGGCGTCGTTACCATGTCGATCTCGGGATAAACCTTTGATAGAGCCTTTTCCAGAACGATCATTGCAAAAACGGAGGTTCCTGCAGAAACATTGCCCGTTCGCTCTGCAACGCTGTTGGTAGCGACCATGCCGGTGCCTGCGTCACCCTCAGGAGGACAGAGTGGGATCCCCGTCTGTAGTTGGCCAATGGGATCGAGCAACCTTGCCCCTTCTTCGGTCAGCACGCCTCCTGCATCTCCTGCCAAAAGTACTTTGGGCAGAATATCATTGAGCTTCCATGGGATGTTCTCCGCTTTGAGACGTTCGTTGAAAATGCTGAGCATGTTTGCATTGTAGTCATTGATGTTACTATCAATTGGAAACATGCCCGAGGCTTCGCCAATGCCCAACACCTTTTGCCCAGTCAGTTTCCAATGGATATAACCTGCCAGCGTGGTCTGGAAATGGATGTCCCTGACATGGGGTTCTTTGTTCAATATCGCCTGATAGAGGTGTGCAATGCTCCAGCGCTGGGGGATACTGAATTGGAACAAATCAGTCAGTTTCCCCGCCGCCTGTCCGGTGATGGTGTTACGCCATGTACGAAACGGGACGAGTAGATTTCCCTCCCTGTCAAATACCAGATAGCCATGCATCATGCCGCTGAAACCGATGGCACCAATGGTTTTAAGCGGGGTGTTGAATTTCTCCAGAACTTCGCTGTTGAGCTTCTGAAAACCATCCTGCAGGCCTGTCCAAATATCTTCGAGATGATATGTCCAGACGCCGCTCTCGTACCGGTTATCCCATTCATGGCTCCCCGAGGCGATTGGTGCATGGTCTTCGCCTATGAGTACCGCCTTGATGCGCGTCGAGCCGAACTCAATGCCAAGTGTGGTCTTTCCGCTTTCAAGTGCCATTCGGATATCGTTTTGTCTCATGTCCTTTTCCTGTGAATAGGATCAGCATTCCACGATAATTTTCAAACCTTCGCGCCGCTGTGCCAGCCTGAAAGCTTCAACCGTCCGCTCCAGCGGAAATGTGTGCGATACCAGTGATCGCACATCCACTTTTCCACTTTCAACCATTTGGATGGCGCGTGGATAGGTAAATTTCATACGATGCAAAAGCTGGATGGTCAATTCTTTATGCCGCGCAACCGTGGCCGTGAAACAGGTCCGGTCATTGGAAGGGATGCCAATCAGAAGTACCCGCCCGCCCGGCCTGGTGGAAGCAAGAGCTGCATTCACAGCATCATCATCGCCGGCTGCTTCGAAGGCCAGGTCAACCACCGTGCCAGGTTTCCACTCTGCAGCGCCCAGCGTGCGAGCCATGTTGAGTCGATGAGGGAGCGGCTCGCTCGCATATACCCGCACTGCCCCTGCCAGGCGCGCCACCTGTAATACCAGTAGTCCAATCGGTCCACATCCGAATACTCCTACCGACATGCCTGGCTGGAGCGATGCCAGGTCAATTGCGTGAATGGCTACTCCCAATGGTTCAAGCATTGCGCCATCAGCAAAACTGAGATGTTCGGGCAAAGGTATCAGACATTCTTCCGGCCATGCGATATATTCACGCAAACCGCCATCTTCCATAGCATGCCCTGCGAAGCGGATATTTTCGCACAGATTGGGCTTCCCTTGCAAACAGAACTCGCAACGATGACAGGTTATTGCCGGGTCGATCGCCACCCGTTCCCCCTGGCGCGCACCACTTGAAATCACACCGGCAAATTCGTGTCCGAGGATAAGCGGTTTTTTTAGATCTGCATCGCCTATACCTCCTTCGGCTACCCAGTGTAGGTCCGAACCACAAATACCGACCGCCTTGACGCGCACCAAAGTCTCGCCAGGAGAGGCTTCCGGTTCTGGTTCAGCATGCTGGCGCAAATCGTTGGAAGCATGCAAGCGGATGGATCTCATCATGATTAAATTCCTTTGAACAAGTGATAGTAAAGGTCGTTCCAGCGCAGCTCTTTTTTGAAATCGGGAAGCCTGGTTTCCTTGTCGATCACCAGGAATTCCATTCCGGCCATACCTGCAAAATCCTCCAGGTGGGCGGTCGTCACGGATTGGCTGAAACCAGTATGGTGAGCACCGCCCGCCATGATCCAAGCGGCTGCGGCGACTTTCAAATTAGGTCTAGGCACCCAGACAGCACTTGCCACCGGAAGCTTCGTGAGCGGCTTCTCAGGCTGGATGACATCCAATTCGTTCACGACCATTCGGAAACGGTTGCCCATGTCGAGCAGTGTTGCACCAACTGCAGGTCCGCTGGGCACATTGAAAACCAAGCGGGGAGGATCATCCTTGCCGCCGATTGAAAGTGGGAATATTTCAAGACGCGGTTTTGATCCGGCGATGGAGGCACAGACTTCGAGCATGTGCGCCCCAAGGACTTTCGGGTTTTCCTTGTTCAAATCATAAGTGTAATCTTCCATGAAAGAGGTTCCGCCCTTCAAACCTGCCCCCATTACTTTCATGGCGCGCACCAGGGCGGAGGTCTTCCAGTCACCTTCTGCACCGAAGCCGTAACCATCAGCCATCAGGCGTTGGACTGCCAGGCCGGGTAATTGTGCCAGCCCGTTCAGGTCTTCGAAGGTGGTGGTAAAGGCTTTGAACCCGCCGCTTTCAAGGAAGTTGCGCATACCAAGTTCGATGCGTGCGGATTCACGCAACGATTGGCGCTGGCTTCCTTTGGGCTTGAGTTCCTCGGCAACTATATAGGTTTCATCATATTCGTCCACCAGCCGATCAATTTCGGTCTCACTTATGGTGTTAACGATCTTGACCAGGTCACCGATGCCATAGCCGTTAACCGAATATCCCAGCTGGATCTGTGCCTCGACTTTATCACCTTCAGTGACGGCCACTTCGCGCATATTGTCGCCAAAACGGGCCACACATGCCCCCTGGGCATCATGCCAGGCTGCAGCAGCACGCATCCAGGTACCGAGGTCTGAAAGAACCTCTTCATCCTGCCAGAAGCCAACGATGATCTTTCGGTTCAGACGCATCCGGCTGCCGATGAAACCAAATTCGCGGTCGCCGTGGGCGGACTGGTTGAGATTCATGAAATCCATATTGATTTCGGTCCAGGGCAGGTCGCGGTTGAACTGGGTATGCAGGTGAGCGAATGGTTTGTTCAGGATGCTCAAGCCAGCAATCCACATTTTTGCCGGAGAAAAGGTGTGCATCCAGGTGATCAAGCCGATACAGGCGGGGGAATTGTTGGCTTCCCGGCAAAGTGCGGTGATCGCATCGGGTGTAGTCACCACCGGTTTAAATACAACTTTTACCGGCAACTTGCCTGACTGCGTAAGGACCTGGGCCATTTCCTGGGAATGCTCCGCCACTTTCCTGAGCGTATCTTCGCCATATAAGTGCTGGCTGCCAGTCACAAACCATACCTCAAAGCCTTTAAAATCAATCACAATATCCTCCGAAGTGAAACTAATTTTGTCAGTCCAACAACTGTCTGCTCACCGAACTGTCACGCACAACCAATTCCAAAGAAAGCACAATGTTTTGCGGTTCTTTTATTATATTGTTTTTGACTGCTTCAATCTGCTTAACTGTCTCTTCGACTGCGCGGCAGCCTAATTCATGTTGATTTGGATTAATCGTTGTCAAGGCAGGCCAAAAATACGCTGATTCAATAAAATTATCAAACCCAACCACAGCCAGTTCCCGGGGAACATTTATTCTCCGGCGGTGGGCGATCTGGAGAACGGCGAGTGCCATCTGGTCGTTGGCAGCGAATACTGCATCCATTTCGGGATAAGTGTGCAGCAACTGCTCGAATGCAGTTTCTCCGCTGGCAGACGACCAATTGCCTTCCACACATTGATTTTCCGAGGTCTGGATGCCGGCTTTTTGAAGAGTCTCCCGCCAGGCCTGTTTCCGCTGGCGGGCTTCCCACCAATCCAATGGTCCGGAGATGTGACCGATATGGTGACGGCCTTGGTCCAGCAGATGGCGGGTTGCCAGGGCACCACCGGCATAGTTGTCAACTGACACGGTGGTAACACCAATACGGGCTTCCATGGTAAGAAATACGACTGGAACCGGTACATCCATCAGAATCTCGTCCACCCAGCGGCGGTTGTCGCCTACTTCAGGTACGGCCCAGACGATCCCATCCACGTGGTGGGAAATTAGATCCAGTAAGAGCGGCTTTATGTCCTCGGTATCGAAATGGGGTAATTCCTCCAACAGGACGGCATACTTTAGGTCCGCAGCCATGCTGGTAATGCCGTTCAAGGTGCGCGAAGGACCAATGTATTTCAATCCGGCGGTTACAACCCCCAGGGTATAACTGCGCTGAGAGATCAGGCTGCGCGCCAGTGCACTGGGTTGGTAGTCCAAATCCTTGACGATCTGCTGGATGCGCTCACGCGTCTCCGGGGCGACATCCGGACGATCATTGATGACTCTGGAAACCGTCTGGGTGGATACACCCGCAATCCTGGCAACATCTTTTATTGTGGCACGTTTATCAGTAATCATGACTCTTCCGATTGTGGAGACCTGTCACCCGGGTCGCATGAGGGATACAGTGCCCTTGAGCAACAGCTTTACTGAAATCCGGAAAAACTAAGAGTGCTTTTTTCTCATGTAGAATAGACTTTGAACCCCGATAAAAATCAGGGTCAGCACACCCACACCGATGCGGGTCCACCAAGAACTCAAGGTGCCATTAAACTGGATGATGGAGACGATGGTCTGGTTGATCAGGACTCCAAACAACGTGCCGATTACATTTCCAACGCCGCCGGTCAACAACGTGCCACCGATTACCACGGAGGCAATCGCGTCCAGTTCCATCCCAGGTGCATAACCCCCATAGCCAGATAGTAATGAAATACTCCATACGATGCCTGCCAGGGCAGAACAAAATCCGCTGAAGGCATAGACGGTGATTTTCGTGCGCCCGACTGGCAAACCCATCAACCTGGCAGATTGCTCGTTATTCCCAATCGCATAGACTGTCCGACCAAAACGGGTAAAAAATGATAAATATATTACCACCAGTAACAAAATCGGCCCGATCAAGGTAACAGGATATATATATGAATTGGTAAAGAAGGGTAAATGTATTTGTGTCAATGCCATCAGGCGATACGTCGCATTTTGAATGGGCAAGGCTTCAAGAGTGATGACGTACGCCATGCCACGCGCGAAGAAGAGACCCATCAAGGTTACAATGAAAGGTTCCACTTTCAAGAAATGGATGATACATCCCAGGGTAAATCCAAAAACGATGCCCATGATCAACATTAAGGGCATGACGATGAAAGGACTGACTCCATGATCCAATAAAGAGGCAGATGCGGCGGTGGTCAGGGCGATCATGCCAGCGACAGAAAGATCGATCCCTTTGGTGATGATTGCAAAAGTCATTCCAATAGAAACAATCAACAGGCTGGCAGCACCAATAAACAGGTTAAAGAATACCTGCGGCTTTTGCATATTGGGATACAACTGGCCGCCAAGGATATAAATCAGGATGAATAACACAATCGCGGTCAGCATGGGACCGTTGGCAAAAATGAAGGGTCTAATTCGTTCTAAAAAGGGTTTAATTCGCTGTGCCATGTTGGGATCCCTTCCGCTCAAAAATTTTGTTCAAGAGAAGGCGGGCGTAATCTGAATAAAGAAGAATAACCACCAAGACAAGCACGGCTCTGCCAGCCAAAAGGGCATTTGCCGGCACTCCAAAGGTGTACATGGTGATCGTGAATGTCCAAATGATGAGCGCACCAACCACGCTGGCTAATAAGGAAAAGCGCCCGCCACGCATCAATGTGCCACCGATAACAACTGCCAGGATCGCGTCCAGTTCATAATTGAGGCCGTTGTTATTGCCATCTGCGCTATGAACGTACGAACTGAGGATCAGCCCGGCAATCGCGGAGCAAAAGCCGCAAAAAACATACGCGAACAATTTAATATTTTTCTCGCTAATACCGCTGTAATAGGTCGATTTTGCATTGATCCCAACTGATTCGATGAACAGTCCAATGGATGTTTTACGCACCAGGATCGAGGCAAGCACAAAGACGATCGCAACAATATAGATTGCCACGGGAAGCCCGAGGATAAACCCATTCCCAAAATAGAAATAAGGGGTATAGTAAATGGTCATGATCTGACCATTTGTGATCAGTTGGGCAATTCCACGCCCTGCCACCATGAGAATAAGGGTTGCCACCATCGGCTGGATTTTGCCTCTTGAAACCAGGAAGCCATTCCACAAACCACACAGGGTGCCGGCTGCCAGGTCAGCTATGACGATCAACCACAAAGGGGTATTCGTGACATCCTTCGTCAGAATAGCGTTCGAAATCAGTTGATTGCCCAGAGCCGGGTTTATCAGAACGGCGCCCATGGCGGCTGAGATGGCAATCACGGCACCAACCGAAAGGTCGACGCCTCCGGTAGCAATCACCAGGGTCATCCCAATTGCCACCAGCATCAGGGGAGCTGAATTGTTAAAAACGTCAACCAGGTTCCCGTAAAGATGACCCTCCAAGATCCCCATTTTGAAAAAACCCGGGGCAAAGATTGCATCGGTTAGCAAGATCAAAGCCAGTGCAACCAGAGGCCAGAATAAACGGCTTTCACGAATTCGTTTGAGCAAGGGAATAGTTGTTTTCATAAATTTCCTGCCATTGTTTGAATAATTGTCTGATCATTCACGTCGCCGGGGTATTCAGCAACTTTCTTTCGATCTCGCAATACAACGATTCGATGGCTGATGCGCATTACTTCTTCCAACTCAGATGAAATGAAAGCAATGGACTTACCTTCTTCGGCCAGCTTCAGCACCAGTTTCTGAATTTCCGCCTTTGCGCCTACGTCAATGCCGCGCGTCGGTTCATCCAAGATCAAAACCTGTGGGTTGGTGGCCAACCAGCGTGCCAGGATAACTTTTTGTTGATTACCACCGCTCAGGTTACTAACCAATTGCTCAGCCGAGGGGGTCGAGATCCCCAGGAGCTGAATATATTTTTGGGCAATTTCATTTTGTTTCTGAATACTTATGTATTTGAACCAACCATACCTGGCTTGCAGAGCCAGGACAATATTTTCGCGAATGGTTAAATCACCCACAACTCCTTCGTCTTTGCGGTCTTCAGGGCACAAAGCGACCCCATTTACAAGGGATTCCAGTGGCGAAAATCGGTTGACTTTCCTGCCTTTGACTTTGAGGGAACCTGTATCGGGCATGTCGATACCAAAAAGCAAGTTTGCCATTTCAGTACGGCCGGAACCCAAAAGACCGGCAATCCCGACCACTTCATTTGCGTTGAGCTCCAAATCAAAGGCGTCAAGTGCCCCTGTCAGCCCAAGTCCCTTTGCTTCCAGCATACTTTCCTGATTTTCAGCTTTTTCTCCTGTCAATTTGGCTTTCAGGACCTGATCCAGGTCAGTGATGGTGCGCCCCAGCATTTTCGCGATCAATTCGACACGCGGGAGCGAAGCAGTTTCATAGGTTCCAACCAGCTTCCCATTGCGCAAAACTGTGATACGGTCAGAAACCTGATAGACTTGATCGATAAAATGGGTGATAAAGATTATGCCGATGCCTTCGCTTTTTAATTTCAGCATCACTTCGAAGAGTTGACTTGCCTCATGAACATCCAGGCTGGAGGTGGGTTCATCCAGGATGAGGATTTTAGCGGAAGCAATTTCAAGCGAACGTGCTATTGCCACCATTTGTTGGATGGCAACAGAATAATTTCCCAATGGTTGGGTTACATCAACCTCAACATCCAGTTTTTTCAACGCCTGCGTGGCAAAGGCGTTCATCTTCTTCTTGTCAATACTGATAAAACGGTGCGGCTCATATCCAAGCAAGATATTTTCGGCGACAGAGATATTGGTACACAGGTTGACTTCCTGATAAACCGTGCTGATCCCAATTTCCTGGGAGTATTGAGGAGAGCGCACTTGAACGAGTTTTCCATCATATTCGATGGTGCCAGAATTCGGGTGTTCCACACCGGTGAGGATTTTGATCAAGGTGGATTTCCCGGCCCCATTTTCGCCGACCAAGGCGTGAATCTCGCCTTTTTTCAAGGTGAAGTCGACATTTTCCAATGCAATGACGCCTGGAAATGTCTTCGAAATGCCATTCATTGATAGGAGATGATCATTTGTATTTGTCATTGGATCTACCTATTTATAGGGTTATGCTTTTTTGTTAAGAAGCGGCGCTTTGGGACGCCGCTTCTCATTTTAGAGTATCTCTCGCCTGTGGGTTGTCATGAGGATCCCAAAAAACTCATGAACAGGCTGTTTGGGTTAGTACTGACGGGACGGCAGCAGTTCTGCAGCCTTGTCGGGGTAATAAACCTGCTCATCGGTGAGAGCTTCATGCGCAATGGGCTGACCGTTCATCAACTTAAGAGCCAGGTCCATGACCTGCGGTCCGAGCAGAGGATTGCATTCGACATCTGCCTGCAGCCAGCCATCGACCATGAGCTGGAAACCGCCGCGGGTACCATCGACGGAAACCATCTTGAGATCGCCGGGTTTGACGCCAGCAGCCTTGATGGCTTCGATGGCGCCAATCGCCATATCATCGTTGTGGAAGAACACACCCTGGAACTGACCGGCGTATTTCTTCATGAAAGCTTCCATGACAGGCTTGCCTTCGGCGCGGGTGAAGTTGCCAGTCTGGCTATCAAGGATCGTGATATTCTTATTCAGCGCTTCGCGGAAACCCTTGGCGCGGCCGACTGCAGCGCCGGAACCAGTTGTGCCGGAGAGTTCAAGAACAGCACCGCCGTTGGGGAGAAGCTTATTGAATTCCGCAGCAGCGCGTTTGCCTTCGATGACCATGTCTGAGCCAATATGAGCTGCGTACATGGACGGATCGGCAGATACGGAACGGTCAACTACGATTACCGGGATGCCGGCAGTCTTGGCTTCCTGGAGAACCGCATCCCAACCGGTTTCAACCACAGGGGGTAGAGCAATGACATTCACACCCTGCTGGATGCAGGAGCGTAGGGCAGAAATCTGGTTTTCCTGTTTCTGCTGGGCATCCGAGAAGATCAATTTGACGCCCAATTTCGCAGCTGTCTCTTTGAATGAAGCGGTGTTGGCGGTACGCCAGTCACTTTCGGCACCAAGCTGCGGATAACAGAGTGTCATGTCTTTGTAGGTGCAATTGGGGGCGCATTTTGCCTGACCAAAGGTTTTTGCCGGAGCTGCTGTAGCCGGGGCCTTGGTTCCACAGGCGCTCAATACCATACTGAGCACGAGGATGAAACCAAAAATCTTTAACAGATTTGTTTTGTTCATTTTCTTCTCCTAGTATTGTTTATATGTTTTTTGAGAAAGTCTGATTGGGCGAATAAACCCGTTATCATTTGCGAGATTACTCGTCTTGCCGGAAATGCTCCAGTGGGCCTTGATTCAATGAGAACATTTCCAAAATAGTTTTTTCCTATCACCTCCTTTACGATTGGTATGAAAACCTTGTCGATGACCAATTGCAGAGCAAAGAAATGGAAATTTGAATAAAGTTTTTCTGCTTCCCGTATCTCATCGACCTTGCAGATTGTTCCATTGACAACTATGAGCCCGAAATTTAATGCGTGTATGAGGAGAAATTGTTTGCGTCCCGTTATCGGTTCCGTTATCGATACCGGTATCGATAACGGAACTACTGGCTGATTAAAACATCTATTCTTATTCTTGTCAAGTATCTAAAGGAGATTTATATGGCTTTCTCAAGAATGATTGACAAAATCCAAAAATGTGTCATTGCGATGGCTGGATGCTCTTTCCAGCCCGAAGCAATCTCCTTCATGGCTAGGGGATTGCTTCGACCAACCAAGAACGTTGGTCTCGCAATGACACATTGCTTTCTTGAGAAAACCATAGGAGATTTAGGGTTCAGGATATCAGGGTACGAAGGACCGACGTTCATCTACAAACGCAATTCCGATATGGGGTCTTCATGACATGGATATCTATTCCCCTTGTTCGAATGTATCTTACATAAATCACCGCAGGTTTTTTTCCCTGCGGTGATTGCAGCGAATCCCCATTTCTCACAATCCTGATCGCAGAGTATTATTTCTTTATGAAACATAACCCTCCGGTGACAGGGTTTTGTTTCACAATTTACGGTATGGCGAGGTAGGAGCTATCACCTGATGATGGTTGGTAAACCAGTACGAGTTTGGTATCATTTTGATTCACCAGGAAAGAGAGAATTCCAGTCAGTGTATATCCACCATCAAATGTTGTATATTTAACCAACCCATCAATACCGGTAACCTGTTTAAATCCTTTTTCAACTCCGTCAGAACCAAGGATTTTAAAACTGTAGGTGTCAAAACTGCACTGTTTCCCTTTTACTTGTTCGCAAGAGGCGCTTACCGTAACAAACATATATTCCTGACCAGCCGCTGGTGTTTCTGTAAACATATTCCCCTTCGCAACAAGGTTGTCTGCCGGACGAACCTTATCGTTGACGAAAATTTTCATATTTTCAACAAGAACAGCAGAACCTACTGGTGCTGGATTATCTTTTGTTGTAGACACCACCGTTGCAGCATTTGTTTGTGACACATTTGGCGAGGGTATTGCATATGCTGATTGCAATGAATCCTGGGTGACCGGTGTTGCTGCTGGTTGAATGACGGATGGTGTATTTGCGTTATTTGATCCACATGCAGAAATTGAAATAACCAAGATTAAGGTCGGGATGACCAGGAGAAATTTGCTTTGCATTTGAACCTCCATATCATGAAAGGGTACAGTGAACTCTGGCAACTGATTCCCAACTTGTCGATCGGGAAATATTTTTAAGTGAGTACTTGCGGAGAACAGAAACAAAAGGACTGGAAAATGATTGAAGAGAACATTCAATTTTTTTATTTTACTATAAAATATATCAGCCCACATTCATCAGCAGGGAGATGTTCAGGAATCATGCTGCTACTCGATGCCGAAAATCCCAATTCGTATTACAATAAAACAGGTTGTTATAAAAAATCGAACCAACCATTGTTATATAAGCGAGGCAGAATGCAAAATCCACTTCGATCCAACTCCAACCCGGTGCTATCAGTCCCTTTTGCTCTTGTTGCACCTCAGGCGTTGAAATTCTCAGAGGAAATTGAGGCACAGCGGCGGCGCAAAGGCTCCGGACCGGAAGGCCGCGCTGATGCGCCTGTCAGACGCGAAGAGGGTGGGGGCGGCGGCGGCGGCGGAGGTGGTATGGGGCCGTCCTCGGGCGGCGGCGGCATGTTACCTTCCCTGGGTGGAAGCCGGATGGGGGGGACGAAGCTTCCCTCCTGCATCGTAGTTCTAATCATTGTTCTGATTGGCGCTTACTTCTTGTATAACATGTTTGCCGGAGGCGGTAGCAATCCCAGCCCTGCGACAGAAGTGCCAGTCTCGTCAGGCCTGGTGACGCAAGTGCCGATTGAACAACCTACGGCAGCAGCCGGTTTTACCCCTCAAGCTGGCGCCAAAGCGGGCAGTTGGACGGTCATGCTTTACCAGGATGCGGACGATCAGGTTTTGGAACAGGATATTTTCACTGATTTCAACGAGGCTGAACGAGTTGGTTCGAGTCCCCAGGTGAATATCGTCGCTCAATTGGACCGATTCAATGGAGCGTTCACCGGCGACGGCAATTGGTCTTCCACCCGTCTCTATTACTTGACCCAGGATGATGACCTGACAGCCATCCATTCAAAGGTTTTGGCTGAGGGCGAAGCGAATATGTCTGATCCGGCCACGCTGGTGGATTTTGCCACCTGGGCAATTAAGAATTACCCGGCTGACCACTATGTGCTGATCCTCTCGGACCACGGCATGGGCTGGCCGGGAGGTTGGACCGACCCATCACCAGCCAGTAATACGTCTGAACGCGCCCCGATTGCGCAGGTAGTGGGCAATGCCATGTACCTGGACCAGGTGGATGATGCACTTGGCCAGATCCGCCAGCAGGCGGGCATTGATAAATTTGATATCGTCGGCATGGATGCCTGTTTGATGAGCCAGCTTGAGGTTTTGAGCGCCCTGGAACCGCATGCCCGCTACGCCATCACTTCAGAAGAAACCGAACCGGCTCTTGGCTGGGCGTACACCTCTTTTCTTCAGACCCTCGTACAGAACCCCGGCATGAGCGCATCGGACCTGTCGAAACTGGTTGTCCAAAGCTATATTACCGATGATCAACGCATCGTGGACAGTCAGGCGCGTGCGGATTTCCTCTATCAGTTGGGAGGCGAAGGATACTCAGCCAACCAACTCGCACAGATGCTCGGCAAGGATGCCACCCTTGCAGCCGTCGATCTTTCGAAAGTCCCGGCATTGATGAGCAGCGTCAATGACCTGTCCTATGCAATGCAAAATGCAGACCAATCCGAGATCGCCAGTGCGCGCAATTATGCGCTGTCTTTCACCAGCGTTTTTGGCAAGTCAGTCCCACCTGCCTATATTGACCTGGGAAGCTTTGTACAACTCCTCAACCAGCAAACCAGCGATTCCAAAGTTCAGCAACTTACTGGCCAGGTTCTGTCAAGCATCCGGCAGGCGGTCATCGCCGAGAAACATGGCAACAGCAGAAGCGGAGCGACCGGCGTGGCGATCTACTATCCCAACAGCAGCCTGTATCGCAGCCCTTACAGCGGGCCGCAATCCTATACGGTTGTCGCCAACCGCTTTACGCAGAATTCCCTTTGGGATGATTTCCTGGCCTTTCATTATAATGGCCGCTCATTTGATTCGACAACACGCGAAGCAGTCATCCCATCGGCATCGTTGCCTTCCCGTGCGCCAGGGATTGGGCAAATAAATGTTTCTACGCTTCGGTTGTCATCCAATACCGCCGCACCCGGCCAACCGGTGACAATGCGCGCGGATATCAGCGGTACCAATATCGGTAATATTTATTTATTCGTCGGTTACTATGACCAGACTTCCAACTCAATTTTTGTGGGTGATACTGACTTTCTGGAAAGCCCTGATACCCAGCAGGTGGATGGCGTATATTATCCAAAATGGGGCAGTAATGGTTCCTTCACAGTGAAATTTGATTGGGATCCTTATATTTTCAACATCTCGGATGGGCAAAATAAGGCCTGGGCTCTGTTCACACCCCAGCAATATGGAGCAACCGCTGCAGATGCGATCTACAGCGTGGATGGTGTGTACACTTTTGCATCCGGTGGTGACAGTCTGAATGCACGTCTGAATTTCCGGGATGGGAAACTGGTCAGTGTGTATGGAATCACCGGGCAGGGAGATGTAGGTTCTCCGAGTCAAATTGTCCCGCAGCCCAACGACACTTTCACGATTCTTGAGAAATGGCTCGAGCTTGACTCCCAGGGTAAAGTGCAAAAGACAGTTTACCAGCAAGGCCAGGACGTACTGACCTTCAGTGGACAACCTTTTACCTGGGAAGAGACTTATGCTGCCCAGGGCACATACATTGTCGGTTTTGTCGTGACTGACCTGGATGGCAACTCCCAGGAAGTCTATGGCAAGGTGAACGTCAAATGACCAGGAACATTGCCTGGAATGAACAGGCGATCGCTCATTGGTAATACCGCCTTGGTCATTCAAAGGAGTAACCCATGCATATTTTTATGAAAAAGGATCAAGCAGACAGTCAATCCATCCAGGCTGTGGTGCGGGGAAACAATAAATTCGCGTTGGGGCTTTACCAGAAACTGCAGGAATTGGAGGGGAACCTGTTTTTCTCTCCTTACAGTATTTCAATTTCTCTGGCGATGACCTATGCCGGGGCAGGGGGAAATACCCAGACCCAGATGGCACAGACCCTTCACTTCCCCACGGTCCAGAATCAACTTCACCCGGTCTTTGCACTGCTGGCAAAAAAGTTGGGGGAGGCTGAGAAAAAGGGACATGTACAACTGAAGATCGCAAATACACTCTGGCCCCGGAAAGGGGATAAATTCCTGAAGGCATACCTTGCACTAACGAAGAAATTTTACGGTGTGCGGATCTCGCCTCTTGACTTTGGTGAGGAAGAAGAAGCGCGCCATAAAATAAATTCCTGGGTCGAAGAAAAAACGGAGAACAAGATCAAGGACTTGATTGCACCTGGTATCCTGAATGCGGCGACACGCCTCGTCCTGGTCAATGCGATCTATTTTAAAGGAGACTGGGCAAGTCCGTTTGATCAGGTCCTCACCAGCCCGGCGCCGTTCCTGGTTGCTACGGGTAACCCGGTTCAGGTGTCAATGATGACCCGGAAGCACACCTTCAGGTATGCAGAGGATAACAAACTGCAGGTCCTGGAGCTGCCCTATGCCGGAGATAACCTGAGCATGCTAGTTCTGTTACCCAGAGAGAATGACGGGCTGGCAAACCTGGAAGAATCCCTGGCGCTGGAGTCCCTGAACAAATGGACAAACACTTTGGCTGAAGCTGAGGTGGAAGTATCCCTGCCAAGGTTCGAGCTGACATTCCCGGTCCGGCTGGACGAAACGCTGCAAAGCATGGGAATGATCGATGCATTTTCTGGTAAAGCTGATTTCTCCGGGATGGATGGCAGTAAGGAATTATATATTGGAGCAGTCCTGCATAAGGCCTTTGTGACTGTGAACGAGCAAGGCACTGAAGCGGCGGCCGCGACTGCGGTGGTCATGCAGACCAAGGCACTTGCATTCCCACCCATCGTATTTCGTGCAGATCATCCGTTTGTATTCATGATACGGGAGAATAAAACCGGGAGTATTCTGTTTATGGGCAGGGTAGTGAATCCATTTTGAGAACTCCAGAGGCGGCCAACAAGAACGCATACCGGCATGTGCGGTATGCGTTTTTTATTCCCACAAAGGGTTGAACCCGCAATCGATGGATTACCCACCAGGTTCAAGAAGCGGGAATGCCACTGAGTAATGGATAAGCGCAGGTGCTATGGATCAGCGTGGATACAATTATCATGGGCAAACAGAACTGCCGGTTGGAGATCGGGCCAATCGTGCAGATCAGGCCACCATCCTGCATCCCAGGTGTAAAACCCGAATCCATCCAAGGCAGAGGTACGCAGGACCTCGCATGAGTAATTCTCCAGCTGGGATAGCGTTGATTTCACATTATAAGGGCTGTCTGATGTAAAGGTCTGGGTAATGAAGACTAAATCAACCTTCCCGCCCAAGCCAAGTTCAGTCAACCTGGCCCGGCTATTTTTTATGCGCGCCAGTGAAGAATTACTTCCAGCGCACCTTTTCGTTGTATCCCCGGCGCAATGCTTCCAGATGACAGCCACGTCCATAATCCGCGGTATCTGACTTGCAGGAAGTATGCTCTCATCATACAAGGAATCGGTATAATTCCAGATCTTGATGATGCGCCCCTTGGCAAGCGCATAAGCCTTAAGTTGATCTTTCAATCCGGCCATTTCGTTAAAAGTCATATTGGGACATGTCCAAAGATACTCATGCCCGTTGACAATCCCAATGAAGTTGGAGTACTGGCTTGCTACGTCCAACAACGGTTTTACTTTGGTAATGTCTCCATTGGTAGTGATGGGGAAGGGCGCTTCCCAGTCACAATCAGGCCGCGGATTCTCCCAGTCTGAAGGCCAAATGACAATATTGATATCGTACTTGGCGGCTTCTACAAACACGGATTTCCAGTTCGCAGGTTTCCCATTTACATCAAAGCTGACAATTGCAGTGTTAATGCCCCAAGCCGCCAAGGAAGCAAAATCCGCGTTGTTTCTTACTCTGTCAACCACAAAATATTTTAAAGGTCTAACACCGGCAAGGGAGAGATTGGTTGCAACTGAAGTGCCTTTTGTGAAGGTTTTTACCCATAAAGGCGCATTGCTACCGATCTTGTAAAAATTAATTGAAAAAGAAGTTCCATTGACAGAAATTACGGCAAATCCCTGCGAGGATCCAACATCCATGTAATTGTAATCCATGCGGGCCGGATAGAGGTAAGGATTATATGTCGAACCGTCTGAGGGAGGCGTAGGCAGCACATCTTGACCTGTGGTCAGCTCTTCAACTTTGTCATCCTGTGGATGTGTCCAGCCCAGGATATGCTCATGCCCATGGAAAGACGCCGATACGATTGGATGCTTATCTAAGATTGATACCAACCCAGATGGAGCGCAACTTGCATCCACGCGCGTAAAGCAATCGCAATTGGTACTTTCAACGCAGTACAGCGGCCCATGAAAGAAAATAAATGCATGGATCAAGCCCTTGCTCTCAGCGTATGTCAGGCGGGCATCGAGGAAGGTCAATTGATCGGTCGTCAGCAGGTCCGCGTCGCCTGGGACCTCCAACTCGATGAACATGGAATTTCCGTAAATAAAACCATAGTTTAGATTTTCTGGGCTGGAGTCGAGCGATACAAATTCAGTTATCCCTGAGGGAAGAATCTTGCCATCTGGAGACGTTGGAAATGTACTTTCCCATAGTGCTGAACTTCCACTTGATCCATTAACATGATTACCACGAACGAAGAAAGTCTGATTGAACAAGCCGGCATTTTTAATTGAAATTATCTGTGGGTTTATTTCAGTATTTACCGCCCCCTTTATTTCCAGGCCACCGTTGAAGAGAACCAAGTTGGGGCGGAGTGTGGCAATCTGGGTGACTTTTGCGCTAAAATTCGCTGCTTCTGACAGCACATCACCCAACGACACAAAGCTGAACATCTCTGGATTGATGGTCGGAGATACAGTCCCGGCAGGGACGTTTGCAGCCACTTGTGTGAGAACGGGGGTTGTTGCTGCCAGAGGAGCCATTTTCGTTGCCGTGACATTCGAGATAGTGCCAGACGAAGACGACGAAGTACAGCCAACCAAAACGAGAATAACACAAATTTGAAAAGCTAAGAACATTGCTTTCATAGGCTCCTCGTCTTACCCATGTCGCCTACCGTCGGAATTAAAGTTATTCGGGAAATGCGCGTGATAAACCATCTAATCTTAAGAAGGGGGTAGTAATGTTATTAAGATAACCCACGCACAAGCATACCAGATAAGTGCATTATTGAAAATGGAATACATTTTCCCTACAGCGGAGATTGTTGACATCGCTTTCTAAAAGTGCTATTATTACCCGCCATAACGAATTTTCTCATAATTAAAGTCAGGAAGATGTCATACTGAAGACGGTCTATTATTACACTATCAATCTTGCTGAGGATTGAAGTTAGAACAGGTTCTGGATCATGTCCTTTTCGGACATTATTTTTTGCTTTTCCATAAAGTTGTTTGCTCAATGAAATATATCATCTCCAGTGCCATCTCTGCTGATGACTTATATGTAGAAGACCCACTTTTTCAAAATATCCTTTTGCGTCCTGTGGACACATAGGACGGCAGGTAATCATTATGCAGGGTTCTGAAGCAATCATCAGGCAAGGAAATCTGGAAATAAGCACTAAGGAACATGGGATTATTGAAGAGGGTTGATATAGGCAAAGCAAGGATTTAGCGTTTGAATTTGTTGAACTGACAAATCGGTTTAAGCCTGGTATAGAGGAAGGGCAGGTTAAACTGTGTTATAACGATAGAAACCTTGTCATTTTTTATATGTCAAGATGGCGGAGCGTTGTTTTTTATAGTGTAAACCAAGGGTGATTGATTATTGTGTTTCTTCCCCAATTCTCAATATGGATCATATATTTGTGATCGGATTTCTGGCGAATGGTGGTTTGAAGATTGTTGATGTTATTCAATTTTTCAGTGCAGGCAATCAATGAGTTTAAAACAAGAAGCAGTTAAAGGTGTCGTTTGGTCAGCCGCTCAAAAGTGGGGGATTCGTGCAATTACATTCCTGGTTACTATTATTTTGGCCCGGCTTCTTTTACCGGAATCGTTTGGTTTGGTTGCCTATGCAACAGTGTTTTTCAATTTTGCCGGTATTCTTGTCGATCAGGGGTTTAGTGACGCGATCGTGCAATTCCCCACCGTCGAGCGCGAGCACCTTGATACGGCATTCTGGATCAGCATTTTAACAGGCACCGTGTTAGCTCTTGTGAGTTTCATTGCTGCCGGTTGGATAGCGACTTTATTTCATGAACCGCGATTGGGACCAATTATTAGATGGCTGTCGCCAAGTTTTATTTTGGGAGCGCTGAGTACTGTTCAATCATCTATATTACGCCGTAAGCTGGCTTTTAGAAGCCTGACGATACGATCGCTCATCTCAACTGTTGTAAGTAGTATAGTAGCCGTTGCCATGGCTTTCCTTGGATATGGAGTATGGAGCCTGGTTGCCAAGGCACTTGTGGGTGGGGTTGTTAGTGTTCTAACCTTATGGCAGGTGAGCGATTGGAGGCCAAGCTTTCACATATCCATGAAGCACTTTAAAGAATTGTTTTCCTTTGGGAGTAATATTGTTGGTGGAAATCTTGTCGATTTTTTGAGCACCAACGCAGATAATTTTCTGATCGGCTATTTTCTAGGTACCGTTGCATTAGGCTACTATTCCCTGGCTTACAACCTGCTAATTACGTTGACAGACCTACTGGTTACAGTACCGAATGTTGTCTCATTTCCTATCTTCTCCAGGATACAAAACAATCCGGACCGGTATAAGTCGGCGTTTAATGAAGTTACACAATTACAAAGCATCATGGCTTTTCCCGTCTTCCTGGGATTGTTCGCTGTGGCTCCGGAAGCGGTGAGGGTATTGTATTCTGAAAAATGGATAGCCAGCATTCCAGTCCTGCAGGTATTAATGCTCACGGGTATCACCCGTTCGGCAACTTACTTCTACAGCAGTATATTTAGAGCTTCCGGTAAACCTTCCTGGCGTTTTGGTATTTATGCATTGACGGCGGCGTTGAATGTTGTTGGTTTTTTGGTCGTGGTGAAATTGGGAATTTTTGCAGTAGCATTATCGTACGTTGTTGTAAGTTATGCATTGATGCCATTATTCTTCATATTGATTCAAAAATTAGTTCACGTCACATTGCGGTCCCATCTTGGCCAGTACGCCCCAGCCTTTTTCAGTTCTCTGTTTATGATCGCGGTTGTGCTTGTCTTGAAACATTTCCTCGGTGAGAATATTCCAATAACGATTCGCCTGGCCATTTTGGTACTCGCAGGCGGTGGGACTTATCTATTGGGCATTCGCCTTATCCGGCCGGAACTGTACGCAAAAATGTTGGGACTTGCCAAATTAGCTTTGCCCAAATTTCTGGTCCGGCAAGGTTAGGAAAAGTTCATTTTGAATGCATCTTTATCTCCGATAAGGGGCTTCTCGATCATGAAATGGATAAATCGCAACGTGAATAAACGACTGCATATCATAGAAATGGTAGGCGTGGCAGGCACAGGAAAATCCACTTTGCGGAATGCCATAATGCAAAGGGACAAGAGAATTAAATTCTTTGATCGTCCTGGAAATATATCTTATTTACCCTTCCTGATTAAATTGGTCATTAATTGGCTGCCCCTTTACCTGAAAGAGTACCGGCATACCAGGTGGTTTACTGTGCAAGAGATAAGGAATATGGGTTATTTGGATACCTGGATCTCCCGCATTCGCTATAGGGCTCTCCTCAATGAGAACATTTTTATTATTGAGCCAGGTTCGGTCTACTGGCTTTCCACTTTACAAGGAAATGGGCCGGAGATCACAAACCACCCACGTTTTCAGCGTTGGTGGAAACATGAATTTCAGCGTTGGGCCTCAGCATTGGACGCAATTATTTGGTTGGATGCGCCAGAAGATGTATGCTTTAAACGTATCAATACGCGTAATCAATGGCATCAATTCCTGGAATGCAGCGCTGAAACCGCATTGGAACAATTAGTTTTATACCGGAAATATTATCAAAGAATAGTGCCCGAAATGGCGTCCCAATCCCCGATTAAAGTATTCTATTTTCGCACCGATCAAATCTCTACAGAGCGGATGGTTGAACAGATATTTTCAGATGATGATCTATGGGGAAAAACAAATAAGAACTCAAGAGATGTTTGAACGAGTCATTCATAGATTATAAGGCATTCGATCCATATGGAATCACTACCAGCGCTTGACCTGGTCACAAGTTTATGCAAGGAATTAAAAGACAATAAGACCAACTATTGTCATTGGAAAAGTAACGCCAATATTGACCGTTCTGCCAGTGGCGAGAACGATCTTGACCTTCTAATCGGTCGCTCAAGTGTTCAGCAATTCACTGAAATTTTATTTCATTTGGGCTTTAAGCAGGCCTTTGATCGGCCCAATGGGCGGATGCCGGGCGTCCTGGATTATTTCGGTTACGACCAGCTGACTCAAAGATTCGCTCATGTTCATGCTCACTATCAACTGGTCATGGGCCATGATGCTACGAAAAATTATCACCTTCCAATCGAAAGACAATACCTGGAGTCAGTCGTTCAAGGCCAATTATTTAACCTCCCGGCGCCTGAATTTGAATTTATTGTGTTGGTAATTCGCATGATGATCAAACATTTCACTTGGGATGTAGTGCTCCTGGGAAATGGAAGACTCTCGAATGGGGAGCGAAAGGAACTTGACTATCTGCAAGAGCTGATTTCCCAGCCGAAGACGGTTGAATTCTTGAAGAGTACTCTTCCTTGTATTGACGAAAAAACGTTTTCCAAATGTGTGCAATCCCTAACCCAAAAACGCTCCCTGTGGTTCCGCATTCAAGCAGGACAGGAACTACGGCGCCAGCTTAACGCAACTGCGCGCGTATCCCAGACTTCAGACATCCTGATAAAGCTATGGCGGCGCCTAGTAGAGGGCTTACAGCGACGCGTTTTTCATGCCTCGACTAAAAAACGTCTAGCGAGCGGGGGTTTGATGATTGCAATCATTGGCGGCGATGGTTCCGGTAAGACAACCGCAATAGACGGTCTCTTTAAGTGGCTTTCTAAAGATTTTGAGATTAAAAAGATTCACATGGGGAAACCGAAATGGTCTTTCATTACCATCCTGGTAAGAGGAATTGTAAAGATTGGGCGGATGCTGCGTTTATATCCCTTTTTAAAGGAGGGCAGTGAATATACCATATCCACCCTTTCGCCTACCTTTCCCGGATACCCATGGTTGATCCGTGAAGTCTGCACTGCCCGCGACCGATACCTGGTTTACAAGTCGGGCAGGCGTTTTGCCACGAATGGCGGTTTGGTCTTGTGTGATCGCTTCCCTATTCAAGCTATTAAGATAATGGACGGTCCGCAGGTTGAACGGGTGACGCGTGGGATAAAAACGAATGGGTTCATAAAGTTATTAGCCAGAATGGAAGATAAATATTATCGGCAGATTTTGCTCCCGGATTTGTTGATCACCCTACGGGTCGATCCCGAGATCTCTGTTCAACGCAAAACGGACGAATCGCCGGAATCGGTTCGTTCCCGTGCCGGAGAGATATGGAATGTGGACTGGAGCAAAACTCCTGTTCATATTGTGGATGCGAGCAAGTCAAAATCAGAAGTGCTTTCTGACCTAAAGGCTTTGATTTGGTCCCGTTTATGAATAACCCGTTGAACGCTGGGGAATTAAGACAGAAAAAACCACGGATCGTGGAAATTATTGGTCCGGCAGGCGCAGGGAAGACCACACTCTTCAAAGCACTCGGCAATTACCCTGACCTTGTTAGATTACGCAAGTGTCCCAATATTCATAAGACGGCGGATGCGCCTTTTTTTATCCGGTACAGTGTCCAATTGCTTCCGAGTATTTTTCGTTTATACCATCGGCCCAGCCAACTCCTTAGCCAGAGAGAGTTCGCCTGGATGACAATTCTACATGGTTGGCCATTTGTCCTGCAAAGTGATGTTAAGAATTGTCATCAGGTGATTCTTATGGATCAAGGGCCAGTATATTTACTGGCTGAAATGAAAGAATTTGGTCCAGAATTCCTTAGGAAGAAAAAGGCGGAGAAGTTCTGGCAGGAGATATATTGCCGCTGGGCAGATACTCTTGATTTAATCGTC
The DNA here is from genome assembly GCA_963801385.1 of uncultured Chloroflexia bacterium. Classification (GTDB taxonomy): domain Bacteria; phylum Chloroflexota; class Anaerolineae; order Anaerolineales; family Villigracilaceae; genus UBA877. The sequence continues at coordinate 51,508 of CAWDEV010000011.1, forward strand.
TGGTTGGATGCCAGGGATCTTGATTTGATGGAACGAATTCAAACCCGTGCCAAAGAGCATGTTGTAAAACACGAGTCGGTTCCCATTGTCCTTGATTTCCTGGAATCATTTCGAAAAACCTATGATTATGTTGTTTCCATGCTGGGATCTTGTTCGAGAGGGCCACGGGTTTTGCATGTGGATACAAGCAAATATAAACCGGGGGAAATAGTAGAGCTTCTGTTGGCAGAGCTTGGCTTATCATGATAAATACCCCGACGACAAAAGAACGGTTGGCCTTTTTCCTGCCCGGCCTGTATGGCGGCGGAGCGGAACGAGTTGTGCTCAACCTGGTAAATGGGATCGTCTCCCGGGGCTATCCGTTGGATTTGGTACTGGCGCGGGCAGAAGGACCTTTAATAGATGAAGTGCCCAGTTCAGTACGGCTGATAGACCTAAAGGCTACCCGGGTCTTAAGCAGTACCTCCGCATTGGTGAATTACCTTCGTCATGAACGGCCGGCTGCCTTGTCGCCAATCTTGCATGCCAACATCATTGCTCTCTGGGCCAGGCGTTTGGCAGGCATACCCCTGCGAGTCATCCTCGCCGAGCATAATACTCTTTCTTCCGTCGTGAAAGGTGTTGGCGATTCACGCTGGCAATTGTATCCCAGATTGGCTAAATGGTTTTACCCTTGGGCTGATGGCATTGTCGCGGTCTCAGAAGGTGTGGCAGACGACCTGGCACAATTAATCAAGATCCCGCGCGAGGGCATTCGAGTCATCCATAATCCAATAGTTACTCCAGATCTTTTCGAAAAATCCAGGGTTTCGCTGGATCACCCATGGTTTAAGAACAGTGAACTCCCTGTAATCCTGGCAGTGGGTCGTTTGACAAGGCAAAAGGCCTTTGATGTGTTGATCCGGGCGTTTTTCGAACTAAGAAAGACTCATCAGGCACGGCTGATGATATTAGGGGAAGGAGAAGAACGTCCTGGCCTGGAAGGATTGATCAGCGAATTAGGCTTGGAACAAGATATAATCCTTCCCGGATTTGTTTCGAATCCGTATCCGTATATGGCACATGCTGCAGCTTTTGTTCTTTCTTCAAGGTGGGAGGGATTACCGACTGTTCTGGTTGAGGCCCTGGCTTTAGGCGTTCCGATAATTTCCACTGACTGTCCGAGCGGGCCGCGTGAGATCCTCCTGGATGGGAAATATGGCCAGTTGGTACCGGTTGACGCACCTATACCTTTAGCAACTGCAATAGCATCAAGCCTAACAGCTGATGTTGTTCATCCATCCCACGAAAGCTGGAAGTCGTATGAACTTGAATGTGTGGTGGATCAATATATCGATATACTCTTGGGAATCAAGCCATGCGAAAAATAGCATTTTTGCTTTCCCTGGTAATGATATTTATTATTCCCTGGGAAGATAGTTTGCCGATCGGAATTGTAGGTTCATTGGCGAGGCTGATGGGCTTTATTGTCGCGGGATTTTGGCTTTTTACAATTCTTAGCGAAGGCCGGTTCCGAAAATTTCACATTTTCCATGCCTTTGTTTTGTTCTTTTTCTTATGGAATATCCTTAGTTATTTGTGGAGCATTGATATTTCAAGAACGGTCCAGCGCATGAATACCTATGCCCAGATATTTGTCCTGGTACTTATCGTTTGGGAACTATATCAGAAACCATCTGATTTAATTGCCGGGCTCCAAGCTTACGTTTTGGGCTCCTATGTTTGCATCGCCAGCATAATCAGTAATTATCGTAACGGCATAGTGGCAGTGCAATGGCAGGTGCGCTATTCCGCAACCGGCGTGAATGCTGTTGATCTCTCCATCTTGTTATTGTTGGGCATACCCCTTGCATGGCATTTATTTCTTCTTATGGATGCAAGAAAGCACCTGCTCCTTAAGATAATCAATTTTTCGTATATCCCACTGGCCATTTTTTCAATTTTCCTGACGGGAAGCCGCACCTCCCTTTTTGCCATTGTTCCGGCCATCATTTTTATCCTATTGCCAAAAGGTTTCAAGATTGGGCGATACGTGTTGATTTTCATTTTCCTGGCTGCCTTGCTTTTAGTCATTCGATTCTTACTTCCTGCGGCGATAATTGAACGCCTTTCCACTGCTTTTACTTCGATCGGTTCCGAGGATATTGGGGGCCGATTCAACTTGTGGATGGGATCTGTTGCATTATTCCTGGAACATCCATTTCTAGGCAGCGGCGCCGGCACTATAAAAACCATCATTGGAACCCTATCTCACCAAACCTTCCTGTCGATCCTGGCTGAAACAGGCTTAATCGGCTTCTTCTTATTCGCCTGTATCCTTTATATTGTCATAAATCAGGCGGGCAGGTTGTTGGAAAGATATTCTGGACTGTGGTTCTCGGTTTTTTATACCTGGCTCATCGGACTCCTTTCCCTAAGCTGGGAGACCAAGAAGGTGACCTGGTTGTTCCTAAGTTTTATTATTATTGAAGCGATTGCGCTTCAGGAACATTACCTCGCTGAGAAACTGAAATCAGTAACCTCTGAAACAGAAAATGGTGAATTGTTTGCCATTCCTGCCCCATCAAAAGGTTGACAATTTGAATTTTAGGGGACTCTGAGAGGTTGTTTTGTTTCCGCCAGCGTGTGGCTAATAACCCCCCCCCCAAAAAAAAGCGATGTACTCATCGGCGGAGAAAGCCCATTTATGCGTGTACTCATGATCGGTCCGGGGAAGGATATTGTTAGTGGAATAACCACCCTGGTTGAAGTGCTTGTTCCAACGTTGGAGAAGTGCGTCGACCTATCTTATTTCCCCAGCGTTAAAAACCGGCCGGTAAAAGAGTCGGGCCATTTTTCCATACAGAATATAATTCTGGCTTTCTTGCAGTACACGCGTTTCCTGGTCGCGCTCTTCCACTCCCGCCCCCAGATCATCCATATACACACCTCGCAGGGTTTTGGATGGCTCAAAGATACGTTCTATATTCTCATTGGAAAACTTTACGGCTCAAAAATTGTATTACATATTCACGCGTCCACCTTTAATAGCCTTTATGGCGAAAAAAGTAAACTTGTCCAGGGGTATACGCGCTGGGTGATGGGCCTCAGCGATGCGATAATTTCAGTTTCGGATGAATGGAAGCAGCGCCTGGGGGGAATTGTTCACGCTGAAAAAGTCTTTTCGTTCAGGAACTGTATCACCCTTGATTCTTTCTCTCCACACCCTGCGAACCGCCCCGTCAACTGCGTCAAGGCAATGTTCATTGGAAGCGTTGGCTCCCGCAAAGGCGCTTTTGACCTTTTGGAAGCACTTGGCCGCCTTAAAACCAGAGGATGTGTGCTGCCAACCACCATTGCCGGTTATGAGGAACGCGAAGGTGACCTGGTAAAGGCCAGATCGCGCCTGCAAGAGTTAAACCTGGCTGATACTTGTGAGCTGCCCGGCACAGTGATTGGGGAAAAGAAAGCCGAATTGTTTTCAAAAGCCAATTTATTTATCTTGCCTTCGTACAACGAAGGGCTCCCCATGGCCATCCTCGAGGGCATGTCAGCCGGAATGGCGGTAGTGTCCACCCCCGTTGGTGGAATTCCAGAAATTGTGCGTGATGGTTACAATGGATTTCTCGTTCAACCTGGGGATATTGATAGTCTGGCTGAAAAACTTGAAGTCTTGGCTGACGACCCGCATCTTTGCCTAGAAATGGGAAAACGCAGCCGTGAGATTGTCGAAGAACTGGATGTCAAACCCTATGTTGTGCGCCTGCTTGCGCTCTATAACTCTCTTTTGTGAATATAACGGTAACGCACATCTACAGAAAGGTAGTAATGGGTGCATTAAATTCCAATAAAGACAATGGTTCGGAAAGCGAAATTCTCCAGAAAGGGAACATTAAAATTACCTTTGCACATCTTGAAGATGTGGGACCTCTGACCACTTTGCATTACAAGTGCTTCACCGAAAAAGATCATATAGCGATGAAATTTGGGAGGGCTTTTATTGTATCGGCATATAAGTGGTTTGTAACATCCCCAAAAACGTTTGTTTTAATCGCAAAACAGGAGGCCGAACTGGTTGGGTTTACTGCTGTCTCTGATGGTCCGTATAACGGGCCCATGTTACGCGCAGGTTGGCGGGAAGTGTCAGCCGCAGTAGCCTTACGTCCATGGCTGGCTTTTCACCCGGAGCTGATCCAGCGGTTCATGCGTTCACTGTTTGCGCGAAGCAAGGATGCCGAAAGCGATAAAGTTGCCCATATTGCCTTTACAGGGGTTGATCCTCAATTTCAGGGAATGGGAATAGGAAAGGCACTTAAGAAAGCGTCCATTCGCACTTGTCGAGAGCGTGGGATGAAAGCGATCATTACAGGGGTAAAGGTGATAAATATCCGGGCGAGAGCGATGAATGAAAGCGCAGGTTTTATTGAAGTGCCTGAACTACGAACTAGAACTTTCGTTTATCTAAAGTTGGATCTTTAGAGGGATGGTAAACCTGTCTTCGATTGAGCGTTCGACTCCATCATTCATGAGGGTTCTACTTTTATCGGATCGTATCCGGTGTCTTTGGTTCATATGACACACATGAAGGAGGTTAGATGTCTACTTTGACGCCCGCAGAGCTTGTCAAAATAAATGAGTTAGCCGATGTAGCAGCCGAGGCGAATTATTTCCTTTGCGCACCTCCGGAATTTGCCCGACCATTTCGGTTGGATGTCAAGCGCATTGGTTCGGTGTGGGTAACTGTAATTCCAGAGTTGGATTTTCCAATTTTCAACCAAATTCTAGGTTTGGGAACGGTGGAACCCATCACCGAATCAATGTTGGATGAGATCATTGCTTTTTTCCAGAAGGCTGGCTGCAAGAATTATATGGCACAGGTAAGCTCATTGGTACAGCCCTCCCAATATGAGGATTGGCTTAATAAGCGTGGGTTTAAGCCGGGTTTGAATGTGGCAAAATGTTATCGAGGGACCGAACAGGTGCCTGCTGTTTCAACTGACTTGCGGCTCGAAAGGATTGGGGAAGACCAGGCAGATGCATTTGCCGATGTGGTTCTTCCGGTATTTGGCATGCCGCCCGTTATGCGCCCGCAAGTGAAAGGAATTATAGGCAAACCCGGATGGCATCATTACGTGGCGTTTGATGGAGACAAACCAGTTTCGGCTGCGGCTATGTTCATCCATGAGGATGTGGCATGGGGTGGTTGGGCAAGTACGCTAAAAACGCATCGCAGGCGCGGCGCACAGAGTGCCATGATCTCACGCTTGATCGAGGATGGAGCGAAGTTGGGCTGTAAATGGTTCGCCGCAGAAACCCATGAGGACCTGCCCGAAAAGCCCAATCCTTCATATCATAATATGCTGAGGTATGGTTTCAAACTGGCATATATGACCAAGAATTATATTCATATATCGCCAACAAGTTCTTTAAAGAAAGTGCGCCGTGCCTTCTTCGTTACCGCATACGGACTAAAGTACGAAGGGCAGCGTCTACTGCGACTGCGAAAAGCCGGCTGATAAAACACCCAGTCAAAAATAACCAGAAAAGGAAGGGAAATAATGTCATTTAGCGAATGGATAAGGAGAACTGGTTTCTGGGCGCTGGATTTTATATCAGGCTCAAAAATACGGAAACATTATATTGACATAAGGAATATCATGGAAGATGGTTCAAACCCTGATGTTCACAGGCTGCAAGCGGGTTATTTAACTGATATCTTAAAGTATGCAACTGAAAACGTTGAATTTTATAAAGAATCTAAAGGATTTGATTCGATTAAATCCTTCCCTATAATTAATAAAAACATTATCAGGAATAATTACAAGGCATTTCAATCCCCGAAATATCATGGGATTTCAGTTGTGGAAATGCATACCAGTGGATCAACCGGGACACCCTTTGTTGTAAGACACAATATTAATAAAAGAAAGCGGGTTTATGCAGAAATGATTTACTTTTGGGGGAGAGCAGGTTATCAGCTTGGAATGAAGTATATCTTTTTCAGGATTTGGACATCGCTGGATAAGCTGACTGGTTGGGCAAGAAATGTAAAAATGTGGAGTATTCAAATCCAGGATGAAGAAAATTGTAAGAATATTAGAAATACATTACAGTCAAATCATAAGATTAAAATGTTGGTAGGGTATCCGAATACTTTTGAAAATCTTGTAGATTATTTATTGGTCTGTGGAGACACTCAGGAAAAGTACAATGTAAATACCATTATCGGTATTGGTGAGGCATTTCCGAAAAGTATCCAAAAGAAACTAAAAGAAGTGTTTAATTGTACTGTTGTTTCATTGTATTCGAACCAGGAAAATGGGATGCTCGCACAGGAATGTAATGAGAATAAAGAATTTCATGTAAATAGCGCTTCATACCATATTGAACTGCTAAAATTAGACTCGGATGATCCGGTAAGTATTGGAGAACCTGGGCGCATCGTCGTAACGGACTTATTTAATTATGCCATGCCTTTGATAAGATATGATACAGGAGACATCGGGATATGGAAGGAGGATGCAGAATGCGGGTGGCATTCGCAAGTCCTTTCCTCTGTTCAAGGACAAATGGCCGATTTAATTTATGACTCAAAAGGAACCAGAAAATCTCCATACAATATTAGTGTTCTAATGTGGCCTTTTAACAAGCTATTGCAGTATCAATTTATTCAAGAAAGTGCAAAGCAATATACTTTAAAGCTTAATGGAGCAGAAGGGCATTATAAGGATGCTGAATTCATAAAGATATTCAAAGATTTCCTTGGTCAGGACGCTGAAATCCTGATTGAACATGTGAACGAAATCCCGGTGTTGGCTTCTGGCAAGCGTAAAGAAATAGTATGCAAGTACATAAAAGAAAACACCTGAAAGAAAGGGAAATGATGTTTGGTGAATGGATAAGAAGAACGGGTTTCTGGGTATTGGATTTTCTTTCAGGCTCAAAAGTCCGAAAACATTATGTTGAGATAAGGAACATCATGGAAGATGGTTCAAATCCTGATGTTCAGAGGCTGCAGACGGGTTATTTATCCGACATCTTAAAGTATGCAACGGAAAATGTTGCATTTTACAAGGAATTTAAGGCGTTTGATTCGATCCATTCCTTCCCTGTAATAACCAAAAACATCCTTAGAGATAATTTTAATGCGTTTCAATCCCCGGAATTTTCGAGGGCTTCCGTTATAAGTATGCATACAGGCGGCTCAACTGGAATTCCTTCTGTGGCAAGGCAGGATAGAAATAAAAGGAATCGTGTGTATGCGGAAATGATGTATTTTTGGGGAAAAGCAGGCTACCAGATTGGAATGCGGTATGTCTTTTTCAGGATTTGGACACCAGATAACCGTAAAAGTAAGTTGACTGCCTGGGCGAGAAATATCCTTATGTTGGATATTAAAAACCTTGATGACATAAATATGGAGATTATTAGGAATAATGTTAGGAGGGATAATAAGATTAGAGTCGTACTTGGCTATCCCAATGCGCTTGAAAATCTTGCGGACTATTTATTAGCCTGTGGCGACACTCCGGACAAGTATAAAATTGTTGCCGTTATTACCGTAGGGGAGGCACTACCTGAAATTACTCGTGAAAAATTGAAAAAATTATTTGATTGCACCGTTGTCTCATTGTATTCGAACCAGGAAAATGGGATGCTTGCACAGGAATGCGTTGAGAATAAAGAATTTCATGTAAATAGCGCTTCATACTATGTTGAATTACTAAGAATGGACTCGGATGATCAGGTAGGCGTTGGAGAGACAGGCCGCATAATTGTGACGGATTTATTTAATCATGCCATGCCCCTTATCAGATTTGATACAGGAGATATTGGGATATGGAAACAGAAATCAGAATGTGGCTGGCATTCGCAAGTTCTTTCTGCTGTTCAAGGAAGGTTGATGGATCAGATTTATGATACCAAAGGAAATAAAAAATCTCCCAATGCCATTGGTTTCTTAATGATGCCATTTGAAAAGCTATCCCAGTATCAATTTATACAAGAAGGTGCAAAACAATATACTCTTAAGCTGAATGGAGCAGAGGGGCATTATGAGGATGCTACATTTGTGGAATTGTTCCAGGATTTCCTTGGGAAGGACGCTTATATTACGATCGAACATGTAAAAGAAATTCCGGTATTGGCATCCGGCAAACGGAAAAAAGTAATGAGCAATTATGTTAAAGAGAACGCCTGAGCGGAAATTATTAGGTGGTCATTTTCGAAGGACATGGTTTGGAAGAAATTGACTCTATATGTCAAGGAATAAGTAAGTGAAAATCACAAGAATTCTCGATCTTGAAACAGGTCTTAAGGAATCTTATGATTGGATATCTAAACAAGTTATGTCCCGGACAGTCCTTTCGCAGCAATTGCATTAAATAATAGTAATGGCTGTTTTATTGGCAGTATTTCGCATATGTAATAAATTGGCTAAGTTTTCAAGCAATCCTTCTGATTATGGCAAGGAGATCTTCCCATGCATTTAATAATACTCACTCATATCTTTCCTCCGAATTTTAGCGGGGCGGCAACGATGCAATATGAGCTGGCACAACATATGGCTTCGGCAGGGCATCATGTAACTGTCGTAACGACATATTCACACCATCACATGTCTGTGAACACCAAACCGCTGCCATCTGAAGAAACATTGGATGGCTTTCGAGTTGTAAGGGTGAGATCGCTTAATTGGGATAGCAGCCGTTTTATTCAGCGGTTTATTGCCGGTTTTATTATGGATATTCAACTTTTGGTCAAGGGATTACAATGCGGTCCTGCTGATGTGGTTTTTGTAATGTCACCGCCTATCACGCTACCCATTGTGGCATCGGTTTTCAAACTATTACGCAAATCGATTTTGGTCTTAAATGTTCAGGACATATTTCCAGAGCTTGTGGTTGCTATGGGAATAATGGGAAGGAATAGTCCGGCAATTCGTTTTGGGAAGCTTATTGAAAAATTAGCATACACCTGTGCAAATTATATTGGTGTTCATTCTCCAAAGAATCGTCTTCATATTATTTCGTGTGGAGTACCCGAGAAAAAAGTCAATGTGTTTCCCTTATGGGTGGATACGAATCTGGTGAAGCCTCGACCACGCCGCAATGCCTTCTCCGAAACCCATGGATTGAATGACAAATTCGTCATTTTGTATGCCGGTACGGTTGGCTTTGCGATGGGAGCTCAGACAATCCCACAGACCGCCGTCCTTCTTGCCCGGGAAGAGAATATTCAATTCGTTGTGATCGGCGACGGTAGTAAACTGGACGAAATGAAGGATGAGATAAAGGCGCTCGGAGTCAATAATATATTATTGCTTCCCCTGCAACCCCGCGAAGACCTTCCGAATGTCTTGGCTTCTGCGGATATTTTACTGATAACCTTAAGAAGAGAAATTACGGATAATCCTAATGGTTATTTCCGGGCGGTGGTACCCCATAAATTACTGACTAATATGGCAAGCGGTAGATCAATCCTTTTGGCAGCCGAGGAGACATCGGATGCAGCTGGAATTATAAGGCTTTCCAAATGTGGAAAAATAGCTTGTCCGGAGGACGCTGAATCATTGGCGAAGACCATCCTGGATATGTATGAGGATCGGAAGTCATTATCAACTTGGGGGGCTAACGGGAGGGCGTTTGCATGCCAGCACTTTGATTCGAAAACCCAGGTTGAAAGAATTGAAACTTTATTTTCCAAACTTTGCAGCAATCAGAGCTATGCAATGAATAACCCTTGGGATGAAGGCACTAAGTCAGCCTGAAAGCCTTCCCGCCCGGATATGATTGGAAATTATGGATCAGCTCTTTTATTATTGCCATATCAATTATGTTGGAAAACATAATGATTACATTTGAACGTATTGATTTCGAAGACATGCCATGGGAAAGATTAAGTGATTTTGAGGGCGCGAACATTTTCCAAACCCGGCCCTGGATCGAATTTTTGGCTGAATTTGAAGGGGCGGAACCTGTTATTGCATCCGTTCAAGCGGACGGTCAGATCAAGGGCTATTTTATGGGGCTTATCACGAAAAAACTTGGTCTGAAGGTGCTGGGCAGTCCATACAGGGGTTGGAATGTTGATTTCATGGGCTTCAGTTTGATGCCCGCAGTATCTTATCATGAAGTTCTTCAAGCGTTCCCCAGGTTTGCCTTTGATGTGCTCAAATGTCATTTCCTCATGATTGTTGACGCGAATTTAAAGGCAGACGACTGGAAAGGATTGTCATATCGTGTTCGCAAGTTCACCAATTTTGCACTTGACTTGACTAAAACCGAGGCAGAGTTGTTTGCCAACATGAAGGGCCATTCATGCCGTCATTCCATCCGTAGAGCAATAAGGAAAGGGGTTGTGATTCAAGAGGCAACTGACCCTGGTTTTGCAGAGGATTATTATTCGCAATACCAGGAGGTAATGGCTCGACAATCTCTTGCACCCTTCTACGGGTTGGACTTTGTCCGACAAATGATTAATCATCTCATGCCTACGGGCGCCCTGCTCATGCTGCGTGCCAGAAACTCGGAAGGAGTTTGTATTGCAACCAGTATCGACCTCGTTTTCAACAAAGTGGCCGTAGGGTGGGGAGCTGCAAGCCGGCGGCAGTACCAGAGCTTGAATCCGAATGAACTAATGTATTGGGTTGAGATAAAGAGAGTAAAGGACTTGGGAGCTGAAGTACTGCACCTGGCAAATACGAAGGAGCGGTTTAAGAAGAAGTTTGGTGCTTATGAAATCCAAGGCTTCCGACTGATGAAGGCCAGGAAACGATTATTATATTATCCTTTTTTTATTGCGCTTTCGATTAATGAACGCGTAAGACTTTGGAAGAGAAAAGTATTGAGGCGGGTCAACTCTTTCAAACAAGCCTAATTAATTGAGGATTGTATGATTTCCTTCAAACGTATTGATATAAAAGATATGCCTTGGGAAAGATTAAGCGCGTTTGTTGGTGCGAATACCTTCCAAACCCTGCCCTGGATCGATTTCCTGGCAGACTTTGAAGGAGCGGAACCTGTCATTGCAGCCGTTCAACTAAACGGTCAGGTCCAAGGCTATTTTATGGGTCTCATCACGAGAAAACTCGGTTTGAAGATTCTGGGCAGTCCATTCAGGGGCTGGAACACCTATTTCATGGGTTTTAATCTGATGCCGGGAGTCTCATACCGTGAAGTCCTACAAGCATTCCCCAGTTTCGCCTTCGACGAGCTCAAATGCCATTTCCTTATGATCATTGATTCCAATCTGCAGGGTGGTGAATGGCAGGGTTTATCATATCAAATGCGGAAATTTGAAAATTTTGCCATTGATTTAACAAAAAGTGAGGCAGAGCTATTTGCCAATATGAAAGGTAATAACTGCCGCCGCGCCATCCGAAACGCGATAAAAAATGGTGTTGTTATTGAAGAAGCAACTGACCTTGATTTTGCGGTGGAGTACTATGCCCAATACCAGGAGGTCATGCAGAGACAATCGCTTGCTCCACTCTATGGGGTGGACTTTGTCAGGGAGATGATCGATCATCTCCTGCCGACAGGCAATCTTCTCTTGTTGCGCGCCAGAAATTCTGAAGGAGTTTGTATTGCAACACATATTGATCTTGTTTTCAACAAAGTGGCTATATATTGGGGAGGCGCGAGTTGGAAAAAATATCAGAATCTTCATCCCAATGAATTGATTTATTGGTATTGCATGAAAAGGGTGAAGAGCATGGGGGCTGAAGTGTTGCACCTGGCGGATACTAAAAAACAGTTTAAGCAAAAGTTCGGCGCTTATGAAGTGCAAGGATTCCGGCTGATGAAGGCTAGAAATTCGCTAATTTATTTTCCTCTTTTTATTGCTCTTTCGGCTAATGAACGGATGAGACTTTGGAAGGGAAGAGTATTTGGATGGTAGGTCGTCGTAACCCTGGCACGCGCTGGCTACCTTTCCCAGCTTATGGACCAGTTATTATGTCAATTCAGCCTGCTGAAGTTGGGTGGATTGGAAAAGGTAAGATTTGACAATATGAGGGCTGTAAAAAAATATTCCAGAAAGATCGCCAGGCGCGTAGTTTGGCAAGTGTTGCAGCAGGAAAAACAACTTTTGCCGGATAATTTGCTCGCACGATATCGCTCAGGCTGTTCTTTAATGACGGGCAGACTTGGAATTATTAAATGGTTGGATCCTGAACAGAGGGCGATCATGCCACTGGATGATCGCTTTCAAATAGGGAAACACCTCGCGAAAAAGATCCGAAGCGGCTTTTTTGAAGTATCCTTTGATCGCTCATTCCGTCAGGTGGTAGAAGGATGTGCTGAATTGCATCCAAATCGCAGGTGGACCTGGATTATTCCAGAAGTTATCGATGCGATGACTCGTCTTCATCGTGAAGGATACGCCCACAGTGTGGAAGTCTGGCGTAATGGACAGCTTGTTGGTGGTGCATATGGGATTGCTATTGGTGGTTATTTCTCGGGTGAAAGTATGTTTTCGCGAGAACATTATGCGAACAAGGTAGCCATCGTCTTCCTGGTTCACAGGTTGAGGGAATGCAATTTTTCTTTACTTGACAGCCTGGAATTAGGGAGTGTTGCTCGTGAGTTCGGTTCGTTTGAAATACCGCGAGGTGAATATAAAGCTCTCCTGGCGAAAGCACTTTCGCAAGATGTGAAATTTGCATAATACGGCATCTTGCCTGTATTTGGCAATCTAATCTTGGAGAATAAAGAATGGATAATTTGGAAGGTGTTGATGGAGTTCAAGAAGATGTTAAGAACGAAAAATCCCGTACGCGTACATTATGGGCTTGCGCTTGTAGTTATTTGATCCCCTTGATCTTTTTGCTCATTTATCTATTCGTCAGAATATATCTAAACGTTCGATATCATTAATTTCCCGGTTTGGCTTATTGGTTTAGTAATTTCTTTTTACCTGCCCACGGTTGCCCGCTCCATCCGAAGATGCGGCAAAGCAGGTGCTGTGTCCCAATAATGAACCAGATTTACATTTGCCAGGTATATATATGTAAATCTTGAAGGACCTGGTTCCAGCCCGATCAGATTTGATGGTATTTTGTGATGAGAAAATGCTTTATAATTGTTTGTTTATGATGACTACTAATAGGGAAGTGAAATGAGCACACAGGAAAATACAGGACAGACAATACCTATACAACAACGAAAATTAAGCAGACCCACTTCGTTTTATCGTGTATTGAGCGGTGTGTCAAAACGCGCTTTTGATCTAATAGTCTCATTATTCGGCTTGCTTCTCCTTTTCCCAATCTTTATTGTCATAGCCAGATGGATTAAGCGCGAGACCCCCGGGCCGGCTTTTTATCGTGGACCACGCATGGGCAGGAATGGACGCATTTTCCAAATGCTTAAGTTCCGAACCATGTATGAGAATTCGGAGAGTTATAGTGGCCCACGCTTGACTGTCAGGGGAGATTCACGTATCACGCCATTGGGAAAGTGGTTGAGGGACACAAAGATCAATGAACTGCCCCAACTGTGGAATGTCCTTATTGGTGATATGAGTCTGGTCGGTCCACGTCCAGAGGATCCTGAGATTGCTAAATCGTGGCCGGAAGAGGTGCGTTCCAGGATACTGACTGTCAGGCCGGGCGTCACCAGTCCAGCAAGTGTCCTTTATCACGACGAGGAAAAACTCCTTTCAAAAAAAGGCGGTCTGAACGAATACTATGAAAGTATTTTGCCTGAAAAGAACCGCCTTGATCTGCTTTACGTTGACCACCATTCCTTCTTTTCCGACCTGGATACAATCTTCTGGACATTGACCGTTCTTGTCCCAAAATGGGTAAAGATAGATTTGGACCTGCCTGAAACGCATTTCTTTTCTGGACCTTTTGCCCGGATTGGCCACAGATATTTTTCCTGGTTCCTGGTAGACCTGGTAACCTCGCTGGCGGTGATAGGCGGCTGTGCGGTCCTTTGGCGGGCTCAATTTCCATTAAATTGGGGCGTCAGCTCTATCATCTTCCTCGGGGTAATTCTGTCACTCCTGTTCAGTGGCGTCAATTCGGTTGCCAGACTCAATCGAATTGATTGGGTTCATGCAACCGCTGAGGATGTATTCGGATTGATCTTATCCAGTACCTGCGTTACCGGTTTGATTGTGGGGTTAAACTACCTTGAATCAATTTATCGATGGTTGGGGCCTCCACAACTGCCTACACTCATGATCATTTTTATTGGTTTTTTGGCGGGCTCCAGTTTCATTTTTACCCGTTACCGGATTAGATTGCTGTCAATAATTGCCAATTGGTGGCTGTCTTTACGACGGAACACCCTTGTTCTTGGAGAACGCTTGTTGATCGTTGGGGATGGCGAAGGTAGTAGAATGGCCACCTGGTTGCTTAATCGCCCGATGTTTCGTACAGCATTTTCGGTCGTCGGTATGATCAATGATAACGATCCTACAAAGAAGGGAATGAGGATCAATGGATACTGGATGCTGGGTAGTACCAAGGATATACCTGCAATCATAAAGCGCCGCGATATTGGAGTAATATTGTCGGCTGCTCCGGCTGCTGAGCGGGAAACGACAGAATATATCTTTGACCTCTGCCAGAAAAACAATCTCAGGCTTATTTTTCTTAGAGATCTCATGTTGATGCTCGATCAACAACTTAATAAACAAGTCGGAACCTATGAATATCCAGCCTGGCTGGAACAACGCCTGGCATTCAAGGCCATGTATGATGATACCACTGGCCTGCCGACACGTTATCTTTTCCAGGATCGGATTAAACATTCATTTGCATATGCAAGGGTTCACAAATCCCGTTTGGCGTTAATGTTTATTAGAATAGAAAGGAATAATTCTGATACTGCTGAACCTGAGCGTAACCTTGATAAACAGATATTGATCGAAGTAGCCGGGCGACTTGCCAAATGTGGAAGAGAAAGCGATACCCTGGCTCTCATCGGAAATAATACATTTGCAATGATCCTGGAAAACATTACAGAAGATGAAATTTCAGCATCGATTGCTGAAAGAGTACTCATAACGTTATCCGAACCGATAAGAATCGAACAATCTGATTACCAAATAAAGGCAAATATCGAGATTAAAGAAAGTACGGATTCCGATTCTCTTGAGGAATTGGAAGCCTTTTACCAGACCGGGATTGATAATTTACATGACACTATAAAGAAAGCCGAGGCATTGAACTAACATGATATCGAATTGGGAAAACAGGCGTGTCCTGGTGACTGGTGCAGGTGGTTTTATCGGTAGTCACTTGGTGGAACGCCTCCTGGCACAAGGAGCCAGTGTCCGCGCTTTCGTTCGCTATAATTCCCGCGGCGACCCGGGGTTGCTGCGAATGCTATCCTCCCGGGATCTGGCCCGAATAGAGCTTGTCGCCGGTGATTTGCAGGATGATGATGCCGTACGTAAAGCAGTCCAGGGGATGCAGGTTGTTTTTCACTTAGGGGCCATGATCTCCATCCCTTATTCATACCGGCATCCTGTGGAAGTGGCAAAGACGAATTTCATTGGGACGCTGAATGTATTGACGGCCTCCCGGGAATTTGAAGTGGAAAGGTTGATCCACACCTCCTCTAGCGAGGTTTATGGCACGGCCTTAAGCATTCCGATGAGCGAGGTCCATCCTTTGCAGGGCCAATCCCCTTATTCGGCCAGCAAGATCGGGGCTGATAAACTGGTGGAAAGCTATTTTTGCGCTTTTGAGCTGCCAGCTGTCACGATTCGGCCGTTTAACACCTTCGGTCCTCGTCAATCAGCCAGAGCTGTCATTCCTACTATAATTACACAGGCATTAACGAAAGAAACGATTCACCTCGGAAACCAAGATACCAAAAGGGATTTTACATTTGTCCAGGATACTGTCGCCGGGCTGGTGAAAGCGGCTGAAGTACCTGGCATCGAAGGGAAGGTTCTTAACCTGGGTACTGGTCTGGAAATCGCCATTGGTGAATTGGCTCAGATAATAATCCAGAAGACCGGGCGCCATGTTGAAATTACATCGGATCCGATTCGGTTGCGCCCCGAGCGTTCTGAAGTGTTGCGCTTGCTCTCCGACAACTCACTGGCACGCAAGGAGTTGGGATGGGCTCCTGAAGTGGATCTGGAAGATGGTTTGGACCGGACGATTAGCTGGATAAAAAACCATCTAGACCTTTATCGAATTGGCACCTATGAATTTTAAAGGACAATGAAATATGAAAGCGATCGTTCTGGCTGGTGGAAAAGGCGCACGATTGGCGCCTTATACTAAAATACTGCCAAAACCGTTGATGCCGATCGGTGATATGCCTATCCTGGAGGTTCTATTGCGGCAGATGTCACACTCGGGTATTGACGAGGTAGTCATTACTGTAGGCCATCTGGCGAATTTGTTGCGAGCATTTTTTCAAGATGGCACGAACCTTGGCCTGCATATAACATATAGTTTTGAAGATGCACCTTTGGGCACAGCCGGGCCGCTATCCTTGGTTCCGGGCCTTGACCAGACCTTTCTGGTTTCAAATGGCGACGTGCTAACCACTTTGGATTTGAAGGACTTGATAAAATTCCATTTAGACCAAAAAGCTGCGGCAACAATTGCAGTGCACCGTCGCAAGGTTGATATTGATTTTGGAGTGGTTCAATGTGACGAAAATTTCCGAATGGTAGGCTATACTGAGAAGCCATCCATTGATTACCTGGTCAGCATGGGAATATATGTTTTTGAACCAAGGGTGCTGACCTATATTCCGTATAACAATTATCTGGATTTGCCCAACCTGGTGATAAAAATGATGGCGGCCGGGGAGAAAGTGGTCGGTTTTCCCTACTCAGGTTATTGGCAGGATCTGGGCAGACCGGATGATTACGAGCACGCAAGTGAGGATTTTGATTCAATGCGCAAGAATTTCTTACCGGAGGATTAACTATGGATTGGCGAATTCCTTTAGCTGATATTGATTTTGATTCCAGGGAGGAAGCGGCTGTATTGGAAGTCTTGAAAAGTCGCTGGCTTACCATGGGGGCAGTTACACAGGCGTTCGAGGAAGAATTTGCTTCCTATGTCGGTGCCCGCCATGCAATTGCAGTTGCCAATGGTACAGCGGCCTTACATTTAGCTGTTCTTGGAGTTGACCTTGGACCGGGTGATGAGGTGATTGTCCCTTCGTTGACCTTTGTGGCGACTGCGAATGCGATTCGCTATACAGGTGCAATACCGGTCTTTGCCGATATCGAAAGTGAACAGGATCTTGACATATCTGTCAGCTCAATTGAGAAAAGACTGACCAGGAAAACCCGTGCGATCATGGTTATGCATTATGGCGGTTACGCTTGTGATATGCCGGCCATCACTAATTTGGCCAGGGAGCATGGTTTGATGGTTATCGAAGATGCTGCTCATGCCATTGGTACCGAAATCGGTGGGCGAAAAGCTGGCATCTGGGGGGATGTTGGATGTTTCAGCTTTTTCTCTAATAAAAATATGACCACTGGTGAAGGTGGTATGGTTGTAACGAATAATGACGCGGCTGCCGATAAGATGCGCATTCTACGTTCTCATGGTATGACCAGCATGTCCTGGGACCGTCACAGGGGTCACGCCTGGAGTTATGACGTGGTTGAATTGGGCTACAACTATCGCCTGGACGAGATCCGTGCGGCCATAGGACGGGTACAATTAAGCAAGTTGGACAAAAATAACCAACGACGAAGAGACCTTTCCACAATTTATCGCGAGCAATTGGAGGAATTGGTTCCAACCATTGTTGTGCCATTTACACAACCGCGCGGCACATCAGCCTGTCACCTGCTCCCTGTTTTGCTTCCGGATGGATACGATCGTACTGGTTTTATGGAGCACATGAAATCCAATGGGATTCAAACCAGCATACATTATCCCCCCATTCACAAATTCCGGACATACTCCGACAGCGGTGAACATCCTTACAATTTGCCCATAACAGAGAATGTTGGCGCACGGGAAGTGACCCTGCCTCTTTATCCAGGTCTCACCGATGATGATGTAGCCTACGTAGTACAGTCCATTCGGAGTGCCCTTCCCAAGGGTGACAGTTAATTCTCTTATCTTGAGATTATGTGTAATTTTCATAACTGTGTATATGTGATCTAAGAATCAAGGAGTTGAAATGGAATTCAAACAGTTTTTTGCCTTAATAAAGCGCTGGTTCTGGTTGCTGCTCTTGGGACTTTTTCTGGGTGCCGCCACCGGAATCGTGATCAGTAAAATCCAGACACCTGTTTATCAGTCGACTGCGAAAATATTGGTGATGCGGGTTCCTGATGCAAGTGCCTCGGGATTGGCCTATCTTGGCGAGCAACAATTGGCAAAAACGTTTAGTGATTTATTAACCACACAACCTGTTTTTGACACTGCTTCAAACCAATTGGGCTACAAAGTTGGTAATAGTGATGTTAATCTCCAACAGGATCCGAATTCCCAGGTTATTAACGTGATAGCAGAAGATAGCGACCCTCAACGGTGCGCCAAGACTGCAAATACCGTGGTGGAAGTGGCAATCAAACGTTATGTTGATTTGCAGGCTGGGCAATATACTTCCATAGAAAATGATCTTGTGGAGCAACTTAAATCAATTCAGAATCGCATGGCCAGCCTCCAATCCCAGATCACTACAACTTCAGAGGCTATCATAAGTAACCAATTGGATCAAATTCAATCCCAAATGGCCCCCCTGCAGGATGAAGCCTCTCAGTTGCAGCAAGATATTGCGAAACTGACCCCACCAACTACGCAGGATGAAAAATCCCTGCTTGCACAGAAGCAGGCCCGGCTTGGACAGATCCAGCCAATCCTAAATGAATATCAGACTGCTTATTCGAATCTTGTTGTCCTCAATAAGCCCATCGGCAGTGGGAGTGTTGATGAAAATAACCTGATTCTCCTCCAAAATCAGTTGGCGTCATATCAAAATATATTTGTTACCCTGACAAGAAATTTGGAATTGCTGCAACAGAACTACGTAAGTGGGATATCCAATGTTACGATAATTCAAGATGCGTCTGTACCTGTTCGTCCCGTGCGGCCCCAGATTATGACTTACACTCTGCTGACTTCAGCTGGCGGCCTCATTTTGGCCATTGTCGCTGTTTTCCTGATGGAGAACTTGGGTATAAACTTGAGACTACCGAACAAAAAACGGACACAACTTAATACCATACAGGATTAGAAAATGATTTGCACGGAAAGTAAATAGATGATAACTGGAAATTACTAGTACCGGCCCCCAGAAAACGAAAAAAATCCCCGCATGATTGCGGGGATTTTTTCGTCCAAGATTACTCTTAATCCATTGAACCGCTATGAACTGGAACAGACTACCGGATTACCAGCGGCAGGTAATTTATAAGCAATTTTTCCAGGACAGCTATTATCTTCGACACTGTTGCAGCGGAGTAGTTGTCGGTGGCGTTCTGGCTGAAGGTCACGGTACAATTACCTACCTGGCTGGACATCGTGATCAATGCCGATCCGTCATTGCCGCTGCCGCTGCAGGAACCGGATCCGACGATGGAAACTGGATTGCCAGAATCGCCGCCAATGGCTGTTGCAGTTAAGGATGTGTTGAAAATGGCGCTCGTTGGGAACGGAATCGGCGCAGTGATTGTGATCGTCTGGATTGCCTTCTCGGCTGTGATTGTCCTTGAATCGACAGCAGCAGAATAGAAGTCATTGCCATTCTGGTTAAAGTTCACGGTACAAATACCGATCCCGCTTGTCATTGTGATCAATGCCGAACCATCACTGCTGCCACTGCAGGATCCAGATCCCGTGATTGTTACTGGATTGCCGGACCCTCCGCCTGTGCCTGATACAGTAAAGGAAGTATTGTACACGGCGCTCGTCGGGAATGGAACCGGGCCAGTGACAGTGATCGTCTGGGTTATCTTCGCGGCCGCCACGGTCTTCGTAAGAGTCGGCGCATTGTAGTAATCCGCATTACCAGCCTGGTTTAAAGTCACAGTGCAATCGCCGGTCCCGGATGTGATCGTAATCAATACCGAATCGCTGCCGTTGCCGCTGCAGGAACCGGATCCGACGATGGAAACTGGATTGCCAGACCCGCCTCCGGTTGCGCTTGTTGTGAATGACGAATTGAAAACGGCGCTCGTTGGGAATGGAAGCGGCGCAGTAATGGCGATCGCCTGGCTAATGAGGAGTGGCTGGAATTCATATGCGCCGCGATCATCAAAGGTACGCGTGCCAACGCCTGTGTTTGTAGTATTTGGATCGTCATACCGAGGATTCCCTGCTATATCAACCGTTTGCTCGTTGGGAGCGTCCGAGTTGGCGCTGTCAATCGCCGGAGAACCGGGAAGTATAAGGTAATTGCCTACATTAACGGTCACGTTAAACGGCGCTGCAGGAGGCTGCTCAGCGATCGGGGCAGGTGAAGTGAAGAGCGGGTTGGCCTGCAGCCCATGTGCCTCCTGCCCGGTTGTCTGGAAAGCAACCAGGGATGCATAATTTGTGCCACCCCAAATAATCTGGGTGCCCGAATAAGCAGGACTGCTATAGATCAGGTCATAGTCAATTGTTGTCGCGGCGGGACTGGAGACCGACGTTGCGTCTACACGGATGTTGCCCGGACTATGTCCCACCAAAGTTCCGCCCCCAACAAGTTTGAGATATCCGTTGTCAGAGAAGATATTGTTCCTGAGAGTCGCTCCGCCTGAACCGGATCCCGACAGATCTTCTTCCAGGTTGATTCCTACCGTGACATTGCCATGCACGGTATTGCCAATGAACGTGTTGTAGGGTGCGGCATTATTGTCAATGCCGTGGTCGCCATTGCCGTAGGTGAGGTTGTTGACAACAATGTTGTGGCTTGAACCAGTGTAGAAATTCAGGCCGGTATCTTCATTCCCATAGGTGGTATTGCGGATAACCGTATTGTTGTTGCTGTTCAGCAACAGGTTGATTCCGGTTGCCTGGTTCGAAATCTGGGTGGCATTACCAAATGAGACATTGCTCTCGATCCAGTTGTTGTTGGAGCTTTTGTTTAGCCTGATGCCATCCGATGTATTGTGATCCGTGGTGTTGCCAATCAGGTAAGAATTGGTCGTTCCGGTAAGGTAGATACCTGAGCGTAAATTATTTGGACTGCTCCCAGAATTGCTTACATGGTTGTTCTTAAAAGTGAGGTATTGGCAAGACGTGGCAATCATCCCGTAGTCCGCTGTTCCGGTGATGGTGAAGCCATCAATGACAATGTAGCCCTTGCTGTAAAGCCGGAAGGCGCCTCCACTCGTCATTTCTGTGTGATTTACGGGATCAATCGGCATTCCGGTCACAGTCACGGGTGCCTCTGCCTTGAAGGTAAGTGGCATCCCTGAACCGCCGTTGAAACTCGGTTTTACAGTTTCAGCGTAGGTACCTCCCAAAACGTGTACCGTATCCCCGGCGTCTGCAACGTTAGCACCCTTGAAAATCGTACTGAAGGGCAGGGCAGGGGTTGTGCCGGAATTCGAATCAGACGCGGAGGGATTTGTATTATCGACATAATAGTCTATACTCCCTGCCGCGAGGGTGGTAAAAGTCCTATCCACACCATAGATTGGGGTAGGATTGCCAGCTACCATTCCAACCGCCCGGTAGTGATAGAGAGTGCTTGGAGTCAGCAATCCGGGTAGCTGAAGATTCACGGTTTTACTACCGGTGATCGGGTTCAATGGGTATGTGGCGGTTAAGCCATATGAGATCGTTGTGCCGTACTCAAACGTTAATGTCACGCTGTTACCAGCTGCATTGACTATACTGTTCAAAATGGCACTCGTTCTCCGTACACCTGTTGCTGGTTCCGTAGTGACCGTCGCTGTACCTACCGTAATTGTCTCCACCTGGGTGGCAGAGGTGATTTTGTTCGGTGATGAACTTGCAGCCGTGATCGTCGGCGATCCCCCAAGTGTGTCTGTATAAGTGAAATTGGCGCTATGAGAACCCGTCGCAATTGTTAAGGGACTGGCTGGATTGAATGTAACCGTCCCGGACGAATCACTTGTCAGATCCACCGTGCGAGCCGCCTCGGCCGTAACCGGGTTTCCATACCGGTCCTGCCGCTGCACTGAGATGGTGCCTGAAGGTGTACCGGCTGCGATTGAGACCGGGTCAGTCGTGAACGCCAGCTTGTTTACTGTTGCTGGGGAAACCACCACGGAGAGACAATCGCTCCCGGTTGAGCTATAGGTGCCGTCTGTGACGCAGACCGGTGCCGTCTCAGCCTTGTAAAGTATCATCACACCATTGTTGCTGCCAGACACCGTAGCTACGCCGTTGGTGAAATTAATCGAAGTCGGCTGGCCAAATGGGACGGCGGTTCCACTGCTTGGCTTGACCGTCGGGGCTGTGATCGGATTGGTGGAAGAATTGGCCCCTGAGAAAGTCAAGCTATGGGAGCCGGTATAGGTTGTGACTGTGTTGCCAATGGTATCCTTGGCAGTGATGGTCAGGCTCTGGCTGGCGCCAGCCACTTGTGTGGTGCTCCCTATGATTACAAACTTGCTCATCAGCGGAGCCGCAAGGACCGTTTCCTTCTGGGTGACGGACATGGCTGGTGAAGTGCTGGCTGCTGTGATCGTCGGAGTCCCGATCTGCGTGTCTGTATAGGTGAAACTGGCGCTGCTCGAACCGGTCGTAATCGTTATAGGGCTGGCTGGAGTAAATGTTACCGGACCACCCGAATCACTTGACAGGGTCACTGGCAGGCTCGGATCGGCCGTGTTCGGATTTCCATATTGGTCCTGCCGTTGTACCGTGATGCTGCTGGACGCAATACCGACATACGCCGTTACCGGGGAGGTTGTGAACACCAGCTTGTTTGTTGCGCCAGCCACCTTGGTTAGCGTGCCAAAGTTGGTTGATCCGCTGACATTTGCAATGTTTGCGGTTCCACTTTTTGTAATGTTTCCCGATGCCAGGGGGGTCGTGGCTGTTGGTCGTACCTGAATACCAGACCAGGTTAGAGATACACGAATGTTACCATTTGTATCCCTGCTACTAACAGTAATCGTGATTGTGGTCACTTGTGACAATTGCCGTAGGACTTGATAAAGTCAACCCTCCAGTAGATCCGTTGAGATATGCGACTGCCACTGTTACAGTGGCTGCCGGGTTAAATTCGAATCCTGAAGGTGCGTTCAAAATGATGGTTCCAGTGTTGATATCTCTGTTTGAACCTTCATTGATAACCGGGCCTGTCAAAGAAGTGTACGTCCCGGTCCCACCGACGCCGGCCGTATCAACAGAAATACTGCTTCCACCAGTTGCTGGAATGACAGAAGCATTTGCCGAGACCGGGGTCTGTGGCAGTACCAGCAACACGAGTAGTAAGACCGCAATGAATTTGAACGTAAGTTTATTGGATAACGATTTATGCATGTTTCTTCTCCTGTAAGATGATTATTTGCACGATCAAACGGAAATTAACCTCAAAATGCCTGCAACCTCTGCAGGCATGCCAATCCCCCCCGACTTTGAACCACCTTCATTCAATAAATCCTCGTTCCTTGCAATTGTGTTTGGTGCGATCACGTATGTGCATTTCTCTGCTGAATATATAGCAGGATATGCCGATTCACACCGCCAGCTATTTTACTACATTACCACTCATTTTGATATATTTTAAGCTTGGAAAGCTGAACCCTTCATTATCGCTGGATTTGTACGTGAATTTGACTTCAAAGTATTTCTGAAGTATATGACGCCATATCAGATATTTCCTATATTTACATAACTTATGATCTTCGCCACTCCTTCGTAGTCGTCTCGGGTGTCGGAGACAGCATATGGAGTATAATTCAGAATAGTATCCAGGCTTGGAAATTGGTCGGGTTATTAAATTTGCGTATAGGTACACAGAAGGGGATCATGACACAGAAGATCTGTCTTTAATCCCCCTGGTAGGCCCGATTTGTAATGGATGCATGAGACTCAGGATGGAAAGATCTGGTGTTTCAGGTGCAATTTACTGATGAATTTCATTGGATAAGAGTTCGCCTTTGTTGGAGGATGGGGTGATTTCGTTTAGTCGCATCAATCCAGATGATATGGCATGGGACAAATTAAGCGAGTTTGGCTCTGCAAATATATTCCAAACTTGGCCCTGGATTAATTTTTTGGCTGATTTTCTGGGGGCGGAACCTGTGGTTGCGACTGTGCAATCTGACGGCCAGGTTCAGGGGTACTTCGTAGGTCTCATCACGAAGAAACTCGGTCTGAAGATACTGGGCAGTCCTTTCCGGGGGTGGAACACCTATTTCATGGGTTTCAATTTGATGCCAGGGATTTCATACCATGAGGTCTTGCAAGCCTTGCCGCAGTTTGCTTTTGATGAACTCAAGTGTCACTTCCTCATGATCGTTGACTCTAAGCTAGAGGAAGTCGAATTGAAGGACCTGTCATACAACGCTCGGAAGATTACCAATTTTGTACTTGACCTCACCAAAAGTGAGGCAGAGTTGTTTGCAAGCATGCAGAATAGGTTTGTTCGCCGCTCCATCCGCCGGGCGGTAAAGAAAGGTGTGGTGGTTGAGGAATCGTCCGGCCCTGGCTTTGCAGAAGAGTATTATGCCCAATACCAGGAGGTAAATGCCAGGAAATCATTGGCTCCCTATTATGGCTCGGACTTTGTCCGGCAGATGATTGAACACCTCGGTCCAACGGGCAACCTGCTCTTGCTGCGTGCCAGAAACTCTGAAGGCGTGTGTATTGCCACACACATTACACTTGTTTATGACAAAGTGGCAGTTGCCTGGGGGGCAGCCAGTTTCCAGCGATATTTCAACTTAAATCCAAATGAACTGATCTATTGGGATGCCATTAAGCGAGTAAAGGCCATGGGTGTTGAGGTGTTCCAGCTGGGCGACGGCGTGAAGCAGTTTAAGGAAAAACTTGGTGCACAGGAAACACAAGTTTTCCGGCTGATGAAAGCCAGGAATTCATTTCTTTATATCCCAATTTTTATAGCTGTATCTATTTATGAGCGTGTAAGACGTTGGAGGCGAAGAGTTTGGGGATGATTGCTTTTTGCAACCCTCATATCTGTTATTAGATGGCAAATATGCTTGGGCCTACCTGTTCTGATCGCAAGGCAATTATTATCCTTCACTCCTCCTGAAGCTCCAGGTGGCCAGGAGGAAGAACAGAAGGGCATACCCGGCGAGCGCAGCCGCCGGCAACAGGACTGAGTTGAACGCCAGCCCGCGTACGACGATATTCGTAAACCCGTCCATAGCCCAGGCAACCGGAGAGAAATGGCCGATGGCTTGGAAGGCTGCACCGGTGGCTTCAAGAGGTACCCAGGCTCCCCCGAGCCCGGAAAAGATGAACATCGGAATGAGCGAAAAGATGATCGCCTGTTCATCGGATTTTGCCAGCGAACCGATCAGCAACCCCATGGCGGCGATGCAAGCTGCGGCAGTGGTGACGACCAACAGGGTCGCCAGCGGCAGGCGTAGATAATCAACCTTGAGCGCAAGTTGGCCGAAGAGGATCAGCAGAATGAATTGCCCAAGCACCAAAGTGAAAATTGCCAGGTAATGCCCAAGCAGAATATGAACTCGCGAGGTAGCCGTGGTCAGTAGACGCTGCAGGGAGCGTGTCTTGCGCTCGTTGACGATTACTGTGGCAGCGGTCAACAACCCGGCAATGGCAAATTGCAGCATCATGCTAGGAGAGTAATAGGCCAATGAATTCATGGCCTGGTTCTGGGGTTTGATCAACTGGCTGGAAGTAACCGAAACTTGTATGGGTGGTTGTTGCCACGCGACCACAGCTGCATTAAAGGCTGGGTTGAAGGCGGCGGGATTGTTCTTCAGCTGCGCCACAATTCTGCCGGTGTTGGCAGCATTTGTTAAATGATTGGCAGCGGCGACAATTGCACTCTGAACCGTCGGTAAGGAGGTATTCGTTGGATCGGCAATGAAAGTCAGTTTCAACGGGTGTCCAGCTTGGATTGATTGGCTGTATCCTGCCGGGATAACAAGTGCTGCAACCAGTTTTTCGTCCCCGACCAGTTTTTCAAGTTCTGCGAATCCGCGCTGCTCTTTTTCGTCAAGGCGGATGATGGTTGAATCATTCAACATGTTTCCGAGCTGTATGCTGATCTGCCCTCCATCCTGGTTCAGATAGCCAACCGGCAGGCGCGCATCCCGCTTCCCACCAAACCCGCCGAAGGCAACTCCGAAGAGCAGGGTAAAGCCGACTGGCATGATCAGGAGAAAAAGGAAGGTTAACCGGTTGCGGATGATTTGAAGGAGATCTTTCGAGGCTATATCTAATATTCGTAACATGGTTTCCTCCTAGGCGTAGCGTTTTTGGAAGCGCAGCACGCCGATAACGAACAAGCCAATGCTCCAGGCAGCCAAGATAAGAAATGTCACTAGAATGTCATGCAACGGTGCACTATTCATGGTTTGCATCAGGCCGCGTACAGCCCAACCCGGTGGGACAATGAGAGAAATAACACTGAAGGTATCCGCGGTCGATGATCCCCGGGCGAAAATGGGGATTCCGGCAAGCATACCGATGACGGTCAGCAATCCACCAAAAATCAAGCCGCTTTGCCTGGTGTTCTTGAGCAGTGAGTTCAGGAAAATGCCGAAGGTCGCCGCGCAAAGGATAGTGCCGGTGGTTACCAGCGAGACTGGGAGCAGGGCACCCCAGTTAATCCCAAAAATCAGCCGGCCAAGGATCAGCAGGACAGTCATCTGTACCACAACAGTCAGGCCGACTGCCAGGAATTTTCCTGCCAGTATGGTGGTCTGGGTGGTCGGTGTAGTGAACAGGCGTGGCAGGGTGCCTTCCTCGTCTTCTTTCAGGATGCTTTGGGCTGTGGAAGCGCCGGTAAAGAAGGCATAGAAGATGGTCAGCCAACCCATTATCGGTGCAATGATGGTGAGCAGGGGACTGGCTGCCTGTTTGTTATTGGTGACAGAGCGGACATCTAGCAATCCAACGCCTTGGTTGAAGGACTGAGAAGAAGTCAGGTATTGCTGTGTAACACGGCTGATCAACTCGGGATCGGTAGTGCCGGTTTGCTTCACCGTCACGCTAATGGCGATCTTGGCTGCCGACATACCATCCATAAACTGCTCCATGACGGACTGAATGATTCCAGGCCCGATAGTCAGAGCCGGGTCCTTGTAGAGTTCGAGAGTGGCCTGGCCTTCTAGGTCCGAGAAACGAGCTGAGAAGTCGGCCGGGATGATGATAGCTGCACCTGCCTTCTGGCTGTCGACTGCTTCCCGGGCTGCTACTTCGCTGTCAACCGGCATAACTTGCAACAGATCTGCAAAGCTTTTATCCCGCAGAATGGACAATATTAGCTCTCCCATCGATCCAGCCTGGGTTCCACCTGGAAATTGTGCCTTGATAACCTCAAAACTGGGGCTGCCCTGGTCCAGGTTGGCAACGACCACTTTGGTGACCGGCAATGGAAAAGCCTGGTCATTGCTCTTGGAACCGCCAAACATCAGAGAAAACATGCCCGTCATCAACAAAGGAACTCCGAACATGAAGATCAATGCGAAGGCGCTGCGAAACGAGCGGGTCATATCTTTGATGGCGATATCAAATATTTTCATAGAAACCTCCTTGGATGCAGACAATCAAGACTGGACGATTTACCATGGTCTTATGTCTGTGGTCCATCGTCTAATCTCTCAACGCCCTTCCCGTCAGATGCAGGAAAACGGCTTCCAGGTTGGGTTCTTGCACGGCAACCGAGGTGATCCGGACATTACTGGCTGCAGCGGCCTCAAAAAGGTGTGGCAGAACCCGGTTGCTGTCATCAGCCAGGAGGGTCAGCGTTCCATCCTCGGCTGTTACTTGTTTCACTCCCCGGGTGGCTTTCCAGGCATCCAGAACGTAGTCGGAATCAGTATTGATCGTCAGGGTGATACGGTCCATTTCGCCAACAATACGAATCAATTCTTCATTTGTCCCTGTTGCAATGATTTTGCCGTGATCCATGATGGCGATATGGTCGGAAAGTTCCTGGGCTTCTTCCATATAGTGGGTGGTATAGAGCACCGTCATGCCCTGGTTCTTTAAGGTCACCACGCTATCCAGGATGCTTCGGCGGGACTGTGGGTCAATTCCGACGGTAGGCTCATCCATATAGATTACTTTTGGTTTGTGCAGCAGGGCCACGCCGATGTTGACGCGCCGTTTCATCCCTCCCGAATACTTTCCGACACGGTCCCTGGCTCGTTCTGTCAGGCCGATAGTTTCGAGCACCTCATCAATCCGCTGTCTGAGCGCCGCGCCTCGCAACCCATACATCTTTCCCCAGAAGGTCAGGTTCTCAAGCGCCGACAGGTCCTCGTACAGGGCGATCTCTTGCGGGACGACGCCCAGGACCGACTTGACGCCCATGGCGTCTTTACGTACGGAGTGACCAAGGATATTTGCATCACCCTGATCCGGCCGCAGCAGGCAGGAGAGAATCGAAATGGTGGTGGTTTTCCCGGCGCCGTTGGGGCCGAGCAGGCTGAAGATCTCGCCTCGTTGGACTTCGAGTGAAATGCCGTCGACAGCATTAAGATCTCCGAAAGACTTGTGCAAGTTCCTGACTTCGATTGCATTGGAATTGCTCATATAGAACTCCTTTTTCTAATCGCATAAAGGTGGTTTATTTGATCAGCAGGCCCAGAATCGGGAAGGCCATCAGGATGAAGAACATGATCACCAACACCCAGGTTAACCAGCGTTTTTCAGGGTGGTTGATCCAGTAGAATAGCACCAGCGAGTAAACGAACGACTGCACCAGGACCTCCGGCAGGCCGCGCAAGTGGGCTGCAAGAGGCACCTGGGTGTAGAGCAGCCCTTCAATGGAGCCCGGGGTGGGTCCGTAGGTGGAGAGGATGCCGATGGCAACCAACAACCACCAGATTACCAGCCAGCCGTATTTCCGGTTGAACAGGTTGCCCCTCAGCGGATAGAGCGCCAGTGCAAAAAGCATGCCGCGCAAGGGCTGGAAGAGCGGTCCGAGCATTACCCAGATGTCCTCATACGGGCGCATGAAACCGGCCATCGATGGGATGGCGAACAGACCCTCGTATTTGAACACATTGGCCGCAACCAGGCCTGCGAGAAAATAAGTGACTGTGTGTAGAACTGCGGATTTTAGGATCAATGCAGTCAGAGATGCTTTGGTAGACTTCATGCAAACCTCCTTTTATTTCACTTGTCGAGCGAAGTGATGGCCAGCCCGAACAATCCGATCCCGACCAGCAGGATCTGTCCACGCGTGTCCATCACGCCCAGGATGTTCGTAACAACGACCGCCACGGCCATTGCCAGTGCAACTGCCTTGAAAACCAGGTCAACCAACTTACCGATATTTTCCTTTTTCATAGCGACCTCCAATCAAACTTGTTTTAGTGTTACCAACAATATATAACAGGCCCGGTTCGTTGCCATCGGTCGAACAGTTGGTTTTCCCCTGTCCTTTCGAACAATGTCCGTTTGCACAATGGCAAAAGCTCTGAAGTGAACTACAATTCGATTATCATGAATACCAACCCGTTTCCCATCACTTCCCCACAAAAACTGGATCGCGACCCGCGCCTTTTCATGGGCTTCCTCACACTAGTCGTCGCAGTCATATATGTGCAGACACTGATCTCTTATCCTGACGTGCGCAAGATCGGGACGTTGATCCTTTTCACAGTCCTGATCAGCATCCACCTCGTTCTGCACTGGCTGCTCGAAAAGATCGCTGCCCGGCCCAGACTGGTCATCTGGTATATCGTTGCGCAGGGTGGGCTGGCTTTCACGATCACCTTTGTTTCAGGCAATGCCGGCATGATCTTTGCCCTCTTCATGGGGCTGATTGGCGAAGCGGTTGGTCTGCTGGGCATCACCCGTTGGGGAATTTTGGCCGCCTTTTATTACTTGCTGCTTTCCTACGTCAGCTTCATACAATTGCTCGGTATGGAAACAGCCAAATGGTATGTGCTTGTTTCCTTGCCGGTTGTCTTCTCAATTACCATATTTGTTCGACTTTATACCCGCCAGATGGAAGCCCGCACCCGGGCCCAGGCGCTGCTAGCAGACCTGGAGGCCGCCAACCGCCAGTTGAGCGAATACGCGGCGCGCGTGGAAGACCTGACAATCGTCAACGAGCGCCAGCGCATGGCTCGCGAACTGCATGATACGCTTTCCCAGGGGATGGCCGGCCTTATCCTGCAGCTCGAAGCCGCGGACGCGCACCTGGAGGGGAATCACCCGGAGCGCGCCCTTGCTATCCTGCAACAAGCCATTGGAAAGGCGCGCGCTAGCCTGGCAGAAGCCCGCCAGGCGATTGATGACTTGCGCCAGCCGGCGTCGCGTGACCTAGTTGAAGCGGCAAGGGAAGAATCTGAACGATTCGCGAACGCTACCGGTATCCCCAACGAGTTGTGGATCGACTTAAAGATGGATGTACCTGATATGGTCGCCGAAACGGCCATCCGGGCCATCTCGGAGGGACTAACCAATATCGCCCGGCATGCCCATGCAAAGAATGCCATGTTGCGCATAGATACCTTGATTGATTCCAAAGAATTGGAGATCGAAATCGTCGATGATGGCGTCGGG
Organism: uncultured Chloroflexia bacterium; assembly: GCA_963801385.1. Classification (GTDB taxonomy): domain Bacteria; phylum Chloroflexota; class Anaerolineae; order Anaerolineales; family Villigracilaceae; genus UBA877. The sequence goes on from CAWDEV010000011.1 coordinate 82,085, forward strand.
TTCGACCCGACGTCCGTCGAAGCTGGACATTACGGCTTGTTGGGAATACGCGAGCGCGTACGTCTAGCGGGGGGCGGGGTTGAAATTAGCAGTGGACCAGGAAAAGGGACAAAAATTGTGATACGATTCCCGTTAGCGGCAGCGGGGGCGCCGCCGGGAGCAATTTAATCATGGACAAACCCATCCGCATTCTGGTAGCCGACGATCACTTGATCATCCGCCAGGGACTGCGCCTCATTCTTGAGACGCAGGATGGTTTCGAACTGGTAGGCGAGGCTGCAGATGGGGCTGAGGCTATACGGCTGTGCTCTGAATTAAAACCAGAGGTGGTGTTGATGGACCTGCGCATGCCCGGCATGGATGGTCTGACCGCTATTGAACGCATGCGGGTGGAGCAGCCGGGGATTGCCGTGGTCATTCTGACCACCTTCAACGAGGATGACTTGATGATGCGCGGTCTGCGGGCTGGTGCCAAAGGCTACTTGCTCAAGGACACCGACCGGGAAACCCTCTTTAATACCATCCGGGCAGCACGGCGAGGTGAGACCCTGCTCAAGCCAGATATCCTCGCCCGCGTGCTTTCAAAGGCGGGTGGGACCAGCACACCTGTACACGCCCAGACCGACCTGACCGGGCGCGAATTGGAAGTGCTGCGAGCAGTGGCGCAGGGCGAGCGTAGCAAGGAGATCGCCGTGCGGCTGGGCATCAGCGAACGCACTGTTAAGGCGCACCTGGCCAGCATTTACAATCGTCTTGGGGTGGATAACCGGGCTGCAGCCATTGCCGTGGCAGCACAAAGAGGAATTCTTCCCGAATGAACAGCCGCACACGCTTCCTGGAAACGATGCATTTTGGCAAACCTGACAGGGTGCCATATTTCCAGGAAGGAATCCGGGAAGAGGTACTGCAGGAATGGAGCCGGCAGGGGTTGGGATCGGTTGCCGACCTGGCAGGCATGTTTCCCATCGATGGGCGTGAAGAATTGGAAATCGATGGGTATCCACACCCTGGTCTTATTCGTTGGCCGGCCTCGGTATCCGGGTTGGGCGGTTTACGCCGCAGATTGAAACCTGATAAATCCCGCCTGCCGGAAGGCTGGCGGAAAAGGGTATCGCTCTGGCAGATCCGTCAGGATGTGTTGATGCTCGAGGTCCATCACGGTTTTTTCCTGAGCATGGGGGTCGAAAATTGGAATCGATTCGCTCAGGTGATCGAATCACTGATAGACAGCCCGGAATATATACTGGAGGTCATGCGGATCGAAGCGGAAATGGTGGCAAAGCTGGCCGATCAATTCCTGTCCGAGGTCCAGATCGATGCGGCAATTTTTAGTGAGCCCATTGGCGGAAATAACGGCTCGCTGATCTCGCCGCGCATGTACGAAAAGTTCGTTCTTTCTACTTATATCCCCGTGTTGGAGGTGTTGAAGCGCCATGGTGTGGAGGTCATCATTTTGCGAACGTATGCCAACGCCCGAGTTCTGATCCCCAGCATGCTGAACTTTGGCATCAATTGCCTGTGGGCCTGTGAGACAAACGCCGAGGCGATGGATTATCGCTCCATCCGTGGAGAGTTTGGCCGTGAACTGCGGCTGATTGGGGGGATTGACCTGGATGTGCTGCGGGAGGGAAAAGAAGCCATCCGGCGCGAAGTTGAGGAAAAGGTTCCGCCGTTGCTGGAGCAGGGCGGCTATGTCCCACTGGCGGACGGTCGGGTGCGCGCAGATATCCCCTTCGAAAATTACATCTATTATCGGCAGCTGCTGGAAAAAGTCACCGGTGTTTAAGGGTGTTGGCCCACGTCATATGCTCCTGGAGCAGTTTTTTGGCGCGGGCAATGACGGCTGGCAGCAGTTGCACTGAACTGCTTTCATTTCTTAAAGTCTCCACGGAAACCGGCGAAGCAAAGGAAATATACGGGGATTGGCGGAAGGTGCCCGGGAAGAGCAACTGAGTCATGACTTGACCGAATTCCACCAGCCGCCGTCGTTCCAGGGGTCTCCGCCGCAAGTGGTAGAGCAGGCTGTGACGCCATTCTGGCGAGACCACATGGCTGGTGATGGTTATTATCGCCTTTATCTCTGGAATCACCCTTAAGAACAACTCGATGCTGGGACTCCACTCCTCTAGGATTGAGGAGGCGTCAGAATAGACGGCTGGGTCGGGGTCGATATGTCCAAAGCCATAGAGCAGCACCGCTCCGCCGGATTGCAAATGGCGGATGGCTTGACGTGCCGCCACCACCCGGACATTTAGATCTTGCTCCGAAATAAAGAAGAAATGTTTATTTGCCTGAGGTAGATTCTTTAAAAAAGGAATGTCACCCGCAATAATGCACAGATCATCCCGGCGTAAAACAGATGAAATGACCAGGCTGTCATAAGTTCCGGGATGATTGGAAAGCACCAGCAGTGGTCCAGTGGATGGGATGTTATCCTGCCCGAAAGTCGTTACCTTGTGAATGAAGGCCTGCAAGGCGTTTCCCATGGCAGTTGAAAAACCATATTGGATGACATCCCGATCGAATTTAACGCCGATGCTGGCCAGCCGGTTGGTAACCGGCCGAAAGAGGATCCAGGCGATTTGTTGGGCCAGGAGCGAGTTGCGGAAACCAACGGAGCCGGCTATCTCTACAACCAGCGAACGACTGAGGGCCTTTGTCTCAGCGTCCATCGGCGTCAACCCGGGTCTCTCCCTGGATCCAGGCAATGTGGTTTCTCAGGAGCATTTTGCCGCGTGCAATCACTGCCGGGAGCAGCTGGTTGCCCTGGCTCTCGGTGCGTAATTCATCCACGCTGACAGGCGGGGCGATGGTCATCTTCGGCTTGATTTTCGGTTTTCCAGGGAAGAGTAGTTGTTCGATCACTTGCCCGTACTCGGCGATGCGACGTTTCTGCCAGTCGACCTTTCGCAGCCAGGTCAGCGGGGAATGTGCCCACCTGGGCAGCACAATGCCACTGACGATGCATACGACTACCTGTGTCTGCGGTACAAGCCGCAGGAATAAGTCGATGGAAGCCGACCAGTTCCTGATTTCTGCCTCAGCATCAGGGTAAATTGCCGGGTCGGGATCGATCAGGCCTGTGCCGAAGAGCAGCAGGGCGCCGCCCTCTTGCAGGTGGGCTATCCCCTGGCGCGCCGCTGTCATTCGTTCCCCTGCATCCTCGGAGGCATAGATCATGTGCCGGCTGGCGTTCCGCAGGCTCTTAAAGAAAGGCGTGTCACTGGCGATGATCTTGATATCCTGCCGGTTGATCTGCGAAGGTACAACCAGGATGTCGTAGGCGCCAACGTGGTTTGATACGACCAGCAGCGGGCCACTTACCGGGACGGATCCGGCGCCTCGCGTGGTCACCTCCCGCACCCAATGGCTTGCCATCCAACCGGTGGCGGGCGGGAATCCATCTACAGCGATCTTCTGGTCGGTGGCAACACAGATGCTTGATAGGTACATGGTAACCCTGCCCAGGAAGAAATTAAAGGTCCGGCGAATCCCGGGCGTTTTTCTTAACCCGGCTGCATTGATGATCTCATCGATCAGGTAATGGCTCAATGCAACTGTCTCACCTTCTTTTTCGCGCATTTGGGGAACTCCTATGGAAATTGTAACACTATGGCCTCGAAAATGTTGTGCCTGGGTGGTAGAATGGCGGGATAGGAAGGTAAGTGTGCAGGTCATTATTTCCGAAATATCAGAAAAGAAGAATAATGGAATCGATTAATCTGGATAGACTCAAAACGCATCGTATGCGGACCTTTCGTTTATCCAACGCCGAACGCCTGTCCACGCCGGCCCAGGCGTTGGATTTTGTCAACGCACGTGGTTTTGTCTATTTTTGGCCGATCAAGGGGGTCGTTCTGCCGAGCCTGTGGGTGGCTACTGCCGGGGACCGGCCTGTTCCGGATAATCACGATGACCCTGGTAATATCACCTGGGATTGGAAAGACAGTTCCCTCGGCAAGCGAATCTGGTATTACGGTAAGATTCTGCGCCGCAAGGCTACCTTTATTTCACTTGAGATCGCGCCGTACTTTTATGCCCTCTCCGAAAACTATGGCTCTCCCGAGGAAGATTATTTACTTGCCTACGAAGAAGGACGCCTGACGCAAGCTGCCAAGCAGATTTATGAGACCTTGCTGGACAAAGGATCTCTGGATACGATTTCTCTGCGCAAGGAAGCGCGCCTGTTGAATGCCAAGGAGTCCGTCTTCAATCGTGCGCTGGAAGACCTGCAGAAGGATTTCAAGATCCTGCCGGTGGCGGTCGCTGAGGTTGGTGCCTGGAGGTACGCCTTTCGTTATGAAATTACAGCCCGGCACATGCCTGAACTGCCGGAGCGGGCCCGCCTGATCGGAGAAGCCGAGGCGCGCCGAAAACTGGTCCAGCTGTATCTGGCTTCTGTCGGTTCGGCGCAGCTCCGGGATGTTGTCCGCCTCTTTGGCTGGCCTCCTGATCTCACCCAACGGACTGTTTCCTGGCTGGTGCAGAATGGCATGGTGAAGGAAGGTCTTTCCCATCCACAGATGATTGGAGAATGGTTGGCAGTCCCAGAGTTGGTTGATCAAGGTTGAAACATGAGTGAAGTTGCAGACGGTGTTTTTGGAAGTGGAGGATAAATCATGAGACCTTCCAAATTTTCTTTGCCTCTTGTCGCTTTCGCTCTTTTAATCATGGTTTTGGTCGCGGGTTCAACACGGACCCCGGTATCCTTTTCCTTGGTGGGAGGTTCTTACAACCAGATGGGCCGTACGCCGCAGGCCCATCGAATCAGTAACCCGGCGGCGGTTTATTGCACAGATATGGGCTATGAATACCAGGTCGTCAATGAAGCTGGTGGTGGACAGTCTGACACTTGCACCATGCCTGATGGAGTTGTATGCAGCGCCTGGGGTTTCCTGCAAGGAAGGTGTGGTCAATCTTATTCCTACTGTGCGAAACAAGGTCTCGGCTTGCGCATAGCGACCGACGGAAAGAACCCATTCTCGCCTGAGTACGCAGTCTGTGTGGATGTACATGGTAAGGATGTCGGTTCTCTAACTTCACTCGCCAATCTCAATACCAGGTTGAACCGTTGCGCAGCCAATAATGAACAGTTTAATAATTCCTTTCCTAAACCTGGCGCCGCCCTGCAATCGCAGGCAGATTCTCGCCCGTTGACCAACCTGGCTGGCACTCCACCCTCGTCCTGGGATTGGCGGGATGCCACCTCCAATGGCATCAACGGGGATTGGACCACGCCGGTAAAAAACCAGGGAAACTGTGGTTCCTGTTGGGCATTCGCTGCGGTCGGGCAGGCCGAATCCGTCCTGAATCTGGCCGCCGACAACCCTGCTTTGGATAAAAACCTTTCCGAGGAATATCTCGTCTCTGGCTGCTTTTCCGACGGGAGTTGCTGTGGCGGCTGGCACTTTGCTGCTTTGGATTCCATTGAGGATCATGGTGTTCCCGACGAGGACTGCTTACCTTATGCCTCCGGTTCGTGCGGGTGCTCCAGCATTGGGACATGCAGTGCTGGTTGTCAGGTCAAGAGCGATGGTGGTTGCACCAATACTACTTGCTCAGCCCGTTGCAGTGATTATGGCAGCCGGTTGTCCTACATTGATGATTTCGGTCAGGTCGGCAAAGAGCATAACGAGCCGGCCATCCAACAGGCTCTGGTTAAATTAGCCCTGATTGCCTATGGTCCCCTTTCGGTCGCAATGGATGTGGCAGAGGGGGATAATTATTGGCAGGAGAGCGTGTTTATGTGTTCAGACCCTCCGGACGTGGATCATGCCGTGGTGATCGTGGGCTACAATGATGCCGGTGGATATTGGATCGTGAAAAATTCGTGGGGATCCAGTTATGGAGAGGATGGTTATTTTAAAGTGGGTTATGGACAATGTCTCATCGAAAAGTATGTCTATTATGCTTTTGCCTTGCCTCTCGATGAGAGCAGCCCGCACATTTTCCTGCCGCTTGTAATCCAGGAATGACCGGAGTTTTTGGAAATGAAAACGTCCCGAAGCTTTGTTCAGGCGGCATGATTCCTCCGCCCCAACCTTCGGGACGTTTTTCCTTAATTGTTATCTTCGTGAAAAAAAACCTAACAGATCCTCGGCAGTAATTCCCCCGCCGGCAGATCCACTACGCGCATTCCGCCGATGGAGGTCCTTGCCGTCACCAGGCCGGGATGCTCGGCTACCACCCTGCCAATAATGGCAGCCTCCTTGCCGTATTCATGCGCCCGCATGGCGGCCAGCACCTGCTCAGCAACCTCACCCGGCACAATCGCCAACAGTTTCCCCTCGTTGGCCACGTAGAACGGGTCCAGACCGAGCATCTCGCATGCCGCCCTGACCTCCGGCCGGAGGGGTACTTTACGCTCATCGAATTCGATCCCCACCTTGGATGAATCGGCCAGTTCATTCAGCACGGCCGCCAGCCCGCCGCGCGTTGCATCCCGCAGGCAATGGATTCGTTGGAAGACTTCCGAAGTCTTGGAGACTTCGGAAGTCTCTATCATCGATTCAACCAGCCCGTTTAACGGTGCCGTATCGCTCTTGATTTCCGTCTGGAAAGTCAACCCTTCCCTTACCGACATGATCGCGATCCCATGGTCGCCCATCGTCCCGCTGACCAGTACCGCGTCACCTGGTCGGGCGTTTGCTGGGCCGACATCAACGCCCGCGGGGATCACGCCGATGCCCGAGGTGTTGATATAGAGTCCATCACCATGGCCCTTCTGGACCACTTTGGTGTCACCGGTGGCAATCTTCACACCCGCTTTCTTGCATGCCTGTGCCATGGCAGTCACAATGTTGCCCAGGGTCTCCATTGGCAGGCCCTCTTCCAGGATGAAACCCGCCGAGAGAAATACCGGCCTCGCACCGCGCATCGCCAGGTCATTCACCGTGCCATACACGGCCAGCTCTCCAATATTTCCTCCCGGGAAAAATAAAGGACTGACAACAAAAGAATCGGTCGTGAAAGCGATCGATGATTTATTGAACACCTTATCATCGAATCCCAAATTCCCAAGCACGGTTGAATCCCCCATCTGCCCCAGCCACTCATTATCGAAAGCCGGAGCAAACAGGTGCTCGATCAGGTCTGCCATCATCCGGCCGCCCGCGCCATGCCCCATGACGATCGTCGGGTAGTTTTGCAGCGGTCGCGGGCATGTCCAACCCAGCAGGTTTACTTTATCCATTTTATTTGTGTTCATCTGTGGTTTGAAAACGACCGTACCGGTAATATGCTGCGCAAGCTCCCTCCGAGGAGACCATCGTCGCGCCTAGAGGTGTCTGCGGTGTGCATTCTTTGCCAAAAGCCGGGCATTCGCTGGGCTTCTTGCGTCCCTGCAGAACCAGTCCGCTGATACATAAGGGGCTCTCATGGGTCTCAATGGACTGCAACTCCGGAAAGCGCTTTTCAGCGTCAAAGGAAGCCAATTCTTCCTTAAGTTTGTAACCTGACATGGGGATAACCCCTATGCCGCGCCAGGCACGGTCGGTCATTTCGAAGACATTTTGGATGACGGCCTGCGCCGGTTTATTTCCCTCACGCGTCACCGAGCGGGCGTAGGCATTCTGCACCGTGTGCCTGCCGGTTTCCAGATCCCGAACGCAGTCCAGGATTCCGTGCAGGATATCCACCGGCTCGAAACCCGTCACTACGATCGGAATTTCATATTTTTCAGCCAGCGGCTCATACTCCCAGTAGCCCATTACCGTGCAAACGTGACCGGCAGCTAGGAAGCCGTCCACCTGCACGTCCGGCGAGTCCATCAAGGCGATGATCGCTGCTGGGACGGTCACGTGGCTGACCAGCACGGCAAAGTTGGGCAGCTTCTCCGCCCTGGCCTGGAGCACTGCCATGGCATTCGCCGGGGCGGTTGTCTCAAAACCGATTGCGAAAAAGACGATGGTCTTTTGGGGGTTATCCCGGGCAATCTTCAAGGCATCCAGCGGTGAGTAGACGATCCGAACGTCGCCGCCCGTGGCCTTGACCGCAAACAGGTCACGTTTCGATCCCGGCACACGCAGCATGTCGCCATAGGAAGTGAAGATCACGTTCGGCAGGGAGGCCAGGGCGATGGCCTTGTCCACCAGCTCGAGCGGTGTCACACAGACCGGGCAGCCAGGCCCGTGGATCAAGTTGATTTCAGCCGGAAGCATCTGGTCCAGGCCCGATTTGATGATGGAATGGGTCTGCCCGCCGCAGACTTCCATCAGCGTCCATGGTCGGGTGACGGTCTTTTGGATATCTGTGAGCAGTTTTTGGGTCAGGTCTGCATCCCGGTATTCATCGAGATACTTCACGCCGCCATTCCTTCTTCCCCCAGCGCATCGATCTGCTTGAGCAGATCCATTGTCTCCATGGCTTCCTGCTCATCCAGGATGGATAGCCCAAAACCGACATGGATGATTGTATAATCGCCAAGCTTAACCTCGGGCAAATATTCCATGCAGGCTTCCTTGATGACACCCCCAAAGTCAACTTTGGCCATTTTCAAACCATTGGTCTCAAACAGTTCGATCACCTTTGCAGGTATTCCAAGACACATGATTTACCTCTAAATTTCTTATGTCATTGCGAGGAGCGTTTTTCTGCGACGTAGCATTCTCAAGATGAAAGAAGAGTGATATTACCAAGAAGCGGCTCGCAATGGTATTCTCACTCATGAATATGTTCGTGCTGCTCGCTGTCCGTTTCAATCTCCAGGCTGGAGAGATACACGCCATCCCCACCGGTAACGCTCACCGGGAAGGCACCGCAATTGGGGCAGGTGGCATATGCTTCGGTGATCTCGAATTCTGCACTGCAGGTGTTGCATTTGGCGGTACCTGGAGCGCTGTTGAATTCCAATACTGCTCCTTCGGCGATCGTGCCGGGAGCCATTGAGTCCCAGTAAAACTGGATCGACTCCGCCGTATAATCCGAGAGCGCCCCGATTGTCACCTTCACATTTGTTACACGCCTGGCGTTGGCTTCCCTGGCGTGTATCAGTACATGCTCAAACAGGTCTTCGGTTAATATACCTTCGTGCATACAAGCCTCAACAATAAGGATTCGGCCGAACAGGCCATTATCATACTATGGCATTGTGTTTTGTCAATGCCTGATTTTGCGTAAATGCTGTTGACATCCCCCTGTAAATCGATTATCCTAAATCCGTCCGGGTGGGTCCGGCGCGGCGCAGCCCTTCGAATTCCGTCAGGTCCGAGAGGAAGCAGCGGTAAGGAGGAGTCTGCGGGTGCCGCCGGTTCTCCTGCCCGGGCATTTTTAATCCCCAAACCCTTGACAAATCAGAATATTAGTTCTATGTTTACTGTTATTATGAGTGACTTTGCTCTCACGTATTGTCTGGACTTGCCATTTACCCTATCCGCACTGGATCCTCGAAGGAGTCAAATGGGTCAGGTTATTCCGGTACTTTTCCCTCTCCTCATTCGTTCCGCGAAAAATTCAATTAAGGTGACTTTTATTCAAAACCAGGCGACCTATCTCTCTTCCATTTTCAATTTCTTCTCATATTTCCTGGTTACCTGGTTGTCAGATTACCTGATCAACTGTTCACTGTTCTCTTTTCAATATTCCCAATTCACTAAACATAAGGAATTCCTGTATAATCCTGGTAACTTATCTTCGAAGGTAGGGTTTTATCCGAAAAGGAGATTCCATGGCTATCCCACACAATGAAACCTCGATGGTCAACGACAAACGGGAAATTTTCGGTTGGGCTATGTACGACTGGGCCAACTCGGCTTTCAGCACCACCATCGGGACGGTGTTCCTGGGTCCCTACCTGGCGGGCCTCGCCTCAGCGGCTGCCAGCCTGAGTCCCGACAAGATGGCGCATTTCCTGGGAATCCCCATCGCAGCGGATTCGTTCTTCCCTTACTGCATCTCCTTCTCGGTTTTAATGCAAGTGTTCTTCCTGCCCGTCATGGGCGCAATCGCTGACTATTCCCACCGTCGCAAGCAAATGATGCAATTGTTCGCCACCATCGGCGCGGTTACCACCATCCTGATGTTCTTTGTAACCGCGCCCCTGTGGTGGCTGGGCGGAGTCCTTTTCATCATCGCCAACCTGGCCTTTGGCGCCTCGATTGTCTTCTACAACTCGTACCTGCCGGACATTGCCTCCGAAGATCAGCGTGACCGGGTCTCTTCCTACGGCTGGGCGATGGGTTACCTGGGCGATGGCTTGTTGCTCCTGTTGAACCTCGCCCTGTACCTATTCAGCGATAAGATTGGTATCCCAAAAGACCTGGCGGTGCGTATCAACCTGGCCTCGGCCGGCATCTGGTGGCTGAGCTTCGCCTTCTTCACATGGATGCGACTGCGGGCCCGTCATGCTGCCAAGCAGCTCCCGAAAGGGGAAACGTATGCACGGGTGGGCTTCAAACAGTTGTGGAATACGATCAGGGAAATGAAGAATTTCCCCGAGACGCTTAAATTCCTGCTGGCTTATTTCCTCTATAATGACGGCATCCAGACAGTCATCTCGATCGCTTCCACCTTCGCAGTTGCACCGCTCATCCGTGGAGGCGTGGGGCTTGACCAGTCTACCCTGATAGTTGTCATCCTGATGATCCAGTTTATGGCTTTTTTCGGCGCTCTTTTGTGGGGCAAACTGGCCAACTGGTTTGGGTCCAAGCGTTCGATCGTGATCAGCCTGGTCATCTGGGCCGGGGTTACGATCTATGCGTTTTTCGGTCTGAAAGGCCCGAGCGCAAAATTGGAATTCTTCATCCTGGGCGCATGTATTGCCATTGTCCTGGGTGGCTCACAGGCCATCAGCCGCAGCTTGTATGCCCAGATAATCCCGGCTGGGAAGCAGGCAGAGTACTATTCTTTCTACGAAGTGAGCGACAAGGGCACATCCTGGTTCGGCCCACTGCTGTTTGGCCTGGTGAATCAGCTTACCGGCAGTCTGCGACCGGCTATACTTTCGTTGATCTTTTTCTTCGTGGTAGGTTTGTGTATCCTGCCTTTCGTTAATGTGCAGAAAGCCATGCAGGATGTCAAAGCCTTCGAAGACAAAAAACGCCTGAAATATCCACTCATTTGGTTTCCTTAGAGATGGTCTATGAACGTAAAGAGCACCTTTGAACCCGAAGAAGATACAAATGACATTCACCGTCACCGGTATATACGCGGAATGTGCTCCACCCCTTTAAGCATGATCGAAGAGCTAACGCGCAAGGATGTCGGTAGGGTATGGATACCAATGTTCATCCAGAAGGTCTTCCGGATCATGGGTTTGAAGACAAAAACCGATAATCATCCTCAAAATTGAGCATTAGGGATACGCCTCGTCCCGTAATTATTGGATGATCAATCCAGTTGATCCATCCAACCTGCGGGACGCTCTATTTGGTAAATTTGAGGATGGCCGGAATTTCCGGCCATCCTCTTTGATTATTTAAGTGATTTGAACCAGGTCGCCATTTTTTCCAGGCTTTCCCTGAGCACTTCCATGGATGTGGCATAACATAAGCGCAGATAGCCCTCCCCACCAGCCCCGAAGTCCGTCCCTGCCAAAACAGCCACACCTGCCTCGTCGATCAGGCGCGTTGCGATCTCTTTGGACGTCAGGCCAAACGATTTCACGTTGGGGAAAACATAGAATGCTCCCTGCGGAACCTGGCAAGTCACTCCCGGTATGGCGTTCAGCCCAGCAACGAAGAAGTCCCGGCGGCGCTGATATTCAGCAACATTTTCAGCAATTCTGTCCTGTGGACCGGTCAGCGCTTCCACTCCGGCAATCTGTGTGAATGTGGCTGTGCAACCGATGGAATGGGTGAGCAGCAGTTCCACCCTTTCGGCCAATGCTTCGGGCATAACCATGAATCCCAGCCGCCAACCGGTCATGGCATAGGTTTTGGAGAAACCGTCCACTATGATGGTGCGCCCGAGCATGCCTGGCAAGGTGGCGATACTGGGCACGGGTAAACCATCATAAGCCAGGCTGGCATAAATTTCGTCAGACATGACCCATGCATCGTGCTCCCGGGCTTTTTCTGCAATATGGCTCAGGTCAGCCAGCGGGATGACGCCACCAGTGGGATTCGCCGGCGAATTTAGCACGATCAGGCGGGTTTTGTCCGTGATGCTGGCGTCGAAGGCGTGCAGATCAAAGGAGAATTGTTTCTCTTCGCGCAGAGGGATCGGTACGGGGATCCCGCCGGCAACGCGGATCATGGCTGCATACGTGGGGAAGCCAGGGTCCGGGTAAAGCACCTCATCGCCAGGGTTGACCAGGGCTAGCGTGGGGAAGAAAAGTCCCGGCTTGGCGCCCGGCCCGATCAGGATGCGTTCCGGGCCTATGTCCAGGCAGAGCCTCCTGGAAATGGATGAAGCGATCGCGCTACGCAGGGCCGTTATCCCGGCCGGAGGCGTGTAACGCGTCTGTCCATTCTGAATAGCGATCACTCCGGCTTGACTTACGTTGGGGAAGGTTGGGAAGTCTGGCTGCCCGATTTCCAGGTGCAGTATTTTCCGCCCCTGGGCTTCGAGGGCCTGTGCGTGTGCCAGCACGGCATAAGCGCCTTCGGCCTGGAGGGATGCAACTCGGTCTGTGAACATTTCTTAATCCTTTTCTGGAATTATGGCTTTACGTTCATCCAGGATGTGCAAATCACGGTCCTGCCGGCTCTGGTCAACACAGAAAGCCCGGGCATCAGCATCCAGGCCGTACTCTATTCTTATGCTGTCGCAATACCGCCGCGTTTGCTCAATGTAACCCGCACTTCATTTTCCAACTTGCTGGCGCGTCCCTCGAGGACCTCTAATTGGCTCAGGAGAGTGTCACCGGCCGCCTTGTTGCTCAAACCATTTATGTTGATACGTACATTGTACCCGGCTGAAGCCAGGGCAGCCTGCGCCAGGGCTGCTGCGGAAGCCGCGTCACTGATGGCATTCAGGTTGCCCAGACTTGCGCATCGTTCGGCCAGCGCCATGACGGTCACCGCTTTCTGTGCTACATCCAGGGGTACCTGGGCTGCGCGCAGACTGGCTTGCTGGATGGCCTCGGCGCGTTGCTCTTGTTGCTCAGGGCTTTCTTGTGGCAGTTTAAAGGCGGTCAGAACGCCTGTGAAGGCGGCGGAATCTTCCTCCACGGCCTCGCTCAATTCCCGGCGTAGACGCTCAGCCTGGTTCAGGATCTCACTCATTTGCGCCTCTACCTCGGCGTATTTTTTCTTGCTGATTGTCAGCCGGGCTACCATGGCAACCAGAGCGGCACCCATTGCCCCGGCCTGCGCGGCCGCAGAACCGCCTCCCGGGGTGGGGGTGCCAGTTGCCAGGGCTTCCAGGAAAGTGTTATTGTCTTTGGGGGTGGAAGGGGTTGAAGTCTTTGACAATTGGTGTTCCAGGATTTGTTCGGGCTGGAATCCTTCCAATTGCAGGTACCCGACCGCCGTGTCGATCAAAGCTTCCTGTGGGATCAGTCCAATCAGTTCACTGTGATGGATTTCAGTACCGTGTCCTCTTGATTCGACCTGGATTGCCTCCACCACCTGCCTTACAGAGGTCTGGTGATAGTTTGTGAGGTTCATCGAGACTTGCGCCCGGCCTTCCACCAGCATACCCAGCGCCTTTACGGAAGGAAGACCACCCGAGGATGCGCGGATCTTTTTGGCAATAGCTTTGGCGATGCTGACATCCTGGCTGTCCAGGTAGACATTGAAGGCGATGAGCGGATGGCGTGCTCCGATGACGGTGGCTCCGGCAGGACCAAGATGGGCCGGACCGAAGTCCGGTTGCCGTTCCGGGTTGGTCTCAATTTCTGCCTTGAGACCTTCGTACTGCCCGCGGCGGATGTTTTCCAGGTTGACGCGCTCGGGCCGGGTGGCGGTCTCTTCGTATAGGTATACCGGGATGTTCAGTTCAGTACCGACACGTTTACCCAACCGGCGCGCCATCTGGACGCAATCTTTCATGCTTACACCGGAGATTGGTACAAACGGCACCACATCCGTAGCGCCCAGGCGCGGGTGCGAACCGCTGTGTTGGTCGAGGTTGATCAATTCGGCAGCCTTTCTGATGGCCTGGAATGCGGCTTCTTCGACTGCTGCAGGCGGCCCTGCAAATGTAACCACGCTGCGGTTGTGGTCGTTATCAGAACTATGGTTGAGCAAGGAGATATCTACCACGCCTGTGATCGCAGCAAGGATGGCTTCCACTACCTCAGGTCGGCGGGCTTCAGAAAAATTCGGGATGCATTCAACGAGTGGATTTGGCATATCTCTCTCCAAAGGACGCCCGGATTATAACCCAATGATGAGAAACCAATATTGAAAGGATGCCTCATTTGATTTTTTGCTTGATACGCATCGCCTCGTTCAGATGGACGAAGTTATGCCGGGTGGGTGGCATTAAAAGCAGGCCGGCTTGAGTGAGTCCGCCCCAGTAATCCAGCAAACCATAGGCTGCCTGGACCACGGCACCTTCGGCCATGATTTGCCGCAGGCGGGTTGGGTCAACTTTCTCTTTCAACTGCTCCCATTTGAGCAGCTTTACAATCTCGCGTGTCTGCCGGCCAACGGCCATGCGGTATTCCCGCAGTGCTTCAAGGTCAATTTTAGCGTTGAGTTCGGCCATGCTGTCAGTTGTCATGGCATTTCCAGTATCCAGCATATTGATCTCCAACTGCTCGATCCATTCTCCTTGAGCCATGACTTGCGGACTTCCGGCTAAGAGCAGATTCATGGTGACATCCTCGATGCGCGTCATGTGCCAGATGAGCCAGGCAATGGAATGTTCGCAGTTCTTGGGGATGGTGCGCATCTGTCTCCCAGATATACCCTCCAGGATCTCATCTTCGAAAGACCATAAGCCGGATTGCGACATCGCGGCAGAATGCACCATAGCATGTTGGCCCAGGAACAGGTCGATTGCTCTTTGGGTAGATTCTGCATGGGCGAGGTATTGCCTCAGCGTCTTCTGTTGTTGGTTCCAGAGTTTTCGATTAGGATTCATTCATCGTTTCTCCATAAATGGATTTATTAGGTTGGTAAATCTCAATGCTTTCCAGTCAGGCGGACAGGCTTTGATCCGCTGAAGCAACTCCTGAAGTATGCCACGCATCATGTGGTTGGCTTCGGACCACCAGGTGGCGCCTGCCTGGTCATTAGCTCCTCTTAAATTTTTGGCTGGATAGTTGTCAAGGATTTGGCCATTGCCATCGCGCCTAGTATGGCGGAGCGTTTCCCCAGACCGGGTGGGACAATATACTCGCTCAATGAACCTGCCATGGTTGGTGATGAAATATATCCATTCAGGATCTCACATACTTTTCGCCTGATGAGTGGGAACAACTGGCTGCGTTCCATAACACCACCGCCCAGCACGATTCGTTGTGGTGAAAGCAGGAAAATGACATTAGCGATTGCATAGGCTATGTAGTCCGCCTCCAGTTTCCAGGCGGGGTGGTCGTCAGGCAGCGTATCCGCAGGTTGGCCCCAGCGTTTTCCGATGGCCGGCCCATTTGCCAGGCCTTCGAAGCAGTCGCCGTGGAAAGGACAGCCGCCTGGGAACGGGTCTTTTTGTATATCGTGCGGCAGACGGATATGACCGGCTTCGGGATGGGTCAGCCCATGAACCACTTTCCCATTGACAATAACCCCCGCCCCGATGCCAGTCCCAATGGTGAAATACACCAGCGAATCGACATCCCGGTTGATGGGAAGCCAATGATATTCTCCATAAGCGGCCGCATTGACATCCAGGTCAAATGCCAATGGTACCTGGAAATGCCTGCGGAAGCGCCCCAGGATATCTGTATTGCTCCAGCCGGGTTTGGGTGTCGCAGCGATGGAGCCGAAAGCGTGGGATTGTGGGTTTAGGTCCAGCGGGCCGAAGGGAGCCAGCCCAATTGACGCCAGGGTATATTTCTTGAAGAAGGCGATCGCCTGGTCCAGTGTCTCAGACGGAGTGGTTGTTTGGAAACGTATCTCATCGACGATTTTGTCTGGTCCGCTGCCAACTGCGCAGACAAACTTGGTACCACCACCTTCCATGGCTCCATACAGTTCTTCCATAGTGTATTCTCCAATTTGGTGTTTATTATAATGAACTGGCAGAAAAAAAAGAAATGGTTCAGATTGTAACGATTGTAGCAGAAACTGGTAAAATCCTGTCATGTCAGAACGACAATTCGTAAACATTATTCTGAAATTAATGACCGTGATGGCATTCGGCACAGGCCTGGGCGCATGCAAAACCTCCCAGCCATCCGACCTGGTCATCACGCCTGGTTCCATCTGGGTCTCAAGCCAGCCTGCCCCAGCCGCACAGGTGGTCACCACTCCCACCTTATCGTTCTCCATCCCGCCAACCCGTCTTCCCGGATCACCAATGTTTACTCCTACGCCGGATGCCGCCCATTTCCAGCTGGGCGCGGCGCGCACTCCGGAGACCTACATAGTCCAATCCGGAGACTGGCTCAGTTCGATTGCTCGGAAACACGGCGTCAGCATGGAGACGCTTGCCCAGGTCAACAACATAGTCGACGTGAATGACTTGAAAGTGGGCCAGGAATTGACCATCCCGGTTGTACCGCCCCAGCGAACCGGTCCGGGTTATAAAATAATCCCCGATTCAGAGCTGGTCTATGGACCGCTGAGCGGTCGGTTCGATATTGAGGCGTTTATCCAGGATAAACATGGCTATCTGCTGAATCATAAGGATTTTGTTAACGGGGGAGCCTTGAGTTCTGCGCAAGTGATCCGGAGCGTTGCACAGGATTTCTCGATCAACCCGCGTATTCTGCTTGCATTGCTTGAGTACCGCACAGGTTGGGTGACCAACCCAAACCCTGATCCGTCTCTGGGCGATTTACCCTTCGGCATTCTCGATGGCTTGCATGTTGGCCTGTTTAGGCAGCTGGTTTGGGTGGCTGCCACCCTTAATGACGGTTATTTCGGTTGGCGTTCCAGCGCATCCACCGATTGGGCCATGGCGGATGGATCTGTTGTTCCGGTTGACCCGACGATAAACGCTGGGACGGCCGGCGTACAGAATTTTTTCGCCCAACTGGATGATTATTCCACCTGGTTGCGGGACGTATCACCGGGCGGTTTCTTCGATACGTATTTCGCCCTTTTTGGCTATCCCTTTGACTTGGCGATCGAACCACTCGTCCCGGTTAATCTGGTCCAGCCTGCGTTGCTGCTGCCGTTCGCTCCGGGTCAAACCTGGTCCTTCACCGGCGGCCCGCACCTGGCCTGGGATGCCGGTACTCCCTTTGGCGCGCTTGATTTCGCCCCACCTGGTGAGGCGCAAGGTTGTGTTGAAGTGGATTACTGGGTCACCGCAGTGGCGGATGGGGTGGTGACGCGTACCGGGGACGGTGAGGTCATCCTGGATCTGGATGGGGATGGCAATGAAGGCTCCGGTTGGGTGATCCTTTATATGCACATTGAAAGCCGCGACCGGGTCCAGCCTGGCACGCTTTTGCAGGCAGGTGACAGGATCGGGCACCCCTCTTGCGAGGGTGGCCAATCCAGTGGTACGCATGTACACTTGGCGCGCAAATTCAATGGAGAATGGATTTCTGCCATCGGACCGGTACCGTTCAACCTGAGCGGCTGGATTTCTGCCGGGACCGGTGAGCAATATGTGGGCACATTGACACGCAATGGCGTGGTTGTCGAAAACTTTGAGGGTAATAGCACGATTAACCAGGTTCAGAGATGATTTTCACGTTCTTACATCTCTCTCATCTTGGTCATCTGGTTGCTGGGGTATAATCCCCCGCTGATGAATTCAATCTCGTTGCAAACAAGCAAGGCACTTATCCTGTTCCTTATTATTGGTATGATCCTCTCAGCCTGCGGTGGTAACCTGTGGGGAACCTATGACCCATACCTGACACCCACCTCTGGAGCCAGCGAGACTGTTCCTGCGAATGCGATAACCACGCTGACAACGACACCTTCTCCTGTCGCTTCACCCCTCGCGTTGCTCCCCACGGATTTCACTCCAACGACCGTCACACTCACCTCCACCCCGACAGAAACCCCGGCTCCCATTCGGCCAGGTTCCACCAGGATGTATACTTCACAATCGGGTGACAGCCTGAATGTCGTTGCCGTTCATTTTGGGGTCTCTATTTCAGAGATCAGCTCATCTCTGCCCCTATCATCCACCGGTTTCATTAACCCCGGTACGCTCCTTCTTCTACCCGCGAACCTGCCCCAAGGCCTCACCACACCCTCGACGCACATTCTCCCTGACAGTGAACTGGTTTATTCCCCCAGCGCAGTTGCCTTCGATATCGAAGCCTACGTGAACTCCGCCGGGGGGAGACTGAGCACCTATTCCGAATGGATGACTACAGTCGGGACAATTACCGGAGCAGAGGGGGTCAAGAGAATTTCATTGGATAGTTCCATCAACCCGCGCTTATTGCTTGCGCTGATCCAGTATTACACCGGCTGGGTGCAGGGGCAATCCAAACCAGGCCTGGACGAGAAATATTTGTTTGGCTATCATGATCCAGCCAACACCACGCTGTATCAGCAATTACGTCTGGTCATCCAGGATCTCCTAACCGGTTATTATGGCTGGCGGGCCGGAAACCTTGATCATTTATCTTTTACGGATGGCACGACCCTGCATCTTGCACCCGACTTGAATGCCGGCAGTGTTGCCCTTGAATATTTCTTTTCCAGGCATCTGAATTATGTCGATTGGGAGCAGGTTATAAATCCGGACAGCGGCTTTTTATCGCTCTATAAAAGTATGTTTGGTAATTCCTTGGAAAATGCCAAAGAACGCGGGCCGCTTTTCCCATCCAACTTGGTCCAGCCAACTTTCACTCTTCCTTTTGAAGTCGGTGCTCTGTGGGCTTTCACTGGCGGACCACACCCTGCCTGGGAAGCGGAAAGTGCACTGGGTGCCGTTGATTTCGCCCCCGCCGCAGATGCCTCGGGTTGCGCTATCTCCAATGCCTGGGTGGTAGCAATTGCTCCTGGCCAGATCGTGCGGTCTGAGAGTAGCTACGTGGTGCTCGATCTGGACGGTGATGGTTACGAGCAGACCGGCTGGGTGGTAATTTACCAGCATATTAGCACCAAGGATCGCATTCGATCAGGTGTTTGGGTTAATGCAGGTGATCGCATTGGTCACCCATCCTGCGAAGGCGGCATGGCCACTGGTACCAATCTTCACATTGCCAGGAAATATAATGGTGAATGGGTGGCAGCTGGTGGACCTTTGCCTTTTGTGCTAAGCGGATGGACCGCACATGCCGGGAATGCTCCTTACCAGGGCACCCTCACCAAGGATGATAAGACGATTACTGCCAACCAGACCGGCATCCGCGACTCGCAGATCACCCGTCAGCCGGGTGAATAATAATTCTCGTGTCCCTGAACAAGAAGTTATTCCTGCTCACACTTGCTTTTATGTTGACGGCCTGTCTACCACAGGAGGCCGGCAACTTGACTCCCATTCCTGCTGCCCAGATACCTCAGGCGGGAACGACCTCCACGCCAGCCCCAAAACGTCCGGCTTACAATCCCGGCGAATTGGTGGATTATGTCGCCCGGGCTGGTGATACACTCCCGGCATTGGCGGCACATTTCAACTCTACCATTGCCGAAATCCGATCCGCCAATCCACAAATCCCCATGGAAGTCACCACCATGCCACCCGGCATGCCGATGAAAATCCCAATCTACTTTTTGGCATTCTGGGGGAATCCACTCCAGATTTTGCCCGATAGTCAGTATATCAACGGCCCTTCCACCATGGGCTTTGATATCGAAGCATTCGTTTCCAGCCATCCGGGCTGGTTGAAGGATTACCGGGCATACGTTGTAGATGAAAACCACTCCGGCGCTGAGATTGTTGATATCGTCGCTACAAACTACAGCATCAGCCCCCGTTTCCTTTTGGCAATATTGGAATACCAGACTGGTGCACTCTCCCAGCCAGTGCCACCCAGTGGTAGTTATCCACTAGGCGAAATCAACTACAACTATTCGGGCCTTTATTTGCAATTGGTCTGGGCAGCGAATATTCTGAATGTCGGTTATTATGGCTGGCGTTCCGGACAATTGGTCGAGTTCCAACATCCCGACAGCAGTCTCGAACGCCCCGACCCATGGCAGACGGCTGCCACTGTGGCGTTCCAATACTATATTTCCCGATATTCTTCGCAGGAAGTATATGCGCGTGCTGTCGGCTCGGAGGGGCTGGCGCGTGTTTATCGCAACTTATTCGGTGATCCTTTCGCAACAGAACAGTCTGAAAAACCATTCATGGAGGTCGGCCTCCAACAACCGGCTCTGGCCTTTCCTTTTCGTGCGGGCGAAATCTGGAGTCTCACAGGCGGCCCTCATTCCGGTTGGGGGATTGCAGAATTGGATCCCTGGGCAGCGATTGACTTCGGTCCGCCCTCCACAGTCGGTGGTTGTATTCCTTCCGAACGCCCGGTAACGGCAATGGCAGATGGGATTGTCGTCCGTTCCCAGACGGGTGTGGTAATGGAGGATCTTGATGGTGATGGAGATGAACGGACCGGCTGGGTCATTCTGTATTTGCACATTGCGACGATCGGACGCGCCTCCGTCGGACGGACACTGAAGAAAGGCGACGCCCTTGGCTATCCCTCATGCGAGGGAGGCGAAGCGACCGGGACACATGTTCATATTGCACGCAAATATAATGGCGAATGGATTCCTGCCGATGGTGTCATCCCTTTTAATCTGGAAGGCTGGATAGCCCATAACGGAAAGGCCGCATATCAGGGCACCCTCACACGTGGAAACCAGACGGTTACTGCCTGTGCTTGTTCGGATGCAGCCAGCCAGATACGGGCCAGATAATGAGTAATAATTACCCGTTACCTCATGGGGTGATGGGGAACCTTTTATTGTGGCATATAAGTTCCGGTCTTCACCAGTTCCTGGTTTTGCGAGCTTTCCCCTTCAAAAATTTCATAGAATATCTCCGTCGGCACCACCTTGCCGAGCATGGCCTGGGCCGGGCAATATTTTGTTGTTGAAAGTTCAATGGCACGCCGCACGGCCTTTTCATCCAGGTTCCGACCTGTCACCAGAAAAGTGATTATGATGTCAATAAACACCTTGGGGTGCTCCTCCGCTCGTCTGGCGTGAACTTTGACTTCGAAAGCAGTCACTTCCTGTTGCTTTTTTCTGAGGATGGAAATTACATCCATGGCAGTGCAACCGGCCAGGCTGACAGCCATCAACTCCAAAGGGCGGAACCCATCGTTGGCGCCGCCGGTTTCCAGATCTGCACCGAGGGGGACTTCAAAGCCGGAATCGGATGAACCGGTGAAGCTCAGTCCTTGTCCCCAGATAACTTTCGCATCCATATTTATTTCTCCATTAGTAGGTTTGTATAACCTTCCGTAGATGGTTTTCCTTTTTCAGAATTGCTTTATGAGTATACACGAAACATGTGATTTCCATGACAAAACACACGGACGAATGTTTAGTGTTTTAGGATATTTGCCACTATGAAGGATGAGCGGGTTTGACTAATATCTACTATAATTATGAATCTTGAAAAGTATAGTCACCTGGCTTTTTTCTCTGGCTTGCAGACCGCCGATATCCAGTTGCTGGCACCCTATTTTGCGCCGCAGACATGGGTGGCAGGGACTGTCATTTTCGAGCAGAATGACTATGCCGAATATCTCTATCTTGTAGTCAGCGGAGAAGTGGCCATCCATTTCAAACCACACGACGGACCGGTTATGACTGTGACACGCGTTCAATCCGGAGGTATCTTTGGTTGGTCGGCGGCGATGAATAACCCGGCCTATACTTCTGGAGCGGTGTGTTCTTTGGACAGTGAAGTATTGCGCATTCGTGGTATCGACCTACGTGTGTTATGTGAGAGATATCCGGAATTGGGTAGGATCATCCTGGACCGGCTGGCGGGCGTTATCGCAGAACGCAAGCTGAGCCAACAAAAGCAGGTAAGCACGATCCTGGCAAATGGGATGCGCCAGCCTACCAAGAATTGAGGCAGAGTGATGTTTGAATTTAAGGCTGATCCGAAAACTGAGTTGCAGATGAAAGCACTGGTTGAACAGCTGAGTGCATATATAGAGACCTTTCACGGCGGTTCAGCCGAGTACGTCTCGTTCGATGGCAAGGTGCTGAAGGTACGACTGGGAGGTGCCTGCCTGGGCTGTCCGCTTTCCCCGTCAACGCTGCATGGATGGGTGGAAGGGACAGTCAGGCAATTCTTCCCGGACATTGAACGGGTGGAAGAAGTAAAATAGTCAGTGCTTTTAATTATTAACAGGGATTTGTGGATCTCGCCCGCAAATCCCTGTTTTTCTTATCAACCTAATTTGATCGCAATGCCGACGCCACCAGCAGAACGCCCGCCACCAGCAGAACGCCGATCCAGATATATTGCATGACTCCCACGAAGGGTGTTCCAAGGAAGAAACTAAGGAAGAAGCCCAACAGGAGCAAGACTGCAGCTGGAATGAACGCCCATTTCATTTTTGCCAGCAAGGCCACCAAAACAAACGTGATGCCCAGGCCGACAAAGAATACCCCACCAGAATCCATCACTCCATAAGCTTCGCTCATCACCGAGGTGAGACCCAGGGTGAGCAGTACTCCACCTGGTAAGATTGCCCACCAACGCTCTCGGCCGGCAAAATAGATGGCCCAAAAACCCAGGCCAATCCCGCCGAGAAAAGCTAGACCGCCCCAGCCGATTCTGTCAAGCAGGAGGGTTGAAGCTGCCATGCCTGCCAGGGTGAAACCGGGGATGGCGGCCCACCATTTGGTCCGGTCATTGAAGAACCAGAACAGGAATATGGCCGCTCCCACTGCCAGAATGCCGGCCCACAAGAAATCGGTGGCACCTTTCAATACGCCAGTCTGATCAAGCAGCATCAGGATGCCGCCCACGATCAGTGCGGCGCCAATCAGGATGCGGTAATCGAAACGTTTCATTAGGGTGCCTCTATTTAATTTCGACGGAGCCAACGCCGGTGTCGATAGTAATATCCGCGCGGTTGGCTGCGGTCGCATAGTCCGCGGATTGGTAGAGACCGGCCTCCATACGCGGGAAACGGTTGGAGTCCACGTTGACTGAAGCGATGCCACTCTTTACCTTGATGCGGGCAGCCACCCCCGATGGTATGTGTATGTTTAGCGAAGCGGCTCCCGAATCGATGTCCACCTGCGTATTGCCGGCGTTGGCAGGCAAATTAACCTCCGTGCTGCTCGCGCCTGTGTTTATGTCAAGTTCAACCACTTTTAAGTCCGTCAGGTCAAGCGTCGAAGCGCTTGCTCCGCTATCGATTTTCAGTACCAATGGAACATCACCATTAAGACGGACATCCCAGTCCAGGCTCTGACCCGGATACCAAGCCCAGAATTGCGGGGAGTTTCGTAACTTGACTACGAGTTGGCCGGCTTCCAGGCGCGACTTGAAATCCACTTCTGCACCAAAGTCGCCGTTGAGAACCTCGGTGATGGATGCTCCCGCCTTTACGTTCAGACGGCCGGCCGCATGGTCCAGTTTGATGCGGGCAGCCTGGGCGTTTTCCAGTGGAATGGAGAGTTTTTGCGTTGTGGCGTCAGACCGGCCTCTGTTAAGAGCACCTATGAGTAACCAGGCCCCAAACAGGATGATGACCACCGGCCAAAAATAGCCAAAAATGTCGCCTTTAAGCCAACCTTGTTGGTTGAGGAGCAGCAAAGCTGCCAAGAGGATGAGGACGATGCCCCAGAAAAGACTACCGCGTAGACGCATGGGATTCTCCTTTTCTATATTTATTTAATGACGCCTCAGAAAACCGCGCACGATCAGCCAGATGCCGGCAAGGAAAAGTAGCGCGATCGGGATATATGTGCTGTAAACTCCGAAGATGTTCCAGGCGTGGAAGAAGGTGCCAAAGATGGCAAAGAGCACCACACTGACTATCAGAGAATTAAGTCCCTGGCTGATTGATCGTTTAAAATCATCGCCAAGGATACCTGCCAGGATGCTGCCAATTCCGACGAACCCAGGGATGAGCGTCCACATATAGGCCCAGGATTCCCAATTGTTGCTTGCATTCTGGTAATACAAGATACCGCCAATCCCCGCCACGATGCAGGCTGGGACGGCCATACCCGGCGCGCCGGTCAAAAGGCCGATGACCAGCAATACTGCTCCGGCGAAAATCACCCACATCGGCCAGTCAAAGGGTGGCAGGTGAAAGATCTTAGACAGGTCAGGATTAATGCGGGTGGCGATTAACCATCCGGCTACCAGGATAAGGATGACCCCCAAAACCAATTGTGTTCGATTTCTCTTTTCCATCACAGCCTCCTCCTTGAGATATATATCCTTATTATGTTTATACGCTAAAAGCAGAAAATAGTTACGCCAAAGTGCAGCTTTGCTCAACAGGAATTGGTTGTTCTGCCATATATTTCCAGAGGGGCAGGGCGTCAAGCAGGCTGCCTGTGGTTCTTATCCATGGAAGAAGGTCCTGACCAGGTAAATAACCCCCAAAACAAACCCGATCGTGACCACAATCCATCGCAGGGTGGCGGGCTTAACTTTGCCGGCCAATCGTCCACCCAGGGAGCCGCCCAATAGCGCCCCAACCATCATCACAACTGCAACACTCCAGACTATTTTTCCAGAAAATAGAAAGACCATTGCCGCGGCAAGGTTGGCCGAAAAAGCAATGATTTGTTTGAGGGCATTCAAGCGGGTCAGGTTGTCATTCAGGATCAGCCCAAGGACGGCCAGCAGGATCACGCTCAGCCCGGCGCCAAAATAACCACCGTAAATGGCACCCAGGAAGACAGGCAGAAAGGTCCAATACTCCGGGGTGTTCCCGATCTTTTCCTGCTTAAGTCGCTGAGTCAACCCGGCCCGGAGAGGGTTCTGAATTGCTAGCAGGACGGATGCCAGCAAGATCAGGAAAGGCACCAGGTAGGTGAATAATTTCTCGCTTGTTTTTAGAAGAAGGATACCGCCTGCCAGTCCCCCAAGGATGCCGGCTGGTATGACCACCCAAAGACGTGTCTTTTGCCCCTGCATATCTTTGGATTGAGCCAGTGTCCCCCCCAGATAACCGGGACAAAGAGCAAAGGTATTTGTGACATTGGCTGAAACGGCTGGCAGACCAATCGCCATCAAGACCGGGAAGGTGATCAAAGTGCCGCCGCCGGCGAGAGCGTTGATCATCCCAGCGGCGATGGCGGCCAGGGCAGCGAAGATGTAATTGAAGAGAGGCATAGGTTGCAAGTGAGATATGTCAGAAAAGCCTTACAAGTCGGATAGTTTTGATGGGTCGAATTGCCCAAGTGGAACTTTTAGGACTTGCCAGACTTACTTATTTTTGCCCAGGAATCTTTCAGGGAAACGGTACGGTTGAAGACTAGATTGGTGGCGGTGGAATCAAGGTCGGCACAGAAATAGCCGTTGCGTTCGAACTGGAATTTATCACCGGGTTTGGCTTCGGCCAGGGAAGGTTCCAGAATACAATCCGTCAGTACTTCCAGCGAGTGTGGGTTGATGATGGTACTAAGATCCTCGCCGACATCCGGGTTCTCCACTATAAATAACTGCTCGTAAAGCCGGACCTCGGCCTTAACAGCATCCCGGGCTGAGACCCAATGGATGGTCGATTTGACTTTGCGTCCGTCAGGGGTATCACCACCACGCGTGGCCGGATCATATGTGCAATGAACCTCAGTCACCTTGCCCGATAGTGGGTCGCGTGTAAAGCCGGTGCATTTGATCAGGTAGGCGTAACGCAGGCGAATCTCATTCCCGGGATACAGACGGAAATATTTGGGTGGCGGTGTCTCACGAAAATCGTCCTGCTCGATATATACCACTTTGGAGAATGGAACTTTGCGTGTCCCAGCAGTCTCGTCTTCGGGGTTATTGACCGCGTTCATCTCTTCTTCCTGGTCGTCGGGATAATTATCGATGACCAGCTTGAGCGGGTGCAGGATGGCCATGCGTCGTGGAGAACGCTTATTAAGATCATCGCGGATGAACGCGTCCAGTACGGACATATCCACCCAGGTGTCATTTTTCGTTTCACCGATGGCGGCAATGAAATTCTGGATGGCTTCCGGGTGGACGCCGCGCCGCCGCATGCCCCGCAAGGTGACAAGGCGTGGATCGTCCCAGCCAGCTACCACGCTGGTCTCCACCAGTTTGCGTAGTTTGCGCTTGGACATCATGGCATAGGTCAGGTTCAAGCGGGAGAACTCGATCTGGCGCGTCTTAAACTCACCCAACTGCTCCAGGAACCACTCATACAACGGACGATGGATGATGTATTCATTCGAGCAGAGCGAATGCGTGATGCCTTCCATGGAGTCGTTCTGTCCGTGTGACCAGTCATACATCGGATAGATGCACCATTTATCGCCAGTTCGGTGGTGGGTGGCATGCATGATCCGATACATGACCGGATCGCGCATGACGATGTTGGGATGGGCCATGTCTATTTTTGCGCGCAGTACCCGGCTGCCATCCGGGAACTCGCCGTTCTTCATGCGTTCCAACAGGTCGAGATTCTCCTCGACCGGACGATTCCGGTAAGGGGAATCTATGCCTGGTTTTAAAGCAGATTCAGTCTGGCTCCACTTGGTGCCGCGTGGCAGTGTGCCTCGACTGGCGATCATTTCTTCAGGCGATTGATCGTCCACGTACGCCAGGCCTTTTTTAATAAGCCGGATCGCCCATTCATAGAGCCGGTCGAAATAATCCGAGGCGAAGGTCACTTTAACCCAATGGATACCCAGCCATTGACAATCCTCTTCAATGGCTTCGACGAACTCTGTTTCTTCCTTACTCGGGTTGGTATCATCAAAGCGTAGAATCAACTCTCCGTTGAAGGTCTTGGCGGTGTTGTAATCTATCAGGAAAGCCTTTACGTGGCCGATATGCAGATAACCGCTCGGTTCCGGGGGCAGGCGTGTGCGGACATAATTAAACCGGCCTGTTTTCAGATCCTCGGCGACAGCCTCGATAATGAAATTAGTTGTTGCAGGTGTTTCAGGAATATTCATATGGTTTTCCTTAGGATTAATCCAGGTAAACAATTATAACAAAGGTGGAGAAAAAAGGATTGAAAGGATGGTTCAATCGGATTTTTCAATCACCTGTAAACACTCCTTTTCGGTATAATTCCAATTTGTTGAGTATAAACAATGGAAAAGGAGCGCGTAAAATGATACCGACAAAACGGGAGAGTTTTCTGGGAACTTACTTCAATAAGGATGCCGTCCTGCGGCTGGCGGAGATCTTGAAGATTCTGGCCTGGGTCATCCTGGTCATTTATGGATTCCAGATGATCCTGTCAATAGTCATTTATATTCTCCAAATCCTGCGGGGTTTCTGGGCTGGGATGGGCATCACCGACATCGTCCAAAATTTTATGTTTGCCATCGAACAACCTCTGCATGGCATGGTGTATTCTTTTGCGTTATGGGGAATCTCCCAACTATTGCTGATCTTCATGGATATTGAAGACAACACCCGTCGTGCAGCGCGTGGAAAAAGAGAATAACCTATGTTGTTATTTTCATTATCGCCCTTCCAGGGAAATGTTGTATAATTACGACCACATGAACGCCAAAACTTCCTTCTTTTACGCTTATCCCCATCTCTAACACGCCGTTGCGGATGGGGAGAACGCGCCTGCCGCAGCGGGCGCGTTTTTATTACCAGAAATTGGAATTTGGAGACCATTATGAATATTAACGAGCAAGTCGCCTTGTTGATGCAAGGAACAGAATACGGCGATGACGAACTAAAAAAAGCCATGACCGAAGAACTACGCAACAGGCTGATTGAAGCCGAAAAAGAACATCGGCCTTTGCGCGTCTACTGCGGCTATGATCCGACTTCTACAGACCTGCATCTCGGGCACACCATCACAATGCGCAAGCTGCGCCAATTCCAGGATTTGGGGCACGAAGTCACCTTTCTGATCGGCAGCTACACCGCTCTGGTGGGTGATCCGTCAGATAAGAACAAGGCGCGTCCCATCCTGACCCAGGAGCAGGTGGCGAAATATGCCGAGACCTATGCCGAGCAGGCCTTCCGCGTGCTTGACCACCAGAAAACCATAATTCGCTATAATGGTGAATGGCTTTCAAAATTGTCTTTGCTGGATTTGATCCGGTTGGGTCAGAACTTCACCATCCAACAGTTCCTGGTACGTGATAACTTCGCCAAACGGCTGGAAGCCGGCGAACCCATCTTCATCCATGAGACCTATTACTCCTTGATGCAAGGCTATGATGCGGTTGCCATGCGTACGGATGTGCAAGTGGGTGGCACGGATCAATTATTTAATATCATTGTGGCCGGACGCAAATTGCAGGAAGCTCTCGGTCAGAAGCCGCTGGTTGGAGTGATATGCGGAATCCTGCCGGGTACAGATGGGGTACAGCGCATGTCAAAATCGACCGGGAATGTGATTCCCATCAACACGAACGCTGCAGATATGTACGGAAAGGTGATGAGTGTGCCGGACGTGGCGATGGGCAAGTTTGCCCGCCTGGCGACACGCTGGCTGCCGGCTGAGATCGAGGCCATGGAGGAAAATGTTGCTTCAGGGAACCTGCACCCGCGCGATGCCAAGATGCGCTTGGCGCGTGAGATCGTTTCCATCTTTTACGGTGAAATGGATGCAAACGCAGCGGAAGAAAACTTTGTGCATTTATTCCAGAAGAAAGATCTCCCTGATCAAATGCCCGATTTTACCCTGAAGCCTGGTCAAACGGTGCTGGATGTTTTGGTCGCTGCCGGAATGGTGGCGAGTAAATCGGAAGGACGGCGGATGATCGGGCAGAAAGGCGTAAGGCTCGATGGTGAGGTACTGGATATATTTGATGCGCCCTTCCCTCACCCGGGAGTGCTTCAGGTTGGAAAGCGGCGATTTGTTCGCATAAAGACATAATCATGTAGAACACCAAAATTCCAGGAAGAAGCCCGATTCCATAGAGCTTAAAAAGAAACATCCTGGCGCCCGCAAGGGTTCCGGGATGTTTCTTGCTTATTGAAGGAGATTGTGTTGCTGAAAATTGCGAGATTACGGGCGCAAGGCTGTGCCAAGCAATTGCTGTCCGATATAGGCAGCCCACTGTGGATTGGGATCTTCCAACAAAACCACAACTGCCAGCGGGATGCCCTGCGAATCCGGCAACGTTCCCGCAAGCGACCATGAAACAGACTTATTTTCCTGTCCGGCAATGCCGCTCCATTGCCAGAATGGCTGACCTTTGACCATCAAAGCCTGGGTGGCAGAGGCTGCTGCGTTTTCTGGCAGGGCCTGAATCGGTTTACTTAATGGTGGCAGGACAACCCAGCCCTGAGAAGGGGTTTTAACCGCCATTACAAGCCGTGGTGGGGGGCGTATGCCCTCGCAGCTAAGCGTGGCGGCAGCCAGCGCCACTTGTAATGGACTGATCCGCAATGGTTTATCAGGTGAACCAGCGTTGGCAACAGGCAGTTGCAGGTCTGGAGCGGAGAAGAAACCCAGGGCTGCATAGAAACTGGCAGAATCCTTTATGGTTGGCTGGGCAGAAAGGCGAATCGTCTGCAACCAGGATTGCATGTCTGCTCCAGCAGGATATGAATTTTGGACGGCGCGGTCAAGCAGCGGTGATAGTGGATCTTGAAGAAGGGCTTCTGCCTGTTCGTCCAGCCGGTTCGGGTCATAAGTGGGATGGGATGTCATTGCCAGGATTTCGCCGCTTTCTGCATTAAGTAAGACAATGGCGCCGGTGCGGTTTATCAGCAGGGTGTCTGCGCGTTGCTGCAAATCCAGATCAATGCTTAGACGTACATCCAGGCCGGGTGGCGGCTGGCCATAGACAAGGTGATCCCACCAGATGCTACTGGATGGATTCCCCTGCAGGCCGCGTAAATAGGGATCAAGACCGGCTTCCAGACCGGCCTGACCATAGACAGGATCGGTGTAGCCGGTGATGGAAGCCAGGTCGGGATATAGATAAATTCGGATGTACTCACCCGATAGGCCCTGTGTCAGGTTGATGGGGATTTCGTTCCGATCAAGAAGGCTGCCGCGTTTTACGTAGCGGTCGGCAATCGATCGACGTGCGTTGTCGGTGCGCTGTAAAAGGTCAGAGCTCCGCCCTACAGCCCACCAGGCATCCGTAATGGCCAGGGCTGCCAGCCCCAATCCAATCAACCCAGCCAGTATCAGATAGGGTTGTGGTCTGGGGAGAGCGGCTGGCTCATCTTCGGGTTGGCTGGAGATTAAAAAGAGGATAAGTACCGCGAGAAAGGAAGTCAGCAACGATGATCCCCCATAGGAAACAAACGGCAGGGTCACACCGGTTAGTGGAAACAGACGGATATTTCCACCGATGATGAGGATGGATTGTGCACCAATGTAAGCTGTTAATCCAGCAGCCAGGATGCGACGGAAGTTATCGGGAGCACGTAAAGCAGTCCTTAGGCCGCGGGCAACAAAGAAACCTACAAGAATGAGCAAGCCCAGGGATCCTCCCAACCCGGTTTCCTCAGCGATGGCGACAAATATAAAATCGGATATGGCTACCGGGACCAACCCAGGACTGCCCAGCCCCGGTCCGCGCCCGGAGGTTCCACCGTTTGCTACTGCCATTAGAGATTGCACGATCTGGAATGAGCGACCGGATGGATCCAACCAGGGATTGAGCCATGCGTCCACACGCAGACGGACTACATCAAAAAGGAAATAACCGGCGTAACCGGCTATGGCCACCCCAACCAGACTGATAAGCAGGATCCGTTTCTTCCCGGAGGCCACAAACAGGATGATTGTATAAAGGAAGATAAAAATAAAGGCCGTGCCCAAGTCATGTTGGGTCGCAAGCAGCAACAATGCCAGCCCCATTACCACCGCCGTTGGGGCAAGCAAAGGCAGCGGGCGCAGGCTGAGCGGCAGATGATCTGCCAGATAGGCGGCAAGATAGACAATCAAAAGAAGCTTGAGCGGCTCGGAAGGCTGGAGGTAAATCCCGCAGCAACCCAGCCAGGCCTGTTCATTGCCGCCACCCGGGTCCGTACCAAAAACAAGTGTAAGGGCGGTCAGCAGTAAACCGCCGGTCAACCAGACATATTTATAGCGGCGCAAGAAACCCAATTCGGGAGAAAGGCGTAAACCTTCGGCGAAGACAAGCCCACAAACCAACAGCCAGACTGTCTGGCGCAGACCAAAACTGGGAACAAGACGGTAAATGGTTAGAATACCCCAGCCAGTTAGCATGCCAGCCAGTGGTAGAAAGTATGGATCGGCATCCGGGAAACGGCGGTTTGCCAGGCGATGCAGCATTAGGAACACGATCGCCCAAATGCCAAACCCAAGCCAGTGCGACCAACGATAATCCACGCTCCACGACCGGGCACGCGCAGCCGGTGCCAGGGTCAGGATGAGCGCGTACAGAAAGAGAAAGCCTGCCGCCAGAGTCAGCAGGCGTGCCTGGATTTGAAAACGGGAGAGGGTGATCGGTCGAGGGTGCAAGAGAGTCAGAAAAGTTTGAGGTTGTGAGGTTTATTGGGCTGATTTCAGGTATTTGTTTATCAGCAAATCCAACTTTTTACGCGTTTCCAGTGGGATGGCTTCCGGGTCGGTGATCATGGCATTTGCAAGTGCATTTTCGCAGGTGCAAGATTGCTTCCTGGACAACTTGTTTACCAGGATTCGTATGGCCTGTTGGGCGATGAATGTATTTTGATTGAGAGTTTTAATGACCATTTCCACCGTCACCGGTGCTTCGGTGACATGCCAAACGTCATAATCGGTGACATGTGCCATAATGGCGTAACACATCTCAGCTTCACGTGCCAGAAAAGCTTCCGGAGCGGCTGTCATGCCAACCAGGGACATGCCCCAGGCACGGAACGTGTTGGATTCAGCCCTGGTTGAAAAGCGTGGTCCTTCGATGATAACCAGGGCGCCGCCCGAGTGGACGGTCGCACCGGTTGCCAGCGCAGCGGCTTCCAGCTGGGAGGATAGATCTGGACAGAATGGATCAGCAACCCCAATATGCACCACCAGCCCGTCACCGAAGAACGTCCGGGATCGATCCCTGGTGTTGTCAAAGATCTGGTCAGGGATGACAATGTGGCCGGGGGCATAATCCTGGCGAAGGGAGCCAACGGCATTGATGCTAACGATGTGTTTTGCACCGAGCGCTTTCAGAGCATAGATGTTGGCGCGGTAGGGGACTTCGGTGGGCATCAGGTGGTGGCCAATTCCATGCCTGGCAAGGAAAGCCACTCGTTGACCTTCCAGTGTGCCGACCACTATGGGAGCAGATGGTTTCCCGAAAGGAGTTATGCAATCATTTTCCTGAGTGTCTGTCAAGCCAGACATGCCATACAGGCCTGAACCGCCAATGATTGCCAGTGCAAGGTTTTCTGACATGGGTAAATCCTTTTGCATCATAAATGTTGCCTGGCGGGCAAGCTCAGGATATCGCCGGCAAGCATGATGGTAAAAAGCGTATTTCCACAGCGAAATTCATCCCCGGATACCACCACGGTTGGGGTTGATAGTCCTTCCTGGTTGAACAATGTTCCATTGGTAAACTCAAGATCTTCCAACCACCACTGGTTGTGATGGAAGCTCAGCCGGGCATGCCGGGCGGAAATGGCTTCATCTTCCACCGGGCATTCGCAAGCTGGATCACGGCCAATCGTCACCTCGGCCTGGATGAAACGGCGAATTTGTGAACCCTGGTCACCTTGGGCGAAAACCAGGCTGATGGGCGGAACACTACGCGTAGCCAGGAGGGCGCTCTGCAATTTGATGTCCCGCCAAAGGCTCATCAATCCCCAGGCCAAAAATGCATACAGGAATAAGGTCAAAAGAAGGCGAAGTGCTAGAACGACGGGCCCGCTCATTTGGTCACGTTGTCTTCTTTTTCGTTCTTTCCAACAGGAGTATCTGTCGCGATGGAGACACCTGGTTCGGTAAGCCCTTCGTTATGCGCTTGTTCCCCGGGCGCGTCCTGACCGAAGATGAGACTAACACCCGCCAATGAAATAACATCCCCAGGGTAAAGAACCGACTGGATAGAACGTTGACCATTTACAAATGTGCCGCCGCTTGAATTAAGATCAAAGAGCACGAAATGGTCCTTGACAATACGTAACTGGGCATGGGTCCTTGAAACACGCGGATCGTCGATAACAATATGATTGTCCAGCCTACGTCCAATATTAATTACAGAGTGGTTTAGCGGGAAGACCTGGCTTCCGCCGATGATCAGGAAGGCATTGCTTGGAGGTTCCCCTGAAGCTGGATCAAGCCTGGTTCCCAGGGATATTCCCTGAGTTTCGTCAACACATTCTCCACTAGAAGATGCTACAACGCGCAATTCATTGGTGGATAAGCTGGCGTCGGCAGTGGTGGTCACCGTGGGCTTGAGTGAGAACTTGAATCCGGCTTCTTTTCCGGCAACATAGAGAGCATTTGCCAGTTCTTTAAGCAGGCGTGGTTTGGCTTGCCAGCGGGTCAATGTGGATGGATGGGCGACAATCACATAGAGATTGGGAGCCAGTGTTACGCCAGCTTCTTTCTTCAAGTGCCCATGAAGCGCAGCTGCCAAATGTTGGGCAATCCCATCCTCGGCCCTGTAACCGGGCAGGTGCTTTAATAGGTGGCCTTCAAGTAGAGATTGCAAGCGGGATTCGAGCTCGTTCAGGGTTGCCATAGGGCATTATTATAGGAGCGAGATGGGGATTATGCAAGCCTGATTAGCAGGGATAAAATACGCAACAGCGCTGCACGCAGGAGCTCAAACCGGCTGCCCGCAGTTCGGGCAGAATTTTTCGTCATGTACGAGCACGTAACCGCAATTGTTGCACGTTTTAGGCTGTTCTTTTCCGAGCGGTGCGCCACAGGCCAGGCAGCTCGATTCACCAACCGGATTCGCCACTCCACAATATTCACAAGTTACTCTGGAGAGCCGTTCGGATAGCTGCAGGCTGGCTCCGGCCGTATTGACAACCCTGGTAACGACCTGCCAGATTTTCTCGTTCATTTGCAGGTTGCTTACGTCCTGGGCAATGTCATCCAACCGCCCTAGCAAATTCATCGGATTCATCAGGGTGGCAAGGGCTGTTTTTCCAAGGCTGGCAGCGACTCCCAGCCATTGCTGTTCCCCCACCTGCACCATCACTCCGTCTTCCACTTGCTGGATGTTTACAGCCAAGGCAGTCTTGCCGCCTGATCGTGCCCATTGTGACGATGCAATCTGAAGAGTCAAATTATTGCTCTCGCCAAGCAACTGGGTCTGCATGTTGCCCTGGTTGAATTCAGCCATCAGAGCCTGGGCGACTTCAATTGGGGTAAGCTTTCCGTGGAATATGCGTCTGTCCATTTTTTCGATTATAATCGTTTTGCCCGGTTGGGCAAATGGCATACTATATTTACGAAGGATATCCCACCAAGTTGCGACAACCAAATTATCGTTCCAAAGTTGGATTTTGGATTTTCCTGATTCTGGTTATTATAATCCTGCCAGGGTTTGTCTCATTCTGGAATCCTGTATCGGCTCAGAAATTGGATCCGGCGACTTCCACAGTGACTGCGGTTGGGACAGTCTCTGGACGTTATATTACAGTAACATATATAGAACCGATCAATGTACGCGCCGGGCCAAGTTCTTTTGATTACCCGATTGTTGGTTCCCTTCCGGTTGGGGGAACAGCCCCTGCCACTGGCCGAAGCCCGGCTGGGGAATGGATCCAGATTGAATATCCGGATGCCCCGCTTGGAAAAGGCTGGGTATACGCCGCGAATGTAAGCCTTTCACCTGGAGGCCTGCTTCCGGTCGTGGAACCGCCGCCCACCCCTGCACCCTTGGAGACGCCAACCCTCAATCCCACCTTTGTGGCAGCATTTCAAATATTGCCAACCTCGACCCGACTGCCGACTTTTACTGCGCCACCGGCCCTGGTGATTCCCACTTTTACGAATCCTGCCGTTACTTCGTCCCGTCGCGCCATTACCGCATGGGTGATTATCATTCTGGGTTTGACCGGCATCCTTGGGATAATCATAACGTTATTTCGGCAGCGATAATTAAGTATAGTATTTTGTGAGAAAGGATGAAATTGCGGCATAAAAGAAACAGGCTTTGGCTACAGTACCTGATTGCAGGGGGGATTGCCGATCTGATCATGATGCTGGCTCTTTTCAGCCTTCCAACTGGAAGTGCTTACGCCCAGCAGCCTACTGGTTCAATCGCAACGGTCACAAGTACTCCACTTGGCCCATACGTTACGGTATATTCAGACCAGCTTTTTATTGATGTTTATGCGGGTCCCAGTTCCTATGATTATGACCGCATCGGCATATTGGCCTCGGGTGAAAAAGCGCCGGCAGTGGGCTACAGCCTGGACAAGAATTGGATTGAGATCGTATATATGGGCGTTGAAGGTGGTAAAGGCTGGGTTTATGGGCCGTTCGTTTCAATTTCACCCGGCATCCTGCCAGATGTGGCGGCTCCTCCAACACCATCTCCCAAGACCACACCCACCCTTAATCCCACCTATGTGGCGGCGTTTGGACTGCAGCTCAAACCTACCCAATTGCCGACATTCACGCCGCCGCCTCCATTGGAGTTTCCGACGTTTGCACCAGATACAAGCAGCGTGTCAAACGTCCCGTTTGGCCTGATTATCGTGATTCTTGCACTGGTCGGGATTCTTGGAGCGGTGATCTCGTTCTTGCGAGGCAGCTGAAAGCGCCATGCGTTTTTAGTTTTCGCTTGCTCCGCAACTGCCGCTTTCACAGGAACAGGTGGGTGCTGTATTGGGGTTTTCCACCAGAAAACCCTTGCCGCGTTCATCATCAATATAGTTGATCGTTGCGCCATTCATGAATTGCAGGGAGCCTTCATCAATAATTACATGCATCCCTTCGCTCTCAAAGACCGTATCCGTCTCACCAGGCTTATTATCAAATCCCATACCATATTGAAAACCACTACATCCCTGGCCGGAGATAAAAACCCGCAGACCATAGCTGTTGTCCAGGTTGCGATCCTGGAGCAGGCCCCGTACAATCTCGGCAGCAGATGGGGAGATGGAAACAGATGCTGTTTGAATCAAAGTCGTCATGGAAACCTCAGGTTAAAAATTTGACA
Source organism: uncultured Chloroflexia bacterium (assembly GCA_963801385.1). Taxonomy (GTDB): domain Bacteria; phylum Chloroflexota; class Anaerolineae; order Anaerolineales; family Villigracilaceae; genus UBA877. The sequence goes on from CAWDEV010000011.1 coordinate 118,216, forward strand.
TATATTATCAGAATTGGAAATCGCTGTCAACATTATCAAAAAAATCCAGAAAGATCATATACACTCGTAATGCGAAGTTCTTTGAGGAATCACTGCTCTCATAACACTCTTCGCGGTACAATTTTGGTGTAAAGACCGCTATGCGATGATAGGGAGAATCATGGAAGAATCGACAAAACCCGTCTATAGAATCTCAGACATGCCCATTGATGAGCGTCCACGCGAACGGCTGGCGCGATTGGGGTCGCAAGCGTTGGCAACCTCAGAACTGTTTGCTATTCTGCTGCGTGTTGGTGTGCCAGGCGAGAATGCTGTCCAGGTTGGGCAGCGATTGCTGAAAGAATTCGGCGGGGTCACCGGCCTGCATCGGGCCCCATTTGAAGAATTATGCAACCAAAGGGGGATCGGGGTCGCCAAAGCCGCCCAGATCAAGGCCGCCATCGAGCTGGGCGGGCGCCTGATGCTTGAATCTCCCGATGAACGCCCATCGGTGAACAGCCCCGCGGATGCAGCCGCATTGGTGGCCTTTGAGATGTCTGCGTTGGAGCAGGAACACCTGCGCGTGATCCTGCTCGACACGCGCAATCGTGTGTTGGGAATTGTCGAAATTTATAAAGGTTCGGTAAATTCTTCACAAATCCATGTCGGTGAGATCTTCAAAGCCGTTATTCGGCGCAATGCCCCGGCTTTGATCGTTGTTCATAACCATCCCAGCGGGGATCCAACACCCAGCCCGGATGATATCGTTGTGACCCGTGCCATAGTCCAGGCCGGGAAACTGCTGGACGTGGATGTGCTGGATCACATGATCATTGGGCAAGGCAGGTGGGTATCGCTGAAAGAACGTGGATTGGGATTCGGATAAAAAGATTGATAACGATCCTCATTTATAATTCTGTGCCAGGTAATCAACCAGAGTTTGCTCTTCCTGTGCAGTGAGTTGGGCGCCGTTATTGATCATGCGGTCCACGCTTGCCTTCCACTGGCTGGCTGTTTTATGGGCAGATGTGACCCGGCTGACCGAGTGACATACGGAACAGCGTGTCTGCATGAGGACCTGCCCGCCGGAGGCTGAACCGCCGGACGTCGCAGCGGGAGAACTGCTTGATCCACAGGATGCAAGCATTGTTCCTGACAGTACAATGAGAAGTGTGATGCAAATAAGGGAAACCATTCGTGTGTTCATAATTTATTCCATCTCCGGTTTTTAATTGGATACATTTTACTTCAATTGACCCAAACCCCTGGATGATTCAGCTGACAACATTCACGCTGCTGACCATTTCGGCAGCGAGCTCAGGTACCATTTATGGTCAACCAGGCCTGCAAAGCGCTAAATGGAAGCGCAGATGTTTGTCCACCCTGACGGCCAGTGTTCCAGGTAATCAGAAGTTCCTTTTTTGCCCGCGTGATGCCAACGTACAATAGCCGCAAGCGCTCACGCACATAGTCCAGCCTGGCTTGTTGGGTGGCCTGACCTTCTTCGTACCATGCGTACTCATCGCGCGTCCTCAGGTTTTCCAACTGCGCCAGTGTCTCCGCCTCCAGGTTGAGATGGTCGCGCACGAACCACTTTTCCGAGAAATAGTTATCCTCCGGCTGGAGGGATGGAAAGTCATAGTTATTGACCGACACCAGGTAGACCCGGTCCCACTCCAGACCCTTGGCCTTGTGCATGGTGGTCACCACCACTTTACCAGCATGATGGGATGGGTCGAAACCGGCATCGTCTTCGCTGAAACCCAGGAAACGGCGTTCATTGCGGGCGATGAGGCTGAGTTCTCCGTTCAATTCAGGCAGGCGCCAGTCAGAGTGATCATCACGGGCCTGGCGCAGGACCAACGCCAGCTTGTGTGCCAGGGCCAGATCGTTGGGAGCGCTGAATAAATCCTGTGACAGCGTGAGAATCATCTGATCGATCGGGAGGGCAGTTGTGCCCTGCCAGCGTCGGACAACAACCTGGAACTCTTCCATCTCCAACAGCAACTCTTCGGGCGTGCCTTCAGAGCGGAGGTCGGCCAACCAATCCCGGTCATTTTTCGGGCTGACAAAGGTCTCAACTTCGGTACAACCCACCAACAATTTAGCGACTTGGCGCTGGAAATCGTCGTTGATTGTTTCTTCTTCCCGGCGTCTCCAGGCCATGTAAGCTTTTGCCAGGCGGGCAGATGACTGCGGATCGGCCAGGGCGCTGACGATCTCGCCCAGCCGTCCGGCGGCAGCGCGCGTGGAGGCGGTACTGCCCAGCAGTTCAACGAATTCAATCTCTCGCAGCTTCAGGGCTTTAATAACATCCACGCCACGCTGGTTGCGCGGCACCAGAACCGCCACGGTGGATTCGGGATGTTCTGGCAGCCAGCTGGCGATGGATTTGACCACGGCTTCGATTTCCTGGTCAGGGGTGTATTTCCTGGAAATAAGCTTCACTGCCTGCGGGTCATCGGGTGGATTCGGTTGGGGATCGCCCTCGGGTGTGGGCTGGATAAACGGGACTGTCAACGCGCCGCGCACTTCAACCGCGGGATGGTCGTTGTTTACCCAGCGGATCAACTGGTTTGCCAGTTTAATAATGGATGGCTGGCAGCGTCCAGAGTTGGGCAGGGTTTCGTGTGAGTCTGCCTCTGTATTGATGAATTCGAGCAGATACTTGGGAGAAGCAGTCGTAAATGTCTCAAAGATGGCCTGGTTGGGGTCGCCGACGCGTACCCAATTCCCGGCCGGTCCTGCAAGCAAACGCAAGATCTTTTCCTGCAATTTGCTGGAATCCTGAGCTTCGTCTTCAAGGATATATGGCCAGCGGTAGCGCAGGCGCTCAAGGAATTCAGGGTCTTTCTCGAGCAGGTCGATCGCCAGGCGAATCAGGTCGTCGAAATCCACTGCACCGCGATAGGCCAGATCGCGCTGATAGTCGGTGTAGATGGCCAGTCCCATTTCTGCCAATGGGAGGGGAGCTGGCGCGACTGCCAGAAGTTCCTGGAGTTTCTCCGGGGTCAGGCGGTTATCCTTGGCTGAACGAATGAAGGCCAGGGAAATATCCGCCACCAAATTCGGCAATTGCTGGCGATGAACCCAGTTACGCTTGTCTTCATCGAGTTCCGGGTCGAGAAAAACGTCCAGGTCGTTGGGGTGCGCCTGCAGCCAGGAGGAGGCGGCTTCCTTGCGGATGAAATCGGCTTCGCGTTCATCCAGAATGGCGAAGCGGTCCTCCAGGCCGACGGCAGCAGGTTTCTCACGGACGATATCATGCGCCAGGCCATGCAGGGTGCGGACGCGATAGCCGAAGGGCATGGGCAGACCCAGGAAATCCTTGATGCGGGCGGCGAAGTTATCCACGGCCGAGTTAACCAGCGTGACAATGAGCACTTCCTGCTCGTCTCCGATCCGGCCGGAGCGGATGATCTGGGCGGCCAGGGCACTTAAAGTGTGGGTTTTCCCGGAACCAGGCACAGCGGAAATGCCCATTTTCCCGCCGGCATAGGCGAGGATTTGTTTCTGAGCGGGACGAGGGGTGAAAAGAAGTGTCATGGGTAAAGTGTTCCGGTGTCACGTGCCAAGCTCTTCAGTGGTTTGAGCCTTTGAGGAATATGGTTTTATTTCTTGAGTTTGATCTTGTGCTGGGCGACCAGGCGGTTAATGATCTTCTCGAACTCGGCGCGGTTCTGAACATTTGCGAGGGGAATACCACCACGCTTCGCCACCAAGCCTCTTGGAGTCAAATCGACCACATCCTCATAATGGATAATCCGCCTGGGGAGAAAGTAGCGCTTGATGGTGATGCCCTCTCCAAAACGGGCTTCACGGAAAATGATCATCGGCATGCTCAAGACCGTGAAACCAAAGATAAAGGCATAGATGATGTAGGGAAAGATCCTGGAGGAAGCGATGGCCATGAAGATAAAGAAAATGCAGGCGACCACACCGATCGGATAGAGAACCACCGACATGCGGATGCGCATGGGATATTGCGGCTTGAAAACGACTTCTTCCCTGGCTGTACTGTTTGAGGATGCCATAGGTACCTACTCCTTTTTTCCAGATGGGGGCGCTTCATCCAATCGATCTCTTTTTACGCACTCAATGTGAAGATCACGGCTTCCAGGCAGGATGTCCTGGTAAAGAGTTACCACTGATTTTGTCCTTGACCATTCTTGAACGCGTAATTCATACTACTTATGGATTCGACGGCGCGACCAGTGTTTCGATCCCACGGACATGATCGATGGAAGTGACAACCGGCAGGCCGTTTTCGACCAATACCGGGGTGTAATCAAAGCTCACGAAACCGGAACGATCAAGGGTTACACGCAGGATGATGGTCGCGTTGGCGATGCCCTTATATTGATCGAACACAAAATTGCCCAGACTGTAGGCGATCAACCCGCCATGGTATTCTTCGATCTCCTGCAGGAGGTGCGGATGGGAGCCAACCACAAGCGCGGCACCTGCGTCTATGGCAGTATAAGCTTCCTCCTGTTGCTGGCTGGAGACAGTGGTGTTGATCTCATAGCCGGAGTGGAGCATTACGATCACCAGATCCGCGTTGAGCCTGGCAGCGGAGACGTCCGCTTTGATTCGGTCCGGTTCGGCCCAGGCTATCCCGGCCCGGGATTGGGTGGCGATCCAGGTTCTTGTGTCAAACCCTGAATTTTCAGGCACTACATCAGCATAAGCCAGGAAGGCCAGGCGCAACCCGTTCCTTTCAATCATGACAGGGGTATGCGCAGCGGAAGCATTTATTCCGGCTCCAACTGAGGCTATACCGGATTGCCCCAAGACCGCCTGTGTCTCCGCCAGACCGGCATACCCGTAATCCATGGCGTGGTTGTTGGCCAAGCTGAGGAGGTCAAATTTTGCCAGTGAGAGCGCCCGAGCAGACTGCAGAGGCGCCTTGAGAGGAAACCCCTTCCTTTCTGGTGTATTGCTCTCGGTGATGGCACATTCAAGGTTGCCGATCCGAATATCGGCCGAATCCAAGACAGACTGTACGCCGGCGAAGACGACCTGAGGCCCCTGTGCCAGGACCTGGTCTCCGACTGTACGGGCCAGCATGATATCTCCGACAGCATCAAGGATTATTTGAAAGGAGGGAGTGGGGGTGCTGGTTGGGGAGAGAGTGGCGGTTTCAGAGGGGGCAGGGGAATTAACGATCATGCTTGACGCCGTGGGGGACCCGGCAGGGGAAAGGGGAATAATGGGCAAGGAGGTTGCACTGGCTGGTAAAACGGTGGATGAGACAATCGGTATGGCAGTTCCACTGATGGTACAAGCAGCCATAAGAAGACCAATAAGAAATAGCGACACCGATCGAAGGATTGCTCTCATATTTCAAGTGACCTGAGCTCCATTTGCATCTTCCAGATGGCTTTCAATAAAGGGCCGCGCTGCTCGAAACCGGATTCGCCCAGGTCGCTCAGACCCAGGTAGATATTTCCCCGACAGCGACGCAGCAGCCCGGTTACCAGGCGGCATAAGGCCTGCCTGTTGGCATTCATATCATCGGCATCGGTCCACAAACGGTTACCTTCCCAGGAACGGCTCAACACGTATGGCTGGGTCAGCGGCTGAAACAGCCTTTCCCACCAGCCGTCGGAGCCCACATCCAGCCAAAATTGAACGGTTGCCGGCCGGTTCATCATTAGGAAGGTATGTGCCGGGGCGAGCAAGACAGCATCGGCCGGTTCTGCCTGCCAGGCTTCGAGATATTGGGCTGCGATCACACCATCCTGCAGCATGGCCAGGTACTCATGACCCACGTCAATGGAGGCATCGCCGGAGGCCAGCATGGCCTGGCGGAATTTCTGAACGGATTCGATCAAGCTGGCAACTGTGCGGGCGGCATCGAGATTACGGTGGAAGCTGAAGCCCTTCTGAGACAAGACCTCTCCGAACAAGCGGCGCAGGAAATGGTCGAGAGGCTCAACTTCCCTGGAGCGGTAGTCTTCCAACCAGCCGCGCATACGCTCATAATGGCGGCCAAATATGAAGGTGATGCGTTCCTGAACCTCTGAACGGATCTGCTCAAAAGAGGAGAGGCTAAAATCCCGCTGGCGGTAAACGATCTCAGCCAATAACTGGGCACGCACCAAATCCATCCCCTCGATGGCATAGAGGATGGCATAAGCGACGTCGAATTTTGTCGGATGGATGCTCCAGCCTGGATGGGCCAACGCTGCGAGGGTAAGCAGACAGTGACTGGCAGGTTCGTCACGCAGCGAACGGGAAGGGCGGTGGGAACGCCAGGGGAGACCCAGTTCGTCCAGCCGATGACTGAGCGAAAACCGCAGGGAGTCGGAGAGATAAGGGGCCAGGACAACAATCTCGGAAGGAGCAAGGCCGTCTTCGGTCACAAGCCGCTGGATCTCGCCTGCCACCCAGTCCAGCATCTGCGGGTAAAAACGGGTGGGCGTCCCGGCGGGTGGGAAGGCCAGCGCGGCCAGATTCTCTGGTGGAATGGGGTCAGGATGGCCGGGTAGAAGTTTCGAAGTAAAAGCATTCTCCAGCGACTGGATTTCCGGGGTGGTGATGAAGGATTTGTCCAGGACAGCATGAGTTTCACATCGGTCAGCCAAACGCAGGGCAGACTCCGGGTCCGCGCCCAGAAAGCGCCGGAAACCACCGTCGTCATCCTGGATGATCAGGGCCGATTCGAAACCGGGCAGCCATTCGGCGAGCAAATCGTGTGCCACCGGAATATCTTCCTCGATATTGTCGCAGATCAGGTGGCGGTACTGGCGGGTGAGGTAAGCGCAGCAGTGGGGATTGCGCCAGAGTATGTTCCAGAAGATATCCAATTGCAGGGAAAAATCCAGCAAATTATGTTCCAGACAGTATTGCCGGAAGCGGCTGGCGCATTCCTGCGCATCCGCATAGATACGGCGCTGTCCTGGATCGCCAAACCAGGCAGAGGATAACCGATCACCGATCTCGGTGTAAGGGAATCCGACTGAAGCAGCCTTGTTCAGGTTATCCAGCACCTGGCTGTAAAGGCGGTTGCGGTCAATCGTGACCGAGGCGAAGAAGCCCTGCTCGTTCACGAGCGGACGGACGAGACGCGCCATGTAATACTGGGCGGTTTCCAATGTCAGGAAAACAGGCGGTTGGTCGGGGTGGGCAAACCCGGCGAGGTCGGCCGCGAGCGGCCAAAAGAGATCGACCATACGGCGGGCCAGCCCGCCGACGGTGGCGAGTGCCACCTGCCCGCCCGGACCGAGGTCGGGGAGGCGCAAGGCTGCCTCGTAGGGTTCCTGGAGGGTGCGTTGGGGGGTAAGAACGAGGATGGAATCGGCAGGCAGACCGGAAACCAGGAGGGCATGCAGACGCTCCACGCCGACGGTAGTCTTGCCGCAGCCGGCCGGGCCGGAGAGGAAGGTTTTGGACTGCATGGAGGCTGCCAAAATGGCAGTTTGTTCTTCCGTCAAGTTCATGGGTCAAGGGTAGCGGAAAGCCGGGCTTTTGTCAATTGGTTTGTGGAATAGGGAGAAGAGAGAAGAGAGTAGAGAGTAGAGATTGGCGAGGGGATTTGATATTTGAATTAAAAAATAGGACAATTCCAAAAAGGATAAAGAGTGGAGAGCAGAAAGTTGAAAAAAGGAGGCAAGAATTTAACATTTCGAGGCGTTTTTTATTCATTTTTTTGGGATTTGGTAAGGTAAATTGATTTTTTTTGTCTGAGGTCCTAGCAGGTATGGCGAGGGATTTGTTTTTGATTTATTCCTCGGGAACAAATCCGAGGGGAAGAAGAGGAGTAGAGAACAGTGAGTGATGAAAAGATGGGACGAAGCAAGGAAAGTTCGTTCATGCAACAAACATAGAACATAATTTCTGGTTTGTCAAGGGGGGAAATTTCTGGTGGTTGCCCACCTTGCTCATCTGGAATGGATCGTCAAAGTCTACAATGAACGTCTGGATTTTATCTTCCGCCTAGTTTAGCCAGCTCGCTGTGGTAGAGGTCCGGGACGAACGCCAGGCAGCTGAAAGAACCAATTGCTCCGGAGTCGGCGCAATTCACCAGTCGAGGTTGTACTTTTTTTTATGGCGGGAAATTGCCTCGAGCGGCCATCCCGAAGAACACTGGGCGAGAAGAACGGCGGTACCTAAGAAACTGCGCCCTGAAAGAAGGGCGCGAAGAGCTGAGGATTTACTCGCAATAACATGTCCGAACCCAAGGTGACAGTCGCTGGATGCCAATCAGACTCCATGATCGGCAAATCCATACGGCTGTCACCATTCTTCTTTGTGCGGTGGGGCTGTCGAACTTACATACCAAGTGCCTTGACCACTTCGTCGGCTGATTTATAGGTTTTCTCAGGAAGGTCCTTCTCCACCCACATGCGCGTGGAGGCAGGGACGTGTGCCATTTTGTTGCACATTTCGACGATGGTCTGCTTGGAGGCAGGGTACATAACGTGGCTTTGCAGATGGGTCATGAGTTCTTTCACATCATCTTTTCCCATCATACCGCCTTTATCCATCATATCACTGGCCATGGGTTTCACCTCCTTTCTTCGCCTGGTTATGATCCAGGATGATCTAATAAGCATTTTCGGTTATACTATTATTTGATAAATAACACCTTAATAATCCATTATAAAATAAATGGAATATAGGTGTTGATCCAGGCAGGTCAAATTGTTACAGAGAACCTGCAGATCAGAACAATGTGCGCCCTAAAACCGATTGTGGTGGGCTTGAAATATTCTCATATATGCTGTATAACCAAAGAACCCTTTCGGGTTGTGTCTTTTTCGCAACCGGAGAGAGGAATGGATCTGAATGCCCACTTTTCGGAGGAATGGAAGCCATGAAAATTAATCTGCCAAAGAAGAACACCTTTTGGGCGGCTGTGATCATCACACTGGCCGGCTGGCTGGTCTACGCTGTGCACCTGTTTGCGCAGTTCATCCTGCGGGTGAACATCCTTCACCTGCAGATGATTGCCTTTGTATTGGTGTCGATCGCATTTGTGGTGCTTTTCCTGGGCCTTACCAGGACAGATCTGTAATTGGATGAGCGCCTTTAGGAGATTTCCGCGCTGAAAAGGCGACTGAAGTCGCCACTACAAATTGATCTTAAGAATTGCTGGCAAACTGTTGACATGCCAGCGGCTCGCATGTATAATATCGTCCGCCTCTGCCCCGGCAGGTTGCTGGGGCATCCGTTTGTTTGTATCCCGGCTTCCCCGTGCCCCGGCGTAGGGGTCGACCCAGTTGGCAGAACCAGACCAAGGGCCAGACCCGTATCGCAAGGATAGCGGTGAAGCGAAGACCAGGAGATGAAAATGAAGTATGCAATTGTGGAAAGCGGCGGCAAGCAGTATCGAGCCGTCGAAGGCGACACCCTTGAAGTGGATCGCCTGCCGGTTGAAGCCGGCGCGAACGTCAAGATTGAACAGGTCCTGCTGCTGGCGGACGGGGAGAACATCACCATCGGCACACCACTTGTCAAGGACAGCCCGGTGTGGACGAAGGTCATTGAGCACTTCAAGGGCAAGAAAGTAACCATCTTCAACTACAGCCCGAAGAAGCGCATTCGTGTCAAGACCGGACACCGCCAGAACTATACCCGCCTGCTGGTTGAACAGATCGGCGGTTCCGAGCTGGTCGAGCGGGAACCTGCCAAGAAAGCTGAGAAGGTTGTCAGAGCCAGGGCGGGAACCGAATCTCCCAAGGTTAAGGCTGAACAAACGGTGAAGACCGAAAAAGCTGCCCCGAAGGAGAAGAAACCGGCAGCGAAGACCGCGGCAAAAGCTGATAAAAAACCAGCCGCCAAGAGTAAGGCCGGTCCGACCAAGACAGCGGAAAAGAAACCCACCAAAACCGCCTCAAAGCCGGCCGCCAGCAAGACGGCGGCGAAGAAACCCGCTGCGACTAAAAAACCATCCGCAGCAAAGAAGTAAGAGAGTGAGGTAAGCATGGCACATAAAAAAGGTGGCGGCTCCAGCCGCAATGGAAGAGACTCGAATTCACAACGCCTGGGCGTGAAGAAGTACGCCGGCGAGCATGTTCTTTCCGGCAATATCCTCATCCGCCAGCGCGGTACGCGGATTAAACCTGGCATGAATGTGGACGTTGGCAAGGATGACACCATTTTTGCTACAATCGAGGGCGTCGTTGTCTACGATTTTATTAATGGACGCAAGCGTGTCAACGTCATGCCGGCAGAGAAATAACCGGCGAAAGGAATCCAAAAAATGAAACAAGGTATCCATCCGACATACTACCCGGATGCCAAAGTGTCCTGCGCTTCCTGCGGCACCACTTGGACAACCGGTTCAACCAAGAAAGAGATTCGCGTAGAAATCTGCTCGAACTGTCACCCGTTCTTCTCTGGCGAAAGCGCACGCATGATCGACATTGAAGGCCAGGTGGACCGCTTCTACAAGAAGCTGCAGGTCCGCCAGTCCTACGTGGAAGAGAAGAAGTCGCGTGAAGAGGCAAAGGTTTCCCCCAAGCGCTCCATCGTTGAACTGGAACTGGGCGCACGTCCGACTGCCGCCCTGGACAAGGCCGGGATCAAGGAAGTTGGCCAGTTCCTGGCGAAGTTGGGCGAGGGCGAGGATGCGGTTCTCGCAATCGAAGGTTTTGGACGCAAGTCGCTCATCGATATTAAGAAGAAATTGCGCTCGCTCGGGTATGAACTGCCTGAAGCCACCAAGGCTCCGGCTGCATAGCGTAGACGAGGAGTTTCACCGAGGAAACTGCGGAGGCTACTCCGACAAGAAGGTCAGGACACCCGAACCCCCACAGTGCGGGAGCAGGCGAACTGGGTGCAGGCAGGCTGGAAATTCAAGAAATATATTTTGGGCTTGCAGAACACTGATTATCAGGTAAACTTAACAGGCAGATGATAAACACATCTGCCTGTTCGTTTTTATGCTTAAGGAGATGAGGCACTCCATGTAGGGCGACCACAAGATGGGCGACCACAAGATGGCGACCACAAGATGGGCGACCACAAGGGTCGCCCCTACGGATTAATGTTTAGGATGTGCGAGGAGAATATGACACCCCATAATCCCGGTTCTGTTGAAGTCATATGCGGCTCGATGTTCAGCGGTAAAACGGATGAACTCATTCGCCGGCTGCGGCGGGCGACGATTGCCCGCCAACATGTGCAGGTTTTCAAACCAGCCATTGACTGGCGTTATGCCGTTGAAAAAGTCACCTCTCACGCGGGAAGCGATTTTGCCGCCATCCCGATTGAGAAAGCGGCTGAAATCCGAAACCGGCTTGACAAAGATGCCACCGTTGTCGCCATTGACGAAGCACAGTTCTTTGATGAGGAAATCGTCCAGATCGTTGAAGAATTAGCCGGCATGAAGTTACGCGTCATCGTGGCGGGACTGGATACGGATTTTCGTGGTGAGCCCTTCGGGCCAATGCCGGTTCTGATGGCGCGCGCAGAGCATGTGGATAAACTCCAGGCCATCTGCATGGTATGCGGGGAACCGGCTTCAAGAACGCAGCGTTTGGTTAACGGAAAACCAGCACGCTATGACGACCCTGTCGTCATTGTTGGAGCAGCCGAGATGTATGAGGCGCGCTGCCGTAAGCATCATGAGGTGCCTCGCTAGCATTCCAACGCAAAGGGAAGTGCAAGCCGCAAAACCGAAGGTGAAAAGGCGAACCCTGTTAAGTTTGCAGGACAGGTGACGTGAAGGGCGCAAAGAGCGCAAAATAAACAAAGGGCGTGATTGCTTTTGGAGAAGCTATGCAGGATTATAGAGATATCATTGCAGAAATATTGATCGACGAAATGAAGCTCCAAAAACGAATCAAGGAGCTCGGGGACCAAATCAGCCACGATTATGCCGGCCAGGATTTGCTGCTTATCTGCATCCTGCGAGGAGGGATCGTCTTTATGGTGGATTTGATGCGCCACATCACTGTCCCGCATGCCATCGACTGCATGGCGTTGAGCTCCTATGGGGTGGGAGGACGGGCTTCAAACGGAAATATCCGCATGAGCCTGGACCTGCAGACCAACATCGAAGGCAAGAATGTCATGCTTGTCGAGGATATTGTTGACAGCGGTCATACCCTCTCCCACGTGGTTGCACTTCTCGAGACACGCCATCCCAAAAGCCTGAAAGTGTGTACCCTGCTGGATAAGGAAGACCGCCGGGAAATTGACGTCCCGATCCATTATCGTGGATTCAGCATCCCCAACAAGTTTGTTTTCGGTTACGGCCTTGACCTGGATGAGTATTACCGCAATCTGCCCTTTGTAGCGGTGGTGGATCTGGAAAAATATTTACCCCCATCAGGCTGATTTACGCTTCCCTGGTGAGCACAGCAAGAGAACCTTTGGAAAGGGATATGGCGGGAGAAGACGAGAAAGCTTATGCAGGTCGTTGGATCGCCCGTCTACGCGGACGGGTTGTAGCACAGGGCGGCACACCCGAGCAGGCCCGGCGGGCGGCCCAATCGCGTTACAAAGAAACCATGGAAATCCTTTATATGCCAAGCCTTTATCCACTGACATTTCCGCCTCTTTTAGACTCCGTCCGCCAGGTTCTGCCGGATGGGCTGGCTGTTTACCTGGTCGGTGGAGCGGTCCGGGATGCCCTGCTGGGCCGCCCAACGCATGACCTGGATTTTTCGCTGGCGGGGGAGGCCATTCGAACCGCCAGGCATGTTGCAGATGCCCTTTCCCGTACCAGACCCGGCTCCATCACGAAAGCAGATTTCTATGCGCTGGATGCCGAACGTGATACCGGACGCGTCATTGTTACCTACAGCGATGAAACGCGTATCACCATGGACTTCGCCGCCTTCCGTGGTGCAGACCCTTCGACGGGCTCAGGGCCAAGCCTGGAATCCGACCTGACCGGCCGCGATTTCACCCTGAATGCCATCGCAATGGACCTGCGAGATGACAGCCTGCACGATCCGCTGGGTGGAGCAATGGATTTGAAGGAGAAGCGCCTGCGCGCTTGTTCACAATCCGCATTTTTGGATGACCCGGTGCGCATCCTGCGTGGTATCCGGCTGGCGGCCAATTTCGGTTTCCACATCCTGCCAGAAACGCGTGCAGCCATGAAAGCAGCTTCCGGCGGACTGAGTAAAGTCTCCCCGGAACGCCTGAGGGATGAGCTTTTTCGCATCCTGAGCGGGTCACAGCCGGCAACCTGCATGCGCGCCCTTGACATGCTGGGCGCGCTGGAGAAAATCCTGCCGGAACTCGGCCAACTGAAGGGCGTGGAACAACGTCCGCCGCATGTACACGATGTTTGGGAACACAGCCTCTCGGCGGCCAACCACCTGGAGGCCATCTTAACCACCCTGGCACCCGGTTACGATCCGGAAAAAGATGCCGACCTGTTCACCAGCCTGCTGGTCCTGCGGCTGGGCCGCTACCGCCGGCAATTGAGCGAAACCCTGGCACAACCCGTCACGGCTGACCGGCCACTGCGCGGTCTGCTCTACCTGGCCGCCCTTTACCACGATATTGCCAAGCCGGCCTGCAAACAAGCTGACGATAACGGCCAGGCGCGCTTCTGGGGTCACGACGTGCAGGGAGCTGAAATGGCCTCCCTGCGTGCCCGCAGTCTCGTTTTCAGCAATGAGGAAATCCAGCGGCTGGAAACCATCATCCGCAACCATATGCGGGTGCTGTTTCATATCAACCGGCTGGTGGACGAGCGAAAACCGCCCAGCCGGCGGGCCATCTACCGCTATTTCCGGGACACCGGCCCGGCAGGCGTGGATATATGCCTGCTGGAACTGGCCGATCTGCGGGCCACCTATGAACAGACTCTGACGCAGGAAAAATGGGTGGATGCGCTGGATATTGTGCATGAGTTCCTGGAGAACTGGTATGAAAAGCCGGCTGAGACCGTCACCCCTCCAGCCCTGGTTGACGGTAATGACTTGATGAAGGAATTGTCCCTATCACCCGGAAAACGGATCGGCGTGCTCCTGGAAGCGATCCGCGAGGCCCAGGCGGTGGGGGAAATTTCCACGCGGGACGAGGCATTGGATCTGGCGAGGAAGCAGATGGAAGAGGTTAATAAGACGTAAAACGTAATTCGTAATTTGTTATTCTTTATTCGTAATTCGTGGAAAGGGTTGTGTACTTCTTGAAGAATACACCTGAAAAGTTATGAGGAAATTCTATGAACATCGTCGTTTTTGACCTGGAAACCCAAAACCTGTTTGAAGATGTGGGTGGGAGGGGCAATATCGGTGCGCTCAAAGTCTCCTGCGGCGTGACCTGGTCGTCAATCAAGAATGATTTCACGATTTATTGGGAGAAAGATGTACCGGCGCTGATCTCCGAGTTGAAAACCGCCGGCAGGGTGATCGGATTTAACCTGAAAGGCTTTGATTACGAAGTGCTGCGGCCTTATGCGCCCAATGAACGCCTGCAGTTCCTGCCCACCCTGGACATCATGGATGACCTGTTTCGTACGCTGAGTTTCCGCCCCAGCCTGGATGCAGTAGCACGCGGAACCCTGGGGGAGACCAAGTCAGCGAGCGGGCTGCAGGCGGTGGAATGGTGGCGCGCCGGCGAACTGGACAAGCTGGCGGAATACTGCAAGGTGGATGTGGATGTGACCCGGAGGATCTATGAGTTCGGCTGTGAGAATGGTTTTGTGCAGTATTACACCCGGTTGGGCAGCAAGCAGAAGGTAAAGGTGAATTGGAGGTGTTAAATTCCAGGGAGGAAAAGACTTTAACACGAATCGCACGAATGGGACGAATGACACAAATGTAATTTGTCTTAAGGAAAATCCACGACATTATTCAGCAGTAATCCACTGGCTTATACGTAATAGAAGGAGACTAAATGAATAAAATTAGAGTGAATGGTATTTCTTTAGCCTACGAACGGCGCGGGAGCGGGATGCCGCTGGTGCTGGTGCACGGGTATCCGCTGGACCACAGCATCTGGGAGCCGGTCGTGCCTCTCCTGGAGAATGATTTTGACATCATCATGCCGGATCTGCGCGGTTTTGGCGAGTCAGAGGGTGCGGAAGGAATATACGGGATGGCCGACCTGGCTGCCGACATTGCGGGTATGCTGAGCGCCCTGGGCGTCTGGCAGGCGGCTGTTACCGGGCATTCCATGGGAGGCTACGTGGCACTGGCATTTGCGCGCGCCTATCCGCAGCGGACGCTCGGGCTGGGACTGATTTCTTCCCAGGTGCTGGCGGATACGCCCGAAAAGAAGGCTGACCGCTACCTGGAGGCGGAACACGTCCTGACAAACGGGGTGCGGGAAGTGGCGGAAGGCATGTCTGCGAAGCTGACGGCGGATGCCGAACTGCAGGCCAGGCTGAAGGCGCTCATCCTGCGGCAGAGACCGGAGGGGCTGGCGGGGGCGCTGCGGGCGATGGCAGACCGGCCGGATTCTTCCACGCTGCTGCTCGGCTGCTCCTTCCCGGTGGTGCTGGTCCACGGGCTGGCGGACGAATTGATCCCGGTCGAGCGCGCCAGAAGCTTGAAATGCAGCAGTAACGCAGGCGCAGTTGACCGAGGTTCCGGAAGTGGGTCACATGCCGATGATGGAGGCGCCAAACGAGACGGCGGAGGCGATCAAGGGGGGATTTGGTTCGCTCTGAACCATGCCTTGCAGTGCGGTATATGATTAAGGTTCATAACGAGGAGTATAATGATTGCCAGGAGCAACAGATATGACCGATCAGAAATTACTGGAACGGATCACGATCAATCCAAAGGTGATGGTTGGCAAACCTGTCATTAAAGGGACGAGGCTTACGGTTGAATTCATCCTGAATTTACTGGCACATGGTGCCACAATTCAGGATATTCTGGATGAATATAACGATCTAAAGAAGGAAGATATTCAAGCCTGTATCCTTTTTGCCAGCAAATCCCTTGAGAGTAATTTATTTATGCCGTTGAGGGCAGAGGCCTCCTGATGCGCTTCCTGGTGGATGAGTGCATTGGGCCAAAAGTCGCAGATTGGTTGCATTCCCAGGGATATGAAGTTTTTTCCGTTTATGACCAGGCACGCGGCAAGGGGGACGATTTTATTATTAAGAAAGCCTTTGATGAGAATTGGATCTTACTGACGAGTGATAAGGACTTCGGTGAAAAGGCATATCATGAAAAAAAACCTCACCATGGAATTATCTTACTACGTCTTGATGATGAACGCTCGAAATTGAAGATCGAGGCGCTGAAACGCTTATTACATGCTTATGCAGACCGAATTCCGGATCAGTTTGTCGTCGTAACCGGGAAGGGAGTACGGTTTGCAAAGGAGATGAACTGATTCGCAGGCTATCAATGAGGCGCTGCTCAGCTTGATCCACCTGGCTGAGCAGATGCCGACGCGAAAATACCCCCCGCGCAAGGCTGGAGTTCGACAGGTGGCGGATAGAAAATAGAAAGGACCGCGACGGGAGCAAATCGAGTGGACCGGTTATTAATCCCGCACAGTTTGGAAGTGCGTGGTTTTTTTATGAATATCTGGTGCGGAAAGGGCTAGTACTTCGACCGGAGGGCTGGCAATTTTCTTCGGCGCGGTTTTGGGTAAGCGGGGATGAAAAAGATACAGATGTGGAGATTAGCGAGATAGGTTGGTAAAGAGGAGACCTGCGGTCGAAAACTGGGCGGGGTCGAAGACCCACGCCCAACGAAAAACTTAATAAAAAAGCGCCGGGGTCCCTCAAGGAGCCCGGCGCTTCTGGTTAAAATCACTCAACTACTTTTCCGACAATGGCGGTCTCTTCCAGCACCGGCTCGTAGAAACAGCGACAGCCATTGGAGTGAGAACAGCCGGCATGCGGGAGGTGCGGCACCCTGTCCTTCGGATAGGTATCCATTTGCTCGTAACAATATGAACAGGCGTCATACGCGACCGTGAGGCGGATGGCGCTCACGCGCGGGTTGGCCTGCATGCGCTTGAGAGCCACTGCAGTGGTGGAAAACTGCCCCAGATCAGCCTGGCAGTTGACACAGGCCCGGGCATTATCGGGGGAGGAAGCATTACATTTGGAACAGGTTTGCATAAAACATCTCCTGGATTTTTTATACTATTTTACCGCGCTTGAGGGAAAATGCACGAATAAGTGGAAGATTGTGGTAAACTTGCCGATTGGCACGCCTTAACCAGGGATATCCCTGAAACCATATTTCCGTATCAACCTATCCTTGCGAAGGTCTGGCACTATCCGGGCAGGCAATTGGAAAGGAAATCCTGGTTGTGACAAGGAACACGTCCTTTGAATAACCTTCGCAAGGCTGATCAGAGCGGAACCATATTTCAATCGTAAGGAGAAATAATAAAATGGCAAAGAAATGGGTTTATTTGTTCGACGAAGTGGCCGAGGCAGAGAAGTACGCCGGTTCTTGGGATGGCGTGCGCGGTTTGCTGGGCGGTAAAGGCTCGGGCCTGGCGGATATGACGCGGGCGGGAGTGCCGGTTCCACCTGGATTCACCGTAACGACCGAGGCATGCAACGAATTCCGCAAGACCGGGGAGTTCCCCGCAGGCCTCTGGGACCAGATGCTGGCAGCCCTCCAAGTTACTGAAAAGCAGGCCGGGAAGAAATTTGGCGATCCGACCAACCCTCTGCTGGTCTCCTGCCGCTCGGGCGCCAAGTTCTCGATGCCCGGTATGATGAACACCATCCTCAATATCGGTCTGACCGACGAGGTTGTGGATGGGATGATCAAGCTGACCGGGAATCCGCGCTTTGTGTGGGATTCTTACCGCCGCCTGGTAGAGATGTTCGGCACGACCGTCTTTAACCTGGATGATGAGGTTTTTGAACATCCAATGGGCGAATACAAAACCAGGATGGGTTACAAACTCGACACCGAAATGACTGCCGAAGATTGGAAATCGCTCGTCGCCAGCTTCAAGGAAGTCTACAAGCAGAATATCGGTTCTGATTTTCCCCAGGATGTCTACAAGCAGATGGAACTGGCCACCAAGGCCGTGTTCGAATCCTGGAATGGCAAGAAGGCCGTGGACTACCGCAAGGCAACCAATATCTCGGATGACCTCGGTACTGCGGTCAATATCGTTACCATGGTCTTCGGCAACATGGGGGATGACTCAGGCACCGGCGTGGCCTTCACCCGCAACCCATCCACCGGTGACAAGAAAATGATGGGCGAGTACCTGTTGAATGCCCAGGGCGAAGACGTAGTGGCCGGAATCCGCAACGCCGATCCGATCGAGCAGCTTGGCAGCCAGATGCCGGAAGCCTATAAAGAGTTTATGGATATCACTGCGAAGCTGGAGAAGCATTACAAGGATATGCAGGATGTCGAGTTCACCATTGAGCACGGCAAGTTGTGGATGCTGCAAACCCGTAATGCGAAACGGACTGCGAAGGCAGCCATTAAGATCGCCATGGAAATGGCAAATGAGGGATTGATCTCTAAGGAAGATGCTGTACTTCGGGTCTCATTTTCCGACGTGGACACTTTGCTCCACCCGCAATTTGATGATGCGGCCTTGAAAGCTGCTGAAAAATCAGGCGCTTATTATGTAAAGGGAGTCAATGCCAGCCCGGGCGCGGCCGTCGGCCAGGTTTATTTTGATGCGAATACCGCAGAAAAGATGGCCAAGGAAGAAAAGCAAAAAGTCATCATGGTGCGTCCTTTCACAAAGCCGGATGATGTCCATGGCATGATCGCCTCCCAGGGTGTTCTGACCAGCGAAGGCGGGGCCTCCTCGCATGCCGCGGTGGTAGCCCGCCAGTTCGGCATCCCCTGCGTGGTGGGCGCTTCGGCGATGAAGATCGACCTTGAGACGCGTGTCATGGAAGCAAATGGCAAGATTGTCAAGGAAGGCGAGTGGATTTCAGTCGATGGTACAACCGGGAAAGTTTTCGTTGGCAAAATTCCGACCGTGGAAGCCAAAATTGAGGAACAGAATGAGCTACTAACTGTCCTTGGCTGGGCGGATGAACTGACTGCCCGCAAGGATATTCGCATCCTGCCGGATGGACGCAAGGCCCCGGGCGTTCAGGTTTGGGCAAATTCGGATTACCCCAAGGATGCCCGGCGTGCCCGCTCCTACGGAGCCAAGGGGATTGGACTGTGCCGCACCGAGCACATGTTCTTCGAGACCGAGCGCCTGCCGATCGTCCAGAAGATGATCCTTGCGGACTCAAGCGCAGAGCGCACCAAGCAGCTCAACCTCTTACTTCCCACCCAAAGGAAAGATTTCGATGGCCTGTTCGAAGCGATGGACGGTTACCCGGTCATCATCCGCTTGATTGACCCGCCGCTGCACGAGTTCATGCCTGACGAGGAGAAGCTTTTTGAAGAAGTCGTCACCATGCGCGTCAAGGGTGAAACGGCTGGTCTGAAAGAAAAAGAGACCCTGCTGGCGGCTATCAAGAGCCTGCACGAGTCCAACCCGATGATGGGCTTGCGCGGCGTGCGGTTGAGCATTGCCATGCCAGAGATCGTTGAAATGCAGGTACGCGCCATCTTCGAAGCCGCGGCGGACTGCACCCTGCGCGGGATCAAGGTTCATCCTGAAGTGATGATCCCGCTGACCGGCACCGTCAAGGAACTGGAATGGATCCAGCCGCGGCTGGTGCGCATCGCTGCGGCGGTCATGGACGAGAAGAAGGTCCAATTCACCTACAAGTTCGGCACGATGATCGAAATCCCGCGGGCGGCCGTCACTGCAGGCGAGATTGCCGGGCTGGCCGAGTTCTTCTCCTTCGGCACCAATGACCTGACCCAGATGACCTTTGGATACAGCCGTGACGATGCTGAACGCAATTTCCTGGTCACTTATGTGGCTGAGGGCATCCTACCAAAGAATCCGTTCCAGACCCTGGACCGCGAGGGCGTGGGCAAGCTGATGCAGATGGCTGTGAATGACGGCCGCAAGACTCGTCCCGACCTGGAAGTGGGTATCTGTGGGGAGCACGGCGGCGACCCCGAGTCGATCGAGTGGTGCCATCTTATCGGAAATAACTACGTATCCTGCTCGCCCTTCCGCGTGCCGATCGCCCGCCTGGCGGCTGCGCACTATGCGCTGAAGTATGCCGGGAAGCAGATCGCGGAAGATAAATAGCAAGAGAACAGAGAAAAGAGAAAAGAGACCAAGAGCCGCATCCACCGGGTGCGGCTCTTGTTATTTAGGTATCAGAACGAAGCAGGAGAGCCTGGATGGTCATCTAAATTTGATAATTTGACCAACGTAGATCAGGTTGGCGTTCCTGATGGCAGGGTTGAGTATGAGCAAAGCCTCCGGCGTGGTGCCGAACTGGTCAGCAATTTTCCGGAGGGTATCGCCTCTTACTACAATATAGACTGAGACTCCGGACGGTACGTTGAGCTTCTGTCCAACGTAGATCAGGTCTAGGTTGAGCACCTGCGGATTGGCTTTTGCCAGTACATCCAGGCTGACTCCGAGGCGGTAAGCGATCATCTTCATCGTATCGCCTCTCTGGACAAAATAGGCCTGGCTGCCTGTGGGAGGCGGTGTTGGAGGAACACTTCCGGGAACCGGGATGTTCAACCTTTGGCCTTCATAAATCAGATTGGGATTTGCAATGGCAGGGTTGAGCGACAACAGTACTTCGATGGTCGTATTGAAGTCTGCTGCCAGTGTTTTAAGCGTATCCCCCCGGTTGACGATATAAATATCAGTGACACCATTGCCTTGCAAGAGTGCGCCAGGCATTACCAACACCTGCCCAACATAGATCAGGTTGGGATTGTTGATCCCATTTGCCAGCTGCAAAGCTGCTACAGTTGTGTAACAACGGTCGGCGATCTTGCGCAGAGTGTCACCCGACATGACGGTTACGTTGCCTCCACACGGAAGCGAACCGGCTTGGGCATGGGTGGTGGTTACAAGCGACGCCGCCAGAACCAGCACGATTGCGAACAGTGGAATGAATTTCCTGGTGAACATACTGCCTCCGATCACTTTGAACGGGATAACCTTTCCATATTGACGTATTTCACCTTCCTATTGTTCCTGAAAATTACTGGTAGAATTCATAGAAATTTATGGAGTGAAACAATGAGCCATTTGCTGATCGACAAGAGCAAGGACCCTGTCCCCATCCGCCTGTTCAAATCCGATTTCCTGGAATTTTTCACCCATATCAGCCCGTTGACCATCATTGGCCTGTGGCTGCCCATCGTGGTTATCCTGCTCGTCTATGCTGCATTAACGGCACATGTACCGGTTTTCCCTGTGTATATTCCACTTGGTTTCATCCTTGGGCTGTTCCTATGGACTTTCGCCGAGTACAGCCTGCATCGCTTCCTGTTCCACCACAAGCCAGCTTCGCCGCGCCAGGAACGCATTTTCTTCCTGTTTCACGGCATCCATCATGCCCAGCCGCAGGTGAAGACCCGCCTGGTGATGCCCTTTCCGGTCAGCATTCCACTCGCCCTGGTATTTGTCGGATTGTTTTATCTAATCCTGGGTGTAATGCTGAAAGCCCCCCAATGGGTCGCTCCCCTTACAGCGGGTTTCCTGGTCGGTTACCTGGTCTATGATCTGACGCATTATGCCACGCACCATTTCCCGATGCGTTCTGGTTATGCCAAATACCTGAAGCGCTATCATATGCAGCATCACTACAAAGATCCGAATACACGCTTTGGGGTCAGTTCGCCCGTCTGGGACCGGGTTTTTCATACACAATGAGCTGCATGAGAAGGAGATGAGATATGGATACACTTGAAGCCATATATACCAGGCGTTCGATCGCCAAGGTCAAACCCGACCCGCTCCCACATGCGGTCATTGAAAAACTTCTTCAGGCGGCTGTGCAGGCTCCCAACCATCACCGGGTGAGGCCATGGCGGTTTGTGGTATTGACAGGGAAGAGCCGCCAGGCACTTGGGGAGGTCATGGCCCAGGCGCTCAAGAAAGAGAACCCGGAATTGCCGGAGGCGGTGATTGAAAAGGAAAGGGTCAAACCAATGCGTGCCCCGGTCCTGATTGCAGTGGGTGTAGACAAGCCGGTCGAACCGAAAGTGCTTGAGATCGAAAATATCTGCGCTGTGGCGGCGGCAGTGGAGAACCTGCTGCTTGCAGCACATGCTGAAGGCCTGGGGTCCCATTGGCGCACTGGATCAGCAGCGCGTGACCCGGAAGTGAAAAAATTCCTCGGTTTTGGCCCGGAGCAGGAATTGATCAGTTTTGTTTACATAGGTTATCCAGACCTGGTGCCAGCCGCGCTGGAACGACCATCTTTCGAGGACCGGACGGTTTGGATGGAGTAAAATTGGAGTGATCTTTACTAGTTAATGAAGATATCTTATTGAATAGTCAGGTCGGCAATTTCCAGCCAGGCAGCGGGATTTTCCAATGTACCGTAAGTGATACGTCCTGAGGGAGTCCAGGCAGCATATTGATTGTCAATCCAGATCACCAAACCCAGAGGTGGGCAGGGAGAACAGGGCGTGGAGAGCAGCTTGTTCCCATCCACAACGAATGAGCAACCCCCAGACAACCAGTGCAGGGAATACTGGTGCCATTGGGTGACATCGAGAATCACCCTGACGCCATCCTGCCGGATGATACGGCCGGCCAGCCGGCGAAGAAGCCGTGAAATTGGTCTGATCGCAATTAATGGAATGACTGGAAGGCCAGGCAGGAAAAGAAAGGAAGGGATGCGGGGCGAGCAGAATGTGCCGGCGAAAAAACCGTTGGCGGGGACTGCCTGGCCCGAACCGATGGATGGGTCTTCCCGAATGGAGAGCCAGTTTGGCGGAGAAGCGTGCATAAACCAGGCAGTTTGCGGCAAAGCTGGCAGGCGTGAAGGTTCAGCACCGAAGCCCAGGGAGAGGCCAAATGGATCGTTCCACACGCCGAACCCCCAAGTGCCGGGCAAGTCGGCGCTCGAGAGGCGGGCACGCAAGCTTAAGGACAAGGGAGGCATGCAGATTAAACGACTGCGAGTGGTATGCGCATAGTCATCAAGTTGGGCCAGGCGGTAAGAACGCGGCATCCCTGAGGGTATTTCCAACCGCCAACCACTTATCGTACGGGTGAGTGTCCCACCTCCTGCCTGGCGAGGTAACAGTTCGGATTCCATCCCATTAATTATACGTGTATAATGGGCCTGCACGGAGGACTAATGGAAATTACTTGGTACGGACATTCCTGTTTTCGTCTGGCCGAACGCGGCATGGCCACGGTTGTTTGCGACCCCTTCGACTCTGAGTCAGTGGGATACGAGCCGCTTAAATTGAGAGCGGATATTGTCACATCCAGTCACGAAGCACCCGGGCACAATTACCTGAGCGCGGTCAAAGGGTATTCCCACGCCATTACCGGACCGGGGGAGTTCGAGATCGGCAGTGTTTTTATCACCGGTGTTCAGATGGATGGACAGGGCAAAAAGGCGGAGGAGAAGCCCCGCAATACTCTGTATGTTTTCGACTACATGGGTATCACGGTGGCACACCTGGGTGACATGCGCTCCGTGCCGCCCCAGAATGAGATCGAAGCACTCGGGACGGTGCATATTGTATTAGTTCCGGTGGGGGGCGGAAGCGGTCTGAATGCGGCCAAGGCGGCGGAAATTGTGAGCCTGCTGGAGCCAAATATTGTCATCCCGATGCATTTCAACACCCCGGCGGTCAAAGTTCCGCTTGACCGGTTGGATAAATTCCTCAAGGAAATGGGCTTGCACGAAGCTGAAACCCTGCCCAGCCTGAAAGTGACCAAATCAAGCCTGCCTGAAGAGACGAAGGTGATCGTGCTGGATTACCAGCACGAATAGGTGCGATATGGCAGTTAAATTGATGATGACTTGGGACATTGTTCCCGAACACGAGCAGGATTATTTTGAGTTTGTCATCGGTGAATTCATCCCGGGCGTGCAGAGACTGGGATTTCAGCCGGTGGAAGCCTGGGCAACCATTTATGGTGATTATCCTCAGATCCAGGTTGGCATCCTGGCGGAAGATTTACCAGGCGTGAGGCAAATCCTGCGCTCGGATGGCTGGAAGCAGCTGTTGGACAAATTATTCGCAGTCGTGAAGAATTTTTCCTATAAAGTTGTCCCAGCCCGAAATGGTTTCCAGTTCTAATTTAATCCTGGAGTGGTACGCCCAGCAGGGACGCAAATTGCCCTGGCGCGGATCCGTGGACCCGTATGGTGTGTGGGTCTCTGAGATCATGCTCCAGCAGACACGCGTCGAAGCGGTCATCCCGTATTTTGAGCGCTGGATGAAGCGTTTTCCGGGCATTGCGGATCTGGCGGCTGCTTCCGAGGGGGATGTTCTTTCCGTGTGGGAAGGCCTTGGTTATTATGGCCGGGCGCGCAATTTGCATAAAGCCGCAATCTTCGTGATGAAAGAATATGGGGGTGAATTGCCGCGTGAACTGGTGGGACTCCGCAAGCTCCCGGGCATTGGGAAATATACTGCCGGTGCCATCGCTTCGATTGCCTTCGGGCAGGATGTACCTACTCTAGACGGCAATTTGCGCAGGGTTTTTGCGCGTGTTTTCGATGTGGCCCAACCGGCGGACTCTCCCGCTGGTGAAAAAATCCTGTGGCGGTTGGCGGAACAGCAGCTGCCCAAAGGTCGCGCCGGTGACTACAACCAGGCCCTCATGGACCTGGGCGCGACGATTTGTTTGCCGAAAAACCCACGTTGCCTGCTTTGCCCGCTCAGGGAAATATGCCGGGCATGTCTTCTTGGTATCCAGGCGCAACGGCCAGTATTGAAACCCAAAACTGTGGTGCCGCATTATACCGTCACTGCCGCGGTGATCAGGCGCAGAGGGCAGGTTTTGCTGGCGAAACGCCCCTCCAAGGGTCTGCTGGGCGGGATGTGGGAGTTCCCTGGCGGGAAAATCGAGCAGGATGAAACATTGCAGGCCTGCCTCATGCGTGAAATCCGGGAAGAACTGGGTGTGGAGATCCTGGTAGGTGAGCCGTTGGGAGTCTACCAGCACGCCTATACCCATTTTCGGATCACCCTGCATGCTTTCTTGTGCAAGTTAACTGTTGGCGAACCGAAACCAATTGAAGCTGCAGACCTGGCCTGGGTCCGCCCGGTGGACCTGGTGCTTTACCCAATGGGCAAAGTTGATCGTCAAATTGCGCAGAAATTGAGCTTAATGGATAAAAAACAGTGACATGCGTGTAACCAATCAAGTGAAGACATATGCCAGATCCAGATGAGCATTCCCTGGCGCGCCGGCGCATGGTCGATGCACAGCTTCTTGCCCGCGATATCCATGATGTGCGGGTACTGGCTGCGATGAGCTCTGTGCCGCGCCATCTTTTTGTCCCACCTGATGATCTGCCCTGGGCTTATTCTGACGGACCGCTTCCGATCGGCAATGGACAGACCATCTCCCAGCCATATATCGTTGCCCTGATGACCGAATTGTTGGAATTGGAACCGAACGAGCGCGTGCTTGAAATCGGCACCGGGTCCGGTTACCAGGCAGCTGTGCTGGGTGAGCTGGCAGCGGAAGTGCATACCGTCGAGGTAATTCCTGAATTGGCATCGCAAGCAGAAATTACCCTTGGCACACTGGGGTATACTCATGTCCACGTACACACTGGTGATGGGAGTGGAGGCTGGCCGGAAGCTGCACCCTACCATAAAATCCTGGTGGCAGCGGCTGCCCCACAAGTCCCGCAAGCTCTGCTTGACCAATTGGTGGAAGGCGGACGATTGGTTATACCGGTGGGCAGCCGGAGCATTCAGCAGCTTGAAGTCTGGAGGCGGTCCGGCCAGGAGTTCAATCGTGAGAACAGTCTGGAGGTTTGTTTTGTTCCCCTACGAGGCCAGTTTGGTTGGAAATAAGAGGAGAAATCCATGTCGACAATGATTCGAATGCTATTATTGGGAGTGGGGGCGGCCGGTTTAGTCGGCGGTCCGTATATTCTCTATCTGGCTTTTTCAAAACCGAATATGTTCCCGAAACCAAAATTAGCCAAATGGCAAGGAGTGGCTGCTTTCCTGGTAGGGGCGGTCTTGCTTTTCGCACTATATTGGTTCGGGAAGAAATAAAGTGCGCAATAAGGTTTCCTAAAAAAGGATTTTTACCACGGACAACCCCAGATGAAAGGGAACCTTTTGGCTGGATGTAAAAAAAAACAAGGACCGGGTAAAACCCGGCCTTGTTTTCTATGCCTTTGTTACTGCCACGAAAACCATAGGGCGGCGCCCAGTCTGATTGCGCAGCAGTGAACGCACTGCGTCGGTAATGAGCTTTTCATCATCGAGTCCGGCGCTGTTGACCAGGTCGGTCACCTTTTTCCGGACAGAAGGAATGATTGCTTCGGCGTCTTCAGGGGAAATGAAGCCGCGCGTGACCACCTCCGGTTCCTTGATCAGGCGGCCGGAATACTTATCCACCGGAACGGTAATGAGCACGACGCCAGAACGGGACAATTGCTCGCGCTCGCGCATCACATCCCGGTCTATATCGCCAACGGTTTCCCCTTCGACAAAAACATAGTTGCCGGGATTGCGTTCCGCCAGGGTGAGTTTCCCATCAGCCAGTTCCACCACCTGCCCATTTTCAACGACGACAATATTTTCCACAGGAATGCCGACTTGTTTTCCAAGGGCAGCGTGACGTTTCAGCTGGTGCAGCTCGCCATGGATGGGCATGAAAAATTTTGGCCGAACCAGATTGAGCAGCAATTTCATCTCTTCTGAACTGGCATGACCCGAAACGTGTACCGGCTCCAGGGCTTCGTAGATCACATCTGCCCCCCGGCGAAGCAGACGGTTGATGGTCTTGTTGATCGCCTCTTCGTTTCCGGGAATCGGGTGGGAAGATATGACAATGGTATCGCCCGTTTCAATATCGAACTGACGATTGGTACCGGTCGAAAGCCGCCCGATAATGGAGGTAGGTTCGCCCTGGCTGCCGGTACACATCAGCACTACTTCCTTCTTTGGCAGGTGCAAGCCCTCTTCCAGGCTGACCATGGTGGATTCAGGAATGTCCAAGTAGCCCATCTTTTGGGCGATTTTTACATTATCCACCATGCTCATGCCAACAAAGGCCAGCTTGCGTTTGTGTTTGACTGCAGCATCCGCGACCTGCTGCATTCTTGCAATAAGCGAAGCAAACGTGGCGATAATAATCCGACCAGGAGCGTTACGAAAAACGTCATCCATGGCCGGGCCGATGACGCGTTCGGAGGGGGTCCAGCCGGGACGTTCGGCATTGGTTGAATCAGACAGCAATATTGCTACACCCCGGGAGGAGAACTCGGCCAGCTTGGCAAAATCGGTGGGCCAGTTGTCCACCGGGGTTTGATCGAACTTATAATCGCCCGTGTGAATGATCAGTCCCGCAGGGGTGGTAATACCCAGGCCGATGGCATCCGGGATAGAATGGCAGACATGGAAGGTCTCGATCTGGAAATGGCCAATCCGGAGCGTCTCACCGGCCTGGATGGTATTCAGGACGGCTTTGCCCGCCAGACCATTACGCGCCAGCTTGACTTCTATCAGGCCGCGTGTCAGGGGGGTGGCATAAACGGGTACCGGGACTACGCCCAACAGGTGCTGGATCGATCCAATATGATCCTCGTGCCCATGGGTGATGATGATCCCGAGAACTTCTTCGGCATGGTCACGGAGATACTTGAAATCGGGGATGATGTAATCCACCCCCAGCATGTCATTATCGGGGAACATTAACCCGGCATCCACGACCAGGATCTGCCCGTCGTACTCGTATGCCATCATGTTCTTGCCGACCTCACCCAGACCACCAATCGGGATGATGCGAAGTTTTTCTTTTATATTACTCATGGTTATTCCTTTATGAATGGTATGTAACTGCCCCACCCGTTTGCAGAATTAAATAAAAATACAAAATGCCCCGTGCTGGTGCAGGGGTTGGGAAGAACAGGTTAATTGTGCACTTGCAAACTGCCAAAAGTGGCAGTAATAGTCAACATTATGAAATCAGTATAGCAGGGCATGGAAGGATTGTCAAATCGAACAATCCATGGTTCAGAATGCACGTATGGTTAGAACGGTGAAAGACAAGGGGGGCAAAGGTAATGTTGTGCGGCCACCATCAACAGTTGGCACCGGAATGGATTTGGCGACCAGATTGTTAGGCGATTCCCAGCTATTGGTTTCTTTGGGATCGCTGCCTGCGAGCTGCCAGGCTTTATCGACCAGAAAACCTTTCCCATCCTGCCAGATAATGCTCGTTGTCAACGATTCTGCCTGGCTGCGATTGACCATGAAAACCGCGCCCTGTCCTGCCTCGGCTTCATAACTGGCTGAGACATCCAGCAAGGGTACCGGGCCATATTTCCTGGTGTCCATCAGAGGCGCTTTGACACAGGCGTCCAGCGCTTCACCACGCGCCAGGTTGCTGACCAGCTTGAATGCATAATAGGACGGCTGCTTGAGCAAGCCATCCCTGCGGGTTTGCAGCCACGAAATGACGTTGACAATCTGGGCAACACAGGCAATCTTGAGAACATGGCTTTTGCGCAGGAAAACATTCAACCACTGGGCAACAACCAGCGCATCTTCCAGGTTGTAGCTTTCTTCGGCCAGGTGATGGCGCCTCCGTCCAATTCCCCTGCAGCGGATCGCCCTTGTACCAGACCTGCCATTCATCCCAGGAGAGATGGACATCATGTTTGCTGCGCAATTTCGCTTTTACATAACGAAGAGTCCCCTCCAGGGTTTCCACAAAGTGTTCGAACAATATGGAGCTTGCCAGATAACTGGCTGTGTCCCCATCCTGGTTTCCAGCGTAATAATGCATCGAATGGTAGTCCACCTGCTCCCAGGCAATCTCGAGGGCAGTGCGATCCCATTCCGGGTAGGTGGTCATGCCGATACCGGATGAGCCGCACAGGACCGTTTTAATGGTCGGATCCTGCCATTTCATCATTTTGGCAGCTTCAAGAGCTTTGTTCCCATAAGCGGCTGCATCCAGGTGGCCCATCTGCCAGGGTCCATCCATCTCATTGCCAACACACCAATAACGAACATTATACGGTTCGCGCGTACCATGACTTGCACGCAGGTCCGCCCAATATGTCCCAACAGGCGCATTACAGTACTCGACCAGGTCGGAAGCTGACTGGATGGTTCCAGTGCCCATATTTACACCCAGCATGGGCGCGGCGTTGATCGCGGTGCAGAACCGCATAAATTCGTTCGTCCCAAACTGGTTGGACTCAAGCGACTGCCAGGCAAGCTCACGCCGGCGCGGGCGCTGGTCCTTGGGGCCTACGCCATCAAGCCAGTTGTAGCCACTTAAGAAGTTTCCACCTGGATAGCGAATTACAGAGTAAGCCTGATCACGCAAAGCTTCCAAAACATCCCGACGAAAACCGCTTGAATCTGCCTTGGGTGACCCGGGATCGTAAATCCCCTCGTATACGCAGCGTCCCATATGTTCAACGAATCCGCCAAACAGCAGAGGCGAGATGGGGGCAAGCGTTCGATTTTTATCCAGGAGGACTTGTGCTTTCAGGGTTGATGACATGTGAGAGCCTGTCTTTCACTCTGCCTGATCGAGAGGAACAGCGGTCAGGACCCTTTCATAAAGAGCCTCATATTTATGAATAATATTCTCAAGACTGTGCGCCTGGACCTTTTCCAGGCTGGCGGCTCCCATTTCGCGCCAGCGTTGCGGATGGTCCGCGAACCATGCCATGCAGCGCGCAGCGTCGGCCACATCCCCCGGCTTGAAAAGAAGACCGTTGACAGATTCGGTCACCAGTTCCGGCAGGGCAACGGCGTTAGCTGCCAGCACCGGGCGGGAGCAGCCCATGGCTTCCAGGGTGGAAATACTGAGCAGCTCGGCTTCACTGGGCATGGCGAAAATATCGATGCTGTTCAAGACGGATGGCAGGTCTGCCTGGGGGAGGAAGCCGGCGAAATGGACTTTTGTCCCAAGCCCGAGTTGTTCCACCAGCGCGATCAAATGTTTCATCCATGCGCCTTTGCCAGCAATTACCAATTGCAAATCCTCACGTTTGAGGATGTGCAAAGCTCGAATCAATACATCCAGGTGCTTTTCCCGATCGACCCGACCAACGAAAAAGAAAATAATCTTGTGTGGGTCGATCCCATAACGTGCCCGCCAGGCGGAACGGTTGACCGATGGATCGGTATGGAAGAGAACGTTATCCACACCGCATGAGATGGGAATCACCGGCGGCCGTAAACCCACTGACCGAAGGATCGCGGCGGCAGTTCGGGATGGGGTGACCACAGCATTCGCCCTGTCATAGGTTTCCCGCATCCAACGCCAAAGAACCCAATTGAAGACCGGCTTGATCCGGGAGAGTAACGGCACGTAAGGTGCCAGGTTTTCTGGCATGAAGTGATTGGTACCGACGACCTTGATTCCCAGCCGGTGGGCGGATAGCATGGCGTTACGGCATACCGGATAATGGTCCTGGATGTGGACGATATCGGGTTGAAAGGTCCGTAGAGTCCGCAGCACGGCGGGGGCGGAGAGTAGGGGCAGGAATACATCCGGGTGCAATACGCTCAGGTTCAAAGCTGATAGCGCTTCCATCTGGATGCCATTGCGTTGGGTCCGGTAAGCTCTGCCATTTTCGGACGCCGCCAGTACCAACACCTCATGACCATTTTTTGCCAGGCCCTCGGCCAGGTTGATGGTGAAAATCGCCTGTCCATGGAAGGCGATGTATTGCGAGGTGACCGCGATCAGGATGCGCATGGAGTTGCTCATCCGCTTAGCCGCCCGGATCCCGGTCCGTCCCGTCAATTCTAAGCAGGTGCCGCAATAAATGCCGTCCCTTCCAGAGCATGAAGATGACAAAGACCAGAGACAAAACCAATATCATGTATTCCACGCCTTGTTCCACGCGTTTAATCGCCTCGGTGGCGTAATAACCGATCAATACCAGGGAACCGGTCCAGATCATTTCGCCGGTGAACAAGGCTGGAAACCAGCGCCGCCAGGGAACTTTCACCAACCCGGCAGCAATCAAAGAAGGGATCATGAAGCTGACAGTCAGTTTTGCCATGAACAAAATCCTGGCGGCATGTTTTTGCATGCCTTGTTCCAACCGCTCAAGGATCCCAGGACGCAATCCCAGCCTGCGCCCGAATTGCAGAGCCCATTCGAGTTTTCCTGCATAACCGATGGTATACCAGAGCGAGTCGGCGGTCAGGTTGCCAGCGGCCGCGGCGAGAAAGACCAGCCAGGGGCGCATCAATCCCGCCGAAGCAGCCGCGGCGCCCAGCAGGGTGGCCACAGGCCCTTCTATGGCGACCAAAAGGGCCAGCGCCAGGTAGGTCCAATAGCCCAACTGTGGCAGCTGGCCGCTTTTCATGTCAAGAAAGAAATTCTGGAGCAATTGGAAAAAGGAATTCATCATGCCCGACGTCAATCTTTATTTTGATACCAGTTCTTTGGCGTGCTCCACATACGCAAGCGATTGGTGCCGGAAGTAGGTATTGTAGAGCATGGCATAATGCCCACCCTGGGCCAGCAGCACGGTGTGATTACCTGTTTCGATGATCCTACCCTTTTCAATAACGATGATCCGGTCGGCGGCCTTGACTGTTGACAGCCGGTGGGCGATCAGGATACTGGTTGATTTTACCAGAATCATATTAAGAGCCTGCTGGATCTGCCATTCGGTGAATGGGTCGATACTGGCGGTGGCCTCATCCAAAATAAAAATAGCCGGTTTTTGCATGAGGACGCGCAACAAGGCCACCAACTGGCGTTGTCCCATCGAGAGCATGACGCCGCGTTCACCGACGATCGTGTTCAACCCGTTGGGCAGGGTTTCCAGCCATTCGCCATCGCCGATGCGGTGAGCCATGGCAAGAATTTCCGAATCACTCACCTCGGGGCAGGCATAGCGGATGTTCCCAGCGACCGTTCCTGAAAACAGGAATGGAACCTGGCTGACAATTCCCAACTGTCGGCGATATTCCTGCAGGTTGAGGGAACGGATATCCATCCCATCAATCAATATGCGGCCGGATTGGAACTCGTAGAAGCGTGCAATCAGCTTTGCCAGCGATGACTTACCCGCGCCGGTATGCCCGACGATGGCCAGATTCTCACCGCGCTGGATGTTCAGGCTAAAATCCATCAGAACCGGCTCGTTTTCTGCGTAACGAAAGGATACATTCTCGAAGCGGATCTCCCCTTTCAGGGCCGGGACAGCCTGCCTGGCGGTCTGGATGACGTTCGGCTCGGCATCCATCAGGGCGAAGATACGCTCAGCCGCGCTCAGACCAGATTGGATGTTGGACCAGAAGGCCGAGAGGTTCATGACCGGGTCGAAGAAGCGCCCCAGGCTGAGGATAAACAGGTACCATGCACCAATGGTCACGGCCCCCTGTGCGGCACTCAGACCACCAGCGAAGACCAGGACGGAGGTGCCAATTCCGAAGACGGTATTCAGGCTCGGCCATACCAGTGCCAGGATAAAGCCTCGCCATATGTTAACCCGGTAAGAGGTACGGTTGGCGGCATTGAAAGTCTCGAAGATGCTGTTTTCCTGGCGGAAGTTCTTGGCGATGGCAATCCCGCTGACGGTCTCCTTGATGGCCGAATTCACATCCGCCATAGCCTGCATGCCGCTCTTGGTGACCCGGCGGGCCATTCTGCGGAAGCCAAGCCCCAGCCCAAAAACGACTGGCAGGAAAGCGAAGAGGATCAACGCCAGGTGCCACTCGGTACGGACAATGACAATGCCGAGCAGGACGGCCTGGAATACCTGGGCGGACACGTCGGTGATGATGACTACCAGATTGCCCAGATCATTGGTGTCGGAATTGATGCGCGAGGCAATGCGCCCGGAGGAGAACTGGTCATAAAACGACAGATCGTGTTCGACAGCAGCACGAAAGGAGAGCGTGCGTAAGTTCAGGATGACATCACCGACGGTGCGGACCGTGAGCCGGCGCCTGGCCCAGTTGAGCCCCCAATCAGAAACGCCAATAAACAACACGATCAGACCGATCAACAGGCTGGCCTCCAGCGAGGGATGCCCTTTAAGCGAGTCCAGACCCTTGCTGACTACAACAGGCTCTGCCGCAGAAATGACCGCCATCAGGACAGTCAGGAATATGATAAAAAAAACCTTCCGGCGCTGTGCGGTGAAATAAGCGATGATACGAGGCGTCAGCTCGCGGTCGGGATACTGACGGTCATATTGTTCTTCGTTGAGTCCTTCGTAGAAACCCATATGGTAGGGATCAGGCAACCAGAGACCAAGTAATCAGGAATTATGATTCCTGATCACCCAATTCCCATATTACCTGATTACCTGTCTCCTATTCTCTGAAAATCCTTGAATATGCTTCAGATGTCCTCATGAGCTCATCATGATTGCCGATGGCGGCAATCCGGCCTTTGCGCAGGACGATGATCAGATCCGCCCAACGGATCTGGGACAAACGGTGGGTAATGATAAGGGTTGTCCGGCCTTTGGCCGCTGCAGCGATGGCACGCTGAATCTTATCCTCCGTAGCCGAGTTGATCGCGCTGGTTGAATCATCCAAAATGAGGATGCAAGGGTCGGTCAGGAAGGCACGTGCTATGGCCAGCCGCTGGCGCTGGCCGCCGGAGAGGGTGATGCCGCGCTCGCCAATAACGGTATCATAGCCTTTTTCGAATTCATGGATAAAATCGTCGACCTGGGCTGATTTTGCAGCCGCCTCAACCTGTTCATGCGTCGCGTCCGGCTTGCCGAAGGCAATGTTTTCGGCCACCGACCGGGAGAACAGGAAGACATCCTGTTCGATAATGGAAATCTGGGAGCGCAGGGAGGCCAGGTTCCAGTCACGCACATCCACGCCATCCACCAGGATCTTCCCGGCGCTGGTATCGTAGGTACGGTTTACCAGTTTCATCAATGATGTCTTGCCCGTGCCGGTCTGCCCGACAATGGCGACTGTCTGGCCCGGTTTCACTTTGAAGGAAATATCCTGCAGAACCGGTTCGCCGGTCGGGTAGGCAAAGGTAACATGGCGGAATTCGATCTCACCGCGCATGGTCTGTGAAGTTCCGAGGGCGTTCTGGTCAAGGTCGTTCTCACGATTGATCAGTTCAAGGATACGGCGGGCGCCTGCCAACCCGGATGAGATTTGCGAGTAGGCCCAGATGGAGGTCCAGGTGGGGAAGTCCAGCAGGAGCAACAGGCCGAAGTAGGCGACCACATCACCGGTATTGAGGATGCCCATCCTGAATAAGAGGACCGCATGTACCAGGCCGACTGCCAGCGTAATGAAGAACAGCAATAGTGGTACGAAACGGGCTTCAACATCGCCCTGGCGGATGTTATTATCCCGCAGGCGGCGGGCATTAAGGTCGAAACGCCCGACTTCGGCATCCTCCTGGGCGGCGCCTTTCAGTGTCTCAACGCCATCCAGCGCCTCTGATAAATGGGTGTTCATGACGCCAAATGAGTCGCGCACATCTTCCGTGATGGGGTCAAGGGTTCGCAGATATTGGCGCAGGGCAAAAAAGTAAGCGATCGTGAAAAGGAGCGGTGCAAGCAGGAGCGACCAATGGTAATGCGGAGCGAAGGCAATAGGCATGAACAGGAAAATGAGCGAGCCAACCACCAGGTTGACGCCCGGGCTGAACATGTAGTTGACTTCGCGCACGTCGTTGGTCGCGCGTGCCATGGTATCGCCGACTGGTTGGAGATTATGGAAGGTCATGCTCTTGCCGAGCAGCGAAACGTATAATTCATCACGGACATCGCGTTCAACACGCTGAGCCAGAAATTCTGCGCCAAAATTGCGGCCCAATTGGAGGATTCCACGCAGGATCTGCGACCCGCCCATGAGCAGTGCCAACGGGAGAAGCACTTTCGTCTCCGGTGGGACTTTGAGCATGGCGTTGAAGGCATCGCCAGTCAGGATCGGGACATAGGCGGACAGGGCGGCGTTTCCGACTGCGCCAATGAACATGATGAGCACCAGCCACCAGTAGCGCATGGCGTATGAGATGACCCAGCGGACGTGGCTGCGGCGGTCAGTGGTGCGGTGTCGGGTTAGAGTGAATTCGGAAATGGACATAAAATAGATCGCCAAAGTGCATAATTGCAATTTTTAAGTATAGCACAACACCTGGAAATCCCCAAAAAATTAGAACTCCGTGCATTCATTATATTAAGGTCTGCTCCTTTTGCTGTATAATGCGTGTGGAGATGGGCCATTAAACCTCCCCGAAATTTTAATCACCTTTATTCCATGCAACCGGCTCATAACTGAAGAAATCCCGGTATTATTTCCAGCAAGGCGACTGAGAGGACGTGTTCCAAACCTACCGGTTCACTCAATGGCTATGGGGTGGCTTGGACTGGCTCTTTCCGCCTGCCTGTGCAGGGTGTGAACGGACGGGATCCCGCTGGTGTGGGGATTGCCAGCAACAGGTCAAACGTGTTCCGGAACCGGTTTGCCAGTCCTGTGGCCGGCCACTTTCCAAGCCTGGTTTGTGCCCAACCTGTAAGGACTTTCATCCTCCCTATGATGCCTTGCGCTCCTGGGCATTCTTTGAAGGCCCGATCCGTCATGCGCTGCATTCCCTGAAATATTATCGTAATGTCGCTCTGGGCGATGTGTTGGCGGGACACCTTGTGTCGTATGTGAGAAAATTGGACTGGCAAGTGGATATGGTCGTGCCGGTTCCGCTCGGCAGGCAAAGGATGAAGGAGAGAGGTTATAACCAGGCTGGCCTTTTAGCGCTGCCTGTTTCCTTCGCTCAGAATTGGCATTACTCACCACAGGCGATTATGCGTATACGCGAGACCAAATCCCAGGTTGGACTTTCAGTAAGCGAACGCAAGGAGAATATTTTTGGTGCATTTCGAGCAGATCCGGCCCGGGTCTCTGGAAAGATCATCTTGTTGATGGACGACGTAACGACAACTGGCGCTACCATGGCGGCGTGTTCAGAGGCTGTGCGAAACGCCGGCGCAAAGGCCGTCTATGGCCTGACCCTGGCAAGGACATTGCCACACCACGGATTACAAATTATTTGATAGAATCTACTTATCAAAAGGAGGCACAAATGACGGTAAAAGTTGATATTTTTGCACGGAATTTGGAAGTGGATGAAGGGATTAAAAATTTTGTTACACAGAAGGCCTCTAAACTGGATCGTTATTTGAGCGAAATTGAACATGTCAGGGTGGATTTGGACTATATCAAATCAGCCCGTGAAGCCACGGATCGATTTGTGGCTCAGATCACTGTGCGCGGCCGCCGCGCTTTGCTTCGAACGGAAGAGCGTTCCGATGAGCTAAGGACCGCGTTCGATTCAGCGATTGATAAGATGCAACGCCAGTTGGATCGCTACAAGGGAAAACATTACCGCGGCCGAGGTGACGGACGCTCCACGGCAGAAGTTGTACCAATGCCTGCAAATGAAGCCGTTGAGCAGGTCAGTGTTATCTCCCACCGCAAGACTTTCGATTTGACCCCGATGAGCGAGGCGGAGGCCCTTGAACAAATGAAATACCTCGGGCATGATAATTTCTTCATATTTATTAACGTCGAGACCGACAGTATCAGCGTTCTTTACCGACGCCGCGACGACTCATATGGACTGATCGAGCCGAAAATCGGCTGATATCAGGTATTGCATCCCACAGGCCCGGGATTGCCCCGGGCCTTTATTTTCTGAGACTCCTATGGAACATATTGAATTTGACGACAACCTGTTTGATGAGCGCCTGGCCGTTGACAGCGTTGATTCTGCAGAAATCCAGGCGGCAATCTCACGCATCCTGCAGGCGGTAGGCGAAAATCCTGAACGTGACGGTCTGAAACGTACTCCAGAGCGCGTCGCCCGTATGTATGCGGAATTGTTATCCGGTTATCATACTGACCCGAACGCAGTGGTTAACGATGCCATCTTTGAAGTCAAATATGACGAGATGGTCCTCGTCCGCGATGTGGAGTTCTACAGCCTGTGCGAACACCATCTTTTACCGTTCATGGGACGCGTCCACGTGGCTTATATACCGGATGGGAAAGTCCTTGGCCTTTCCAAGATTCCCCGAATTGTGGATATGTTTGCCCGTCGCTTGCAGGTTCAGGAGCGCATGACACGCCAGATTGCAGACCTTATCCGTGACCTGCTCCACCCGCAAGGGGTAGGGGTGGTGGTGGAAGGCCTGCATCTTTGCATGATGATGCGGGGTGTTCAAAAACATAATGCCCGCATGACCACTTCGGCCATGCACGGCGCATTCCGGGCCAATCTGGCAACGCGGCAGGAGTTCCTTGAAAATATAGGACGCGGCGCATCCCCGCTCCAGATTTAATAATGCCGGCAGGTTCGCTCTTCAGTATATTTTACCTTTCCTTCGGGGAGAGCTGGCAGGGGATCAAACCAGCGAGTGTGGATTATTCGACTTGGTTTACTTCATGAATCACGATGATCAATCAGTTGCGTGGAATTCATTTTTGTTCTACACTATTGGTATTGACTATCCCTATTTCCGTGATAATTTCCCTGCCAGGTGCATATGGACAAATCCCCTCACTTTTTTGTAGGTGTTGATCCAACCGCTGGGCGGAATCCGTTCACTTTTGCTGCCCTGGACGATAACCGCCAATTGGTGGCGCTGGCTGCCGGTGA
Source organism: uncultured Chloroflexia bacterium (assembly GCA_963801385.1). Lineage (GTDB taxonomy): Bacteria > Chloroflexota > Anaerolineae > Anaerolineales > Villigracilaceae > UBA877. The sequence goes on from CAWDEV010000011.1 coordinate 155,746, forward strand.
TCTTGAAGATGTGTTCACTTTCCTAACCGGCCATCCGGCCATCGCAGTCGCGGTAAATGCTCCGCCGCGTCCAAACCAGGGACTGGTTCGCAGGAGTTTGGAGAGCCAGAACCTGGCTCCCGGTCAATTGCGGGGATCAGATATGCGCCAGGCGGAAAGCGCACTGCGCGAGCACGGCATCCCGATTTCACCGACTCCATCCCGCCTGGAGGTGTGTCCGGGATGGATGCAAATGGGATTTGACTTATACCACCGCCTGGAAGATGCCGGATTCAAGCAATATTCAGCCGAGATTAAGGAAATGCAATGGCTGGAAACACATCCCCAGGCAGCCTTTTGCGCTTTGCTCGGTAAAACCCCTTTTCCCAAGCCAACCCTGGAGGGACGCCTCCAGCGCCAAATTGCCCTATTCGAGCAGGGAGTGGGTATCAAAGACCCGATGGAGTTTTTTGAGGAAATCACCCGCCATAAATTGCTGCACGGTATGCTCCCAATGGAACTTATATACGCTGCCGAAGAATTGGATACATTGATGGCAGCTTATATGGCTTATTGTGTAATAAATTGTCCTCAGGAGACGATGTTGATCGGTGATCAGGGGGAAGGTCAGATTGCCTTGCCGGTTACCAGCCTGAAAGATAGGTACAGCTAGGCCAACCGGTTGGCTTCCGGAACTGCACCGACAATCCTGCCCATTCCGTTATTAGTATTCTTCTGCGGCAGGCCGCTGACGTTGAACTGCCCGGCCTATTCCTGAAAGCACACATTTGGTTTGGATTTAGCTGGCGCCACAAGATTATGGTGCAATCCTCCCTCAAAATGTTACATCAATTTCCGAGGAAGTCTTCCAGGTTCAAGGTCTTATAGAGACGCTCCCGCACCTCGGCGGGAACATCTGCAGAGTCCGAGGATGTCTGGTAAAGAGAGATGGTCTTACGCAAGGTATCAACCACCACGCGGCAGTTCTGACACTCTGCAACATGATGTTCGATTTGCAGACAAAGCTCCCTGCTTGCTTCTCCGTCCACATAATCAGAAAGGAAGCCTAACAATCTTTCACATTCGGTATCGTGGATGTCTGACATAGGTTCACTCATTCTTCAAGCGTTCACGGTAGTAATTGGCAAGTTCTTCCCGCAGGCGAAGACGCGCTCGCAGCAGGCGGGTCTTTACGGCGGTTTCGCTCAAATCCAGGGCCTGCGCTGTCTCCTGGATGGAAAGCCCTTCGATATCACGCAGGATGAAGACAATCCGCAGCTTCTCAGGTAAGTTCTGAACGGCCTGGTCCATCTCCTTTTTGGCTTCGCCCGTAAGCAGCTCTTCTTCCGGCAGCAAGCCCCAATCCACAAATTCATGTGGGGTAACGTCTGCGCCCTCTGCGCCCGTCGATTCCACATCAGTCTCGGTAATTTCGGGCCGCCGTTTCCGGATCATCATCAGGGCTTCATTGGCGGCGATACGATAAAGCCAAGTCGATAGACTGGAGCGGCCTTCGAATCCGGCAACGTGCTGGAATGCTTTGATAAAAGTATTCTGCAAGACGTCTTCAGCATCCTGCGCGTCATTCAACATCTTGAGCGCCAGCCGGTATATCTGACCGGAATAGGTTTCCACCAGTTGAGCGAAAGCTTCCCGGTCGCCGGATCGCAGGGCTTCTATAGAAATCTCGGGCAAAGTCTTTGTGATCATTAGATGTATGCAGGTAAATAAAAGTTGCAACTGCTTCAAGTATACCCGAAGGTGTTGCATACCTTTGACATTCCAGCGCTGCGGACATGGCTGAAAGAACATCAGCCCAATCCTTAAGCCCCGGTTCGAAATAGTCATTTTTTGAAGCGCGGTACGGTTACTGCGTTTCAAATATTTACCCTGGGTTTCTTTTTATTAGCCAAAATTTCAAGGGTTTCCCCGAACCAATTCGGGATAACATGTATCTTCTGAGAAGATTAATCATCTATAATGTTGGTTAATCTAAAAATTCTTACAGGAGTCACAACATTATGGAAATGATCATAGATTTTCCCGGCGGCTCGCGCGTGGACGCCCACTTTGGACCCTTCATCGTCGCCACCGACCAGCCGCCGGTTGCCAGCGCCCCCAGTCCCTTCGAGATTTTCCTTGCTTCCATCGGGACCTGTGCCGGGATCTACGTTCTGGGCTTTTGCCAGCAGCGCAACCTGCCAACCGAGGGTATCCGCATTGTGCAGCGGATCAACCACAGCCGCCTGACCGGCATGGTCGAGACGATCGGCCTGGAAATACAGGTTCCACCGGAGTTCCCTGAAAAATACCGCCCTTCACTGATTCACTCTGCAGAACTGTGCGCGGTGAAGAAGCACCTCGAGAAACCGCCCCGCTTTGACATTTCAACGAAAGTGGTGTGATTCGCCTCTATTCATTATGATTCATCAGTGCTGGATGTCCATGCACGGGTAAATTAATTTCCTGCGAGGCAATTCATGGGAAAAAGCGCTGATCTTCGCCTTCAACGTCAAAAGCAAAAGCAAAATATCACCATTTTCGTTTTTTCCGGCCTGGGCCTGGTTTTTCTGGCAGTTGTTTATTTAATGGTAACCCTGGGCGCAGACAAAGGCAACATCGCATCCAGCCTCGAATCCATGTCCACCGTTCCAGTGGAAGTGAATTACCCTGCACCGGAACTGTCGCTCGAGAACATTAAAGGGAACACAGAATCTCTGTCAGATTTTCAAGGTATGGTGGTGTTGGTTAATAACTGGGCAACCTGGTGCCCTCCCTGTAAAGCCGAGATGCCCACACTCGTTGCGTTTTTTAATAATCATGCACCGGATGGACTGATGGTCATAGCTGTAGAAGCAGGGGAGTCCAAAGACGAAGTACAGAAGTTTGTCGATCAATTCAAGATGCCTTTTCACGTATGGCTCGACCCAAAGGGGTATTCCGCCTCTGCCTTCAAGAATAGTTACCTGCCCAATTCCTATGTGATCGATCGCAGCAGTACGGTCCGCCTGACCTGGACGGGACAAATTAACCGTGAGATGCTTGAAAAATATGTCACCCCGTTATTGAGCGAAAAATAGAGAAAACAATATGCATGAAAAAAGATTTGAAGGAAATATTGAGCGCCTGCGCGCACCCGAAAGAGTGGAACGATTGGAGGTCGAGCGGGTGGTTGACCTGTGTCTTGAAAATGGGCCGTTCGACAATATGCTGGATGTTGGTACGGGCAGTGGTCTGTTTGCCGAGGCTTTTGCAAAGCGCGGCCTGCAGGTTTCCGGTGTAGATGTCAACCCGGAGATGCTGGTCGCCGCCCGTCACTTTGTTCCAGACGGGGACTTTCGCGAAGGAACAGCCGAAGCCCTGCCATTTCCGAACGGCTCCTTTGATCTCGTCTTCCTTGGTGTTGTCCTGCATGAATCGGATGATGTGTTGAAAACCTTGCAACAGGTCTTGCGAGTCGCCCGGAAGCGGGTTTGCATCCTGGAATGGCCATACCGTGATCAACCTTTTGGTCCGCCAGCCTCCCATCGCTTGAACCCGGAAGATCTGGCTGGCTATTTTAAGAAAGCAGGTTTCCAAAATTGGAAGATGGCTGACCTTACGAATACTGTCATATATTGCCTGGAAGTTGAAACGTAAGTTGGCCAACTCCCATTATGTGAAAATTAGTGTGCCATCCGATCAGTATGACACATTTTCTTTGGCTGGTTTCGCTGAGCGAGACGAACGGTGCCTCCAGATCAACAATCCGCCAGCCGCCACTGCCACGATCGCAGACAGGGTCTGGTTGGCATTGATCCCGGCCAGGCGGGAAGCGTCCATGCGCAGGAAATCCAGCATGAAACGCCCGAGCGGATAAATGACAAGGTAACCCAGGAAAATATCACCGGTCTTCAGCCGGTCAGCAAAATGACGTGATAGCCAGAGCAGGATCGCCATATTGGCAAGGTTCCAGAGCATTTCGTATAGAAACAGCGGGTGGTAGTAGGCGACATCCTGGAAACCTGGTAACCGGTGGGCCGGATCAATATAAAGCTTCCAGGGCAGGTTGGTCGGAGCGCCATAGAGCTCCTGGTTGAAGAAGTTGCCCCAGCGGCCGATGGCCTGAGCCAGGGCCAGCCCGGGTGCCATCACATCCAACCAGGTCGCCAGGTTCAGCTTCTTCTTGCGGGTGTAAATCCACAATGCCAGAACGCCGCCCAGCACCGCGCCTGGGATGCCCAAGCCTCCATTACGAATATCGATCATAGCCAGTGGGTGGGTCAGGTAATATTGAGTTGTGATTCCCTGGGCGATCATGGAAGGCGGCGGGGTGAGGATATGCCAGATTCGCGCCCCAACGATCCCGGCGATTACCAGCCAGAAGAGCATATCCCAGAGAATCTCAGAATCCAGGCTGCGCCGCTTTGCTTCGGCTCTCGCCAGCAGGGTCGCTGCGACCACTCCCAGCATAATCATGATCCCGTAGAAATATATATGGAAAGATTGGTTCAAAAATGGAATGGGGATATCAAAACCGTTCGGCATATCTTTCTCCAAAAGATCATCTTCATTAGCTATCCGTGTCAGTGTATACCCTGTTTATTAGTTTATCCTTAGCCCAAGGTAAAGCATCCATGAATAAGATTATTTGTCCCACAAGGGGAATAATTTTAAGATCCAGCGGGTCATATAGACACCCGCAAAGGACGAACCAGCCGTTACCGGAACCATAACTGCCCACGCTCTCCAATCCAGAGGGATCACCCCGAAGAGAGCCCGTAACGGGGTGTAAAGGGCTAACAACTGCAATGCAACTGCCACGCCATAGCTGATCAGCAGCGCCCGGTTTGACCAAAGGGATAGACTATCCATCTGGCGTACAACAATCACGCGGGTAAAGGCATGCAAAACGATACTGGTAAAAAGCATCGTCCGGGCGTAAGTTACATCACCAAATTGCAGCCCAACCCAGAAGATCAGGCTGTAGGCGATCAGCGTTCGGAAGATGCTCCCGGCGATGGTTGCGTAAATCGCCTTGTTCAGAATGGGCTCATCATGGCGGCGCGGCCGGCGTTTCATCACGTGCGGTACAACCGGGTCAGCCGCCAGGGCGCTCGCCGGCACCAGATCGGTGACTACGTTGATCCACAATAGCATGATGGCGGAAAGAGGAAAATATCCGGCGATGGAAAGCGCCAGGACGACGAAAACTTCGCCCAGGCTTGTGGAAAGCAGGTAGTTGGTGAACTTGCGGATGTTATCGAAGATACGCCGGCCTTCTTCGACGGCAGCGACGATGGTGGCGAAGTTGTCGTCAAGCAAGACCATGGCGGCAAATTCCTTGGCGATGTCCGTGCCGCGCAGTCCCATCGCCACGCCTACGTCAGACTGCTTCAAGGCAGTCGCGTCGTTGACCCCGTCCCCGGTCATGGCCACGACGTGCCCGGCATTCTGCAAGGCTTGCAGCACCTGCTGTTTGATCTGCGGGGTGGCGCGTGCCACGATATCTACTTCCTTCATGAGTTCGACAAGCTTTTCGCCAGAAATGTCCTGCATCTCCCGGGCGTTGACCGCGCGCTGACCGATCCCTAAAGTTCCGGCAATCGCCTGGGCGGTCAGGCCATTGTCACCGGTTATCATCACCACCCGGATGCCGGCATCCAGGGCACGCGAAATGGCTTCAGCAGCACCAGGCCGTGGTGGGTCGATCAAGGCTAGCAGGCCGAGAAAGACCATCCCGCTTTCCACGTTATCAAGAGACTCATCCTCAGGGATTTCCTTAGTGGCCACCCCCAACACGTAAAACCCCTGGCCTTGCATTTCGCTTACCTGCTGGTGAATGGCCTGGCAGTGCAGGTCCGCAAGGGAATATTCTCCAGCACTATCCCGGCAGGAAGTGCACCGCTCCAGAAGCGGGCCGGGTGCGCCTTTGGCGATGGCGATTTGCCGTCCTTCCTGAGTGTGGATGGAAGTCATCATCTTGCGCTCGGAGCTGAAAGGGATCTCGTTCACCCGCGGCGAATTTTTGCGTACATGTTCAGGGTCCAGACCGGCCGCCACGCCAGCTTTAACCAAAGCTTTGTCCACCGGGTCGCCCTGCACCTCGAGGCCGGCCCCGCTAACGAGAGTCGCCTCATTACATAAGATGCTGTAACGTAACAGTTCAAGCGCGGCAAGGTTTCCATGCACGGCTTCCGGCACCTTCACGACCTGACCCTGTACATAGAGGCGCTGAAGGGTCATCTGGTTCTGGGTCAGTGTGCCGGTCTTATCGGTGCAAATGGTATCCACCGATCCAAGCGACTCGACCACTGCCAGGCGCCGGACCACTGCCTTGCGGAGAGCCATCTGGCGAGCGCCAAGAGCCAGGGCAAAAGTCAGTACAATCGGCAGGCTCTCGGGAATGGTGGCGATCGCCAGGCTGAGCGTGTTGAGCGCAACGTCAACCGGCGGTTCATTTAAAAGAAAAAGCAGGATGCTGGCTACGATGACTGCCAGAATGGCAACGATGATGGTCACTTGGCGGGCCATCTTCTGGACCTCGACCTGGAATGGAGTGGGACGCCCGGCCATTTGCTCCAGGCTGGAAGCGATCTGCCCGACCTCCGTTGCCATTCCGGTGGCGACCGCCACTGCCAGGCCGGTGCCGTAGGTGACATATGTCGAACCGTAGACCATGCTGGTACGTTCGGCTAAGGGTGCGTCGGCAGGAACCGATTCGAGCGATTTATCAACACCCAGGCTTTCGCCGGTCAGGGCCGCCTCGTCCGTGCGTAAGTCGTGGACTTCGATCAGGCGTGCGTCTGCCGGGACTTTCTGTCCCTGAACCAGGATCAGAATGTCACCAGGAACGACCTCGGCTGTGTCAATTTGCTGGTGAACTCCATTGCGCAGGATGGTGGTCTTGAACACCAGGAGTTTATCCAGGGCTTCCAGCTCTTTCTGGGCGCGGAACTCCTCAAAGAAACTCAGGCCAACGCTTAGGAGAATGATGCCGAGGATGAAGTAGGTAGTCAGCCGGCGTCCACTTTCCCCGGGAAAGAAGCTTACGACAAATGCCAGGATGGCTGCAAAGAGCAGCACGAGAATAAAGAAATTGGCAAACTGTTTGATAAGCAGCCGCCATGGGTTGACCGGCTTGCGCCGTGTGATCTCGTTCCGTCCGCGTGCCAGGCGTTCGGCGACTTCTGTGTCGCTCAATCCCTCTGGACGGGTTTCAAGCCGCTCGAAAGTTTCTGGAATGCCAAGACTGTGCCAGGCGGGTATCGTCATCATTATTCCCTCAAGAGGAGATTATACTTACAAAATGGGCAACATCTATCGCTAAGCTAAAATTTCTAAACCGATTTTAATTTCCTAAAGACGATGACATCCCTTGCTCAATGGGGTAATTTGCATCGATCCACGCATTCAGTCCTCCGCTCAGGCTGGAGACGTGCGTGAATCCAGCCTTCTGCAGGATGGCAGTCCCACTCTGGCTGCGGTGGCCCGATCTACAAACCACAACGATATCCTTGTCTCTTGGCAATTCGGATAACCGGTCCGGTAGTTCTTCCAAAGGAATCAGCGTGCTACCTTTGACATGGAACTGATCCCATTCATCCTGGCTGCGTACATCCAGGAAGAAGCTCCCTTGCTGGTACCTGGCGTATGCCTGGGCCGGGGTGATTTCTACGGATTGAGTGGGTTTTGGACTAAAAAGAAAAATCCCCGCAATAACGACGACCAGGATTCCCAGTCCCACCCATATCCAGGTGAGGTTACGGTTTCGGACCTTCCGGTTCCGGTGGGAGGCGGATTTGGAGGATTGATTCTTTGATTTTATGTGTTTTCTCGCCATTTGAATCTCCGAATAAAAAACTATTTTGTGCTTCGAGTTTCATACCAGCCATTTCGCGTTTCGGTGCGCACATCAAATTCCAGCACATAGGGCTTGATGTCCAGGAGCGGGGTCCCATCCAGCACGTCCACACCCTCGACTTCCAGTATATTGCCCTGCTGTCCCACCAGCCGCACCACCGAGATGCCAATCGGGTTCGGTCGACAAGGGTGACGAGTGGCAAACAGGCCGTGCAGTTGATCGTCAAGAAAGGGCTTGACAAGCAAGGAATAGTCGGACGATTTGTGGAAGATATACAACAAGAAGATGTGTGAGAACCCTTCCAGGTCCTGCAATCCTTCGGCATATTCCGGGTGGATTTCCACTGTCCCTTTTGCCTGGGAACGCGACGCCTGTATGGGTGTTAGAGATTTATCCGTGAAGGGGGAATGGATGATCCCGATCGGTTGCATGGTAAATTTCATGAATTTCCTTTTCCTGAATGTCGGTCAGGATCGGTGGGTCACCGTTTTCAAGGATGGACAATGGCATTAATACCAACCGGTTTTTTCGCCGATATACTCTCCCATTTTGTCGATGATCTGGTTTTGTTCTGAAATAATGGATTTGACCAGGTCGCCGATGGAGATAAAACCTACCAGTTCTTCTTTGTAGACCACAGGCAGGTGGCGGACATGTTTGGCGGTCATCAGGGCCAGTCCCTGCTCTGTTGTCAGGTCTGGTGTGATCACAATGAGGCTGGTGGACATGATTTCACTTACTGGTATATTCTTGGAGGATTTACCTTGCAGGATCACTTTACGGGCATAGTCGCGCTCCGAGAAGATCCCAACCAGCTTCTTGCCATCCAATACAGGCAGCGCACCAATATCTTTTTCAGCCATGATCTTAAGCGCATCGAATACGGAAGTATCTGGAGGGATGCTCCAGATCTCCTTCCCTTTTAATCTCAGCACAAACTTGATTGTTTTCATTCTTCCTCCATATTTTTTATACGGCCGATTCCCATCAACAGTTGAAATGGGTTGCAGGCCTCTGAAAAACTTGTACATTGGCAGAGTTATGATATATTGGCGGGATATTAATTTTCAATCCTGAGGAGAATTATACTTACAGATCTACGAATTGGAACCCACAAAAGATGTATCTTATCATTTAAGAGATCTTTACAGAACCTTTACCTAATTTTGTTACAATGTTCAGGTAAGGAGTTCAATATGCCCAAAATCCTCGTCGTTGATGACGAACCCAGCATCCTCAACCTGGTCACCTCTTACCTGAAAGCCGAAGCGTATGAGGTCTATACCGCTTCCGACGGCATCGCTGCACTCAAAGCTGCCAAAACCTACAAGCCCGATATCATCATTCTCGACCTCATGCTACCCGGTCTGGACGGGCTGGAAGTGCTCTCCCGGTTGCGGCGCGAGTCCGATGTGTATGTGATTCTGCTCACTGCCCGCACTGAAGAAACCGATAAGATCGTCGGCCTGTCGGTGGGAGCGGATGATTATGTCACCAAGCCGTTCAGCCCGCGTGAGCTTACGGCACGCGTCAAGGCAGCCTTGCGCCGCCTTCAAGCCGGCGCAGGTTCCGGGGAAGGGAAGGGGATTCTTACATTCCGCCATGTGTTGGTCGACCAGGGCGCCCGCCAGGTCGCCGTGGACGGGATACCTGTCGAGTTAACCGCCATCGAGTTTGACCTCCTGGTTGCACTGGCGGAGAACCGCGGTCGTGTGCTCTCACGTGAGCAATTGCTGGAAAAGGTCTGGGGTTATGATTTTTACGGTGACACACGCGTGGTAGACGTCCACCTCGGGCATGTGCGTCAGAAACTGGACAGGGAAGTGATCGCCACCGTGCGCGGCGTCGGTTACCGCTTTGAAGATGAGGCCTTATGAAACTTAATCTCGGCACGAAATTATTCCTTTCCAACCTGGCTGTCCTATTGGTGGGTATGCTTGTCGTGGTGATAGTCGCCCAGTTAACCCTGCCAGGCGCATACGGCCGGCATATGCTTATGATGAACTCTTCGGGTGGTGTACCCGGCATGGGGATGCAGGGTGCGGGGCCTGGCTTTGGCCGCGGCCAGGCCGGCTCGGGAGGCGCAGCCTTTCTAAATTTCCGCAGCGGTTTTTATGAGGCCCTAGGCTGGGCAGGACTGGCAGCCCTTGCGGTGTCACTGGTTGTCAGTTACCTTATGAGCCGCACGCTTGCTGCACCTCTGCGGGCCATGATGACCGCCAGTCAGCGGATTTCGGAGGGCCATTATAAGGAACGCGTCCCGGCCGGGGGCGGTGATGAACTCGGTCAACTTGCGGGCAGGTTTAACAGCATGGCCGAGAAATTGGAACAGGTGGAAACCATGCGCCGGCGTTTGATTGGCGATGTAGCCCATGAATTACGTACTCCCCTGACCGCCATCAAGGGCTCAATGGAGGGATTGGTGGATGGCGTATTGCCAGCTTCACAAAAAACGTACGAACTGGTAGCAACGGAAGCAGATCGACTGAGCCGGCTGGTGGACGATCTTCAGGAACTCTCGCGGGTCGAATCCGGGTCAGTTGTTTTAGATCTGGAGACCATATCCCTACCAGAGCTGTTTGGGACCGCCTGCAAGCGCCTCGAGCGAGCCTACCTGGCAAAGAATGTGTCCCTAAGCGTTGAAATCCTCCCTTGGCTTCCACCCATCCATGCAGATACCGATCGCTTGCTGCAGGTGCTGACCAACCTGCTCAACAATGCTCTGCACTACACTCCATCAGGTGGGCGCGTCACCCTCTCAGCGGAGAAGCGCGGTCATGAAATATTCGTCCGCGTGCAGGACACGGGGATAGGCATCCCGTCCGAGTTCCTGCCACATATCTTTGAACGCTTCTTCCGCGTGGACAAGTCGCGTTCGCGCCAGGCAGGCGGCGGTTCAGGCATTGGGCTGACGATCTCCAGGCATCTTGTCGAAGCCCACGGAGGACGTCTCTGGGTCGAAAGTGCCGGGGAAGGACAAGGCAGCACGTTTACATTTACTCTTCCGCTGAATTGAATCCGGGTATTTTCGCGAAAATTGAAATTTACCCAATCTTTTATCCACCTTCACAAAACCTTTACACTCCTACTGTATCATATGGGTAAGATTAAAATTCACAAAAGGAGCAAAATGATGAAGAAAATATTGGTTGTAACCTTGTTCGTAGTTCTCGCTCTGGGCGTGTACACTGGTGTTGCCAGCGCGCAGACTGCCCAACCGCAAATGGGCACTCTCCAAGAATACATGGAAAAGGCTCTGGCTGAGAAACTTGGCATCCCTGTTGCCAAGGTTGAAGCCCAATTCGATGCCGGCAAATCCCTCCACCAGGTAGCACTCGATAATGGGATTGCCCAGGCGGAGTTGCCCGCATTCATGCTGGATCTCCGCACGCAGGCCCTCAAAGCGGCTGTAGCCGATGGCGTCATCACCCAGGCCCAGGCTGACCGGATGACCCAGCGCGGCGGTCGTGGTATGGGAGCAGGCATGATGAACGGCTATGGCAGAATGAACGGCGGTAATGGCACCTGTAATGGTACGGGTATCCCCGTCGGCTCCGGGATGCAGCGTGGCAACCGTTGGCAGTAGGATAATCCGTAAGCCATCCAGTTATGATAACGAAAATAGCGGTCCTTTGCTAAGGGACCGCTGTTTTTTTAAATAATTATTTAGTTACTAGCTGGCGCGCAGCTTCTTGCCGTCGAATGGCAGGCCAAAGAGCGGTGCAAAAACGCACTTGTCAAATATCCCTGCCAGCAGTGGAATCAGGCCGACAATGATCAAAACGTAACCGACCCATGCTGAGGTAAAGTTGCCAAAGAAACCCCAAACAACCAGGGCGGCGCCAACCACGATCCGGATGATTCGACCGTTGCGGGAAGCCAGGAATTTCCATGTAGATTTCATTTTCATTCTCCTCTTTTGATTGGATGGATTAATACTGATATTATACAACAATCACTTGCAATGCTCGGTCACAACATAAGCAGCCTCGCCTCTCCTTTTCCAATAGCAGGGGGCATTAAGAATGACATTAATCAAAAATTAATATGACACTTCGCACTTTTGTGCAAGCTGTCACAAGTGTATTATTGATAATGCATATATTCGATTATCCGAATAAGGTCATAAACCATGGTCTCAATTACGCTTGTTCAGGAAATTACCAAACTGCACGCGGATTTCTGCTCGGCGCTGGCAGACTCGACCCGCCTGATCCTTTTGTATGCTCTGGCTGAGGGTCCACGCAATGTCAGCGAATTGACCGAGGAACTGGGCCATCCCCAACCAACTATTTCGCGTCACCTTAAGAATCTGCGGGACCGCGGATTGGTGGTAGCCACACGGCAGGGCACCTCGGTGCAGTATTCCCTGGCAGATCGTCGAGTGATCGACGCATTGGATATTCTACGCAGCATCATGCGTGACGGCATTCAAAAACGCGCCAGTTTTATCGAAGAAGTTACCATATAGCTTGTTTCCTTGCGAAGGTTTCGAATCTTCGCAAGGCTTTTATCTACTTCAGGAGGAAGGTATGCACCATCGAAAGCTATCTATCGGGTTGATCACGATGGGTTTGATATTCCTGGTAACAACTGGAATATTCTTCCTGCTCCCGGCCCAGCCGGTTAGCGCCCAGTGTGGATCGCAGGCCTCATCCTGCAAGAACTGCCACGAAACGCAGGGGCAGGATCCGGTCAGCAACGATCTAACCACGTGGCATGGACAACATGCATTTGGAGATTTTTGCTATCTCTGTCACGGAGGCAATAACCAGGCCACCGATAAGGCAGCTGCCCACACTGGGATGATTGATCCCCTCTCGGATGTCGTAGTGAACTGCAAGAGCTGCCACCCGGATGATTATGAAGCCAGGGCCCAGATCTATGGGGATACCCTGGGGATTAAAGTCAGTTCCCTTAAATCCACACTGTCCGCGCCGGTAAGCACAGCTGCGACCGCTGCTCCTGCTTCAGTTGCGGCTGTTGTTCCTCCCTCAGCTCCTGTTCTTGCGGCCGCTGTTCCAGTCGCAGATATGGTGGACTATTCACGCCGTTACGACGAAGTGGCCCTTGGGAAGAAACCAGTTAATATCGGGAATATTATCCTGCTCATAATGATCGCGGGTCTCCTTTTTGGTGGCGGCTTCTTTGTCCTGCGTCGGGAAAACTGGATTAAATTCTCGTTTCAGGAAACGAAGCAGATCGAGGGCACTTACCCGGCCGATGTGGTCGAGATGGTGCCCGAAATCGCCAAATTGAAGGCCTCTGCCCGAACAGATCTGCGAAAGGTTCTGGAAAAACCTGCCACGGCAGCGGAGGTTTTTGCGCTGGTATCGAAATTAACTGCCAAGGATGAAAAACCAGCAGCTCCGGCAGAAGAAGAAACGCAAGAATAACTCCCATATTTTGAGATTTAAAAGGAGAGAAAATGGCCTGGTTGAAAAAGCAATTCGGAAAGGAAACATGGTCGCCTTATGTGGCCGGTATTTTGTTGGGAATCGTTATCATTCTGGCGGTTGTCTTAACCAACAACCTTTTGGGTGCTTCTGGGGCATTCGAGAACCTGGCTGGGTTGATTGGTAAGGCCGTTGCACCGCAGGTGTTCAGTAATGTGTACTTTAACTACATCATGCCGTCTGGAATTACCTGGGCAGTCATCCTCATGGTGGGAATTTTCTTGGGTGGCATGCTTGGAGCCGCGACCAGCAAGACCCTCAAATGGGGTAAAAAGGATGCAGCGAATAGTGACAAACAGTGGAAGCGCGTCTTTGGCCCACAGACCTGGAAACGCTGGGTTTTGGGTTTCCTGGGCGCGATCATTCTGGAATATGGTGCTGGCATCGCTGGCGGTTGTACCAGTGGACTCCTGATCTCTGGAGGAAGTCTATTGGTTCCGGCTGCTTTTCTCTTCATGGGCGGCATGTTCGCATCGGGCATCCTCACTGCATTGATTGTTTATCGAAAGCATTACTAAACCAAGGAGAACTGACATGACTTTTGTATTCGCGATAATCCTCGGTGCGGGCTTCGGTCTTTCCTTGAATAAAGCCGGCCTGACCAAGTATCACAAAATCGCCAACCAGTTCCGTTTCAAGGATATGATGGTCATGAAATTCATCATGACCGCCCTTGCCGTGGCGATGATTGGACTATTCAGCCTGCGTGGCTTGGGCTTGATCACCTTGCCTGCTGCGCCATCAACATACATTGTAGGGAATGTTTTGGGCGGATTGATATTCGGGATCGGTATGTCCCTGGTGGGATACTGACCAGGTACCTGTGTCGCCGGGTCCGGCGAAGGAAAATTGGATTATCTGATCCCTGGTTTGCTGGGTTTCTTGACAGGTGCCGTGATTTTTGGTCTGACGTATCAGCAGGTTTTTCCACAAATTTCGAAAATTGCCAACTTGGGAAGTGTATTGATGCCCGATCTATGGAATATTAATCCTTACCTGACGGTGTTGGCTTTTGCACTTTTGTCCCTGTTCTTGTTCTATTTGATTGACAGGGCGGGCATGCAAAGGAAAAACGACGAAGACAAGGATGAGTAAGGAATCTGGCCCACCGGCCCATTCCAGTAATCGTTTGAAAGACCTTGCGAAGGTTTGTATTCGATGCTGAAGCGTAAATAGGTGGACCTTCGCAAGGTTATCAGTATAAAAATATCTTTTGTGAACCATGGTATGCCTTTGTGTCCGTTGTGTTGAGAATCTTATGGAGTAATTCATGACGAATACTTTATCCCGCCGGGATTTTCTCAAGATGGGCGGTGCAGCTTTTGGTGCGTTGGCAGCCGGCCAGTTCATCCCGCCCAGGGTTGCCGAAGCTGCTCGTTCCAGTGGAATGTTGGATGCCACGAACACCGGTTATATCCCCAGCATGTGCGAAATGTGCGTCTGGCGCTGTGGCTTGCTGGCCAAGGTCGAAGATGGCCGCGTTGTCAAGCTGGAAGGCAATCCCGAACATCCGCATTCGAATGGCAAGCTCTGCCCGCGTGGCCAATCCGGCCTGATGAACACCTACGATCCCGACCGGGTGCTGACTCCTCTGATCCGGGTGGGCAAGCGCGGCGAAGGCTTGTTCCGCAAAGCCTCCTGGGAGGAAGCGCTGGATCTGGTCGCCAGGAAGATGCTGGATATCAAGCAGAAATATGGGCCTGAGGCGATGATCTTCTCGTCCACCCATAACCTGAGCCAGATGCAGTTCGAGAACCTGTTGAATGCCTTCGGCTCGCCCAACTACGGCACCCAGCGCAGCCTGTGTTTCAATGCCATGATCGTCTCGAACCTGATGACCTATGGCATGGAAGAGCCTGGCCGCCAGTACGATACCCTGAAATACATCATCCTGACCGGCCGGAACCTGATGGAGGCCATCTCCACCTCCGAGACATCGGCATTGAGCAAGGCGATTGACCGGGGCGCCAAAGTGGTCAGCCTGGACCCGCGCTTCACCAAGACCGCGGCCAAGTCCACCGAATGGCTGCCCATCCGCCCGGGCACTGACCTGGCTTTCCACCTGGCCATGCTCAATGTCATCATCGGCGAAAAGCTCTACAATGCCAGGTTCGTCGCCACTAATACGGATGGCTTCGATAAACTGGTTGCTCGGTAGCCCAGTACACGCCCGATTGGGCAGCCGGCATCACCGGCATCCCGGCGATCCGACATTCAGCGCATTGCCCGGGAGTTCGCCGCAGCCGCGCCGAATGCACTGGCCCACAACGGCTGGCGCACCTCCAATTTTGTCAATTCCTTCCAGACCGAACGCGCCATTGGCATCCTGAATGCCCTCGCCGGCAATTGGAACACTGCCCTGGTTACGGGCGCCGGGGAGGAAAGCGGTGTGCTGGGCGCTCCTGCTCAGCCGCCCTACCCGCGTGTCTCAGCTCAGCGCCTGGACGGCGTGCCCTGGAAATATCCCTTTGTCCCGCTGAAGATCGGTGTCTTCCAGGAATTACGCGAAGCTGTTCTGAGCGGACAGCCTTACCAGGCGCATGGCTGGTTCATCGCCCGCCAGAACCCGGCCATGTCCCTGCCGGACCGCGGCCGTACGCTGGAAGCCTTTGGCAAGATGGATTTCATCACCACAATTGACATCATCATGAATGATACTTCCTGGTTCTCGGATGTGGTCCTGCCTGAAGCCTCCTACCTGGAACGCTATGATCCACTTAATATCGTCGGCGAAAAGGCCTATATCCGCCAGCCGGTCATCGAACCGCAGGGTGAAAGCAAATCAGCCTTATGGATTTACAAGGAACTTGGCGCCCGTCTGGGCTTGTCAGATTATTTCCAATACAAAGATGAAGAGGATTACCTTAACCAGCAGCTGGCTCCCCTGGGCATCTCACTCGACGAGGTCCGCCAGAAGGGCTATGTTGACCTGCCCGAAACAGGTCCTGAGCTGGACGAGCCAACCTGGAACACCCCATCCGGGAAGATCGAAATCTTCTCCAGTACGCTGGATAGGGGCGGCTTCCCCGGTGTGCCGCAGTGGGAAGAGCCACCTGCGCCCAAGGCGGGTGAGTTCTACCTGCTGACCGGCAAGGTGGCCCAGTACACCCAAATGGGTACCCAGAACAACCAGCTCCTGCACAAATATGCCGACGAGCCGCGCTTGTGGATGAACGCACAGACTGCCAGGAGCCTGGGACTGGCGAATGGTGATGATGTGGAAGCAGCCAGCCCGGCCGGCAAGATCCATATCAAGCTCCTTGCCACCCAGGCCATCCGCCCGGATTGCGTCTATCTGACCCCGGGGTTCGGGCATCTATCGAAAGGCTTGACCACCGCCTACGGTGTGGGCGCCAGTGACTCGGACCTGCATCTCACTTATACCGATCCGGTCAGCGGCGGCCAGGCGCTCAGCCAGACTTTTGTAACGGTAAAGAAGATTTAACGGGAGCCGGACATGACTGAAATTAAACATAAAGCCTTCCTGTTCGACGCCACGCGCTGCATCGACTGCCGGGCCTGCATGGTGGCCTGCAGTGTCGAAAACAAGATTGAGATGGATAAGACCCGCATCTGGGTGGCCGGGGTCGGTCTGAAGGGTGAATATCCAAACCTGGTCCGCGCCTCTATGGTCTATCACTGCATGCACTGCAACGAGCCGGATTGTCTCTCGGCCTGCCCGGTGGGGGCGTATACCAAACGCGAGGATGGCCCGGTAATCTACAACGCCGCCAAGTGCATCGGCTGCCGCTACTGCATGAACGCCTGCCCATTCGGAGTGCCCCACTTTGACTATGACAAAGGGCTGGTGGAAGGCGCTTTTATCGATAAGTGCACCCTCTGCCCGCAGCGTATTGACAAAGGCCTGGAACCGGCCTGCGTGGCCACCTGTCCCACGGATGCCCTCACTTACGGTGAGCGTGCCGACCTTGTCAAGGAAGCCCATACCCGTATCCAGGCCCATCCTGATCGTTATATCGATCATGTCTACGGTGAATTCGAGAACGGCGGAACCTCTTATTTGATCCTGTCGCATGTCGCATTCTCCGAGCTGGGTCTGCCGAACCTGGGTGAGCAGCCGGTCAAGGAGGTCAGTGAAGCGGTGATGGAATTGACCATTCCCTTTGCGCTGGGTTGGGGTGCCGTACTGACCGGGACTGCGGTGGCTGTCCACGCCATCAACCAGAAGAAGGCAGTTGCGGCTCTTAAAGCTGATAAAGAGCAGCCCGAGGAGGCAGTGAAATGAAGATGCAGATTGCCCTCAACAAACGTTTGCGCCTGAGCCCGCTGGTGCTGATCCTGCTTTCCCTGATGGGAATCGCCTTTATCATTGCCATGATCCGCTACGCAATTGGCATAGGTGCGATCAGCAACTTGAGCTACTCATATCCATGGGGATTCTGGATCAGCTTTGACCTGTTTACCGGGGTCGCCATCAGCAGTGGTGGTTTCCTTATGGCGGGGGCTGTTTACCTCTTTGAACTGAAACAGTTCAAGCCATTGTTGCGGCCTTCTGTGTTAACCGCCTTCCTGGGTTACATCATGGTCGTTATCGCTTTGCTGGTTGACCTGGGTCATCCGGAGCGCATCTGGTACATGATGATTCACATGAATGGTACCTCGGTGCTTTTGGAAATTGGCATATGCGTAATGACTTATCTGGTTGTTCTGGCGATCGAGTTTGCGCCGGTCGTTTTCGAAGGCTTGAAATGGCAGAAGTTCGCCCATTTTATCCATCGCTTCATCATGCCGTTTGTGATCCTGGGTGTGGTACTTTCCACGCTACACCAGTCCTCGCTCGGTTCGCTGCTCCTGATCCAACCTGCCAAGCTCTATCCACTTTGGTGGACGCCCATCTTGCCGATTTTATTCTTTATCTCGGCGGTATCCATTGGGCTGTCCATGATCATCCTGGAGTCCTCGCTCAGCTCACGGTACTTTCACCGTGGGCTGGAGGTCCATCTTCTGGAAAAATTGGCCGGAGTTATACCGATCGTTCTTGGGATCTACCTGGTGGTGAAATTCGGTCAATTGGCAATTTCTGGTAACTTGAAATATCTTTTCACCAGCGGCTTGATGAGTTTCCTCTTCTGGGCCGAGATCCTGGTCGGAGCAGTTTTCCCGTTGGTGTTCTTCTCGTTCAAGAAGATCCGCCAGAGCCCCAATGGGCTGCTCTTCGGCGCAGTCATCCTCCTGCTTGGTATGATCCTGAACCGTTTCAACGTGAGTTGGCTCGCCGTCAAGCACCCTGATCCTCTAAGTTATTTGCCAACCTTTATGGGTAATGTGACCTATGTGCCTTCCCTTCCGGAGGTGCTCTTATCGGTTGGCATCTTTTCCTTTGGCATCCTGGCCTTTGGTCTGGCCGCGAAATATCTGCCGGTCTTCGAGGCGGAAGAACACCAGGCGAAAGAGTGAGTAATAAATCCTTCTCTGATGGGTCATTTTCATCAACCTGGAAACCGCCCTCATCCGTGGCGGTTTTCCGATTCAGGATCGTGTGAAGAATTATCTGATCAATTTTGCTCCTCATTGTTTCAGGATACCGATCGCGTGAAAACCGTCTTTTGACAGATCACGGTTTATTTGTGCGAATGTGTATAATTAATTGATGCGCCCATCCTTCTTTCATCACCTCCATCCACCCAGCATCCCGGCCCTACAGGCGCGCTTCCGTTATACATTGGGAGCCGGTGGTCTGGCGGTCTTCCTGGTGCTGATTCTCGGGGGCACTGGCATCCTGGAGGTCTTTTACTACATCCCCACTCCTGGTGAGGCTGCCTTTTCGATCCAGACCCTGGCCTTCCTGGTCCCGTTCGGAGGACTGGTGCGCAATCTGCATTATTGGGCGGCACAGTTCCTCGTGATCGTCTCGCTGGTACACTTGCTGCGAGTAATCTTTACAGGCGCATATGCCCCGCCGCGCCGTTTCAACTACCTGCTTGGAATGGGATTACTCATCCTGGCGGTTTTGCTGGATTTTTCCGGTTATGTCCTGCGCTGGGATGAGGGCATCCATTGGGCGCTGGTGACCGGGACCAACCTGCTCAAATCCATCCCGTTGATTGGCAATGTCCTGTACGCGAGCCTGGTGGGCGGTGATCAACTCGGCGCTGCCACCCTGATCCGCTTTTACGGCTGGCACATCTTCGGCCTGACGCTTGCGGCAGTCATTCTGGTCGCCTGGCATGCTTTTCGCGTCCGCCGGGACGGCGGGATTGCCGTACCGCCACCGCACCTACGAAAAACCCAGGAACGGATTTCCCGTTATGAGCTGGTCCGCCGAGAAGCCCTGGCAATGCTGTTGACATCCATCGCGCTCATGATCCTTTCGGTTTTTGCTCCCGCGCCGTTGGCCGTACCCATCTCATCCGCTTCAGCCCTGCCGGAGACTGCACGCGCCCCCTGGTTTTTCCTATGGGTGCAGGAACTGCTTAAACTCGGCAGTCCTTTCTTTTGGGGTGTGGTCGTCCCCCTGGGTATCCTGGTTCTCCTTATGCTTTTTCCTTATATCCTCCCAAAGCCAAGCCAATCCGAACAGGGACATTGGTTCCCTAAAAGCAATCGCCTTGCCCAAATCCTGGCTGGTTTCATCCTGCTCACCCTGCTGGTTTTGACTTTTCTTTCCCTGGTCCCTAATCCTTAACCCCTAATCCCTGCTCCCTGGTTACCTGATCCCTGATTACTTGATTACCTGAACCCTTCTCTCCATGCGCCGCCTGATCGTGATCGCTACCGCTTTGTTCATGCTGACCCTGTTGGGAATTGCCTTTCAGGAAAGCCGCCGCGTGAGACCAGTGGCGCTGACACCGGGCTTGACTGGTCAGGTGGAATATTGCCTGTCCTGTCACGCTGACTTGCCGGAGATCAGTAAGTCCCATCCAGTGAAAACTTTTGGTTGCGTAGTTTGCCACGGTGGGGAACGCCTGGCATTGGATGCCAACCTTGCCCACAGCAGTATGCGGGGGGGAAAGAACCCGGCGGATTTCTCGGTTGTGCAGGCTTCCTGCGGCGGAATGAACTGTCACAGCGGTTCCGCAGAAGGTTACAACGATCATATCCAGCGTGCCACCACCAGTATACAGGCCACCTATGCAGGAGCGATTGCCAGCATCCGCTATACCTTCGGTGCACAGCCTGATCTGACCGCCCGCCTGGGGACGACCGCCATCCTGGATACCCAGAGTACCAGCGGACTCACCAGCCTAGCTGCTTTTGACCCGTTGGTCGAGACCAATCCGTCAGTACAGGCATTTGGCAGGAACTGTCTTACCTGCCACCTGTCTGTTCAGCCCATGCAAACGGGTGGCAGGTATGACCATTTCACCGGTTGCGCAGCCTGTCATACGCCGACGCAAACCAACGACCTGGGCAGCCAGGATACCAGCACGGCCACCAAACTGCACACGTTGACCACCGCCATCTCGTACACCCAGTGTGACACCTGTCACAACCGCGGTAACTATAACCTGAGATCGATCACCTTCGAGGAGCGCCAGGATACTCCCACTGATCGCTTGCACGACTATTATCAGCCTATTGCACAATTTACGAAATGCGAATATACCCTGGACTGTATTGATTGTCACACCCGGACCGAAAGCATGGGGGATGGGAACCTTTACAGCAACAAGAAGCAAATCCAGTATGTCCAGTGCAAGACCTGCCACGGCACATTGACAGAACTCCCCCAGACCCTTGTTTTGACCGATCCAAATAATATTGCTTTTCGGCAAGCCTTGCTTAACCCCCTGGTTGATTTACAACCTGGTGACACGATTTTGGTGACCGAAAAAGGTGAACCGCTCTGGAATACGCGTCTCCTGCCAGACGGGACTTATACCTTGACAGGCAAAGCCACCAAGCAGTCTTTTACCTTTAAACCGGTGATGGGCTCGGGTTGTACACAGGATCCAGAAGACCAGAGTTCAGCCTCCTGCCATAAATGTCATGCGGTGGAAAGATGAACTTAGAAGAGACTATCCCAATGGCAGCGCTTTGGGGGGTCTACTTGTCGACTTGAGCGATTGGCTGTTTTGCTTCCCGCCTGACTTTTAAGGCTTCCGTCACAGCTGGAACGAACGAAATGAGAACAATAGCGACGATCACCAGCTCAAAATTCTTCTGGACGAAGGGGATATTACCGAAGAAAAATCCAAGCAATGTAAAAGTGGCCACCCAGGTAACACCGCCGATCAGGTTCCAGGTGATGAAATAGCCATAAGGCATTTTGCTTACCCCGGCGACAAAGGGCGTAAAGGTACGGATGATGGGTACGAAGCGTGCCAGAAAAATCGTCATGCCGCCGTGCTTTTCGAAGAAAGCATGGGTCCGTTCCATGTATTCCTTTTTTATCCATTTGACTTCGCCTGTATAGGCCTTGGCGCCGATGGCATGTCCGATCCAGTAATTGGCGGTATCTCCAGCGAAAGCTGCAATCGCCAGCAGCACAAAAAGCAACCAGGGATTGAGCGCGCCGCGTGCCGAGAAAGCCGCCGCGGCAAAGATGAGACTATCACCCGGCAGGAAGGGAGTAACAACGAATCCAGTTTCCATGAAAATGACAAAAAATAGCAGGCCATACGTCCAGGCGCCATAACGAGTGATAATGTCACTCAAGTACACGTCGATATGCAGGATGAAGTCGACGATTTTAAGTATAAAACTCATGAGAACTCCTTGTTGGTTATGGTTGAAGCGGGGCGATTATATCACTATGTAATGGCTTGCTGCTGTCACCAGGTTTGGACCTCAGGCGCCAATTGATGATCGGAAGAGCCAGCAGGACGGTTACCAGTGTCGACACAACGATTCCGCCCCCAGCCAGTACAAGCAGCATACCTGGTAGATCAGAGCCTGAGCCTGCGAGGGTAAGCCGCAGACTACCAAAAACTGCCAGAACCACTGAACCGTTCCAAAGTCCATGAATGCTCAAGGAAAGCAGGTAAACCCCGGCCAATCGGCCATATCGTTTTTCCAGCCTGGCAGAGGCAATTCCCCAACCCATTAATCCACTGGCCGTTACATGCATCAATGAACTGGCAGCACGTGCAGCCAGCCCGAAACCCAGCATTTGAGAAAACCCGCTGGCAGCCAGTGTCCCTTCCAACAAGGCAAACCCGGCTCCACACAACGCGCCCACTGCGAAACCTTCCGCCGGAGAACGTAGACGTTTTCCAAGCAACCAGACTGCGGCTGGTTTGAGGGTCTCTTCAATGATCGGCGCCAGCACTGCGGCGAATAGCAGGGCAAGAACAAGAACCAATGGATTGGTGAGTGTGGGAGCGATGCTGGTTAATAACGATTGGACATCGCCGGAGCTGGTCACCTGGTTCCTGACCTGTTGCAAAACAGCCAACCACTCTGGATTGAATGCTGCTATCAATCCGGCTGCCAGCGCGGCAATTCCAATAACCATTAATTCCAGAAACATGGCTCCGAGCGTGCTCCCAACCATGCCAATGGAGAAGCTGGCCCATAACCGGCGCCAGGAACCAGCCGGCAGACCGCCAATGGCGATCCAGGCCAG
The DNA here is from genome assembly GCA_963801385.1 of uncultured Chloroflexia bacterium. GTDB lineage: Bacteria > Chloroflexota > Anaerolineae > Anaerolineales > Villigracilaceae > UBA877. The sequence continues at coordinate 178,553 of CAWDEV010000011.1, forward strand.
CAAGGCGACAGGCAGGGCAATCCCCAGCATGAAGAAAGGCAAGGCTAAAAGCCACCCATTTCCAGGCTGGTTATTCAGGATCGAACCAAGGAGGAGCGTTAGAACCCAGGCACCCAGTGAACTCCCCACCTGCCAGAGCTTAATTGGAGGTATCCTGGCAGGCCGAATTTCATGGGCCTTCAGCCTCCGGATGCAGTAAATAATAAGAGGCAGGAGCAGGACTGCACAAAAGAACATACCGATTGCATCAAAGAGGCGGGTTGTTGGAATAGGCAGGGATGAAATCCTTATTGAAGTGAATTCAACAATCGCCAGATAAATCCCCCCGCCTGCCAGACCTATCATGCCAGATATACTGAAGATCAGCAACAGGACGTCCCTACGGCGGTCAGTGAAGTAGTTCATCTGTATGAAGGCTCCTTAGTTTTCCTAATCGGAGACCCTGATGATTCTATCTGTTTTAGGATTGAAAAGAAGTGGAATTTTTTCATGGCATCACGAATCAATAGGCCAGCGCGTCCTGGAGTTGTTTGAATGAACTCATTTGAGCAATCCTCTTTAAAAATACAGTTAAAGAGCTGCTCTGGGCGCGCAATGCCCTCACCGCCGGGCCAACCGGATCTTCCCCGGCTGCGCCGCCCGGAATATCAGCATACGCTCCGTAAAAAGCGAAATATGCCTGGTTGAGTTTACGGATGGCGTAACCATTATCCCAGAAGAATTGGCGACGTTGTTCCATATACATTTCGGCTTCCGTGACCTTCCCTGCCGCGAGCAGTTCATCCACGTGGACGCGCGTCGTGTGCATCTCGACCCGAAAGTTAAATATCGATTTGGTGAGACTGTCCGGCAGGTTTACCTCCCGTGCATAAGTGGCATATTCCGGAGATATATCCGGGTAGTACTGCTGGAGCATTCTCTGAGCGATTTCGGAGCCACTGATGGATGCGGTAGTCTCGTTCATGGTACGAAGTTCCGGGCTGGTCTCATAGTTCAAGCCAAGCGGGCGCTGTGTCAGCCAGTTATGAGTCCATTCGTGGGCTATCGTATCGGCCAGCCAGTCCAGGGCTGTGGTACGTTCGATCATGGTTGGATATGTACCAATGCCCCCTACGGGAACAACCAGCGAAGAAACGTCCAACCCCTTGTCCACCTGGGTTTCGAGGATAACCTGCTGGTCAACGGTCAGGTCGGGCAGCAGGGAAATGGAGGCATCCTCCCGGATTTTCTCACGCGGCGAGATGATCAGGTTGTAAGGCAGGGGTGTGATGTGGAACAGAACAGGTGGGATAGGTTGACCACCTGTGGTCAGGCCCATCTCAGCCAGCGTGGCTGAAACCTGTTCCTGTAAAGTGGCTTCTGCCATCGGGGCAATCTGGCGCTGGCGGATTGACAATTGGACAAGTTCAGCCCGAAGAGAGGCCGAGGCCAAAGCAGGATCCTTTTCTGATGGATCTGTAAAAATCAGGTTGAGCTTGTTCTCATCCTGAAGTATTTGGTCGATCAAATGGAAATAATCAACCACGAGACTGTGACGGGCAGTTTCATCAAAGTAGAAAGGGGTATCCAGGACGGCCTGGCCCAACTTCACGCCCAGGGATTCCAAAGTCCAATTAACAAAATCGAATTCCAAGGGGCGGGTATAGCGGCGAGCCGCATCGGTGGAGGTCGCGGGGATGAGCAAAGTGCTGCCTGCCAGAAGCAAGGTGAAAAAAAACACCACCAGGCAGATCTTGAGCGTGCGTAAAAAGTAAAAGATCCAATTCATTTGCGGGATTATAACAAACGCTTTCAGACGTTAAAAAACGATTTTCCGATCCGATGGATCAGGATTATCCACCGCGGATGCGCTGGGCTTCAAGAACATTGGGCAGGTTCTCGATGCGAGCCAGGATGCGGCTCAATTGGGCAAGATCCTTGACTTCAATCACAATGCGAAGGTCTGCCAGGTTCTTGGCCATCCGCACCTGCACATCAACTATGTTTACATTTTCACTATTGAGCAGGGTGGTGATGTCACCCATCAGCCCCTGCCGGTCATAAGCGTGGATGCGAATGGGCACCGGATATGTACGCACGTTTTCGCCCCACGACACCTTTACCAGCCGTTCCCGGTCCTGGATGCGAAGAATATTGGGACAATCCTGCCGGTGAATGGTGGCCCCATGTCCGCGTGTGATATAGCCAATAATCTCATCACCCGGGGTCGGGTTGCAGCACTTGCCCATGCTGGTCAATAATCCTTTTAACCCAAGCACAGTGACCGCTTCGGTGGGAACCGCATCACTGCTGGGAGGAACAGCCACCAGAACGTCGTCGCTCTGCTTGGTTTCCATAAGTTTATTGACCACCCGGGCGATATTTATGTCACCACTGCCGAGAGCGACGAACAACTCTTCAGGCGCGCGGTCGAATTGGGCAGCCAGGGTTTTCAAAACGGCATCATCCAGTTCCGGCAGTCCGAGACGCTGGATCTCATGAACCAGGATCTCCTTGCCCTGGGTGGTATTCTGGTTTTGATCCTGTTTCTTGAACCAGGCGCGTATTTTTGAGCGGGCGCGCTGTGTCCGCACCAATCCCAGGCTCGGGTTGAGCCAGTCACGGCTGGGGCCACCCTGCTTGGCTGTCAGGATTTCCACTTGCTCTCCGGTATGCAGTGTGTAATCCAGGGGAACCAGCTTGTTGTTGACCTTGGCGCCCCGGCAGCGATTCCCTACGTTGGTGTGAACATGATAGGCAAAATCAATCGGCGTGGAACCGGCTGGTAGGTCAATGATATCGCCTTGCGGGGTGAAGATATAGACACGGTCTTTGAAGACGTCGGTTTTCATCCCCTCTACAAATTCCTGGGCGTCATCCACATCCTGCCGCCACTCCATCACACGCCGCAGCCAATTTATCCGTTCGTCATATTTATCGCGTCCGCCGCCTTCCTTGTAGCGCCAATGCGAGGCGATTCCGAATTCGGCATTTTCATCCATTTCGGAGGTCCGTATCTGCACTTCCACGGGATGGCCATCATCAAAAATAATCGCAGTGTGAAGGGATTGGTAAAAATTATCCTTGGGAGAAGCAATATAGTCGTCAAACTCATTGGGGATTGGCCGCCAGTGTGTGTGGATGACTCCCAGAGCGGCATAACAGGCTGCCACATCAGGGACGATGAGTCGAACGCCGCGCACGTCCCGTACCAGATCGAAGGGTTTGCCCTTCTCAACCATTTTCTTGTAGATGGAGTAGATATGCTTTGGTCGACCGGATAATTCCGCCTTGATGCCGGCATCATGAAGTAATTTCTTGATGGGTTCAATAATTTTCTGAATCTCAGCTTCACGCGCCTCGCGCCGTACGGCCAGCTGTTCGGCAATTTCCTTGTATTTCTCGGGGTTGGTATAACGGAAGCCCAAGTCTTCCAGCTCCCACTTGATCTGCCAGATGCCAAGGCGGTTGGCGAGGGGAGCAAAAATATCGAGAGTTTCCTGGGCTATCCGGCGGCGCTTTTTATCCGGAAAGGCGTTCAGCGTGCGCATATTGTGCAAACGGTCTGCCAGCTTTATGAAGACAACGCGTACGTCACTGTCCATTGCCAGAAAGGTTTTACGCAAGGTTTCAATGGAAAGCTCATGCTTGCGGTCGCGCAACTCTGCTTCATTTTTGGCTGCCAGGGCCGCCTCACGCAGTAATCTCTCAGCTTCGTCTTCGTTTGCCCTGGGAAACACTTCCTCGCGGTGTTCGCCGCGTGAAACACGCGGCAGTTGGGTCAGTTTTGTCACTCCCTGCACCAGACTGACCACCTCGTCACTGAAATCCCGGTGTAGTTCCTCAGCTGTGACAGAAGTGTCTTCGATTGTGTCATGCAGCAATCCGGCAGCCACCACTTCGGCAGGCATGGAAAATTCGGCCAGGATTGACGCGACGGCCAGCAGATGGTTCAAGTAAGGCTCGCCAGAGACACGTTTCTGGCCGGTATGCGCCTTCTCAGCCACACGGTAGGCGCGCTGAATCAACTCACGGTCGGCATGCGTATAATTATCCGGAAGACGTGCCAGGAGCTCTTCCAAGTTAAGAGGGGATGCGGTCTTCATGAAATCTATTATAATCGCCATGGAAAAAATTATGGCAATTGCGAATAACATTACCCGCTTGTTGGATTCGAGAAAAATTCCCTATAAAGCGTTTGAGTTGCCTGTAGTGAAACTCGGAGCCGGCGAAACGGCCAGCCTGTTAGGCGTGGACCCGGAAATGGTTTATAAGACCATTGTCATCACCAGGCCAAAAGGAAAGCCCATCCTGGCGGTCATTCCTGGCCCAAACCGCGTGAATCTAAAACTTCTGGCAAGCGCGCTGGAGGAAAAAAAGGTCAGCCTGCCGACTGAGCATGAAGCCGAAGAGTTGACCGGCCTGCAGGCGGGCGGCATTTCCCCGCTGGCACTCGTGAACAGGGGTTTTCAAGTGGTCATCGATTCGGAGGCTCAAACCAGGCCTGATATCCATGTAAGCGGCGGGCAACGCGGGTTGAACATCCGGTTACCGGTCAAGGCGCTGGCTGATTTAGCCCACGCCCGATTTGCGCGGGTCAGCGGGCGCGATCTCGAAGAGCCAGATGCAGTATAATTAACCAAAATACCTCCAGGAGCAGCGATGAGTAAATCGACCACAGGTGATCCGATCATAATTGCCCACGATGTGAAAAAATGGTACGGCCATTTTCAAGCACTTAAAGGGATCACCCTTGAGGTAGGGAAAGGGGAAGTGATCGTCATCTTTGGCCCTTCCGGATCCGGGAAATCCACGTTCATCCGTTGCATCAACCGTTTGGAAGACCACCAGGCCGGACAGATCATTGTGGATGGGATCGAATTGACCAATGATATGCACGACATTGAAAAGATCCGCATGGAGACTGGCATGGTCTTTCAACAGTTCAATCTCTTCCCACACCTGACCGTAACACAGAACATTACCCTGGCGCCCATCCAGGTTCGAAAATGGTCGAAGGAAAAGGCCGAAGCCAAAGCCATGGAATTGCTCAGGCGTGTGGGTATCCCGGAGCAGGCGAAGAAATTCCCGGGTCAACTTTCTGGAGGACAGCAACAGCGGGTGGCGATTGCGCGTGCACTGGCTATGGAGCCCAAGATCATGCTCTTTGATGAGCCGACTTCCGCTCTTGATCCGGAGATGATCAAAGAGGTATTGGATGTAATGATAGAACTGGCAAAGACTGGAATGACGATGATCGTGGTGACCCACGAAATGGGCTTTGCCAAGGCAGTTGCGGACCGGATGTATTTCTTTGACGAGGGTCAGATTGTCGAAACCGGTACTCCTGAGGAGATATTTACCCAGCCGAAGGAAGACCGGACCAAGTTATTCCTCTCCCAGATCCTGCAGAAATAAGAACCTTATCCTTTTACAACTGCCAGCGGCTTGAGACGCGCCACCTTGCGGGCGATTCCAGCCGCGATGACCGTTTCCACCACTGCGTCCACATCCTTATAAGCGGAGGGAGCTTCCTCAGCCAAACCGGACAAGGATCCGGCCCGAACGTGGATGCCCTCTTGCTCCATCGATTTTCGTAAGTCCTGGCCCTGAATCTCGTGTTTGGCTTTGGCGCGGCTCATCATCCGCCCGGCGCCGTGACAACTGGATCCCCACGAACGCAACATACTCATTTCAGTGCCAGCCAATACCCAGGAGGCGGTTGCCATGCTGCCAGGCACGAGAACAGGCTGCCCGGTCGACTGGTATTCAGGCGGCAGACCGGATGCACCTGGTCCAAAGGCGCGTGTCGCTCCCTTGCGATGCACACATACCTTGAGCGGTGTACCATCCACCATGTGAGTTTCAAGCTTGCCAATGTTATGGCAGATATCGTATACCTGTATGAGCTGCCAGCCTTTCAGTTTTCCAGAAAATGTCTCCTCAAAGGCACGCCGGCAGGCGTGGGCCAGTAGTTGCCGGTTGACGAAAGCGAAATTGGCGGCAGCGCGCATTGCTCCCAGGTAGGCCTGGCCTTCAGGGCTGTCCATCGGCGCACAGACCAGTTCCCGGTCAGGCAGGTCGATGTTGTAACGGCGTACTGCAGCCTGAAACTCCTGGACGTAATCGGTACATACCTGGTGGCCGAGACCGCGAGAGCCGCAATGGATCTGTACTACCAGACAGCCCACCTGCAAACCAAATGCCGCAGCAGTTTTCGGATCCAGCACCTCTTCAACCCGATCCACCTCAATGAAGTGATTCCCGGCACCGAGCGAGCCGATCTGTGTACGGCCGCGCGCCCTGGCACGTGCGCTGACCTTGGCAGGGTTGGCTCCTTCCAGGCAGCCTCCTTCTTCCGTGCGCGCAAGATCCAATTCGGTGGCATAACCATTCTTGTAAGCCCAGCGGGAGCCTTCACGCATCAGACGTTCCAGTTCCGGCAGGCTGAGATCGATCAGGCCTTCCCTGCCAACACCGCTGGGACAATACTGATTCAGCAGGGTGGCCAGGTCATTTATGTAGGGCGCGGCAGCCTCGGCCTGGATGGGGGCCGCCAGCAGCCGCACGCCGCAGTTGATGTCGTAACCAATGCCACCCGGCGATATGACGCCACTTGGAAACTCAGTTGCAGCCACGCCGCCAATGGGGAAGCCATAACCCTGGTGCATATCCGGCATGACCACCACATGCCCCGTCAGGCCGGGCAGAGTGGCGGCATTGACAGACTGCTCAAGAGATTTATCCCCTGCGATATGTTCGAGCAACCCGCGCGTGGCAAATATTCGCACCGGAACGCGCATGTCGGGGCGAAAGCTGCGCGGGATTTCCCATTCGTAATCTGAAATATTTTTCAAGTCCTGTAAACCGATCATATCAGACTCCTGTTTGGTGGAATCTTTTCCCCTACACATCAAAAACGATTTCCACTTGAAATTCAGTGCCCATTTTGCGGATTTGAATGTTGTGGAATGTGACAGCTTTAATGGGTTTGTTCAATGAAAGGATGTGCGAACCCGACATTTTTACTTTCAATTTCGTGCCTTTCAGATCCACCTGGAAGGCATCGAATACCAGTTTCTCCTGCTCTGCAGCCCAGACAAGTTCGGACAGGAAAGCGACCAACAGGCTTTCAATATCCTGGTCCTCGGCCTTAAATTTCCTCTTTACGCGCGGCCCTGTATCCGGCTTTGCCCCCGAAAGTGCGTTCATTCCTCGTGCGGCTTCAGTAAACAATGCCGGCAGGCTCCTGGCCCAGACACGTATTTGCCAGTCGGCTGTGTGGGGCAACTCCTCAAATCCGGATTCACTGGTGGTCATGGGAGAATAATTGTACATCTTAATAGGTGTTTTGTTATCGAGAAGAAGAAAATCAGGAAATTGCATATTGTAATTGTCGGAAAATTAAAGTAAGATATCCTTATAAGATGGCAGTTGGCAGGGAAAAAACAGTCGCCGTTTGACCAGGAGAGGAGGTTACTGGCAAAAATCAGGTTATTTTATTATGGTTCTTCCGGAAAACCGCAGCCCTCAACATTTTTTGAGCCCAGGTTGAACCAAAGATGGAGGCAACCAACATCACAGTTGGACGGGGTTTCATTTGTCCGGTAGAGCTACGTGCTTGAATAATTGCACGAGTCGTATTCATCACGAAGATTTGATACTCTTGTGTTTTGAATCTGATCTTCATATTTCCCGAGGAGGAGCACCATGATCAAGCGAGTAAAAATCGTTTTTAGCCTCATTCTATGTTGTGCGTTTGTTCTATCGCTGGGGGGCGCGCCGCAAGCCCAGGCTGCGCCTGTCATCCCGCCGCAGCCACAGGAATATCGTTCGGCCAATGGGGATGCTGTCACAATCAAGGCATCTGAAAGTGACCTGAAAGCTGCAGCCGCGCTGACGCAGGAAATGCGCCAGGCAGCCAAGCCATTCCCCTTGATCAATGTCAAATCATCTGATCTGCAATCCTTGCAATCAGAAAATTATGCTGGAAGCTCCGGTTCCAAGCCGGGCGGAATGCCGGACCCGGCGGCATTGGCGAAGGCACAGGCTGAAAATCCTGATGCCTGGCAGGGAACGAATATACAGCAATCCATGGGTCTGCCAGCGCTACAGGCACCCAGCCTGCTGAGTCCATTTGGTAAAAAGAATATCTACACAGGCTACCTGGGCAACTACTGGTCGCCGTTCTGGACCAATTATCCCTATAGCACTGTGGGGAAACTATACTTTACCGATGGAGTTAACTATTACTATTGCACTGCCAGCCTGATCGATCATGATAACATCGTTACGGCAGCCCATTGTGTCTATGATACCGATTACGACTATTGGTATTATGGCTTTGTCTTTGTTCCGGCGGAGGCAGGCGGCAACGCCCCCTACGGAACGTATAACTGGTCATACCTCCACAGTCCTGGCTAATTGGATGAAGGCGAGGAAGTCTTCTTCTGGCATCCGTTACGATGTTGCGGTACTTACCTTGTATGGAGATCCGGGCTATTCGACCGGCTGGCTTGGATATTCGTGGGGTTGGAAGTGCCGAGCAATTGCATCACGCCGTTGGCTATCCCAATGACATCACTGGCGGTAATTACTCCTATCTCTGTGCTGCGGAGAGTTTTCAAAAGGGTGCGGATGTACTTGGCATGGGCTGTGATATGACCTATGGCAGCAGCGGGGGGCCCTGGATAAATTTGTTCATTCCATATCAAGATCAATATCCGTATTCGATATCTGGAAATTATGTCAATGCGGTCGTCTCCAGCGGAAAACCCGGCACCCCGACTTTCTATGGTCCCAAATTCACTAACAGATCCATTCTTGTTTTGTGTTACTCTGAATAGGTTGCTAATCTTTAGAAAAACTTAGTTTTTGAGGGCTTGACGAATCCCGTCAAGCCCTCTTCCTTTTCTGCTTCTTACTATCGTTCCTTGTAGATCGCACCGGCAACCCTGCCAGGAACTATTCCCCGCATGTAGGCGTCTAGGATCCGGTAGGAGCTCATAATTATTTTCGAGGCAGAAAGGAAGAATAATGTCAAAGATCCGTTTATTTTTTGGTTTGTTCCTGGCGATTTCAATGCTCCTGGCGGGTTGCGGATCATTTGATCTGGAAACTGGCCAGGCCAATGGCAGCACAGGCGAGACGGGCTCTGTTCAAGCTCCACACATGACGGGTAATCCTGACACAGTGACTCATGTGAATGACAATCCGCAGACTCCCAATGTTCCCCAGGCTACCATTACACCTCAGGTATCACTCTCCCATTCACCCTGGTCGGTGGGAAAGAAAGACACGACAGGCTGGAGCGTTAATCAAGACAGTGTATACCATTACCAGATCGCCTATCCTGCTCAATTTACTTTCAAGGCCCTGGAAAGTGCAGATTTGGCCGCCATGAAACCGGAACCGCTGGCAGGAATAAAATATTATGACCCTTCCACGAACCTGGGCGTAATTTCCTCTTCATATTTGGTCATACGTATCTATGATATGGGAACAGAAACCTCAGTTGAGGCCTGGCTGAAAGCAAATGGGTTATATCTGCCCGAAGATGGTTGGACTATCGTGGCATACCAGGGCGAGCATTTCTCCGGTTACCAGGTGAATTCGTCCCTTTATATGGCTCCCGGTATATTCTATTATGCTGCCAAGGGGAAATTTCTATACCAGCTCACCCCGCTTGGGCAAGATGCCGAGCAGATGCTTACCACATTTGAGCTTACTCAATAAGGCTTCGCCCGAGATCAGGAAAAGCAACAGCCTGATCGAAAAGTGCGTCCTTATCGGAGCCTTTGAAATGGGACCGGTATGCGCCGGTTTCTGCCAGCAGGGATTGAATGTCGGCCCACAGGCGGGCTGCGCTTGCAGGATCCATCCGGGAATCTCCTCTGGAGACAAGCAAATCATCCTCATTTTCCATGTCAGCCATGATTTTGCCCCGGGAAACCAGCCACTGCATGCCCTTACGCACGGTGATGGCCCGCTGGGCAGTGGCTGTTTCCAGATCTGACCAGGAAACCTTGCCACTGCGGTGATTAATGGCATATTTCAATACACCAGCCAATTGGTTAATAAATTCCTCAGGCGTTTGGACAGGCTCAGTTACAGAAAAGAGATATACCCTGCGGGGTTGAACTTTTTCCAATGCAAGCCGCATTTCATCCGGAGAAGGGGGGGTGGTCCAAATCACAAGGGTGTCGGCGGATTCCAGCTCGTGGCGGCCTCTTCCACTGATTTCTTTTTTCTCCTGCCCTTCGGCCCAAACCATGCAGGATGGTTCGCCATCAAGTCCTGCCAGCATTTGAGAGGGGTTTTGAATATTTCGAAAATCGATGACTTCCAACTGCCTGCGTTCTTCTTCGATGCTTTGTACTTCCAGGCTGTGGAAATCCACGAATTCCATCTGGACCTGCGGGGAGCCACGCCAGTCGGAGGCGCGCAGGCTGTAGGCCAGGTCAAAGCGGCCTTCCGGCAAGGTATCTTGTTCTTCTGCTCCATTCCACCATAGCACGGTTTGGGAATTACCGGATTCATCTGCCACTCTCAATTTCAGGTGTTCCTGGTTGCGCCCGATGGTTGCGGCAGATTGCAGTTTCAGTCCGTGTGAGGCCAGGGTCAGTTTTTGGTTGCCAGGACCATAAGGCGCCAGGCTTTCGAGTGTCCTGGCCAGGTCAGGGGATATTTCGGTCAGGTTGAGCCAGGCATCGATCTCAAGATCATGCTCTTTTTCGACGCCTACCATCATTTCCGTCACCGTCTTCGCCAGGCGACGCGAGAATTCTGGCAGTTTTTCCGGTTCCAGGGAAAGCCCGGCGGCCATCGGATGCCCGCCGAAATTAAGCAACAAATCTTTTTGCGCTGCAATCGCCGCGGTTATATTCAGCCCTTCAATGGAACGAGCCGAGCCATGCGCCGCTTGGCCGGCAGGAGTGGAAAACAAGATGGTTGGCTTCTGATAGCGTTCCACCAGGCGGCTGGCGACAATGCCTACCACGCCGCCTGGCCAGGCTGGATGTCCGAGTACCAGGACAGGCTGGGCAAGCAGGGCGGGATTGGCCCGCAGTTGGGCTTCCGCCGCCCGGGTCACCTGGCTGCAAAGTAACTGGCGCTGCGCATTCAGACCTTCAAGCTGCGTAGCTAAAACGCGTGCTCTTACCACATCTGTGGTGGTCAGTAAGTCTACAGCGGGGTTGGCATCCCCCAGCCGGCCCAATGCGTTCAGGCGCGGCCCCAGTACAAAACCAATATGTTCCTCGGTCAGGTTGGCCGGGTTGAGTTCAGCCATTTCCATCATGATCTGCAAACCAAGCCGCTGTGTCTTTCTAAGCGCGGCCAAGCCGGATTGAACGAGGTAACGGGCATCGCCGCTAAGCCGCGCCAGGTCGGCTACCAGACCGATGGCCGCCAAGTCAAGGTGACGGATGGATTCGGCGAGGCGGCCAAATCGAGCGTAGAGTTCTTCAGCCAGTTTATAGGCGACACCGGAACCCGATAAGGTGGAGAGTGGGTGACCTTCTGGCAGGAATTTTGGATTCGCGATTGCAGCAGCTGTAGGAAGGGATTCAGGCAGGTCGTGGTGGTCGGTGATGAGTATTTCCACGCCGTGCGCCCAGGCATACTCCACTGCAGCATGGGCACTTATGCCGGTGTCGCAGGTCAGGAAGAGCTTTACACCCAGGCTAAGGATCTCCTGCAGGTGTTGAATATTGACCCCATGACCCTCGCTGGCGCGCACCGGGATGTGGAAGATAACATCTGCACTCAAATCCTGGAGGGTCTGGAAGAGGATGGTTGTGGAGGTCTGACCGTCTGCATCGAAATCTCCCCAGACACAAACAGATTCGTGTTTGCGGATAGCCATTTCCAGGCGGTCCGCCACGGAGGATATTCCTGGCATGGCTGCCGGAGGGGTGGGTATGTAAGCCTGTGGATCAAGGAAGGCACGGGCAGCCTCGGGCGTGGTAATTCCATACCGAGAGAGTTTCCCTGCTACAAGGGGATGAAGTCCGGGCAAATGGACGGTGGAAGGAAGAGGGGAGGGCTCTTTCCATTTCATGGGATTCTAGAATTCTATTTCAGCGATCTGCTCGAAATTCAGGTTGAAATCGGGGGAAGCGGATTCCAATTCTTCTTCGGACTCAGTTAAAATCCCGGCTTTCGCTCCGCGGTTACAGTAGGAGCGAAAGGAGCAGTAGTCGCACTTCTTTTCATCCTCGGTCAACGGGAAATATTGGTGGTGACGGATATCGTTGATCATGCCGGTCAGTGCATCCCAGTCGCGTTTATATTGGGTGTGATTGTATGGGAAATGGGCGAGGTCGGAGGGGAAGTCGGCGTACCAGTAGATCATTTCGACCTGCTCTGGCTGGATGGGCGTACCGCCGTTCAAAGACATCCCCGCCTGTACCAGCAATGCCCGATAGACTCGCGTCTGCATCCTGACAGCCATCCATTCGTCCCTCGGGCGTTTGTGGGTGGTTTTCCAATCGAAGATGATCGCTTTTTGACCGGGAATGATGGCCAACAAGTCATATTTTGCCAGAAGGCGTTGAGTGCCAACGGGAGTAGTTAAGGTTAATTCCGTATATTGTGCCCAGCCGGATATATTAAAATTGTGGCTCAGGTAATTCTTCCACCAACGCGACAAATCCGGTGTACTCGCCAATGGGGTCAGTTTCTCATCGGGAAGACCGACAAGGTGTTGCTGGATCATGCGGTGAAAGAGCTGTCCTTCTTGCTGGCGGCGTTCATTTTCCAATACCGGTTCCGTTTCAATTGCCGGCCAGGCCAGGCGTTCGATGTAACGCAGTTGGAACCGGCGCGGACAATCAAAATAGTCCTGCAAGGAGGACTGACTGAAGATGAAAGAGGCTGGAAGCTTGTAATTCAGATCATCCGGTAACATATCCACCTTCATTTTACATTGAACCGGTGGAATTCCCTTGTTGGGATTTCCCACTCCACGCGGGCTGCGTCAACACGCGAAGCGCGCGGTCCGGTTTTGACCACCTCCGTGAACTGCTCCAATACCGGACGGGGACCTTCCGCTATCGTCTCAACCTGGTCATAGCCCAGATTGTGAACCCATCCGGTGAGTCCAAACAAATTTCCAGCCTGCATGACGAAGGCACGAAAACCGACTCCCTGTACACGCCCGGTTACCCATATATGGACGCGGATCAAATCATCAGGGTCTGTTTTTGCCATAATGTTCCTTTGCAGGTTTAAGCAGCATCGTTCACCTTCCTAAAAAATATAAGACGATAGTCAGGGTAATTGGACTTAGGATTGTGCTGACAAAGACGATGGCAGTTACCAGCTTGGAGTCCAGGCGGAACTCGGCTGCCAGGATGGTGGTCATTACAGCCGGAGGCATGCTCGTTTCCGTTATTCCAGCTTGTCTGGCCGGGTTATTCAGACCGAACAGTGCTGCCATTCCCAGGCCGACGAGTGGACCAATAACGAGACGGGTGAAAACCGGGATGCTCAACGCACGCAAGTTGCGGCTCCATTCGACTTTTTGTAGGTCCAATCCAAGAAGGATAAGCATGGCGGGGATGGCTCCACCGGCCGCCAGGGAGAGTGTTCGGCTGATCGGTTCAGGCAGGGTCCAGCCAGTGGATATGAAAATAATTGCCAACAGGATCGCATAAATTGCCGGTACTTTCAAGAGGCCCAGCAAGGCTCCTTTGAGATCCAGATGATCCATTGACGAAATGGTCACGCCCAGCGTGTTTAGGAGTAAAGTGTTGGTGGCGAAAAAAATGCTGGCATAAGCCAATGCTGCCTGTCCGAATGCGAAGGAGACCAGTGGCAGACCGAAATTTCCAGCATTCACACACATGCAGGTCAATACCACAATAATCAACGCGCTGCGATCCAAGCGGAACAATTTTCCGATTATAAAAGCCACCCCTGCGATGGTCAAGCTGGTTATGGCAGTGAATCCCACCATGAGTTCAATTTGATCGAGAGGCAGCTTGTTGTTGGTAAGCAGGTTGAAAACAAGTACCGGGCTGAGGATATAAAAGATAACTCGCCCAAGGGGGCGAGCATCGATTTTAAGAGTTTTCCCCAAAGCGAAACCTGCGCCGCTAAGCAGCAGTATTGGCAGAATATTATTGGCGAAGATGCTGATCAAGGACATTTTATCAATGGCAGGATGCAATGATCGTTTTTTGTTCTATTCCTCATCCAGATTGTCTTCCTCATCCAGTTCTTCTTCATGCAGATCTATGTTTGGGTCAAGATCAAACAAGTCGAACTTGGCCATGTCTTCTGAAAAAGTCAGGTTATCCATGGCCTCTTCGATGAAATCGGCTTCATCATCATCTTCTTCAAGTTCAAGCAGTTCTTCCAGCCGATTACGCACACCTTCCCCGCCAATCTTTGAAAGCGCCCAGATGAGCTCACGACGCAGTTCCAGATCTTCCTCATCTGCCAGCAAGTCAAGCAAGACTGATCTGGCGGAAGGCAGTTCCAATTCGCCGGCAGCGTGAATTGCCTCGGAGCGGATGTCATCATCAGGGTCGTGCAATTTCGTTAGAACCTGCTTTTTCCAACGCTCGTCACTGGAACGGCCCATGGCGAACAAGGCACTTACCACCCAGTCAGGATTTTTCTCGTGGCAGGCCGCCTCGATCAGCGGGATGATTTCTTCACGTCCTGAATAACCCAGCGACTCCAACGCGCGCCTTCGTACCAGGATCTCCTCGGCGGAGGTGGCTGCCCGGAGCAGATCATCTTCTATTTTATGATGCAATTCAGCAGGAATCTTCTCCAGTTCACCCAGGTACACAAATAAACCCAGTGCATTGGCGGCGGCCGCGCGCACCTGGTTATCCTCGTCCTCGTTCAGCATTTTCAGGAAAATCGGTACGAGCTTTGCATCTTCATTTTCCCAAAGCAGGCGAATTGCACGCGTGCGCACCTGTGGATCGCTGTCCTTCAGTAAAGGACGCGCCAGGTCGTCGAAGTTGGTCAGGGTATCCGTTTCGGCCAGTTCTTCCAGGTCTTCCAGCAGGGTGTGTTTCCTTTTTGGTGAGATTTTCGGCCAGTCTTTCATCAGGAGGAGCAAATCCTGGGGTAATATATCGGAGAATTTATGCAAGTAACGCGCTGAAAAGGGAGTGCTGTTGTCGATCAGGGCGTCCACAACGATCTGAAAAGGTACATTCAGGGGCATAGAAATAACGGCTCCTTTTAAGGCAGAGTAATATTGATAGGGTTGATCAAATCCTTGATATAGAAAAAGCCAAGCAGGATAAGCAGTACCAAGAAACCGATACTGTTGATCGCGGTTTGATATTTCGCAGGTATCGGGCGGCGTATGACAATCTCAATCAGAGTTGTGAAAACGTGCCATCCGTCCAAGGCTGGGATCGGCAAAAGGTTCACCACGCCCACGGTGAGGGTCAAGGAAATGATGATCAGCAAAGTGTAATTGGTGGGGACTTGGGATTGACCACTGGGGGTTGGCTCACGGCTGGATACATCCCTTGCCACGGATTGCTGGAATAAATTCCAGATGGTGCGCGGACCGCCAATTTGCGCTTCTTTTGGAGAAATGGTACCGGCAATGATCTGGCCGGGCAGGGCAAGCAGGTTTTGTATATCGCTGCCAGTAGCCTGGAAACTGACCGGGATGGTTTGGAACCAGTTCTTGGGTTGGTGAAGCAGCTGGCCAACGGCAATCCCCATCGGTCCCTGGTTGGCAGCAACGACGCTGCGCGGAGTAACGGTGACCTTCAGCGTTTGCCCATTACGCAGGATGGTTAGCGGCAAGGGCTTTCCGAGATAATTGTGCGTGATTGAAATCAGTTGACTGGCATTCCCAACAGATATTCCTCCAGCAGTCAATACAACATCGTTAACCTTCAATCCGGCCATTTCTGCCGGAGATCCCGACTCAACCATGGAAACGACCGCACCATTTTTATCAGGAATGCCCACCTGGCTGAATAAGATCGTATATACCAGTACTGCCGTCAGCAGGTTCATAGTGACTCCTGCCACCAATACCAGGATGCGTTTCCAAGGGTTGGCAGCCGCCATGCCTCCTGCTTTGGTCGGGTCGTTTTCCCCTTTGATCTTGTTGAAGCCTCCCAAAGGGATCCAGTTCAATGTGAATTCGGTGCCAGGCCTTACCTCGGTCAGGGTGCCGATAAGGGATACTGCTCCTCGAGAAGTGACCTTTTTTGAGATTTGCGCCGGCAGAGGTACGCCTTTTTCTGACTGGGCTAATGGCCTGGCAGCCGGGTCGGGCAGGGCTTGTCCATCCTCGGTCGGTGGGACATCCAGCGTTCTGAGTACCAGCTTTCCATTCACCTCATCGGCAGTTGCCGTAACAGCCTGATGAAGCGCAGTCTGCTCGCCCAACTGAAGATCAAAGTTCTTCGGGATTTCCACCATTCGCCCGGAAATAACAAGCCGGCCCTTGCTGCGCCATAATCGCAGCAGGCGCGGGGGAAAACCGATTCCAAATTCTTCAACATCGATACCCATCAGCCGGGCAACAACGAAATGTCCCAGCTCATGCAACAAAATGATTCCAGCAAAGACCACCACGAAGATGATCCCGCCGAGTAGACTTGTGTTCATTCAGACCTCATATACGCCAAATTTTCGCCTCCTGTGAGGCAGGCAGGCTGATTATATCCTTTTTGAGCATGATGTTTGGCAGAGCAGCATTAATAATACGTAAGAATGGTCATGAACACGTGGTCAAGCCAACCTTGCCGGACCCCCAACACGCGCTGTAAGCACTTCCTGAACGCCTGGCAGGCTATGCAAGAACCCAGCCACGCGATCCGCCAGCGTCGCTTCCGTGATCACGTGGACGTTTGGCCCGGCATCGACGGTATACAAGACCGGCAATCCTTTCCCACGTTCTTCCCGCACGGCCTGAATGACGGTCAGGGTGGCAGCCTGCCAGTAGAATAACGGCGGGCGGGAAGTCATCATCACGGAATGCATCATATCCGAGTCCAGTTCAACGATGTCAGCCAGAGCGGCAAAATCGCGTTTAAGAATGGCATTCCGGCAGATCTCCAGCCTCCTGGGTGTATCCGCCACACGGCTTGCCTGCAGAGGACTGCTGCCGGCCAGGGCATGACCTTCGGTGGACCCGGTGGGCTTGTGTTGCCTGGAAAGCACGGCGATGCAATCGGACAGCTTCCAGTAACCTGGTGGGACGATGGAAACAGCAAAGGAATCGAAATCGCCAGTGCCAACCTGCCACTCGACAAATCCTCCCGGGATGGAACGGCAGGCTGAGCCGGAGCCTCGCCTTGCCAGGCGGGAAAGATCCACTTTGCCAAGATCGAGGCCGGCAGCTTTTGTGGCAGCCAGTGCAAGCGCTGCAAATGCCGCGGCTGAACTGGCAATCCCGGCGCCTGCCGGGAAATTACTTTCGCTCACTACTTCGGCATAAAAATTCATCCCAGCCATGGACCGAACAAGGTCGAGAAAAACGGAAACGCGATGCAATCCTGTGCCGATAATTTTTGAACCGTTGATGGTGAGCGAATCAGCCTGGCTTGATCCGGAAAATGTGACGCATGTGCGAGTTTCCAGGCCTTCCAAGTTCATCGAGATGGAACCATTGGCTGGCAGACGCAGGGTTTCGTCACGGTTGCCCCAGTATTTTATGAAGGCGATGTTTGGGTGGGCGAGCGCAGTGGCCGAGGAAGTGGACATCTTGGTTTCCTAGCTGAAGTTAGTTAATCAGGTCATTGATCTTGGTGTTCGACTCAGGATAATACCATGAACTTCCTCCAGCGGCGGCATACCCTTTCCAGCATCCCGGGGTAGGGACAACCCGATTGTTGCGATTGTAGATTGTTGATTCCTTATGGTGGATAGAAATGGGGTAATTCGGTATTCGGAATTCGGGTAGTCGTTCCGCGGAACGACGGAGGAACGACTACCTCACCCCCGGCTCCTCTCCAGATTGAAATGGTCGCCCAAAGAAGCGGGTGCAGGCAATCTGCCCCAGAGGGTGCTTCGCGGAGAGGGGAGAAATATCCAGAATGGGCGAATTGTTCCGCGGAACAATTGAGGAACAATTAATTTGGGAGTGGTGATTTGAGAAGTGAGGTCGGAACGGGGCGGAGGAGGACATCGGCACGCAGCCTGAATAATTTGAAGCACGGAAAGACGATATGCCTTCCCGTGCATGATGTAAATTATAGAACAAATATTCTTGTTTGTCAAGGGTGGAGTGGGCGAAGTTACACCTGGCAGCAGCAATGGTCTCGACTTTAACAACACCCTATCGGCCTGCTTTCCGAGAAAATCAGTCCTGGCTACCTCATGATAGAATCAAGCAACATTTTCCCCATTTCAGCGAATGCTTCCAGTACTTCTTTTCATAGGAGTCTATTATGCAGAGAACGTTAATCATTTTCACCCTATGTGTCTTGTTACTGACTGCTGTTCGCCCTCGGGCTTCCGACCAACAGCCACGCCCGGAGCTACACCGGCATATGTCTGGAACTCCAAGGGCTGGAAGCTGGTCTGGTCGGATGAATTTAACAGCGCGCCGATTAATCCACTTTGGGTCTTTGAAAAAGGTGGAAATGGCTGGGGCAATGCGGAAATGGAGTACTACACCAACCGCCAAGAAAACGCAAGGATTGAAAACGGTATTCTAATTATTGAAGCGCGCCAGGAACAGTATGGAGGTCGGCCTTATACCTCGGCCCGGTTGAATTCGCGTGCCTTGCAGGAATTCCAATACGGCCGTATCGAGGGACGTCTGAAACTGCCTTCCGGGCAAGGGATCTGGCCGGCTTTCTGGATGGTCGGAAGCAGCTCTTCCTGGCCAATGGGGGGTGAGATCGATATTATGGAGTATATCGGGAAGACCCCGGATACTGTATACCAAACCGTGCACGGCCCGGGTTATGCGGGCGCAAAAGGGATCGGCTCCCATTTTGCCCTCACAGCGGATTCGCTTAAGAACGATTTCCATGTTTACGCAATCGAATGGCAGCCGGACGAGATCCGCTGGTTTGTCGATTCCCGGGAGGTATTCAAGCTGACCCCCGAACAGATCCCGGCCGGAACCAAATGGGTCTTTGACCATAAGTTCTTTGTCATCCTGAACCTGGCTGTTGGCGGCGGCTGGCCTGGATACCCGGATGCAACCACGGTCTTTCCACAGCAGTTCCAGGTGGATTACGTTCGGTTCTACCAGAAGCAATGAAATTGTTCATGTTCCCTTTATTGGAAAACATCCCCTGTCATTGAACCGGGGATGTCTATCTTCTTTATTTAACACGAATGGGACGAATGAGTCGATTTTAACCAATGTTCTTATTTACAAATCGTGAGTCCACTGAAAAAACAGCACTTTAACAAGTGAAGCACGACAATGGCCTCTCAAAAAGCCGCATAAAGACTTCCGTGCGAAGCCAACACAAACGCAAAAAAGAGACTAAAGGTTGTTCCGAGGAGCCTATTTCAGGCTCTTTAGGAGCGATTTGCAACTGATCCTTCTTGAATTTGGCTTTTTCATAACGCAAGATACTGCGCACATTGCTCATCAAAGCCGATCCGACGATCAAACTGGTGACCCGGAACAAGCCGCGGACCGGCAATTTACCTGCCGGGAACGAATGCTTGATTGTGCGCATGGTGGCTTCCACCGCAGCCCGCAAGTTTTTGCCGCTGTGTTTTTGCTGATCTTTTGCCCGGCGGCGCCTGGCTACTTGAACCTCATGCAGGTTGAAATCCAGGTGATAGTGTTTGTCGCGTTTGCCTGGCTTGACGCGGCATTGACCACTTTTATGAAAAGGACAGGTTTCGCAATGAAGCGGTTCAAAATCAGCAACCAGGGCGCCTTTCTTGTTTCCCCAGTGAATGCGAGCAACCTGTTCCTGTGGACAAGTCATCTGGAGGGGCACTCCTTGTTCATCAACCTGGAAGGTATAGGCTGCCAAACCGAATTTACCTTGATCTGGGTGACGGCCTTTGATGGCGGTTGGGACTAATTCCACATGGTTTTTCTGTAAGACCGGATCGGCTTCCGGACTGCTGTACGCGCCGTCCGTATGCAGGGTTTCCAGGTCCGTGCGCTGCTTCAAATCCGGTACAGCGGTAATCATCAGATCAGAATCCTCCACATGATTGGGTGCCACCTGAACCTTGGTGATCAGCTGGCAAGGATTGCTTGGTTCGCAGGTCTCAGCCAGGTTGGCCACGTAGCCTTTGTACTCCTGCTCCTGCTTGCGCCGAAAGGTAGCTTCCAGGTCATCGCAGGACTGCAAACACTCGGCACTGATCTCTTCGTTTTTCTTGGCCCGCACCTGTTGGCCTTCCAGGTGAAAATTATCACTGAAAAAGCGCTCGAAAACTTGAAAGACGGGTTCTGACCCGTAACGCTCTTTCAACTCACTCCGGACCCGATACATGCTCTCGCCTACCTGCTGAATGTTCCGATGGGTTTCTTCTTTCCCTTTGATGCTATACGTATACTGCCCAGAACTGACTTTCAAGTAGGGTGCAAACATCTCTTTGTAGCTTTGTCGATCAGCTTCGGATAAAATGCGGTAAAGACGCTGAATGGCTTCTACCAACAACTGCAAGCGACTCATATCCATGATGTTACTGGCTATTTGCGTGCTATCCATTCGTTGAATGTGCGTCTGAATTTTCAAGTCGCTAATCTGCTGATCTGTGATCTCTTCAAATGCCTTTACCAGGAGATTGACCCCTTGGGCTTGATTGTACCGGCTCAAACGCTGTCGAAAATTGTACAGCGTGCGTATATCAAATTCGCCTTCTTTCAAATCTCGGTAGCCCAAGGCATAGCGTACTTGCATATCAAAAACAGAATGATCGTACAATTCTTCGTCACTCCAGCCAAATCCAGCCTTGAGCGTTTCCAGGCCCACCAATACATTCACCGGTATGTTTGGCCGGGAGGGTTGATCATCATATAAAACTGCAAAAGCTTCTTCTTTCAAACGACAGAAGGTCTCTCGATAGAATACGCCTGCCCAGGATCGATCCAGACGTTGCTGGTGTTTCTCGGGAAGATCGCTCACATTGCTGATCAGCAAGGGTTGTAGATGACGTTTATTCGCTTTGAACATGCTTCACTTTTTCCGCAGGAAGGATGTCTCTATTATATTAAACTCTTACCTTTTTCGTCCAATCGTTTTTTCAGTGGACTCA
>CAWDEV010000012.1:0-109868 GCA_963801385.1 uncultured Chloroflexia bacterium
TTCAGCTTGCCGCCTGAAAGCTGCTTCAGATCGGTAAAAGCGCCCAGGGCAGCCAGCTTGGGCAGCCAGGTCATGTCGATTGTGACCACATCCGGAGGCGTCCCGCCGGTCAGCACCACATCCAGCTTCTGGTTGGTGGTGTCCCAATCCAGGGCCTGGTAATCAATGGTGATGTTCGGGTTGGCAGCCATGAATGGCTCAACCAGCGGTTTGAGCAGCGTGCGTGGCCTCGCCATAAATAAGTCCCAGAGGGTGATCGTAACCTTCCCGGTTGACGCAGTCTTGCCTCCACAGGCGGTCAGGGGCCAGTACCAGGGCAAGACCGACAAACAAGATGGATCGAAATGTTTTGTTCATGTGCTTCTCCTTCTTGAACTGCGTCCAATTACAATTTCCATTCCACAACCGCGCCGTCGTGAGCGGGGATATCCATCCGCCAGGCACGATAATGGAGCGATGAGGGGTGCCATGCCTTTTTACAACTCGTGAGCTGGTTCACCTCCTTCAGGGGTAGATTTGAGAGAACTGTGACTTGTTTTTCTTCAGGGCCATGGTTGGCCAGGACGGCATAGCCGCGCCGCCCGGCCGTCAGCCCGGCAACTTCCACGGAGGGGTCAGTGGTGGAAAACATCGGCTGGATCCCGGCCCATTCCGCCAGGGCGCGGTGAGGAGCGTGTGTGTTTTTCCTGACCATCAAAGGCCGCCGGCTGGACGGCGAGGTAGGCTTCCAGCGGGTAAGCGCTTCAACAGGGTTTTCCCCTGGCCAAGGGAATTTGACACCAGAGCCGGCCGGCCGGCGCCGTCCACGGCGAGCACTGTCCGGGCGGCCAGCTCCAGGGTGGCAGGCCACTGCCTGAGGCTGGATGGGTCCGCCCGGTAGCGGAACTCGCTTCCCATGGGCAGGCTGCCAAAGGGCTGGACCAGCTTGATGAGGATCTCGTCGGCCGGGGCATGGTCGGAGAGGCTGGCCCCGAACAGCTGAGCCATCCCGGGGATGGCGGCGTCCGCACACAGGCTGGCATACAGGGTGCCACCCTGTTCTACATAAGCACGACGGCCGTCTCCCAGAAAGCGGTGTGGATGTGGGCCAGGTTGTGCTCGGTGCTGGTCAGAGGAGAGGGCAGCAGCAGGAGCGGGTGGGCCTGCCAGTCCGTGTATTTCGCAGCGCGGCATGTTCACCTTCCAGCCGGCCCGGGGCGCGCCAGGATGAAAGTACTCAGCAGGCTGCGCGTCAGCCAGAGGTTGGCGTCCCCGCTCCCGGACTCTTCCTGGGTGGAGGTATACGGCAGGGCGGCTGGACCGGACAGCCCCGGCACGTGACATATCCCCATGCGGCTTGGCCCATTCATGCGGGATGACCAGGGCGGCTCGCCGGGGGCAGGCTGCAGGTCGCTCAGGTCAAGCTGGCTGGCCAGGCGGCTGAACTCCCGCAGCACCCGGCCACGCGGACGCATCTTGCGATCCCAGGTGGTGAGCCCGAACTGTGTCTCGTGCGGCGAGCGCAGGTACGGGACCTTGCGATACTGCTCGGGCGCCGCGTCGGTGTAGCACCACAGCAGGAAGCCGTTGGCGCCCGCCGCAAGGGCGGAATAGACGCTCACCTGCTCGAAGGCGGTGACATTTTCGGGGAGGTACTGGGCCGAGGAGGCACCGAGCTCCTGCACCATGACCGGCTTGCCGGCCCCGCCGCTGAGCGTCGTCTCGAAGGCGGCACCGTAAGTGCTGCGCTCGGAGAGCATCGGGTCCGGGAACAGCTCGGGCGTGTAGATGGTGTACGGATGGACGCTGAAGAAATCGACGTCCGCGGCAATGGTGTCCGGCCGGAAAGGACCGTGTTCCATGTCCTGCGTGCTGACGCCGGCGACGATCGGATGCATGTGATCGTACTTGCGGAGGCCCCCGCCGATCAGCCGCGTCCAGTTGACCGCCATGGCATCCGTGGTGTCGGGTGAGATCCAGAAGGGCGGTTCGTCGGTGAGGTCCCAGGCCAGGATGGCCGTCTCGTGGCCGTACCGGCGCCCGAACTCCTGCGCCTGGTTGGTTTCGAGGCGCAGCATCTCGGGATCGGACTGCGGGTTGCGCCCGTGCCGCCAGGGCACGTCCCAGTAGGCTTCGCCCACTTCGCCACCGACGAACAGGGAAGGGTGCAGGTAGATGTGGTACTTGTGGGCCAGCGCCAGCAGCGCGTCGAACTGCGCGAAGGCTTCCGGGTTGTAATCGCCCGGGCGCGGCTCGAACCAGGCCCACATCAGGTCCAGACGTACGGTGTTGAAGCCCATCTTCGCCATCTGCGCGAAGTCGGCCTCTATGTCCTTCGGGTCCCACTGCAGCGGCCACTGCATCGCCGCCTTTGCGGGCACCCAGTGGGCGCCGACCGGCAGGAAGCGCTGGCCACCCCGGGTGAAGTAGTTACCATTCAGGGAAACAGGGGAAAGGGTCATGGTAGCTCCACTTGAACGTCGAATCCGATCTCGAATAAGCGCTGCCAGGGTAGAGCCAGGTTATCCACGCGCAGTTCCCGCATCAGGCCGGTTTGCGCCGAAGGTGACAAACAGCTCATCGGCCGCGTCGAAGAGACGATCCCGTAAATTTTGTTCGATTGCCTCGAGTTTGTCCGCCGGCAGGCGCTCCATCGTGGGAGCCGGTCCAAAGCGCCCGGCAGATCCTCGTAAAGCAGATGCGTGCGCTCGACGGCCTGGTAGTAATAATCATCCAGGTAGCACGGAAGAGGAAAGCCACCCGGGCAGCCTTTGGGCGGGGCTGGGAGCGCCGCGCTGCATCAATATCGACAGGGCTGCCTGCGCCAGGACGGTGCCGAGCGTATTCCCGGCGGTGTTCCAGCCGGCATAGGCTGAGAGTTTCGGCGCAAGTCCGGTCTGCAACAGCCGCATGCCGAGCCACAGGTCTGCGCCGGTAGACGAAGGCCACATCCGCCAGCGCCACGGGGATGCCGCTCTCCAGTGCAGCCTGCAGCGCCCGCACAAATTCCTCCACGCTGCGGCGCGGCGAAGTCATCTCCCGCCGGGTGAGACGGTAGATATCATCTTTTTTGACAGGGAGTTGGAAGGAGTGAATCCACGAGTTCCCGGGCGATCAGTTCCTGCAGCTCAGCCGCACCCTGCGCTTCAGCCGGGGCGTTGACAAAGAGCAGCAGGTCGGCCTGCCCGGGTGAGTGAGCGATGAAACCGTTCAAGGGGGCCAGGTGTGCCTTGAGCAGCTCGTGCATCGGGCGGTCTTCGTAGGCGGTGATGACCCGGGAGGACTCTGGCTGGAGTAGCGCGGCCCAGTACGCGCGGGGCAAAACCCGCCTGCCGGCAGGCATAGCGCGCCAGCAGCAGGCTGGCGGTCTCGTCTGCGCCGGGATAGGTGATCGCCCGGTCGCCCAGCCCGCGCAGGCGGATCAGGCTCTGCAGGGAACGCGCTTCGGTGATGTTCCAGCCGTAATCGGCGGTATCGTCCTGCGGCAGGAGCAGGTAGTCGAAGACGCCTGCTTCCAGCCAGTCCAGCATGGCCCGGTTGACGGCATGGTTGCGCTTGCGCCCCTGCAGGTAATCGTTGTAGACCGGGTCAGGGATCTGCGCCCGCAGCACGTCACGTTCGGCGGTCTCGACTTCATCCGCCTCCCCCAGCTCGGATTTGTGTTCCAGGGTTGACAGGCGGAACATGCGGCTGCCGTATTCCGCCCAGTACCCCTTTTCCTCCTCGGCGGAATTGGCGCGGCTGATGCGCAGGATGACGTTATAGGCCAGGATTTGCAGGTCCGGCTGCCGGGCCTTGATTTTCTTCAGGATGGACAGGCGCTCGAGCACCTGTTCGACGCATTCCGGCGAAGTGCGCGGGGAATCGAGCCGCCGTAACCGAGCGTGTCCAGGGCCACCAGCAGGGCATCCGCCTGCGCGGCGGCTTTTTCCAGCCAGTCCACCAGCTCAGCGTGTTTGCTGGAACGCCAGGGGTTGACCAACCATTCGCGTGGCGGCAGTTCGATCTCCAATCCGGCGATGGCTGCCAGCTCACGCGGGAGGTCATAATTGACCGGGCGGTCGTCCAGCGGCAGGCAGGCCAGCCGGCCATTTCGCACCGGCGTACCGCTGGTTTTCGCAACACGAGCGGCGGTCATCCTGCTCCCCCTTTCTTGATTGCCTCCACAAAGCGGGCGGTGATCCACTGCGGGCGCGTGATGGCACTGCCGACCACTACGGCGTGCGCGCCCAGCGCCAGGGCATGGGCGGCCTGTCCGGGCGTGGCAATGCGTCCCTCGGCAATGACCGGGATGCCCTTTGGGCCGAGTGCTGCCACGAGCTGCGCCAGCAGGGCGAAGTCCGGATCGGTCTGGGCGGGACTGTAATCCGTGTAACCGGAGAGCGTCGTGGCGACGAACTCCGCACCACAGTCGGCGGCTGCCAGGCCCTCCTCCAGGGTGGAGACATCCGCCAGCACCGGCAGCCCGCTGCGCCGGTGGATCTGCTCGATCAATTCGTCCACCTGTACCTGCGGCGACAGTGGCGCAGGCAGGCGGCCACCGGGATGCGGCCGCAGGGTGGCGTCGATACCGATCAGGTCCGCGCCGGCTCCGGCCGCCTGCAGGGCATGCTCCAGGGTCGGGGTGATGCGCACCTCAAAGCCGGGCAGGTCCACCTTGTAAATGCCAATGACCGGCACATCCACTTCCGCCCGGATGGCGGCGATATCCAGCGGTCGATTGGCGCGGATGCCGGCTGCCCCGGCCTGGACCGCTGCGCGCGCCATGGCAGCCATGTGCCCGGCGCCAAAGAGCGGCTCGTCCGGCAGGGCCTGGCACGAGACGATCAAGCCCTTGTGCAGAAGCTGTTTCAAATCCGGGAGATCCATTATGCCTCAACCGATGAACTGGCGGCCGGTATAGAACGTGAAGCGGTCGGCGCGATAAACCGAATCCACCGTCTCGATGGCGTCATAGTCCGCCGAATAGGTCACCCGGTGCGCCACCAGCACGGGTGTCCCGGCTTTCAAGCCAAGCAGGCGTGCCTGCTCTTTTGTCGGCAGGCACGCCTCGATCTCCGCATCCGCCCAGGTCGGGATGCGGTTGTACTTCTCGGCCAGCAGCGTGTAGAGCGAGCCGCCCGCCAGGTCATCCTGGAGCAGCCCGGGGCACAAGCGGCAGGGCAGGGTTGCCGTCTCAACCGCCACCGGTTCCTGGTCCGCCAGGCGCAGGCGCTTGAGCAGGTAGGCATGTTCGCCCGCCGGGAGGTGCAAGCGGGCGCGGATGGCTTCGTCCGGCTCGACCTCCCGGAAATCCAGCACCTGCGAGCTGGGGCAGAAGCCGCGCGCCCGGACGTCTTCGCTGAAGCTGCGGAACCCGGAGATATCCCGGATGCGCGCCTGGGCGACGAACGTGCCCCTCCCCTGCTGGCGGAAGGCCCTGCCCTGCCGCACCAGCTCATCCAGGGCGCGCTTGGCCGTGATGCGGCTGACCTGGTACTGCGCGGCCAGCTCGGCCTCCGAAGGCAGCTGCGCCCCGTGCTGGAGCTGCCCGGCCTGGATCTGTTCCAGGATGGTCTGTTGGATTTTGAAGTAAAGAGGGAGCGGTTGGAGGGCATGGGTTGATATGTTGATATATCAAGTGGAGATGAGTGGATGATACCCAGATCCGGGGAGGCTGTCAAGAGGGAAAGCGGTTCCAGAGCAACAATTTATTTACACGTGCAATATGATAAAACGCGTGATAATATTTTTATCGCTTTAGGGGTTGTGGGTAATAGACAGGGAGTGATTTACAGGTTTTTACGGGCCCTGGTTCTTTCTTTATGAGGAGGAGGTAATATGGAAGAAGAGATCTGGATGGCTGCACTGGCCGGTCTGTTGCACGATGTGGGGAAATTCGCGCAGAGGGCAAACGTACTGCCCCAAAACAAGGACCTTAATGAAAGTGATTATGGCAAACATGGCTACCATGCATTACTAAGCAGCGATTTTGTAAAAGACTATATGCCTGTGTACCTGCAAAAAGGGCTGAATTACGTTTTGTACCACCATCGCTCCGATCTTGATGAACCGTCCATTCGTCGTTTGCGATTAGCTAATCAATATGCTGCTGGAGAACCCTGGGAAGGCAGTGGTGAGCGGGCTGACCCGAAGGATGTTCGTCTGATTCCCATTCTTTCCAATATCGAACTGTTGCAGCCACCTCCAACAGACCAAAATCATCGGTTAGCAGCATTGGATGTACAAACAGAACATTCGACTTATCCAACCAACTCGATGAAAGGCAATTATGCAGAACTATGGAATCAGATGACGGACGAGTTGATGCAGTGGAAGCAGCTAATGGGAAAAGAATGGGAGACTCAATCGGGTGAAGATTATTTCACTACCCTATTGGCCATTTTTCAGAAATATCTATGGTGCATCCCATCGGCCACGCCCTGGCAGGAAAAGGAGAAAGATGAACCTTATCGCGCCTGGCCAGATGTTTCCTTGTATGATCACAATCGTCTCACTTCAGCTATTGCTGCCTGTCTGGCATATGACGAAACCCTGCCCGAAGAAAGGGGCGATCAACCAGTAGCGTTACTGGCACGTGGGGATGTATCAGGTATTCAAGGCTTTATTTATCGTCTCTCACGCCCCGAAGCTGAAACTGAACATGTTGCCAAACGATTGAGAGGGCGCTCGTTTTATCTGCAACTACTAACTGAAGTGGTTGTGGATTGGATATTGCGAGAAATTGGTTTGCCGTCCAGCTGTACAATTTTTGTCGGAGGCGGGCAATTCGATCTACTCCTGCCGCTCAGTGCAAGCAAAAAATTGTTGGAGCTGAATGAAAACTTGGCAGCTTGGCTTTTCAAGAAATTTCAAGGAGAAATTAGTTTTTTGATTGCGGTGCAGGGAGCCAAACCGGACGATTTTATTGATACCCGTGAAATATCCATGAAACTAGACGAACAACTGGAAATTTCCAAGCGCCGTAAATGGTTGAATAATCTGAATGACGAGAATTTCTTTAACCCCATAGGTGATCAATGGCATGTTTGTAATGTGTGCCGGTTGACGATAATGCCAAATCCAGGGATATGCCCACAATGCGTTCAACATGAAAACATAGGTAAGCACCTGCCTCACGCGCGCTATCTGGCATATTGTTATGATACCCTGCCTGCCTTAGACAGTGAACAAATCATTCAGTTTGAAGATGCGCCTTTCGGCACTCAAGTTGCCATCCTGGACGATGATCAGGATTTACAAAAAGTGCGTGCCGCTGGGGGACATGTGATAGTTTATTCGGTCAACCGGACGGATAATTTTATTGTCCCCGGCATTGCCAGCTCCTTCCGGTTCCTGGCAAATGCTGCTCCCAAAGCCAAGAAGGATTTCAAAATTCCAGGAGAGCAGCCTATTCACAAAGGCGAAGTGTTGCACTTTGAAGCTATTGCTGAATTGAGCAAGGGTGCAAACCGGATCGGTATTCTCAAAGCCGATGTAGATCGATTGGGTTTGGTGATGAGCGAAGGGTTGAATGAAGAGAACAGTCATAAATCAGGAATGGCGACTTTACGCCCTACACTTTCCCGCGTAGCAGCCTTGAGTCGAATGCTTGACCTGTTCTTTGCCGGGCATCTGAACCGAATATGCGATGAAGTGTTTCGGGATTGGGTGAAAAATAGCCAGCACGAACGCATTGACGATACGGATGGTCTGTTTTACGTGATGTATTCCGGAGGTGATGATCTGTTCATTGTTGGCCCCTGGGATCAGGTACTGGTTCTGGCTTTGAAACTCCGCAATGAGTTTTCCGCTTTTACCGGTCAGAATCCCAATTTGACTTCTCTCTGCCGGATATGTTCAAGTCAAGCCTCGCTATCCTACACAAAAATTTGCCGAATTGGTGGACGAAGCCGAAAAGTATGCGAAGAACCAGGGGCGAAATCGTCTCTCTGCATTCGGTGAAACGATGCTTTGGACAGATACCGATCTCGAAAACCAACAACAAGAATGCAGTTTCGATTGGCTGCAGAAAGAAGCCGGACGCTGGGTGACCGCAATTGAAGCGAAACCGCAAGAACTACCTGGGGGGTTGATTTATGACTTGGGAGACCTTTTTCGCCAGCATCGGCAAAAAGACGGCAAACTACGCCCGATGTGGACACCGCGTCTGTATTACACTCTAGCACGACGCCTGAAACCAGAGGCCAGAGAGAAATTTCAGAAATCTATTTTCAAGGTCATCACAAGCCGCAAACCGCTTGTGCCCATTTCCATTGCCAGTTTGTCTATTCGAGAAAGGAGTAAGTAACCTATGCCAGCACCAGCATCCAGTATGCAAGATGTTCAAAATTACATCAAAGCCTTGACTTCATTATCTGCACTCAAGCCAGAAGATTATGCAGAAAAAGGTGGTTGGGCGGATGTAGTCGTTCAAAACAGCCAGGGTTTGAAGGCCACACAGTTGAGAAAGATTTTCCACTACATTAAAGACCTAAAGCGCGAATTTCAAAAGAACGAAGGAAATTTCAATCGTGGAAAAGTTGCCTTGATCATGCCCTCCCTGGCATATGCGCAAGGACGCGGCCACATTCCTAAGGACTTTTATGAATTGCTGGCTTTATGCTTTGGTCAAGCCAAATGTAAAACGGCTGAAGATTTCGAGAGCGCGGTCAATTTTCTTGAGGCCATTATGGCCTATCACAAGTTTTACAATCCTAAAGAATCATAGTTGAAGGGAGAATAAAACATGTCACAGAAAATTCTTGGTAAGTTTATTTTAACTGGCAATATTGTCTGCCTGACCGGTTTGCACATTGGTGGATCCACCGTTGGAATAGAAATTGGTGGGATGGATAATCCGGTCATCAAAGATCCATTAACTGATGAGCCCTTGATTCCTGGCTCATCTTTGAAGGGTAAGCTGCGGTCTCTGACAGAATGGCATTTGGGATTGATTGAATTGCACGCTAAACATAAGGGATATCAAGCCTATGCCTGTGATGAATTGAAGCAAGACAGCCCTGCAAAAAGCGACCCGGGTTATGAAAAATGGCATAATGCTCTCGTATTGGCCCGTCTGTATGGCGCGGCCAGCGACGATGGCAAAGTTCGTACAACGGCTGGCCCGGTTCGATTGACTGTACGGGATGCTTTCTTAGCGAGGAAACCAGGAAGCATATACAAAAAATTCTTGGTCAGGGGAGTTTCACAGAAGTCAAGACTGAAAACGCACTTGACCGTGTAACTTCAGAGGCAAACCCAAGACCTCTCGAGCGAGTGCCTGCCGGAAGCGAGTTCGATTTGAGTTTGATCCTGGATGCCTATGAGGCCGACGACCGTCAACTCTTCCAGCACCTGCTCACTGCCATTGCTATGCTTGAAAACAGCGCACTTGGTGGTGGCGGTTCGCGCTGGCAGCGGTCAGGTATCATTCTGCAATCTGCAAATTACCTGGCGGTCGGCGCAAGATTATGCCGAAGGGAGACCTGGCAAAGCCGTACCGTTGCCTGGCCAAACCAGCGAAGTCATCCTCAAGGATTTCGACAAGATCCAGTGGCCCGCATAGGAGGGCAAATGAACACCTATGCTGTGTATTTCAGGCCACGCGGCGCGTTAGCCTCCTGGCCTCTAGCTTCTGATACGCTCTTCGGAGCAGTTTGCTGGGGCATGCGTATGCTTGGCTTGATGGACGGTGAACACCTGACTGCCTGGTTGGAAGCCCACCACGACAATCCTCCTTTTGCTTTCAGCCACGCCTTTCCGGCCCATAAAAATGGTAAAACTACTTTACGCCTCTACCCTCGTCCAGCCACTTTTCAACCCGCCATCGCTGACTTTGATACGCTTGCACTGGAATGGCAGAAACAAAAAGGCGGGACTCTCAAAACCGCTAAATCCAAAATGGCTGAAGGCGGGAAAATCTCTCAAGTTATTAAGCTATGTGACAGAGGAAGTGCTTGCTGAAATTGTGGCCGGGCGATTGATGCCTATAGATGGTTTGCAGGCAATGACGTTTGAGACAGGCAAGCTTACCGCAAAGACTAAAGCATTATGTGCAAAGACCGAAGCAAAGCAACTGCCTGAACAACTTTTCCAGATCGAGGCCATGCAGCATAATCATTTAGACCGTATGGCTGGGGCAACTGTAGAAGGCGCGTTATTTTACCGGGATGAAGTCTTTTTTGCACCCGGCGCAGGGTTGTGGGCACTGTTGCGGGCCGAACAAGCTGAATTCGAGCATTACATTCATCCAGCGCTCCGCTATCTGGCTGATACGGGCTTCGGCGCTGACCGCACCTCTGGCAAGGGGCATTTTGAGATAGATGTTCAGAATGCTCCGCAACTGTCCCAAGCTGATACCCCCAAAGCCATGATGACACTCTCGCATTACTTGCCTATTCCTGGCGAGTTCGATCCGCAAGCAGAACCCTTGGCTTATGCTTTGAAGACCTTGCGCCCTAAACGAGAACAAAAATATCCGCGACCCTTGCCACCAGGACAAAAAACCCCGCCCATTTATAAGCAGGCTGTGCGTGTCTTTGAACCGGGGTCAGTCTTCCCACTCAAAAGCCAAAAGCCAGTATTTGGACGTTTGGCGCGTCTAACTCCAATAACGCAAGAGGCCGTTTATCAAAGCGGAGCCGCTATAATGCTGTACTTATAAGCAGGAGATATGCTATGACCAATTCTTTCTTGAAACCTTATAGGCTGGTCGTGCAAACGCTCTGCCCCTTGCACATTGGTACTGGCGTAAAACTAGGCAAAGCGGATTTCATTATCCAGGACAGCCATGTCCATGTCATTGATGAAAATAAACTCATGACCTGGATTCTCGGTCAAACCGATGCAGAGAAACTGGCACTCTGGCTGGCGGATGATTTGCGGGGTCAGGAGGGTATTGGTAAGTTTATCCACGAGCATTTCCACGGCAGTTTGGCCGAGGTCGCAGCCTATAGTCTTATGTATCAGGGTGCTCCCAAAGACATCGCAACTTTTATTAAGACCACAGACCACCATCCATATTTACCCGGTTCGTCGGTCAAGGGCACTGTGCGAAGTGCCTTATTGCGAGGAAGAATGTTGGGAGATAATAGCCTTAGGGAAAAAGCGACTCGGGCCATAACTCAGGGGGCGGCGGATAGGCGCAAACCCAGAACCAACAGTGACCAGATCCAGGCTAACCTTTTTGTGAGTGCTGATGTACAACCGAGCAAATGGCCGAATTATGATATCAATCGTTTGTTGCTCGTGCGCGATTCTAAACCGCTAGATATCAACACAACTTTGGAAATCGATAAGGTAAAAGTTTTCTCGGTGCAAACCAATCAAAGCTTGCAAGGAAAAAACTACGATATCTTTGTTGAGGCGATCAAGCGAGGTCAACTCTTACAGCACGCAGTTACCTGGAATACTCACCTGCTAAAAGAACAGGCGGAAGTGCTCGGCTTTCAAGATCTGGAAGAGTTGATGGTGTATCTACCGGAATATTGCCGCCGGGTTTCAGAAAATTTACTTACCCAGGAACGTAATTTCTATCGACGACATCTCCAGCACGAACTGGTAGAGTGGTATGAGAAACGTTTGACAGCACTTGGTAATAGCGATAACGAGGTTCTTTA
This sequence comes from uncultured Chloroflexia bacterium, assembly GCA_963801385.1. Classification (GTDB taxonomy): domain Bacteria; phylum Chloroflexota; class Anaerolineae; order Anaerolineales; family Villigracilaceae; genus UBA877. The sequence goes on from CAWDEV010000012.1 coordinate 11,580, forward strand.
TTTTACCGATGGGATGGGGCAGCGGTTATGATGCAAAGAGCATTACCGATCTATTGGGCACAGAAACTCTCAAGAAAGTTGTAGATATCCATAGAAACACCAGGGGCTTGGGCTATCCCGGCAACAGGCCCGGTCCCGAATGGTTGGGTTGGGATGAGGATGCACCCAAATCCCGTAAAGTGATCGTTCGTCTGGATGGAAAACTGGAGCCAATGGGTTGGGTAGCTATGCGATTCACTCCCGCAGACTCATCGGATGATTGGCTTACTTCACGCCGAGAGGAGCTGGTGGAATATATGCCGGTTATTGAAATCGCCGAACAACCTGCTCCTACGCAATTGGAAGAACCGTCCAAGTCTCCTGCTTCCCCATCTTCTGTCGCCCCCATTACCAAACCACCGCAAAAGCCGCTTATCAAGGTTTTCAAGGCCACCCCCAAACCAGGCGACGCTTTTGAAGGCATAATATTCGCCATAGATGATAAAACGATTCTTCTTGAGATCCCCGGCCTCGATCCGGATACACAGGCCTATGCCTTCCTGGCACGTCAGGATAATCCCTTGCTGGTAATAGCACGCGAAGGTCAGAGCCTGCGCTGCCAGGTGATATTGGTCGAAGAAGATGCAACTAAAAAAGGCTACTATCGGGTGGGATGCCAGGTATTTTGAAAGCTCAAACTTGCCCATTCCCACGATCGAAACGCTCTTGAAATGAGGTGAATATGGATTACATAATTGAAGCCCTGCGATTCTTCGAAAATATTAAACCAGCATTGGAAGGCGTTGTCGCTAACCGGAACCGTGCTGGCTTCTTCTGCCAAAGTCACGATCTACGTGGTGAAGAAGGGCGCCAAGCTGCTCTCGTACCTGATCAAGCCGGCCGAGAAGAATGCCGACAAGAAGAACAAAGCCTCCACCGACAAGCTGGATATCACCCGCCCGGATGTTGCTATTGTTGTGGATATTAGCCAGCCCATCCTTGAGCGTGTGGGTGCATATCTGAAAAAGGAAAAGATCAAAGCCGACGTGGTGCTGGTCACCAACCGTCTGAAGTATTCCGACAAGCCGGAATTCCTGGATGCAAAGTCGGAGGAGGACTGGGAGACGTTGGTACGGGATTTCGCCGATGTTATGTACGAGGTGCGCCGCGCCGGCCATGCAGCTCGGATTCTATATCTTCCTGGCCGCCCCGCTGCCGCTCACTTTTGCCATGGGTGCCATGTGGGGGACCGTGGATAACGCCATCCTGTACCACTGGGATGGCGAAGCCTACTCCCCCGTTTTCAAGGTAAAACGGGCGCTGCGCTCCGGCTGATGGTCCCGGCTGTCTGCCTGCTTTTCAGCATTTCTAAACTGCTTACCGCTCACTGATTATTGGACATTGCCCATGCCCCTCTCCCTCGTCCTCCAACTCGAATCCCTCTGTCCGGCCGCATTGACCAGTTCACCGGGCGCGGCGTGCACGGCTTCTGGTTCCAGCGCTGGCGGGAGGTCGATCCCGCCACCGGCGACCGCCTGCACCAGGAGTCCCAGGAATCCCCCTTCACACTCTCCCCCTTGCTGGGACTGCCCCGCCCGCGGAAGGACGGCATCCCCATCCAGCCCGGTCAGAGCGCCTGGCTGCGTATTACCTGTCTCAGCGCCGATCTGGCGCAGGCGGTTCAGGCGAAGTGGTTGGTCGGCTTGCAAAGCGGACCTCCCGAATCCCGCCCAACCCTTGTGGTTACCCGGAAATCCCCGAAGGTCTCCAATGGAAGGTGAACGCCATCCTCCAGGAAGCTGACACCCATCCCTGGGTCGCCTCCATCCCCTATGAAGACCTGGCGCGCACTCACCTGATGAACTCCAACCCGCCGCGCCAGTGGCAGGTCGAATTCACCACCCCCACGACCTTCAACACCGGCCGCACTACGGAAGGCAGGGATCACCACCTGCCCTTCCCGCTGCCCGAGAGCCTGCTCAAATCCTGGCTGCGCCGCTGGCAGGCCTTTGCGCCCATCGCCCTGCCGGAAGAAGAGCTGCTGGACTGGGCGCGCACGAACCTGGCGGTCAGCTCCTACCGCCTGCACAGCCTGCCCGCCCGCGAGGCCGAACACCTGCGCGTGGGCTGCGTGGGCTCGCCTGACCCTGCGCGCCCTCGACATGCCGCCCTACCTGCGCGCCGCCGTGGACCTGCTGGCCGCCTATTCCTTCTTCTGCGGCAGCGGCGGGCATACCGCCCAGGGCATGGGCCAGACACGCCTGGTCGTTAGTCGCTAGTCACTGGTCTTGTGGCAGGATTCCGAAGTCGTCCGATTCGGAATCCGTGGAATCCGAGGCAGGGGAAACAGGACCTTAACAACCGAAAGGAATTAAGCATCCTTGAGCCGTAGTAACGACTTCAGTCGTTCCTAGTAAGACCTCCGAGGCGCTTTAATCTCGTCCCCGTAGGGGAAAACCTCGGAGGCCTGGGGACTTCGGCACGCCGGTGCAGTATAGTGTCTTCGAATGCCTGAAGCAGGTGGAAGTCACCAGCGGCGTCGAAGTGTTGAGCGCCGAACCGGCTGCGGTCATTGCAGGTTAAAATCCTGCGCGGCGACGATCCCCCTGGTTAAGTGCATTTCCGGGATCGTCGCGTGGACTGCCCGATCACCCCCCAGCCCTGGGGGGGAAACGGCCGAAAATGCCCGTCTTTTTGCCAGAAACTGCGACGATCCCCCCGGATTGGGAACCGTAAGAGATCGTCGCAAGGCTCCACAGGTTCCGGCGGATAGGCAAAAAAACGCTTTTGGGCCACAGGTGGCGGTACAATGCTGAATAAAAATGCCGGAACCCCCACAGGTGGCAGGTAAGAAAACAAAAATCCCGCTAGGCGGGATTAAGACACTGAATTGCGGGCTGCCTTGTCGGCGCTCGATGTTGTGGTAAGAAAACAAAAATCCCGCTAGGCGGGATTAAGACATTACAGATACTGCAAGGAAAATCCACTTCATCGGTAGCCAGATAAGAAAACAAAAATCCCGCTAGGCGGGATTAAGACCGATGGAACGGAGTCTCAGAAGCGCGAGATCGTGATCGGAAGTGATAGAAAACAAAAATCCCGCTAGGCGGGATTAAGACTCAGACAAGCGGGATCGGTTCCCGAAGCACTCGTGATAGAGTAGAAAACAAAAATCCCGCTAGGCGGGATTAAGACGTCGGCACGCCAACCAGCAGCCAGCTGATCAGATCGATCACGATAGAAAACAAAAATCCCGCTAGGCGGGATTAAGACGCTCCGCAACGTATGCCACGCTCCTGCTGGGCAAATCGCGATAGAAAACAAAAATCCCGCTAGGCGGGATTAAGACATGCATCTGCGACAGCCTGCAGACTTCAGGGACACAGGTCCTCGATGGAAAACAAAAATCCCGCTAGGCGGGATTAAGACAGGAGGTATTGCTAGCGTGTCGGAGTGTCTGCTCCCAGTGTGATGGAAAACAAAAATCCCGCTAGGCGGGATTAAGACACCGATATCCATCCATGTAATAGCAGCGACAGTCGTGCGATGGAAAACAAAAATCCCGCTAGGCGGGATTAAGACAGCAAACATGACGTATATCGATACCATCACTAGACCGATGATGGACAGGATGGAAAACAAAAATCCCGCTAGGCGGGATTAAGACGTCGCTCCGCCGTCCGTCAAGTCAATCCAATTGGTCTGATAGGAAAACAAAAATCCCGCTAGGCGGGATTAAGACAAGGTCACACCTTCAAGATCCCAGTGGCCGGTTGGAAACCCGTGATAGAAAACAAAAATCCCGCTAGGCGGGATTAAGACGCAGGCTCGAACCAGATTGTGCAACCGTCGGTTACACAATTGTAGGAAAAACAAAAATCCCGCTAGGCGGGATTAAGACTGCCTGATACGCCTCCAACAGCCTGTTGTCACGCTGTCGCAGATAGAAAACAAAAATCCCGCTAGGCGGGATTAAGACCTGTTCACATAACAGGCATGGTAGACCTCTTCCATTGCCAAGTAAGAAAACAAAAATCCCGCTAGGCGGGATTAAGACTATCGACCTCATGCCAGCACTCGATGACCTCCTGGCGACTGATAGGAAAACAAAAATCCCGCTAGGCGGGATTAAGACCCTTGAATTCCTGTATCACCCTGAACACCGGTAACACCTTGAAGCCCGGTAGAAAATAAAAATCCCGCTAGGCGGGATTAAGACTAGTCCGTGTTACGCCGAGTTTCTTGCCGAACCAGTTGATAGGAAAACAAAAATCCCGCTAGGCGGGATTAAGACGGTTCCGGCAGGACCGCAAGATCAGACATACGATCGTCACTACCTGGTAGGAAAAACAAAATCCCGCTAGGCGGGATTAAGACCAAGCGTTAGCGTTGATAATCTGCTGGGCCTGTATCCCAAGTAAGAAAACAACAATCCCGCTAGGCGGGATTAAGACCACGTGGCCGATAACGGTGGATGTGCCACCAATCGGGCTGATAGGAAAAAAAAAATCCCGCTAGGCGGGATGAAACCGACAATGGGCGACGGACCATCGGCCATCGCCAGCTATCTGTCGTCCATCGTCTGGTAAACAAAAATCCCGCTAGGCGGGATTAAGACTCCTTGAATACCTGTAACACCTTGAATTCCTGTTACACCTTGAGGTAGAAAACAAGAATCCCGCTAGGCGGGATTAAGACACTCCCGGTCCTACGATGTCTGTGACCACGTATCTTGCAGCGATGAAGAAAACAAAAATCCCGCTAGGCGGGATTAAGACGATGTGTAATTGCAATCCGGTTGAAAACGCTCGGCAAGTAAGAAAACAACAATCCCGCGAGGCGGGATTAAGACCAATCCGCGGACGATGAAATGCAGATTGATTCCGTCCTTGGTAAGAAAACAAAAATCCCGCGAGGCGGGATTAAGACCCGAAAAATCAGTGACTTTTGCGGAAATCCAATATTCATTGTGATAGAAAACAAAAATCCCGCGAGGCGGGATTAAGACTGCATCCGCGAACTGCCTCCAATTATCGACCACCGTAGTGTAGGAAAACAAAATCCCGCTAGGCGGGATTAAGACGCGGTACTGGCGATTGACGGTCAGGGTCGGCCTCTGCCAGGATAAGAAAACAAAAATCCCGCTAGGCGGGATTAAGACGCGTACTCCAGGACGGTCGAAAGCATTGTCCTCGAACTGGTAGGAAAACAAAAATCCCGCTAGGCGGGATTAAGACACAGCGGTCGGCGTCGGCTCATGCGGATCGAGCTAGGTGATGGAAAACAAAAATCCCGCTAGGCGGGATTAAGACCAATGCCTTTCACGAACGCGCCATTCGGAGCTGTCGATGCCAAGGGTAAGAAAACAACAATCCCGCTAGGCGGGATTAAGACCAGACCACCGGATATGTGCACCAGCTGGTACGTTGAGTTATGTGTAAGAAAACAAAAATCCCGCTAGGCGGGATTAAGACGTCTTTAGCTGTTTTCTTATCCTGTTCAGCATCGTTACCTCGGTAAGAAAACAAAAATCCCGCGAGGCGGGATTAAGACGTGTCGCACATCGGCTGACGTGTCCGAGCTTGCCGGTCACGGTCGATGTAAGAAAACAAAAATCCCGCGAGGCGGGATTAAGACCACATAGCAGGAGTTGCGCTCGATCCGGTACGAACGGTCTGGTAAGAAAACAAAAATCCCGCGAGGCGGGATTAAGACGAAATCGGTCACCCAGATGTACAATACTGAACAGGGCAACAAACATGGTAAGAAAACAAAAATCCCGCTAGGCGGGATTAAGACTCGTATCCGGTGCGCTCAGCATGTCCAGAACGTCGCGCAGGCATGTAGGAAAACAAAAATCCCGCTAGGCGGGATTAAGACACGGCTTGCCAGTAGTCAACGATCTCACAGCTCGTTATCGTAAGAAAACAAAAATCCCGCTAGGCGGGATTAAGACAATGAGTGCCTTGAGCCAACGAAGATCGACCGTGATCGTCGTTGGGGTAAGAAAACAAAAATCCCGCGAGGCGGGATTAAGACGATCTCGCGATTCCGTGAACAGTAGCGTTTGTCCCGGTGGTATGCCGGGGTAAGAAAACAAAAATCCCGCTAGGCGGGATTAAGACGAGGCGACATCGCACAGACATACCCCATAAATAAGCTGTAAGAAAACAAAAATCCCGCCTGGCGGGATGAACACATGACGACTCTCCGAGGTTTTGAAAACCTCGGAGGTCTGCATTTCCCCCCTTCCAAAATAAGAACATTTGTGCTAATATTCAGCCGCGCTGTTTTTCAGTCTGTCCCCTTCCACCTGGAGAAGCACCTGCCATGCCGAATCCCCTGTCCTTTTCCGTATCACCCTTCCCCCACGTACTAATCTCTGTTCTCTGTTCTCTGTTCTCTTTCTCTATTCTCTATTCTCCTCCCCCTTTGTTTGTTTTGGAGGAATAAATCCAAATCAATTCCTTCCAATCCCCTGGTCCACAAAATGTCGCCTTACCCAATAACCCACTTGGTAACATCGAGAGATCTTTCATTAAATAGCATGCTTCCTGGCTCTTTATTCTATTCACTTATGTTGAATTCCTTCCCCCTTCCTGGAATTGTTCCATTTTTTAAATCAAATATCAAATCCCCCCGCCAATTTGGCAGGATCATCCCAAATCCGCAAATTCCTGTCTTCCACCACACACTGTTCTCTACTCTCTACTCTCATCTCTTATTCGTTTCTTTATTCGATCCGCGAACGAATCTCGTCCCCGTCAGGGGATACCTGTACCTTAAAAATCTAATTTACTTAAAAATCTTTCCTTGGTGTTTTTTCGTGTTCTTTGTGGAGGGCGGTTTTCTCCTCCGCCGAGCGTAGGCTAAGCTGCTGCCGGCCTATTTTGACTTGCCTCCAGACAATAGTGGGATCAGGGTGTTCTTAAAGTCGTATTGATGCCTTTACATCTCTGGAAATTAACCGCGAAGTCATGAAGAGCGAAGTCCCCTTTATAAAACCTTCGGGCTTCCTTTCTCCATGGTCACTTAAGAACACCGTGCAGTGGGATCAGCCTGCCTGGCTGGCCCGCAGTTCTTCTATGATGGCGACGCTTGCAGAGCTACCGATGCGTGTTGCTCCGGCCGAGATCATGGCCAGTGCGGTCGCCAGGTCACGGATGCTTCCGGCAGCCTTAACTCCCATTTCAGGGCCGACGGCTGCGCGCATCAGGCGGACGTCTGCCACGGTCGCTCCTGCCGGGCCAAAGCCGGTGGAAGTTTTCACAAAATCCGCCCCTTCTTCCCTGGCCATCCGGCAAACGAGTCGTTTTTGGGGTTCCGTGAGGTAGCACGTCTCCAGGATCACCTTGCTGATGACCCTGGCTTTCTGGCAGGCTTTGACCATGCTGGTGATTTCCCTGCGCACGAGTTCAATTTCTCCGGATTGAAGCGCGCGCAGGTTTATCACCATGTCGATCTCACTTGCGCCCTTTTGAATGGCATCCTGCGTTTCAAAAGCTTTCACTTCGCTTGTGGATTGCCCCAGGGGGAAACCGATCGCCGCTCCCACGCCTACCGGGCATCCCTCCAGGAGCCGCACACAGTGCAGCACTTCTGCCGGGTTGATCGCGACCATGGCAAATTGATAATGGCGGGCTTCCTGGCATATTTTTTGAACATCTTGCGGAGTTCCGTACGGTTTCAGGAAGGTGTGATCGATCATTGCCGCCAGGGATTGAGGGGTCAGTTTGCTGGTCTGCATGGGCTTATTCCTGGTGGGATAAAAAATCCTCGGCTTCCTGGAGCGTTGGCAGTGCCGGGATGGCGCCTTTACGGGTGCAGGCAAGCGCACCTACAGCATTGGCAAAACGTAATGCTGGACCCACCACATCGGGACTGACCTTTGCCAGGGAACCGAGCCGCTCACGTTCAGGCAGCAGGCGTGTGATCATGGCTGCCATAAAACCGTCGCCTGCTCCGGTGGTTTCCATCACCTCCACGGGAAAGGCGGGTTGTTCGATCCAATAGCTGCCATTGGTGGCAATTGCGCCCTGTTCTCCCCGGCTGATCACGAGCAGTTCCACGCCTTGCTTCAGCACGGCCTCCGCGCCCCTGTGTAGATCGGTATGGCCTGTGGCCACCTGCCACTCTTCCTGGCTGATCTTTGCCAGGTGGCAGAAGCGAAAGCTGTCGCGGATGACGGTCTGGGCTTTTTCTACAGATGGCCACAGGGTTGGGCGGTAATTCGGGTCAAAGCTGAGCATCAGCCCACCTGCACGCGCCATCTCCAGGGCTTTGGCTTGGGCTGATGCAGTTGGTTCATCGATAAAGCCGATCGACCCGAAATGGAAACAGCGCGCTCCCTTCAGCAGGTCGTGGTCGATCTCCGACGGTGACAATAGCATATCCGCACCGGGATTGCGGTAAAAGCACAGGTCCTTGTGACCGTCCTCCCACACGGCTACAAAGACCATGGTCGTACGTGCATGGGGATCGACGAGCAGGTGGCGTGTTTCCACGCCAGCACTTTCCAGGCTTTGCCGCAGGTAAATTCCAAAGGGATCATCACCAACTTTGCCGGCAAAACCTGCAGAGAGTCCCAGGCGCTGCAGGGCCACAGCAACGTTGGCTGGCGCGCCGCCTGGTGACTTGATGAATCCCGGCGAATCCACCAGGGACACATTCACTTGTGTGGAAACGAATTCAGCCAACAGCTCACCCATACACAGGACATCCGGCATATTCACCTATCTTTGGAGAGGCTAATTGTGAAGACGGTCAGGAAAAACGCTGGGTTGCATTGACAATTATACTAGGTGTGCCTTCAAGAACACATTCTGCGCAGCTTTCCCTGCCGCACCCCGCTCCATATCATCAGCCAAGCATCCCTTCCAGGAAAAGTCTCTCCAACCACCCAACTATAAAACACGATTCGTGTTATGCTAATCATGATAATCAGGTTTTTTTGCTGCACTTCCGCTGCGAAGCGGCGTAAAAAGGAAACTCTTTTCTTTCCTTGGTGCCCCTTCGTGTACTTCGTGGTGAGATTTTTAATTCTGCGATCAAAATGGTACATTTTCGAAGTTCCAGGGAACCCCGCCGCCTGTTGCAGCGTCTGGTGAGAGGAGGGTCTCGCCCATGAACACAAACCGCATGATTGGTTTCAATCCCAGGCGCAGGATTGCGCTGATGGTTATGGTACTCGCTGGCGCCTTGCTCAGCCTCACGGCTTGCGCCTCCAATCTCCCTGGCACAGGAGCAGACACGCCCATGCCTTATACGATTAATATCGGCAATACAGAATCCACCGGAAGAAAGTGCTCCACTGGCTGGCGTGGAATCCGGCGCCGCATCCGGCGCGGATGTCCGCCTCAGCCAGGGCCAGGCCCAGGCCTCAACGCCAGAGCCGCGGCCGGTCGCCACCGGGGTACCGCTCACCCCGCCGGAGATCGAAGCCATCTTTGCGCGTCTCCCGGGCCTGCCGGTCTCGCCTGCGGAGCAAAGCGGGTTCAAATACCCGGTCCAATTGTTGCCGCCGCCGCGTCCCGGCAGTATCATTAAAGAGAGTTTCCCGGCCGTCGAGCCGGCTCCCACCCCCGTGGTTGGCACTCCTGAAACCTTGACCGTCCTGCGCCATGCCCCCGAGGGCGAGATCCCGATTGCCCCGTTCGTCTCGGTCACCTTCAGCCAGCCGATGGTGCCGCTGGGAACCCTGGGCGACCTGGCGGCAGCGGATGTTCCCGTCAGGATCGAGCCCTCCCTGCCCGGCACCTGGCGCTGGCTGGGGACGAAGACCCTCACCTTCGAATATGACTCCGAGCTGATCGACCGCCTGCCCAAGGCAACCGAGTACACCGTCAGCATCCCCGCCGGGACGAAATCCGTGAGCGGGGGCGTGCTGGCGCAAGCCGTCACCTGGAAGTTCAGCACCCCTGCGCCGCTGGCGGTGATGATGTACCCGCAGGATGTGCCCCAGCCGCTCGATCCGCTCATTTTCGTGGCCTTTGACCAGCGCATCGATCCGGCTGCCGTGCTGAAAACGATCCAGGTTTTTGCTGGCAACCAGCGGGTGGAATTGGTGCTGGCCTCCCAGGCTGAGATCGATAAAGATGAACAGGTCAGCCAGTATGGTCAAGGATGCGCAGGCGGGCCGCTGGCTGGTCTTCAAATCCGTCCAGCCTTTCCCCGCCGACAGCGCCATTTCGGTCACCATCGGCCCCGGCACGCCCTCGGCGGAAGGCTCGCTGGTCACCACCGCGCCGCAATCGTTTCAATTCTCGACCTATGCGCCCCTGCGCGTGCTTGATCATGGCTGTTCCTGGGGCGGCAGCACCTGCCCGCCCCTGACGCCGTTCTACATCCGCTTCAACAATCCGCTCGATACCGCCGCCTTTGACTGAGGACGTCTCTGCGTGTCTCGCCGGAAATCCCCGGCCTGGCAGTCAATCTCTATGGCGAAACGATCGCCATCAGCGGCGAGACCCGCGGGCAGACCACCTACACCGCCACGCTTTCGGCCGGGATCAAGGATATTTTCGGGCAGACCCTCGGCGGGGATGCAGTATTGACCTTCAAGGTCGGCAAGGCGGAACCGCGCCTGATGGGTACGGATCAGACCTTCATCACGCTCGACCCGGCTGCGAAGAAACCGGTCTTCTCGGTCTATGCCATCAATTACAGCAAGCTCGACGTCAAGATCTATTCCGTCCAGCCCTCCGACTGGCCTGCGTTCACCAGGTACATGCGCGAGTGGCAGCAAACTGACCAGTCCCGTTCAAATGCCGGGCCAGCTCGTCTACGACAAGATCATGGCGCTCGATATTCCCGATGACACGCTCTCGGAAGTGGACCTCGAACTCTCGCCTTACCTGAAAAATGGATTTGGTCACTTCATCGTCGTCGTCCAGCCGCCGCCCGGGATGTTCGAAACACAGGACCAGAAGTGGCAGCGCTTTTCCCAGACCATCCAGACCTGGGTGCAGGTCACCCGGATCGGCGTGGATGCCTATACTGATTATTCCGACATGATCGTCTGGGCGACTGACTTGAGAGATGGCTCGCCCCTGGCGGGCCTCACCGTCCAGACTGACTTTGGCGCAAGACAATTCACCACCGGCAGGGATGGCACCGTGCGTTTCCCCATCCCCTCCGGCGCTGCTTACCTGGTTGCCAGCCAGGGCGCGGACCAGGCCATGCTGCTGCACTCCCCTTACATCTGGGATGATTCCGGCTGGTCTGCCAGCCTCCCGTCCGATTCGCTGCGCTGGTACGTCTTTGACGACCGCAAAATGTACCGCCCTGGCGAAGAAGTCCACATCAAGGGCTGGCTGCGCCGCCTGGGCGGGCGGCAAAACGGGGATGTCAGCCTGGTGGGCAATGAAGTCACCTCGGTGACCTACCAGTTCACCGACCCGCAGGGCAATGCGCTCGGCAGCGGCCAGGCGGACGTGAATGCCCTGGGCGGTTTTGATTTCTGCCTTCACCATTCCGCAGACGGTCAACCTCGGCATGGCCAGCCTGAGTTTGAATGCGCAGGGCAGCCTGGGCGGGCTGGAAGGCGCTTCCTATGGTCACATGTTCCAGGTCCAGGAATTCCGGCGGCCCGAATACGAGGTCACGGCCAGCAATGAAACCAGCGGGCCCTATTTCGCCGGCGGCCGCGCAGTCCTGGCCGTGGAGGCCAAATATTACGCCGGCGGCGCGCTGCCGGATGCCGATGTCACCTGGGAAGTCCGGAGCTCCCCCGGCCATTATTCCCCGCCCAACTGGCCCGATTTCGTCTTTGGCGAATGGCGCCCCTGGTGGGAATTCTATCGCTACGATTTTCCCGGCCCGGATGGCGACACGCAGACCGAGATCTTTAACGGCAGGACCGGTTCCGACGGCAAGCACTTGCTGCAGCTCGATTTCAACCAGCCGGCCAAGCCCGATGCAAAGCCGCAGCCCATCAGCATTGTTGCGCAGGCCACCGTCATGGACGTCAACCGCCAGGCCTGGTCAAGCAGCACCTCGCTGCTCGTTCATCCCGCTGACCTGTACGTGGGTTTGCGCAGCGCGCGCTATTTCGTGGAGAAGGGCACTCCCCTCAAAGTGGATTTCATCGTCACCGACCTGGACGGAAACCCGGTCTCCGGCCGCCCGGTCGTGATCACCGCCGCGCGCCTGGAATGGAAATTGAACGCCGGGACCTGGAATGAAGAGGAAGTGGATATCCAGGAGTGCAGGAAAACCTCCGGGCCGGAACCGGATGCCTGTTCCTTCGAGACCCCCATCGGCGGCAGCTATCGCATCACGGCGGTCGTCACCGATGAACAGGGACGCAAGAACCAGACCCGCTTCACACGCTGGGTCAGCGGCGGGCAGCGTCCGCCAGCCCGCAATGTCGAGCAGGAACAGGTCACGCTGGTCCCTGACAAACAGACCTACCAGCCCGGTGACACCGCCCAGATCCTGGTGCAGTCCCCGTTCAGCCCCGCCGAAGGGCTGCTCACGGTCAGCCGCAGCGGGTTCCTGTATACCACCCGTTTCCAGGTCGAAAACGGCTCGACCACGCTGAGCGTGCCCATCCAGGCGGAATACATCCCCAACCTGAACATCCAGGTGGACCTGGTTGGCAGCGCGCCGCGGGAAGTGCAGACTTCCGAGTTCTCGGAGAACTCGGAAGTCTCGGGGGTCTCGCTCCCGCCGCGGCCCGCCTTTGCCACCGCGCAGTTGAACCTCAGCATCCCGCCGCTGCAGCGCACGCTGTCGTTGCAGGTCAAGCCGGATGCCAGCCAGGTGGAACCGGGCGGCGAGACCACGCTCAGGGTGACCTTGAAAGACGCGGACGGCCAGCCGGTCCCGGATGCGGAGCTGGCAGTGGTCGTGGTGGATGAAGCCATCCTGGCGCTGACGGATTACCAGATGGTCGACCCCCTCAGCATTTTCTATTCTGAGCGGGAGTCGGGTGTGATGAGCCTGTATGCCCGCAGCAGCATCATCCTGGCGAATCCGCAAGCCATGCTGGAGCAAGCCGCCGGTCAGCGCCAGAGTTTGGATGGCCGCGGTGGGGCGATGCCCACGATGTCCCCCGCCATGGCCGAAGCACCGGCTCCCATGGCCAATAAGGCTGCCGCGCAGCCGACAGCCATCTCGGTTCGCTCGGATTTCAATCCATTGGCCGCGTTCGCCCCCACGGTCAGGACGGCCTCCAATGGCGAGGCGAGTCTCTTCATCAAAGTACCCGACAACCTGACGCGTTACCGCGTGATGGTGGTTGCCGTGGATGACACCGGCCGCCGGTTTGGCATGGGCGAGTCGAATCTGACTGCCCGCCTGCCGCTGATGGTGCGTCCGTCCGCGCCGCGTTTCCTCAACTTTGGCGACAGGTTCGAGCTGCCGGTCATTCTGCAGAACCAGACCGGCGAACCGCTGACCGTGGAAGTGGTGGCGCGTGCCACCAACCTGGAGCTTCAAAACGCCGGCCTGCGCGTGACCGTTCCCGCCAATGATCGCATCGAAGTGCGCTTCCCGGCCAGCACGCAAATGGCCGGCACGGCGCGCATCCAGATCGCGGCCATCTCCGGGACCTATGCGGATGCTGCCGTGGTGGAGCTGCCCGTTTACACCCCCGCCACCACCGAGGCCTTTGCCACCTACGGCGTGATCGACGATGGCGCGCTGGCACAACCCGTGCTGTATCCGGGTGGGGTATTCCCCCAATATGGCGGCCTGGAGATCAGCACCTCCTCGACCGCTTTACAGGCCCTGACCGATGCGGTGCTGTACCTGGTGTCCTATCCATTCGAATGTTCGGAGCAGCTGGCCTCGCGCATCCTGGCGGTGGCCGCGCTGCGCGATGTGCTGACCGCTTTCGAGGCCGATGGCCTGCCCGCGCCCGCTGAAATGGAAGCGGCCGTCACGCGTGATCTCCAGCGCCTGCAAGGCCTGCAAAATTCTGATGGCGGTTTCCCGTACTGGCGGCGCGGCTTCGAATCGATCCCGTTCAACACCATCCACGTTGCCCATGCGCTCCAGCGTGCCGTGCAAAAAGGCTTCGAAGTGCCGGCCGGGATGCAGCAGGGCGCGCTGAATTACCTGCGCGAGATCGAATCGCATTATCCCGCCTGGTACGACCAGCATACGCGCTGGACGCTGAGCGCCTATGCCCTCTACGTTCGCAGCCTTTCCGGGGACCGCGATGCGCAAAAAGCGCAGCAACTGCTGCGGGATGCCGGCATTGACAATTTATCGATGGAAGCCATCGGCTGGCTGTGGCCGGTCATTGACAACGAATCGCAGCTCGAAGAGATCCGCACCTTTGTGAACAACCATGTGGTCGAAACAGCCGGTGCGGCCAATTTCACCACGGCTTATGATGACCAGACCTACCTGCTGCTCAGTTCCGACCGCCGCACCGATGCCATCCTGCTGGATGCGCTGATCGAGGATAACCCGCAGAGTGACCTGATCCCGAAAGTGGTCACTGGCCTCCTGGCGCACCGCACCAAAGGGCGCTGGGAAAATACCCAGGAGAATGTATTCGTCCTGCTGGGCCTGGATCGCTACTTCAACACGTACGAAGCCGCCACTCCGGACTTCGTGGCGCGCTTCTGGCTGGGTGACACCTACGCCGGCAGCAACGAGTTCCGCGGGCGCAGCACTGACATCCATGAGACGCTCATCCCGATGAATGCTGTGCTGTCAGAGACCGCCTCGGCTGGCGGCACGCAGGACCTCATCCTCAGCAAGGAAGGGCCGGGACGCTTGTATTACCGGCTCGGGCTGCGTTATGCGCCAACCGACCTCAGCTTGAAAGCGCTGGATATGGGCTTCGTGGTCCAGCGCAAATATGAAGCGCTGGATGATCCCGCAGATGTCTCGCAGGGCAGCGATGGCGTCTGGCATATCAAGGCCGGTGCGCGCCTGCGCGTCCACATCACGCTCGTGGCGGATAACCGCCGCTATCATGTTGCCCTGGTTGACCCGCTGCCGGCCGGCCTGGAGATCGTCAACCCGGCCCTGGCTGTCTCGCAGGGAGCGCCGCAGGAAGATCCCTCCACCCGTCCGTATGGTTGGTGGTGGTGGGGCACCTGGTATGAACACCAGAACCTGCGTGACGACCGCGCCGAAGCATTCACCTCCGCTGCTCTGGGATGGCGTGTACCAATATACCTACATCGCCCGTGCCACCACGCCCGGCACGTTCGTGGTCCCGCCGGCGAAAGCGGAAGAGATGTACTCGCCCGAGGTGTTCGGCCGCAGCAGCAGCGATTGGGTGATCGTAAGGTAGAATCCGAAGATAGGATCACCCCCATGCTCGCCAGGCTGACCAGGATCTATCATGAGTTCCCTTCGAAATTCTGGGTCGTGGTGCTGGTCTCTTTCATTGACCGCATCGGCGGGACGCTGCTCTTCCCCTTTTTCTCGCTCTATATCACCCAGAAATTCAACGTGGGCATGACCCGGGCCGGCATTATCCTGGGCGTGCTCTCCGCCTTTGGGCTGGTCGGGAACATGCTCGGCGGTGCGCTAACCGACCGCTTCGGGCGGCGCCGGCTCATCCTGTTCGGGCTGGTCTTCAGCGCCCTGAGCACCCTGTCCTTTGGCCTGGCCAATTCGCTGGCAGTCCTGTATCCGCTGATTGTCGTCATCGGCTTGCTCTCCAACGTTGCCGGGCCGGCCCATGACGCCATGATCGCCGACCTGCTGCCCGAGAAGCAGCGCTCGGAGGGTTTCGGCATCCTGCGCGTGGCCGCCAACCTGGCCTGGATCATCGGTCCCACCATCGGCGGCCTGGTGGCGGCGCGCTCTTTCTTTATGCTGTTCGTGATCGACTCCGTGATGAGCTGCATCGTCGCGCTGCTGTTCTACAAATTCATCCCGGAGACCAGGCCTGCCGCGCCAGCCGAAATAAGCCGGAACGAGAGTGTCTGGCAGACCATGGCGGGCTACCGGCACGTGCTGCGCGACTTCGCCTACATGGCCTTCCTGTTGGCTTCAATGCTCATGCTGGTGGTCTATCAGCAAATGTACAATACCCTGCCTGTCTACCTGCGGGATACCCACGGTTTCACCCCCTCGGCGTACGGCTTCTTTTTGACAACCAGCGCCATCACGGTGGTGTTGTTCCAGTTCTGGGTGACACGCCGGATCAAGCACCGCCCGCCTTTCCTGATGATGGCGTTGGGGACAGCTTTCTATGTGATCGGCTTTACCATGATTGGTTTCATCTCCGCCTATGTTCTGTTTCTCCTTGCCAGTGTCATTATCACCATCGGGGAAATGATCCAAATGCCCACCAGTCAGGCCCTGGCAGCCAATTTCGCCCCGCTGGAGATGCGTGGTCGTTACATGGCGGTCTTCGGCCTGTGTTGGGCCATCCCCTCGATGATCGGGCCCGGCGCGGCCGGCTGGATCCTGGATAATTTCAACCCGAACCTGCTCTGGTATGGCGGCGGGATCTTGTGCGTCCTCTCCACCCTGAGCTTCCTTGCCCTGCAGCTCAAGTTCGGCAGCCAAAAACGTTTTGCCACCAAAGCCCCGGAAGAACTGCCTGCGGAACCGGTAACATAACCCCCCTTACGCCTGACTGCCTTATTACCTGATCCCTTATTACCTGATTACCTTCCACCAAGCGATGACCGCTCTTTCCTGGGACAACCTTTATACCGAACACACCGATGCCTATGAGCTCCTGGTTTCCCACGAGGATTACCGGGGGAACCTGCTCCCGGCCATCCGGCAGATCCAGCCCTTGGCCGGGACGGTGGCGGTCGAGTTCGGCGCGGGCACCGGGCGCATCACGGGCCTGTTGGCCGGGCATGTCCGCCAACTGTACTCTTTTGACTTCACCGAATCCATGCTCAGACTGGCGCAGGCCAGGCAGCACCAGCACGGATGGAAGGAGGTCTCGCTGGCGCTGGCCGACAGCCGCCGCATGCCGCTCCGTCCGGACCGGGCGGATTTCGCCATCGAAGGCTGGGCCTTCCTGCAGATCGCCGTCTGGCACCCGCAGGACTGGCAGGTGCAACTGGGTCGGGCGCTGGACGAGATGCAGCGCGTCGTGCGTCCGGGCGGGAGAATGATCCTGATCGAAACACTCGGCACGGGCGAGTCTGTTCCAAATGTTTCGCCGTTCTTCCGCGAAGTGTACGATTACCTGGAAGCGGAAGGTTGTTTTTCTCCTCTTGCCATCCGCACCGATTACCGCTTCAAGACGCTGGAGCAGATCCGGCAGGTGGTGGTTCCACTCTTCGGGAAGGAGATGCTCGAACGCCTGGTCAGGACCGGGGCGGGTTGGGTGCTGCCGGAATGTACCGGCCTGTGGTGGCGTTAAATTTCACTCGCTTGACCCCCACGAATCCCGCCGTCGTGCAGAGCGCCATCAGCACGATGATGGCGATGAACCAGGCCAGTGTGCTGGTGCCCCAGGGTCCGAAATTCCCGGCCAGCACCCCCGGCAGGGCAGCAAAAGACAACCAGCCCCAAATAAGGGTAGCCGCCAGCATGACCAGCATCGCTGCAGCGGTCACCACGGCCGGCCAGTAGGCAAACTGGTAGATCTTGACGGTGATTTCCTTCCCGATCGCCCGGAAAATCTCCTGCTCCACATTCGGTCCGGGAGACCACTTTCCAGACCGCCAGGGTGCTGGCAATCGCGCCCAGGATGAAAGTGACCATCAGGCCAGCCAGCAACAGGCGGTTGCCGGGCGGGAAGGTCCCGGGTTGCACCACCTGCACCACCCCTGGAATTTGCAGGCGGCCAGCAGCCACCGCCACGAAGACCATGGCGTAGGCAACCAGCGCCAGGAAGGCGGCCACGGGCACCAGCATCAGTCCCAGCCCTCGGTGATCACGGGACAGGGCCCGGCGGATGACCACAATGGCCAGCGGCATTCCTCCCACCACCACCGCCAGCAGGGCAATGGCCGAACCAGCCTGGAGGATGGTCCAGGCAGCCGAGAGGGCGGCATTGGTTTTCGTCAGTGCGAGCATCGGGCTGTCATCCGCCATCCCCAGCAGCCCAAAACCGGCCACCACGAACCCGATAAAGGCCGCGAATACGATCAATATGGCAGTACGGATCTTGTTAAGCATGTTCATGACTCTCCAGGGTAAATTTTCTCCGGTCCACAATAGTAGATGGGCATCCAGCGCGCCCAACAGGATGTCCACCACGTCCAATGGTGAGCGCAGGCACTCCTCCAACAGGGCATTGAACTCGGTTTCGTACCGGGCGCGCCAGGCACGCGGGTACAGGTGCGTCAGCCAGGGACGCAGGCGCTCGATCATGCCGTTGCCAGCCTCTTCAAGCCCGATCCGGCAAACTTCTCCAACTCCGCCAGAGTTTGGCGCAGCAGCCGCGCACCTGCTGCCGTCAGCCGGTAGGGGCGGCGGCGGTCATCCGCCGGCAGCGACTCGATCAGCCCGCCCTGTTCCAGCCGGGTGATGGCGCCGTACAATGTCCCGGCTCCCAGGCGCACCCCCGTCAAGGTCTGGATGTCTTCCATCATGGCGTAGCCGTGTTTTTCTCCGCCGGCCAGGCTTGTCAAGATCAGCAAAGCCGGGTTGGAGAAATGACCCAAATCGTTGATTTCCATATGACCTCTTTGCCTTTACGTTTCACGCTATATCGTATGACGTAATAATACCTTCCGTCCTGGAAAATGTCAAGCCCATCCCCTGTTCTATTTTCCCTTTTCAGATATACTACATGAACTTTACTTGGACTCGAGTTTGAATGATGGACCTCTCTCAAACCATTCACCTGCTGGGTGACCTGCTCGGCCAGGTGCTCTCGGAGCTGGAAAGCCCGGCCATCTTCGATACCGAAGAACGTATCCGGACCGGGGCCAAGGCCCGACGTGTAGGGGCGGGCCTTGTGTCCGCCCTTGTGTCTGTGTCCGACCCTGTGCCCGCCCTCCGGTTGCAGGAACTCGTCTCTGCCCTCAACGCCGACCAGGGACGCGCCGTGGCGGCTGCTTTCGCCACCTACTTCGACCTGGTCAACCTGGCCGAGGAGAACCAGCGCGTCCAGCTGCTCAGTCGGGAGATCGACGAAATATATCCCGAACCAATCAGCGAATTGATCGGGGATGCCATCGCCACCTTGAAGCGGCGCGGCGTGACTCCCGGCCAGATGGCAGCCTTGCTGGAGGACCTGTCCATCGAATTGGTATTAACCGCCCATCCCACCGAAGCCCGGCGGCGTACCGTCCTTTCAAAACTCTCCCGCATCGCCGGCCTGTTACGGCGGGTTAGTACGGATACACCTTCCCAGCGTGAACGCGCTGAAATCCTTTCCGCCCTGCACACCGAGATCTCCACGCTCTGGTTGACCGAACGCGCCCGTACCGTCATGCCCGCTGCCACTGACGAGGTGCGCACCGGCCTGTATTTCGTTGAGGCAGTTTTCTGGGACACCCTGCCCAGCCTCTATGCAGACCTTGAGAAAGCTCTGCAGATCCATTATCCTGGCCTGGGCGTAGGGCATGCCTGGTTGGGCCTGGCCTCCTGGATCGGCGGCGACCGGGATGGCAATCCCGGCGTCACCGCTACGGTGACTGCCGAGACACTCCACCTGCATCGCGGCCTGGCGGAGGAAAATCACCGCCGCGCTCTGCAGGAACTCTCCCGGCGACTGAGCATCAGCTCGCGCCGACTTCCGCCCCCGGCTGAGCTGGTGGAATGGATCGAGAGCCGCCGCCCTTTCCTGAACCATGCCGCCTACATCGAAGAGCGGTACGCCAACGAACCCTACCGGCTGGCACTCTCACTGCTGGCAGCAGACCTGGCAGAGGCCTCACGTGACAATATGAAAGCGCACCTGCTTGAGCGTACACCCCACCAGGCGCGCGTCAGTCTCAGTGATCTGCTGCGTCCGGTCGGGATCATCTCCCGGGCCATGCCCCCTGTCATTGCCCAGGCTGACCTGCAAACCCTCCGCCGGCAATTACAGATCTTCGGCCTGCACGCCGTCCGGCTGGACCTGCGCCAGGATGCCAGCCGCCTGAACGCCTCCCTGGGTGAAACCCTGCGCGCCTTGGAAATTGTCCCCGATTTCGAACACCTGCCCGGGCCCGAGCGCTTTGACCTGCTCGTACACCTGCTCAGCCAGCCCGGCCCGGAATTATCCGAGCACCCGGGCCTCAGCGTGGCCACCGCCGAGACCTGGGCCATGTTCCAGTTGATCGGGCGCGCCTGCAAAGTCTACGGGCCCGAGATGCTTGGCCCGCTGATCATCTCGATGACCCATTCGGCCGCAGATGTGTTGACCGTCCTGCTGCTGGCGCGCTGGGCAGGTTGCGACCACGCCCTGCAGATCACCCCGCTGTTTGAATCCATCGCCGACCTGGGATCGGCTGCAGACATGCTGGAGAGTTCTCATCACTTGCGAACCCTATCGCCTGCACCTGGACACATGCAATCACAAGCAGACCGTCATGATCGGCTATTCAGACAGCAATAAAGACGGCGGTTACCTGATGGCCAACTGGGCGCTCTACCAGGCCCAGGAACAAATCAGCCAGGTTGCCCTGGCGCATGGCGTCAAGCTGACCATTTTCCATGGCCGCGGCGGGACGGTGGCGCGCGGCGGCGGCCCGGCCAACCATGCCATCCGCTCCCAACCACCCGGGAGCATCAACGGCCGTTTCCGCCTGACCGAGCAGGGAGAAGTGATCGCCAGCCGTTATTCCAACCCCGAGCTGGCTCATCGCCACCTGGAACAGATCGTGCATGCCGTCCTGCTGGCCTCTGCTCCCGACGAGCATGCCCGCACAGATATCCCGGGCGGGTGGCGGCAGGCCCTGGATGTCATGTCTGCCGCCGGTCAAAAGGCCTATCGCCGCCTGGTTTATGAAACACCCGGATTTCTCCAGTTCTGGCAGGAAGCCACCCCGATCGACGAGATCAAGCGCCTGCATATCGGCTCACGGCCGGCAGCGCGTGCTCAAATTGGCGCACTTGAACAGATCCGAGTCATCCCGTGGGTCTTCTCCTGGATGCAAAGCCGCTTCAACCTGCCGGGTTGGTTCAGCCTGGGCAGCGGCCTGGAAGCCTTCCCGGATAGGACTCTGCTGCACGAAATGTATTCGGAGTGGCCATTCTTCAAAACCCTGCTGGATAACTCCGAAGCCTCCCTGCTCAAGGCAGACATGGATATCGCCGCATTGTACGTGGACCTGGTCACGGACCGGGATCTGGCCGTCCGGATTTTTGCCATTCTTCGGGAGGAATTTGAACGCACCCGCCAGGCTGTCCTTTCCATCAGCGGGCACCAGTCGCTGATGGAACTCGAACCGGTCACCCAGAACGCGATCCGCTTGCGGGATCCATACATAGACCCGTTGAATTACATCCAAATCGAGATGCTGCGTCGCGTGCGCCACCTGTCCGACCCGGATGGTGCAGAGGCCCGCGCTTTGCGTGAAGTGATCGTCCTGACCATTAACGGCATCGCTGCCGGTCTGAAAAATACTGGTTGAGTGAGTATTCAGAGCCCGAAGTCTCCGACTTCAGAAACCCCAACATCTGGAGAGATGCTGGACTCCCCACCCCGCTTTTACCCGATCGCCTCTTTCAGCCGGCGCGCCAGTTCCCCAAAGTGCGCCGTGTAGCGGATCTCGTCCGGTCTGGGCCGCGGCAGGTCCACCGCCAGATCCAGCTTGATCCGGCCCGGGCGCTGGGTCAGCACCATGACGCGGTCAGCCAGGATGAGCGATTCGCTGATGGAGTGCGTCACCATCAGGACGGTCTTCTGGCGTGCCTGCCAGATGCGTGAAAGCTCCATCCACATGCGCTCGCGCGTCAGCGCGTCCAGCGATCCAAAGGGCTCATCCAGCAGGAGGATATCCGGGTCGTGGATCAGGGCGCGTGCAATTGCCACCCGCTGGGCCATGCCTCCGGAAAGGTCGCGCGGCCAGTTGGATTCAAATCCCTGCAATCCCACCAGGTCGATCAAATCCTGGGCGCGTTTACCAGCCTCCTCCGCCGGAACGCCCTGCAACTCGAGCGGCAGGAGGATGTTTTCGATGGTTGTCCGCCACGGCATCAGGTTGGCCTGCTGGAAGACCATGCCGATGCGGGGCTGGCCGGTTGAAAAATGATAGCCCCCGGAGGTGGGCTCCAGCAGCCCGGCCAGGGCGCGCAGCAGGGTGGATTTGCCGCTGCCCGAGGGTCCCAGCACGCAGACAAATTCCTGCGGCTGGACGGAGAAGGAGACCCTGTCGAGCGCGTGGAGCCCACCGTTTTCGTCCGGGAACGTCACGCTCAAATCGTGGACAGTCAGGATTGGGGTCAGGTCAGGGTATAAATTCATTGCGATAGGCCTTGCTTAAGTCCAGCGGCTGGGTCAGCAAACCCATATCCAGCAGGACCGTCTGCATGCTCTCCCAGGCCTGGGGCTGTGAGAATCCCAGCCGGTCAGCCTTCCACAGTTCGATGGAGGTTGCCAGCTTTTCCTTTTGCACAGTCGCATCGAGCTGGGCCAGGTTTTCCACATAAGCTTTGGAAGTTTCATAGGCGCCTGTCGGGTCGGCAATGGTATCAGCCAGGCCGTGCACGAAAGCCTTGACCATGCGGCGCACCAGGTCGGGGTTCTGCGCAATTGTTTTCTCATTCGTGATCAAGCCGTTGGATGCCAGCTGGATGGTATCAGCCAGGCGCAGCTCGGTCAGTTCATAGCCCTGGGCGCGCAGCTGGATCGGCTCATTGTTGGTATAGACCGATACGGCCTGGTCACGATCGGTTGCCAGTGCCTCCACCTGCGTATAGCTGATCGAATCAAGCTTTACATCCGACTCGCTCAAGCCACCGGCGTGCAGCAGGGCGCGCAGGCCGATGTAATTGGCCCCATACAGACCAGGCAGGCCAATGCTCTTGCCGCGCAGGTCAGCGGGAGTATGGATATTTTGGGCAGCCTTGGCCACCACCGAGACCGGGTACTGCTGGTACCAGGCAGTCACATAGACGACTGGCAGGCCCTGGGCGCGCGCCAGCAGGACCTGCTCGCCGGAAACCACGCCAAACTGCAGTTGGTCCGCCCCCACCAGGGCGGTGATGTCGGTCTCCATCGAGTAATCAAAGGTTACCTGTAGACCAGCCTGGCGGAAATAGCCTTTCTGGACTGCCACGTAAAGCGGCGCGAACTGGAGGTCAGGGATATAGCCCAACGGCAGGCGTATCTGGGTCAGGTTGCTGGAGGGTTTTCCGCCGCACGCGCACAGCAATAACAGGGTGCACAATACCAGCCGGGAATATTTTTTCATCGGTTTGTCTCCTGCCAGGATATAAATTTCCTTTCCAAAAGGGTTACCGCACCATACAGGGCCAGGGCCAGAATGATCAGCGTGAGGACTGCCACAAAAACCAGGGCAGTATCGTATTGTCCGCGCGCCACGTTGACCAGGAAACCAAGGCCACGGTCCGCCCCCACCAGTTCGCCCACTACTGCCCCAATGATGGAAAGAGTCGCGCCAATCCTTAGTCCCCCCAACAGGATCGGCAGGGCAGCCGGAAGTTCAAGATGGCGCAGTGTCTGGGTTGGCGTGGCGTGCAGCGAGCCCATCAGGTCATGCAGGGGCCTGGGTACGGCCCGCACACCGAACACCGTATTGATCAATACCGGGAAGAAGACGGTCAGCGCGCAGATCAGGAGCTTGGAGAATATTCCCGGTCCGAACCAGATGATCAGCAGGGGTGCGATGGCAACGATCGGGATGGCCTGCGTGGCAACCAGATAAGGGCCCACCAGTCGCTCGAACAGGCGGCTCTTGGCAATGGCATAACCAAGCACAACGGCTGCGACCGTCCCAACCAGCAGTCCAAGCAGCACCTCCATCAGCGTAACCAGCGTGTTGCTTAACAGGCTGCCATCCGCCAGCGCCTTCCAGAAACGGACAGCCACCTGGGCAGGCGAAGGCAGGATGAAAGCCGGCAGGCCGGCAGTGCGGGTGACCAGCCACCAGAGCAGAATGGCTGCTGCCAGTGAGAGCGGCACCGTGGCATACAGCGAGGCGCGTGAGACCCGGGGAGGTTTTTGGAGGGATTTCAGATCCATCTTTACCTGGCTTCAGCGGGGTTGGGTAAAAAAAACCTCGCAGAGAAATTCCTGCGGGGCAAAGTGCCAGACTCACCGCCCTGCCCGAACCAGGCAGAGGGTCAGGCTGGTCTGCAAAAAAAAATCCCGAAAACAAACGCGTTTCCGGGGCATGCACAACAGACCAGACCTGTATCGGTCTTTTCGTCACCTTCTCTCATCCGGACTGTAACCGTCGGCCCCGGAATGTCGCCGGGTCATACGCTTGCGCGCTCGTGGGCTGTACCACCGGTAGGGACTTACACCCTGCCCCGAAGGTTGATATTCAATTAACAGGATTATAACGTCTTCAGACTGCACCGTCAAATCGCCTCTCCCCTGGTTTTTGCAAATACCCCAAGAACCTCTTCTTCAAAACCATGACACTTTTCCCCGCTTAAATCACAAAGCCCCTGCATGAGGGGCTCTGTGAGTATTCACGAGACGGTTATGCCTTGAGGATCGCTACATCGGCAACCGGGCAGACGGCTACACACTGCTGTGCATCAAAGTAACCTTCGCACTCAACACAGGTGACAGCATCAATCACATAGGGAGATCCTTCGGTGATCGAGTTGGTCGGGCACTCCGGCAGGCACGCGCCGCAGGCAATGCACTCATCCGTAATCTTCATAGCCATGGTTCTTCACTCCTTGATAAAAGATTGGTAATGTTCGCGCTTAAAATTACTGTATTGGAGCCCATGTGTCAAATGACAAACGTCTCAGGTTTGGAAGATTTTGTCACTGAGTCTAAAGAATCTTAAAATACCTTATAAATGCTACTTGCCTATGCTCTCAGCCCATGATAAACTTCACCAGAATGATTAATATCCTGGTGGTTACGGCTGACATTACCTACGGAGAACAGCTCCGCCAGAACCTGGAGGAGTTGGGGCGATTCCGGGCATGTGTGGTCAGGGGGAATGGATCGGCCGTCGCCTTTGTCAAAGAAGTGAATTGTCCGCTGGTTTTTCTGGATACCTGCCTGCCCGAGAATGACCTGCTTGATATCAGCACCCAGATGCGCTTGGCCAATCCCGGGATACGCTTTGTTGTTATTTCGGAGCCATTGTGGCAGTTGGCCCTCGAAGAACTTTCTCCTGTAGGCCGCCTGACCAAACCTTTCAATCTTCCCGAGCTCCAGGAGACGATGAACCGTCTCTTCCCCATTGGACGACCAGCCGAACATATGTCTGGCTCCGTTGACTCCGCCAATGATTTTCCCTGGCTTTCAGATGTCACCCGCGCCGCGCAGCATCTAACCCGCCTGACCCTGGAGACTTCCGCCCAGGCAGCGCTGATCACGCGCGATGACCAGTTGTGGGCGTACGCCGGGCAACTGCCCCAATCTGCCACGCGCGAGTTGAATGACACCGTTTCGCGCTACTGGGACCGTCAGAAGGAAAATGACCTGGTGCGCTTTATCCACCTGGCCTCCACGGGGGCTGAGCACATGCTTTACGCCACCAGGCTGACAAAATATATGGTGCTCGCGCTGATCTTCGATGCCGAGACTCCCTTTGGTACGATCCATACGCAAGCCAACCGGCTTGTGCATTCTTTATCGACAGGCCCGGCTGAAAAACAAAATGACATGACGCCGGGTATCAATGAAACACCTTCCGCTTCCATCCCGGGTCCATCCTCGTCTTCTGGCTTCCCATCCCAACTCGGTCGCGAGCCATCCCAGGTGAATCCTGCCAACCAAGCGGCATTGCCTCGGCTGACCCCAAGCTCGATTGACATGGACAGGCCAGTTGAAGCTCCAGCAGTCACCCTGAAAGGCTTGATTAAGAGTTTCGTGGCTCCACAGGCTGGGGCTGAGGAAACGCGCCCCAACCCCCGCAATGAATCCGCCCGCAGGATCATCCTCGAACCGGCTTCCCCTGCTGTTTATAACCTGGATTATGCCTGCCTGCTCATCCCGCGCTTTCCTGATCACCACCTGATCGGTGATCTGTCTGACCGTTTGCCGGAATGGATGCATGAGACTTGCATTGCCTTCGGCTGGCGGCTGGAGTACCTGGCGGTGCGGCCGGAATACCTGCTTTGGAATGTCAATGTGCCGCCACCTACTGCGCCCGCCTACCTGATGCGCATATTGCGCCAGCGCATTTCCGTGAAAATCTTCGATAATTTCCCACGCATCCAAAAAGAGAATCCCTCCGGTGATTTTTGGGCGCCCGGTTATCTCATCATGGGCGGGGCACAGCCTGCCCCGGTTGAAGTCATAAAAGAATTTATCGCCCAGACGCGCCAGCGCCAGGGTATCACCCAGCAATTCCGCTAACCCTTTTACGCGGTTATTTCACATGCCCCCTACATTGTATCTGGTTGACGGCCATGCTTTGGCCTATCGGATGTATTTTGCCTTGACCGCTGGCGGCTCCAGCCAGCGCTGGCAGACTTCCACCGGCGAACCGACCGCCGGCACTTACGGCTTTGCGCGCGAGCTGCTGCGGATTCTCGAACAGGAAAAGCCCGATTACCTGGCAGTTGCCTTCGATACAGGGAAGACTTTCCGGGACGACATCTACCCGGAATACAAAGCCACGCGTGCCAAAATGCCGGATGACCTGCGCCCGCAGCTCGAACGCATCCGCCAGGTGGTGGACGCTTTCAATATCCCGCGCCTGGAGATGGAGGGATTTGAAGCTGACGATGTGCTCGGTTCCGTAGCCCACTGGGGCACCCGGCAAGGGTTGGGTGTCAAAATCGTCACCGGCGACCGTGACCTGCTCCAACTGGTGAACCAGCGCATCATCGTCTACCTGGCCGGCGATGACCAAAACTTTATTACCCCCGAGGATGTACTCGCCAAACTACACGTCCGTCCTGAGCAGGTGGTTGACTATAAAGCCCTGGTAGGTGACAAGTCGGATAACATTCCCGGCGTGGCGGGCGTTGGGGAAAAGACCACCGAAACCCTGCTGGCCAAATACGGGACGCTGGATGCAATCTACGCCCATCTGGAGGAGATCGAGCCGCGCTGGCGGAACAAGCTCGAAACCGATAAAAAAAATGCATATATGAGCCAAAAGCTGGCCGCCATCCGGATCGACCTGCCGGTCACGCTCGACCTGGAGCAGGCCCGCACCGAGGTCTTCGAGCCGGCCAAAGTCGAGGCCATCTTTCGCGAGTTGGAATTCCGCAGCCTGGTGGATAAGCTGAAAAAGATGACCGGCCAGGCTGCCTTCGCCGGGACGGGGCAATTAAGTCTCTTCACTGAAGCACCGCTGCCGGTCAGTGAGCCGCCGACGGTGGCCGCTGGCGAGCCAAAGCTGGAAACCATCGTTGTCGATTCTGTCGCCGGGCTGGAGGCATTGGCCAAAGTTCTGAACGCCGCAGATGTGATCTCCTTTGACACCGAGACCACCTCCACGGACGAGATGACTGCCAGCCTGGTCGGCATTTCGCTGGCAGTCGAGCCAGGCCAGGCTTACTACATCCCGGTCGGTCACGCAGCCGGGACGCAGTTGTCCATCGAACAGGTGCTCCCGGCGTTGCGGGGTCCCTTTACCGACTTGCGCATACCGAAAATCGGGCACCACCTGAAATACGATTTCATCATGCTGGCGCGTTACGGCGTGCGAGCTGCGCCGCTGGCTTTCGATAGCATGCTGGCCGAGTGGGTGCTCGACCCGGGTTCACGCAACCTTGGCCTGAAGAACATGGCCGCGGCCCGCCTGGGCGAAAGCATGACCCATATCGAGGACCTGATTGGCACAGGCAGGAACCAGCGCACAATGGCCGAAGTCGCCATTCGCGCGGCGGCTCCCTACGCGGCTGCAGATGCCGAAACAACCCTGCGCTTGAAACCAATCCTGGAAGCTGAACTCAAACGCTTCCCAAAACTCCGGGATCTTTTTATCAACATCGAAATGCCGCTGATCAGCGTGCTGGCGGACATGGAAATGGCCGGGGTGGCGCTCGATAAAAGTTTCTTTGCCGCGTTCTCGGTACAGTTGAGCGGGCGCCTGGCCGGCCTGGAAAAACAGATATATGAAGCCGTCGGCAAACCCTTTAATATCAACTCCACGCAGCAGCTTTCAAAGGTGCTGTTTGAGACCCTGCGGTTGGAGCCGCCCGAGCGCGGCAAAAAGACCGCATCGGGCCACTACTCCACCGCGGCCGGTGTGCTGGATGAAATGAGCGGCTCACATCCCGTCGTGGATATGATCCTTGAGTACCGCGAGTACTCCAAGCTCAAATCCACCTATGTGGATGCCCTCCCGGCCGAGATCAACCCGGAGACCGGGCGCGTCCACACTTCCTACAGCCAGACCGGCGCCGTGACCGGGCGGCTGGCCAGCTCCAACCCCAACCTGCAAAATATCCCGATCCGCACGGAACTGGGCCGCCAGGTGCGGCGCGGTTTTATCGCCGGTCCCGGCAATGTATTTGTCTCGCTGGACTATTCGCAGATCGAACTGCGGATCGTGGCGCACATGGCAAAGGATGAGGCCATGCTGAACGCCTTTCGGCGCGGCCAGGACATCCATGCCACCACCGCCGCGGCCATCTACGATGTCCCCCTCGATGATGTGACAACGGAACAGCGCCGGCATGCCAAAGCCATCAACTTTGGCTTGATCTATGGCATGTCTGCCTTTGGCCTGACGCGTTCCACCGGATTGACCTTATCCGAGTCGCAGGACTTCGTCGCAGAATACTTCAGGGAGTTCCCGGGCGTCAAGAAATACCTGGACGGCATCCGCCAATCGGCGCGCCTCAACGGTTACGTGGAGACCCTGCTGGGGCGCCGTCGCTACTTCCCGGTGCTGAAAAGCACGCTCAACCAGCAGTTGCGCAGCCGCGAGGAACGCGAGGCCATCAACGCCCCCATCCAGGGCACGGCAGCGGATATCCTGAAAATCGCCATGATCCAGATCCCGCCCGCCATGGCTCAGGCTGGTCTGCATGGCCGGATGCTGCTGCAGGTGCACGACGAGTTGGTGATGGAGTGCCCGCGAACTGAGCTGAAGGAGACCATCAGTGTGGCGCGCGCGGTCATGGAAAATGCCTATCAACTCTCCATCCCGCTGACCACCGAAGCACGCTGGGGCACGAACTGGGGGGAAATGCAGCCGGCACAGTAGTAACGACATTAGTCGTTTTTGGCCAGGCAATCAACGACTGACCCACAGGGTGCTTCGCGAAGTCGCAAGTACGGCAAAGAATAAAAGCCCTTAGAGTGTCATTAACACAATTGCTGCCAGCGCGGCCAGTATCCCCAGCCATTGGGAACGGTTGATGCGTTCATGCAAGAGCATCGCCGCCAGCAGGACGGTTGTCCCGGGATAGAGCGAACCCAGCACGGCCGCCACATCCAAACGCCCAACCTGCCCGGAAAGAATATAAAAAGTATTGCCCAAAATATCCCCGGCCGCGTTCAGCAGCACCAGCGGGGCGGCATGCCTGTCCGGCCAATGCAACTGCCGGTTGGCAGCTGCGAAGAAGAACAGGACCAGCGCCCCGGCACAACGTCCGGCCATCATCGGCCATATGGTGGCCGTGCGGCTGCCCTGGTGCATCAGGATGAAATAAGTCCCAAAACAAACCCCCGCCAACAGCGGCAGCCGCAAGTCCGCCAGGTGCAGGTGCAGCTCCTTCTGGTGACCGTCTTCCTGCGAAACCAGCCAGATGGCCACCAGCGCCAGGCCAAAACCCAGGTACTTCGTCAAGCCAGGCAGACCCTCGGTAAACGCGCTCACAATGACCGGCAGGACGGCCGCCATCAGGGCGGAAACGGGTGCGGCCACGCTCATCTGGCCCTCGGCCAGGGCGCGGAAAAGCAGCAACAGTCCCAATGACCCGATCGCCCCGGCGGTCGCGCTCCAGGCCCAGACCTGCCAGCCCGGCACAGGCTCCCGGAAAACAACCAGCATTGCCACCAGGAAGATGATCCCCGTGGTCTCGCCGTAGAAGGCGGCGCGGTAGATCCCGGCGCGGCGGCTGGCCAGGCCGCCAGCGAAATCGCCCGCGCCCCAGGTCAACGCCGAGAGGAAGCCATATAGACTGGATAGCAAGTTTTATTTTCCCATGTCATTGCTAGGAGGGTGCTCTCCCGGACGAAACAATCCCCATGTGGCAAGAAGATTGCTTCGTCGCGCACCTGTGCCTGCGCCGCAGGTACAGGCAGAACGCTCCTCGCAGTGACATAATTCAGATTATTCCTCGAACACGAGGTACTTATGCGGACCTGTGCCCACGGCCGCATATGCGCCCCGATATTGCGGGGGCAGCAGGCCAGCCATCTGGAACATGACCTCATCGATCATCTGCTGGCGGATGGTACTGGTGACGCGTTGGCCGCCTGCATCCACATGAAACAGCCTGCCAACCACGTAATGGAGCTCCGTACGGCGCAGGCGTTTCAGGTTCTCCGGGTAATTTTCACTACCATAATGCACCACCGGCAGCAGGGGCGCACCGCTATGCAGTGCCATCAGGATGGCACCCGGGTGGCCTTTCTGCAGGCAGCCATCGTGGCTGCGCGTCCCTTCCGGGTCGAGCAGGAGCATGTCCCCTTCAGTCAACACCTTGATGCCTGTGCGCAAGGCATTCAGGTCCGCCTCGCCGCGCCAGACGGGAATGGTGCCGAAGAGTCGCAGGATGCGGCTGGCAATATCCTTGCCGAGTACATGTTCGGCCTGGGCCATGCCGTGCACCTGGCGCGGCAGCAGGCGGGTGTACAACGTGGGGATTTCCGGTACATGGACGTGGTTGGCTACAATGATCAGCGGCCCGCACCCGGGGACTTTGGCCAGTTGTGCGCCGTCCACCCGGAACATCAGGGCGGTCAGGCCTCTCAGGAAACCCGCTACGATCCAGCGGAGCAGTCTCATGCTTTTACTCTTTTGGGCAAAGCACTTCAACCTGTCCGGGCAGCAGTTCGATATCCAGGCGGGTTCCGTCCACGCAGATGATCTCACCGTCGCTCTGGGCCGGGAGGGCGCCTTCCAGGGCGGTAATGGCAACCCGGGCGGCGCGCAGCGTGCGGACTTCGGGCTGGCTGCCCTGCGTGCCTTTCATGAAGTGCGGGATCAGGCTGAAGATCCTCCAGCGGCTGACCTGGCGGACAATGACCAGGTCAAACAGCCCATCATCCGGTTTGGAATCAGGCGCCATTTTGAACCCGGTCCCCATCCGTTTCCCATTCATGGTCAGGAGCATCAGGGTGGAGGTGGTGAGAGCCTGGTCGTCATAGTCGAGCCGGACGGTTGGCCCCTTGTAAAACAGGAAAATGGTCTTGAGGATGGCGATGAGAAAGCTGAGCATGCCCCATTCCGGCAGCTTGGCGACCTCAATGGTTCCGATGGCATCAAAGCCGACACCGACGTTGTTGGCAAAATAGCGCCCCTGCGGAAATTTGCCGCCCACCACGCGGCCAATATCGATCATACGGCGGTGGTCATCCTTCAGCACCTGGCAGGCGGCCGGCAGGTCTCCCGGGATATTGAGACAGGGCGCAAAATCGTTGCCGCGGCCGGTGCACAGAACGCCCAGCGCTGGACGGTTTGTGCCCACCTGGCGCGCTTCCATCAAGCCGTTGAGCACTTCATTGACTGTTCCATCCCCACCGGCAGCCACGATGATCTCATAACCTGCCAGTGCGGCTTCGCGCGCCAGTTGGATTCCGTGCCCGGCGCGTTCGGTACAAACCAGGTCAAAGTCCAGGCCGAGGCGGGTGAGTTCCAGCTCGATCTCCGGGATGGCGCGTGCCCCCTTGCCATGCCCGGCGTTTGGATTGGCGATAATCTTATATTTGGTCATAGGTCGCCTCCTCGCGTCATTGGAATCCGAAGTCTGGAGACTTCGGATTCCAATATCAGGATTACTGCTTCAACGGCTTCTCGTAAAAGCGGTAGCGCTTGTAGATTTTTGCGCCCATGCGCAGCGCCAGCGGCCCGGTATCCGGATTATCCTCGCCGGTCAGGGACATATCCGCCCAGGTGTAACCCTTGGCAGCCGCCCGGCGGGCCATTTCGTCGAAGAGCAGGACGCCCACGCCGCTATCCCAGTATTCCGGCGGGACGACCACGCTCTTGATGGCAATGCTCCTGGGATGGTAGCGCGAATACTTCATCAGGCGCAGGTAATCCCAGGGATGGCGTAAACCGTTAAGATGGATGAAAATCTCGTTCAGGTTGGGGACCGCCGGGAACCAGCCAGCCGGTCGCCCGTCCACCTCGGCGAACAGCACCAGCTCCGGGTCGACCACATCCATCATCGGCAGCACCATCGCTTCGATGGCGGCGCGCGTGTACGGGGTAAAGTCAGACATATGCGCCAGGCCGCGGTTCTGCAGCTCGACGATGCGATCGATCTCACCGTCAATATCCTTCAGGTTGGCGCCCCGCACAGTGATGTTCTGTTTGCGCTGGCGGATCTTCTCGGCCAGGCGCAGCATGTGCTGGATCTCGGGCGTGTTCAAGTTCAGGTCAACGGCATAAGCCACGCCATCCCCGCCGAACTTGGCAAAGCCGGACCGCTCAAAGAACTCCGGATAATATGGTTTGCCGTGACCGCAGTACACTGCTGGCGGACGGTCACGCCCTTCCACCAGGACGCCGCGCGATTCCTCCCGGTCCAGGTTGAACGTCCCGAGCAGGCGCAGGTGGCCATGTTCACGCCCCCAGGCTTCGGCACGTCTGAAGAGGGCTTCGGCCACCGCGTAATCCTGCACACATTCGAAGAAGCCGACCAGACATTCACCCCAGCCCCGGCTGTGGGTGGCGGACTGGTCCTCGGCGCAGGAAATGGTCCCGGCGGGCCGGCCGTCTTTCCAGGCAATGAACAAATCGGCGTAGCCATCCTCGAAGAACTTGCCTTTGCGCGTATCGATCGTCTTTTTTCGCTCCGGCAGCAGCGGCGGGACCCAAAGCGGATCATCCCGGTAGATGCGCCAGGGAAAAGTCAGGAAGATGTTTTTTTCGCGGCGCGATGCCACTTTGCGGACTTCGATGTTGGTCATAATATCCTTCCGGCTGCCCTGGCGCGTTCCAGGACGGCCCTGGCAGCTTTGACATGCGGCAGTTCCACCATCCTGCCATCGCGGGCGAACACCCCGGAACCATGCGCCTGGTGCGACTCGAAATCCTGCACCAACCGCCGGGCGGCCTCGATGGCGGCCTCATCCGGCGTGAAAGCCTCCTGCACAATCACCACCTGGTTTGGGTGGATGACCTGTTTTCCTGTATAACCCAGAGTCGCACCAAAAGAGGCTTCCCGGCGCAGGGTCTCCAGATCCTGGAAATCAACCGAGACCAGGTCAATGGCCTGCAGCCCATTGGCCGCGCAGGCCGTCACCACGGCCGAGCGGGCATACAGCAGTTCCAACGCCCCGGGTGTACGCCTGGCCCCGATGCTGGCAGCATAATCCTCGCCTCCGAAGAGCAGCGCATCCAGGCGCGGCTGGGAGGCGATCTCCTTCAAATTCAGGATGGCCCCGGGCGTCTCCACCCCTGCCAGCAGCCGGATCGAGCCCAGCGGCCAGCCAAAGCCCAGTTCCGCCGCTTCAATCTTCCCACTGACCCACTGGAGCTGTTCCAGGGTCTCGACTTTCGGGACGACCACCCCATCCGGGCGGCAGGCCAGCACTGCCTGAAGGTCTTCGGTCTCCAGCCCGGAGCCGACCGCGTTGATGCGGGCCAGCTTCTCGGAGCGGCCGAAGTCCAGCTCGCGCAATGCCTTGGCGATGCCCTGGCGGGCGTCAGCCTTGTGGTTCGGCGCCACCCCGTCTTCCATGTCCATGCAGACGCAGTCCACACCCAGGGTCAGAGTTTTTTCGATCTTATGCCGGTCATCTCCGGGGGTATAGAGCAGAGCGCGGCGGGCACGCAGGCGGGTTTCCATTCCCACTATTATCACACAAATTGGTTTTCCATCACCCCACAATTTTCCTCTTTAAATTCTCAATAACACATGACCGCCAGACTTTAAGAAGGCCCTGGCCGGACAAGCCGCTATAATTGACTGCGTGGAGAGTAGTTTATAATGGATCCATGGCTGCAACCATCTTAGCCACAAAACTGTATATTCCCCCGCCGCGGCCCAGAGCTGTCCTGCGCCCGCGCCTGATCGAGCGGCTGAACGAGGGACTCGCCGCAGGCCGCAGGTTGACCCTCATCTCTGCCTCCGCCGGTTTCGGCAAGACCACGCTGGTCAGCGAGTGGGTCGCCGGCTGCGGTCAGCCGGTCGCCTGGCTGTCGCTGGACGAAGGGGATAACGACATCACACGTTTTCTAACTTACCTTGTCACTGCATTGCAGACTCTTGCACCAAATCTTGGGGGTGGGCTGCTGTCTGTGATCCAGTCCCCTCAGCCGCCCTCCACCGAATCGATTCTGACAACCCTTCTTAATGACATCACCACCATCCCGGACCATTTCATGCTCGTCCTGGATGACTACCACTTGATTGATTCCAAACCGATTGACGAAGCCCTGGCATTTCTGCTCGGGCACCTGCCCAGGCAGATGCACCTGGTCATCACCACCCGTGAGGACCCGGATCTGCCCCTGGCCCGGCTGCGCGCCCGCGGCCAATTGACCGAGCTGCGCCTGGCCGACTTGCGTTTCACCCCCGCCGAAGCCGCCGAGTTTCTCAACCAGATGATGGGCCTGAACCTCTCTTTAGAAGATATCACCGCATTGGAGACACGTACCGAAGGCTGGATAACCGGCCTGCAACTGGCCGCCCTGGCCTTGCAAGGATCACTTTCCATGCAGGGACACCCGGACACTTCCCGCTTCATCCAATCCTTCACCGGCAGCCACCGTTTTGTGCTGGATTACCTTGTCGAAGAAGTGCTGGGGCGACAGCCGGAACATATCCGCAGCTTCTTGCTGCAAACCTCCATTCTCGATCGGCTCAGTGGTCCTCTCTGCGAGGCTGTCACTGAACAGAAGGATGGCAGAGGCATACTGGAAACCCTGGAGCGGGGCAACCTGTTTGTCGTTCCGCTGGATGACCAGCGCCAGTGGTACCGCTATCACCACCTTTTCAGCGAGGTTCTGCTGGCGCACGTGCTGGAGGGACAACCCGGCCAAATCCCGCTCCTGCACCAGCGGGCAAGTGCCTGGTATGAGCAAAACAACCTGCCAGCCGAGGCCATCCGCCACGCCCTGGCCGCCAGGGATTTCGAACGCGCCGCGGGGCTGATCGAAAAGACTTACCTGGCCATGGACACCAGTTTCCAGTCCTCCGCCTGGTTGGGCTGGGTAAGAAAACTGCCGGACGAAGTAGTGTGTGCCCGGCCGGTGCTCAGCGTTGACTATGCCAGGGCGTTATCAGACAGCGGCGAGTATGAGGCCAGCCAGTCCTGGCTGCAGGAAGCCGAAAAACGGCTGGAAGGCCCAGCCGAGGGGATGATCGTGGCGGACAAAGCGCAGTTTCGCGCCCTGCCGGTCATGATTTCTCTGGCCCGTTCCAACAATGCCCAGGTTCAAGGCGATATCGAAGCTACGGTGAAGTACGCCGAACTGGCGCTTGAACTCACCTCTGAGGAAGACCATTACAGTCGTGCCATGGCAGCCGTGACCCTTGGGACGGCCTACTGGTCGCGCGGAGATCTGGATGGAGCCCAAAGGGCATTATCTGTTTGGATGAACTATTGTCAGAAGGTGGGCAACATCATTTTTGCCGTCGCCACCGGCGCCTACCTGGCAGACATCATCGTTGCCCAGGGACGCCTGCGCGCAGCAGAAAGGATCTACCAGCAGTCCATTCAGCTTGCCTCAATGCATGGTCAATCTGTACGCCACGTATCTGCCAATTTATATTTGGGGTTGGGTTTGCTGGTTCACGAGCAGGGCGATCAGCAATCCGCCGCCCGGTACCTGCATAAAAGCGGGGAATTGGGTGAGCAGAATGCCTTGATTGACTGGCCCTATCGCTGGCGATTGGCCCAGGCCCGCTTGAAAGAGGCGGATGGAGACCTGGAGACTGCGCTTGACCTTTTGGATGAAGCCAGGCATTCGTATGTCAGGAATCCCGTGCCGGATATCCATCCCATCGATGCGTGGAAGGCCAGGCTGTATCTCAAGCAAGGCCGGTTGAGCGAAGCCCTGGACTGGGTGCAAGCGCGCGGCCTGTCTGTTAACGACGACCTCAGCTACCTGGGCGAGTTTGAGCATATCACGCTGGCCCGGGTGCTCATCGCCCGCTATAAAGACGACCCGGCAGCTGGTTCCATTCAAGAGGCATCCAATTTGCTGGAGCGCCTCCTGCAAGCGGCTGAAGCCGGTCAAAGGATGGGCCGCGTGATCGAAATCCTGGTGGTGCAGGCGCTCGCACTCCAGGCACAGGGTAATGTCTCCCAGGCTCGTGCCTCGTTGGAACGTGCTTTGGCCCTGGCCGAGCCGGAGGGCTATGTCCGCATCTTTGTGGATGAGGGCGAAGCGATGCAATTGCTGATTGCTGATTTTAGATTGAAGATTAAAAAGCAACTGCGCGGCCAGGATCATAAAATGTCCGGTTACGTAGATAAACTCTGGGATGCTTTTGCACAACCGGCGGCCATGCCGCAATCAAAAATCGAAAATCCCACTTCGCTATGCTCCGGGGACTATAGTCAAAAATCCAAAATGCTTGAGCCTTTGAGCGAACGCGAGCTGGAAGTGCTCAAGCTGCTGCGCAGCGAATTAAGCGGCCCGGAAATTGCCAGACAACTGATCGTGTCGCTTAACACCTTGCGCACCCACACCAAGAACATTTACAACAAGCTGGGGGTCAACGACCGCCGGGCGGCCGTCCGCCGCGCCGGGGAACTCGATTTATTCTAGAAACAGAATTGAACACCCAGCCCTGACAGGAGTCCCAAATCACCTGTCAGGGCTTTTTATTTCCCCCACAAGTTCCAGATAATAAATCACCACCTCAATCACATCATCTGGTGATGACGCCTCACCACATCGGGCGGTATCCTTTGGGCAGATAAACAACCAAAGGAAAGACGCCAGGTGCAGGATGAGTGACAAACAAACCATCGACGAAAATCACAACCAGCCTCAGTGCTATGAGATCCGCCTCAAGGGACACCTGGATGCCCATTGGACAAACCGGTTTGAGGGCCTGACCATCAGGCTGGAAGAGCACGGCGATACGCTTCTAACCGGCCCGGTGATCGATCAGGCCGCCTTGCATGGCTTGCTCAAAAAAGTGCGTGATCTAGGTTTGACATTGATCTCAGTCAGGCCTCTCGAATCCTGAATTTTCGGACAGGTTCCAGGCTGCCTGGAAAGGAGGTTTGTCTTTGATGCCATTTCCAGCCCATTTCAACCCCCGGTAACCGGGTGACGACCACATTTTTTCAAGCTCAATTTAATGAAACTCATCCATATCGTTCAAAAAAGGAGAAAAAATGAACACAATCAATACGATCACCGAAAAGCAAGTTGTAAAGATAAATGTGAAAATGAAGCTTTCAGCTTTATGGATAGCTTTGATGTTAGTGTACATATATGCTGACATACTTTCAAATTTTAAACCGGGTGCGATAGAGAAAACGATGGAAGGATTTATGGGTCCTTTCCCAGTGACTCAAGCTTCGTTGTTATCAGCCTCGATATTGATGATAATTCCGGCTGTCATGGTTTTTCTATCCTTGGCACTGAAGCCTAAAGTAAATCGCTGGGCAAACATCATCCTGGGTGTACTGTTCACATTGGTCAATATAAGCAATTTGATCGGAGAGACCTCCTGGATTTTCTATATATCCTTTGTTGTTGTAGAAATCGCGCTTACTTTACTCATTGTCGGGCATGCCTGGAAGTGGTCTACCCCTGAAGGTTAGCCCGGCCGATGCGCCAGATGTCAAACAGGTAATCACATATCGTTCAAAAAAGGAGACAAAAATGAAGAATTTACAGAAGATTGGCGGCTTTGCCGCACTGATCGGGGCAGCAACAAACCTCTTCGCCCTTGTGACGCTTATGACATTAATGGCTCCCAAAGGCTACGGTTCCAACGACCCGGGCCAGACCGTGGCTTTTCTTGCTGACAACCAGGCTTTCATGCGGGTATGGTACCTAATCATCTATTTGGTCTTCGGCGTGAGTCTGATCTTCCTGTCACTGGCACTCTATGAGCGATTGAAGGCTGGCTCCCCTGCGCTGGCACAGGCAGTGACTACCTTCGGCCTGATCTATGCTGTCCTGGTCATTGTGGTCGGTACGCTCGAGATCAGCAACTTGAGCATAGTCGTCAAACTCTATGGCGAAAATCCGGCTCAAGCTGCAACTGTCTGGTTGACGCTCAACTCTGTGGTAACTGGTTTGGGTGGAGGCGGCGGAGAAACGATGGTTAACGCCTTATGGATCCTACTTCTATGTTGGGTAGCCTTGCAGGCAAGGGAACTTCCCAGAGTATTGAACTACCTTGGCTTGGTGATCGGTGTAGCTGGAATCCTCACGGTTCTCCTGACCTCGCTTCTCCTGATGGCTGTTGTTTATGGATTGGGTCTCATCATCTGGTTGGCTTGGCTCGGGATCGCCATGCTGCGCAGGAGTCCTGTCTCGGCGGTGTAGAAACCCGCCACAGAACAACAACCTTTTCGACTTCCAGGCGCAACGCCAAGTAGGAGTATTGGAGCGGGTGTTAGTCCCGGCAGTTGCACCAGATGTCAAATAGGTAAACTCATCCATATCGTTCAAAAAAAGGAGATAAAAAATGAAAACTTTACATAAATTTGGCGGCTTTGCCGCACTGTACCTGGCAGCAGCATACATTGTGGGAATGATCGGTTTTCTCGCCGTAGTGAATGTTTCTGGCGTTGCTGACCCTGTCCGGCAGGTGGCTTTAATGGCGGACAACCTGGCCTTCCTGTACATAATGTACCTGATCGTCTATGTAATATGGGGCATCTTTATGGTTGTCCTGGCACTGGCGCTCTATGAGCGGTTGAAGGCCAGCTCACCCGCGCTGGTGCAGACAGCGACCGCCTTCGGAATATTTTGGGGTTGCGTGATCCTTGTTAGCGGCATGATCCAAAACGCCGGTATGCAAACTGTCGTCGCTCTCTATGGTAAAGACCCGGCTCAAGCTGGGACGATCTGGTTGACGATTGACTCTGTGTTGAAAGGATTAGCCGGCAGTAATGAAGCCATAGGCGGCATATGGATTTTACTGTTAAGTTGGGCAGCTTTACGGTCAGGTGCACTTTCCAAGATACTGAACTATCTTGGTGTAGTGGTCGGTGTAGCGGGCCTCTTCTCGATTGTCCCGGCTCTCGCCAACATATTTATTACCATTTTTGCGCTGGGTCAGATTGTGTGGTTCATCTGGCTGGGGATAACCATGCTGCGCAGCAATCCGGGCAAGACTGTGACGAACGAGCTTCTGAGCGCGGTATAGATTTGCATCAGGGGAAAGGGAGGGTCTTCAGCCCTCCCTCTCTCAGTCAAATCATAAACAGACGCAGGCAGCTTGTTTAAACCAAAAATGGATCAGAGCAAGGAGAGAAAAATGAAAAAAGGTAAACAATTCGGAGAAACCGTGGAAGGATATAACATCCCGGTTTTAAACGAGCGGGAAATAAGAGCTTCGGCTGGGATACTATATTTTTTTATGTTCCTGGCCTGGATGCTGGTCATATTTAATGAGAATTATTTTATGATCAAGTTTGTTAACACGATCTTCCTGACAGATTTCATCATACGGGTATTGATCAGTCCCAAGTATTCTCCTTCATTAGTGATCGGGAGGTTGATCGTAGGCGGTCAAACCCCTGAATATGTCGGCGCGGCTCCAAAAAAGTTTGCCTGGACAATTGGCCTGGTTTTATCATCGATCATATTTCTGCTGTTGGTTGTAATGAATTCAACCAGCTTCATAACCGGGATCATCTGTCAAATCTGCCTGATATTCTTATTCTTTGAAGCTGTGTTCGGCATTTGTTTGGGATGCAAATTTTATCCACTGTTCCATAAAGAAAAAACGCAATACTGCCCCGGTGGAATTTGTGATATTAAGGCAAAACAAGAGATCCAGAAAACGTCGTTACTGCAAATCGGTGTTGTTATTGGATCTTTCGCCTATGTGATAGCAGCAGCGATCTTGTTTAACAATAGTTTTAGTGCAAAACCGACTGACTTATGGATGATCGTGAGATCTGTTCTTTCACTCTAAGAATTGTTTTCTACTAAAAAGGAAAATTTCAATGAAAGCGATTGTATATACAAAATTTGGCCCACCCGAGGTTCTTAATCTTCAAGAGCTGGAAAAGCCCACCCCTAAAGCGAATGAAGTCCGGATAAGAATAGTTGCGACAGCCGTCACAAAAGAAGACCCGGACATGCGAGCTTCCCCGGGGTTTAACGGTCTTCTGAAACCCAGGCATCCGATCCTGGGGCAGGAGCTGGCCGGGGAAATTGAAGCTATCGGCAGAGACGTAACCCGATTTAAGCCGGGCGACCAGGTATTTGGCATGGACTCGTTTGGCGCGTATGCTGAATACAAATGTATGCCGGAAGACGGGGCGCTGGCTAAAAAACCGGCCAATATGAGCTATGAGCAGGCAGCCAGCGTTCCGA
Source organism: uncultured Chloroflexia bacterium (assembly GCA_963801385.1). Lineage (GTDB taxonomy): Bacteria > Chloroflexota > Anaerolineae > Anaerolineales > Villigracilaceae > UBA877. The sequence continues at coordinate 52,139 of CAWDEV010000012.1, forward strand.
ATGGGGCACTAACCGCGCTGCCTTTCCTGAGGGATAAGGGCAGGATCCAGAGTGGACAAACTGTGCTGATCTATGGCGCTTCCGGATCGGTTGGCGCTGCGGCGGTACAGCTGGCCAGGTACTTTGGGGCGGAGGTGACCGGGGTATGCAGCGCCGCGAATCTGGAATGGGTCAAATCCTTGGGAGCCGGTCAGGGCATTGATTACACCCGGGAGGATTTTACCGAGAACGGCCAGACCTACGACATCATTTTTGACACGGTCGGCAAGCGTTCGTTTTCAGAGTGCAAAGGCTCGCTGACGGATAAAGGCATTTATCTTACGACAGTTCCTACACCGGCAACGATGCTACAAGTGTTATGGACATCGATAGTAGGTGGCAGGAAGGCAAAGTTTACGGCTGCGGGTTTGAGGCCGGCACGTGAGAAGGTCAAGGATCTTGCCTTTCTCACAGAGTTGATTGAGGCGGGGAAGATAAAAGCGGTCATTGATAGATGCTATCCTTTGGAACAGATCGCCGAGGCGCACAGGTATGTCGAAAAAGGGCATAAAAAGGGAAATGTTGTCATCACGGTAGGAACAACCCACAAAAAACAAGGAGAGTGAAAAATGAACATTAAGAAACTGGTCGTTGAATTTGGTACTGTGTTCGCAGTAACCCTGGTGACTGTTGCGCTTGTGACATTTCTATGGAACCTGATCGGGCACGGAGAAAGTACCGTAGACTGGGAAACCAGTTTCCGTTTTGCGATCCTGTTCGGCATTATCCTGACATGGGCAAAGTCACGTGAAACCAAAGAAAAATAGATCATCCAAAAATCTGGAACAAAAGAAAGAAGGAAAAAATGAAAAGGATCGTTACATTCACAATCATATTGATGGCACTGACAGCCTGTACGTCATTTCGGGTCCAGACATCTGACTCTGCAGGGACGGAAATGCCTCAGGCAAATATGCCCAATCCTGCCTCGGTCTATTGCGAGCAGAATGGCAACCAACACGAAATTCAGATGGCTGCTGATGGCAGCCAACCCGGAATATGTACTTTTCCGGACGGCAGTACCTGTGAAGAGTGGGCCTATTTCCGCGGAGAGTGTGGTCCCGCGGCCCAAACAAGCCCAACACCTGCAATAACCGTTCAGGCAACCGCAACTGCAGGCGGCGGCAACACGGAAGATAATGCCTCAGGCGGCTATATGCCACCCGGTACTTCAGAAGAAATAGCAGACTGGTGGGGCGTCATCAAGAGTACGGAACCCGGCGCACAATATGATGACTACTTTGAGTTGTGGACCAACGGGCAGATCATCTACTTCGGTATCGATTCCATGGACCCGGCTGTACAGGCGCAGATCGTGGCGCTGCGCGACAGCGGCAAGATCGTTCACCTCTATGGCACATTATTCAGTAATGTGCCTGACTACAACGGCTCGCAGGTTCAGGTGAAGCGCATCGAGATGGAAGGGTAATGATTGACCACATTCGGATGTATCAGCCATCCCGTTGGCTGAACCCTCACGAATTACCAGGAGGGCAAACCATGCATCTGCTCGTTAAGATTTTAGTGATCTTTGGCAGCAGCGCTTCCATCGGTTTTGGCATATGGCACTTCTTCGTGCCCAAGGCCTGGAAGTGGTATTCCTATATTGATAGCAATGCAACGGAATTGGCAGCCGCTGTCCGGGCGATTAATGCGTTCTTTTCTTTGTCTTTGGTGTTGTTTGGCATCGTAAACATCCTGTTTATCTATGGAGACAGGTCAAATAGATATTCGATCACGGTGATGCTGGCTGCAACCTGTATGTTGTGGCTGACGCGGGTGGCATTTCAGGTGATTTATCCACAAGGTTCCCTGGTTCCAGGTCTCCAATATGGAATGTTATCAGCCTTTGGAATGATTACTTTGTGTTACCTGGTCGCTTACTTTGCGATCTTGTTCCAAAAAATCCCGGTTTAGCGCAACGACAATAGTTGATCATCAGGATTTCGAGGCCGTTTTTCTTCATCAACTCCCTGGAATGGCCTATAATGGATGCATGCCTGCGCCCATTTTAGCCACGAAACTGTACATCCCCCCACCCCGGACTAAAATTGTCCCTCGCCTGCGCCTGATCGAGCGGCTGAACGAAGGGCTCTCTGCGGGTCGTAAACTTACCTTCATCTCTGCCTCGGCCGGATTTGGCAAAACCACGCTGGTCAGCGAATGGGTCGCAAGTTGCGGGCGACCGGTCGCCTGGCTGTCGCTGGACGAAGGGGATAACGATCCCACCCGCTTTCTGACGTACCTCGTGGCGGCGCTGCAGACGCTTGCCCTGAGCGAAGTCGAAGGGATTGCGGCGAATATTGGAAAAGGGCTGGTGGCTGTGATCCAGTCCCCTCAGCCAGCCTCCACCGAAGCGATCCTGACAACCCTGCTAAACGAGATCGCCGCCGTCCCGGACCATTTCATGCTCGTCCTGGATGACTACCACCTGGTTGATTCCAGGCCGGTTGACCAGGCCCTCACCTTCCTGCTCGAGCACCTGCCGCCAGGGATGCACCTGGTCATTGCCACCCGGGAGGATTCCCACCTGCCCCTGGCCCGGTTGCGCGCCCGCGGTCAATTGACCGAGCTGCGCGCCGCCGACTTGTGTTTTACCCCCTCCGAAGCCGCCGAGTTTCTCATCCAGATGATGGGCCTGAACCTCTCGGCGGAAAACATCGCCGCACTGGAAACCCGTACCGAAGGCTGGATTGCCGGACTTCAATTAGCTGCGCTTTCCATGCAGGGGCATCAAGACACCGCCAGCTTTATCAAATCTTTCACTGGCAGCCACCGTTTCGTGCTGGACTACCTGGTGGAAGAAGTCCTGAGACAGCAACCCGAAAGCATCCAGGCGTTCCTGCTGCGCACATCGATTCTTAAGCGCCTGTGTGGGCCTCTTTGTGATGCCGTTCTGCTTGACCCTACTGTTTCTGGGCAGGAAACACTGGAATATCTCGAACACGCCAACCTGTTCATCGTCCCGCTGGACAACGAGCGGCGCTGGTACCGCTATCACCATCTCTTTGGCGATTTGCTGCGTCTGCGCCTGGGAAAACCCAAAGAATTCGCTGAATTCCACCTGCGCGCCAGCCAGTGGCATGAAGAGAACGGCGACTTGGGCGCGGCGTTTCACCACGCCATCGCAGCCGGGGATTTTGTCCGGGCGGCGGGGTTGGCTGAAGCGGCCTGGCAGGGGATGGAGGAAAGTTTCCAGACGGCCGCCTGGCTTGGCTGGGTGAAGAAGCTGCCAGAGACGGTGATTCGCGCCCGGCCCGTGCTGTGCGTACAGCTTGGCTGGGCCTTTTCGCTTGCCGGGGAGCCGGAAACCAGCGAAATTCACCTACAAAACGCCGAGCAGGCCCTGGCAGGCGTAGCGGACAAGCCAGACCTCAAGCCCCTTCCGGGCAGCATTGCCCTGGCCCGCGCCTACAACGCCCAAATACAGGGCAACCTGGCCAACACGGTGAAATACGCCGAACTGGCGCTCCAATTGATTCCCGAGAATGATATTAACCTCCGCTCCCGGGCTGCCATCACGTTGGAGTCCACCCACTGGGCCAGCGGCAACCTGGAGTCGGCCATCCGGGCGCTACGGGATTGGATGGAGAGCATGACCCGGCTGGGCAATCACGTCTTCGTGGTTGCCAGTGCCTTTGGTGTAGGCGACCTGCTGGTAAGCCTGGGGTGCCTGAGCGAGGCCGAGCGGACCTATCAGGATGCCTTGCAACTGGCCGCCCAACACGGCCCGGAGGCCGAACACATCACTGCCCACCATCATCTCGGCCTGTTCATGATCTACCGTCAGCGGGGAGATGACACCCTCGCCGCTCATCACTTGAACCGAGCCGCCGAATTGGGTCTACAAACCACCCCGGTTTGGCTGCACCGCTGGCATGTGGCCCAGGCCCAACTTAAAGAGGCCGCCGGCGATCTGGAAACCGCCCTGGCCCTGCTCGACGAAGCCAAACGGGTCTATATCCAAAGCGCCATGCCTGACGTGCGCCCCATTGCGGCCCTGAAAGCGCGCATCCATCTCAAACAGGGGCGGCCCGATAAGGCCCGGGCGTGGGCAGCAGAACGCGGGCTTACGCTGGCAGATGAAGTCAGCTACTTGCATGAGTTCGAGCACCTCACCCTGGCCCGGTTGGAAATCGCCAACCCGCAGGTCAACGCTCTGCTTGCACGCCTGTTGCAAGCCGCCGAGGTGCAAAAGCGCCGGGGCAGCGCGCTCGACATCCTGCTGGTGCAGGCGCTGGCCCACGAAGCGCAAGGCAATCGCTCCCAGGCCCTTGCCGCGCTGGAACACGCCCTGGCGATGGCTGAGCCAGAGGGTTATCTGCGCATTTTTGTAGATGAAGGTGAAGCCATGCGCCTGCTGCTTTTGGATTTCAGGTCAGCGAATAAAAAACTGGCCGCCCATCCGCTGTTCGGCTATGTGGATAAAATCCTGGCGACTTTCTTGCAGCCGGCAGAGATCATTTCCCAATCCACAGTCACAAACCAAGTCTCTGAAATCATAGAACCTCTCACCGACCGCGAACACGAAATCCTGCGACTCATCGCTGATGGTCTATCCAACGGAGAGATCAGCCAACGACTATACCTCGCTCTCAGCACGGTCAAGGGTCATAACCTGCGAATTTTCGCCAAACTTCAAGTTCAAAACCGTACCGAGGCCGTCGCCCGCGCCCGCGAGTTGGGTTTACTCTAACCCCCAAAACAATACTCCAAACAATACTTAAGTTGCTACCCGGCAATACCGCCCAGCCGGTATATTTGCGTTCATGAGACCAACGCAAATACACCCTACCTGCTACGAAATCCGGGTCGCAGGCCACCTGCCCCCTCAGTGTACAGACTGGTTTGAGGGCCTGACCATCACGCTGGAAAAGGACGGCAACACGCTTATAACTGGTCCGGTGATTGACCAGGCCGCGTTGCATGGCTTGCTAAAAAAAGTGCGTGATTTGGGTTTGCCTTTGCTCTCAGTCAATCCGGTTGAACCCGGCCAGGCGGATCAGTCAGATGTCAAATAGGTAATGGATATTAGCTGCCAGGAAAGGAGGTTTGCCTTTGATGCCATTTCCAGCCCATTTCACCCCCCGGTAACCGGGTGGCGGCCACAATTTTATGCAAGTTCAATTCAATGAAACCCATCCATATCGTTCAAAAAAGGAGATAAAAATGAATACTACCAAAGGAAGTCCCCATGGGACAAACAAAGAGACCGCAAGAAATCTGCCAGATGTGAGGATAATCCTTGCAGTGCTATGGGTAGCTGGAATGTTAAGTAGTTTAAATGGGGATACCTACCGCTTGAGTGCGATGACCAAACCTTTAGGAGTAAGCTCCGAATTATTGTCAGTAATGGCAATACTATTAGTGGGTCATATTTTTATGAGTGTCTTGACCCTGACGTTGAAGTCTCCCGGGAGTCGTTGGGCAAACCGCATCGTAGGCATATTCTATGTCCTGATTATTCTTGCTTTTTGGGTTAATACTTTTGTATCGCGACTCCCTGGTTATGAAATAGTTTGGGCCACAGGCCAACTTGTGTGTGCCTTATTGGTTGTTTGGTACGCTTGGAAATGGACTAACCCTGAAGGTTAAACCTGATTTATAGTGCCGGTCAAAGGAATTTGGAGAAAAACCATGAAAGCGATTGTATACACAAAATATGGACCGCCAGATGTTCTTCATCTCGAAGAGGTGAAAAAGCCTGCCCTCAATGAAGAAAATGTGCTGGTAAAAGTCCATGCAGCCTCCATCAATGCGGGGGACTGGCATATGCTGACTGCTGACCCCTTCCCCTTGCGTCTGACAGGCGTTGGGATGTTCAACCCTAAGAACACAATCTTAGGCGCTGACATTGCAGGGTGCGTTGAAGCGGTTGGCAGAAACGTCAAACAGTTTCGTCCAGGGGATGCGGTGTTTGGAGATGTTTTTGGGCTTGGCAGTGGCAGTTTTGCCGAATATGTTTCTGTTCCTGAAAGCGCTTTGGCGCTAAAGCCGTCCAATGTTTCATTTGAGCAAGCTGCGGCTGTACCCGTGGCAGCCGTTACGGCCCTGCAAGGCTTGCGTGATCAAGGGCATATTAAGCCCGGGCAAAAAGTTCTGATCAACGGGGCCTCAGGCGGAGTGGGGACATTTGCGGTGCAGATTGCCAGGGCGTTTGGAGCGGAAGTGACCGCCGTATGCAGCACGCGGAATTTGGAGATGGCGCGCACAATCGGCGCAGACCGCGTCATTGACTACACCAAGGAGGATTTCACCCAAAATGGAAGGCAGTATGATCTCATCCTTGCCGCGAATGGATATCATCCGCTTTCCGCGTATAAGCGTGCTCTAACTCCCCAGGGCATTTACGTCTTCACGGGAGGCTTGCCAGCGCAAACGTTCCAGTCTCTGTTCCTGGGACCCTTAATGTCAAAAAGCGATGGCAGGAAGATGACAAGCGTAATGAAAAGAGCAAATCAAAAAGATTTGCTTTTCATAAGAGATCTTTTGGAAGATGGAAAGATCAGACCGGTTATTGATGAATGTTACCCGTTAAGGCGAACAGCTGAAGCTTTCCGGTATTTTGAAAAAGGCCACGCCCGAGGCAAATTGGTCATCACAATCTCGGTACAGGAGTAATTAACAATGAATACAAAATTTCTTCTTTCAGCAACATGGGTAGTTGTCATCCTGATTTATCTTTTGGGTGATGTCTTGCGCATCTACTACGGCGGCGACAGGGCAAAAGCGTTAGCCGACATGAATTTAAACCAGTTCGTATGGCTGGGGATTGCGGTTTTGATGTTGACGCCGATCCTGATGGTTTTCCTGACCCTGGTATTGCCCCAGTCTGTGAGTCGCTGGGCGAATATCATCGTGGCCGCCTTCTTTTTCCTGTTCAACCTGGTTGGCTTGCCCACCTATCCACCGTTATTCGACAAATTCCTGCTGGTGGTCAGCATGGGGTTCAATGGGATCACGATCTGGTATGCGTGGAATTGGAGTTGAGCCTTATAATTCACTCATGCCCGCGCCGATTTTAGCTACCAAGCTATATATTCCCCTGCCGCGACCCAAAGCGGTATCCCGTCCCCGCCTGATCGAGCGGCTGAATGAAGGCCTGCAGCGCAAGCTGACCCTCATCTCAGCCTCGGCCGGGTTTGGCAAAACCACGCTGGTCAGCGAATGGGTCGCCGGTTGCGGGCGACCGGTCGCCTGGCTGTCGCTGGATGAAGGAGATAACGATCCCACACGCTTCCTGACGTACTTCATCGCGGCTTTGCAGACGATCACAGCAAATATCGGAGCAGGGGTGTTGAGAACGCTCCAATCCTCTAGGCCACCGTCCACCGAATCGATCCTGACAGTCCTGCTCAATGAAATCACCACCGTCCCGGATAAATTCATCTTCGTTTTGGACGACTACCACATGATTGATTCCAAGCCGGTCGACGATGCCCTCACCTTTCTACTCATGCACCTGCTGCCACAAATGCACCTGGTCATCGCCACCCGCGAGGATCCACATCTCCCCCTGGCCCGGTTGCGCGCCCGCGGCCAATTGACCGAACTGCGCGTCACTGACTTGCGTTTTACTCCCTCCGAGGCCGCCGAATTTCTCAACCAGGTGATGGGCCTGGATCTCTGCGCAGAAGACATCACCGCACTGGAAGCCCGCACCGAAGGCTGGATTACCGGCTTGCAGTTAGCCGCGCTTTCCATGCAAGGCCAAAAAGACGCCGCCAGCTTCATTAAATCTTTCACCGGCAGCCATCGTTTTGTGCTGGACTACCTGGTGGAAGAAGTCCTGCAACACCAGTCCGAAAGTGTTCAGACTTTTTTACTGCGCACATCCATTCTCGACCGCCTGTGTGGCCCTCTGTGTGATACTGTTCTGCTCGACCCCTCTGCTTCTGGGCAGGCAACCCTGGAATATCTCGAACGCACCAACCTTTTCATCGTCTCCCTGGACAACCAGCGGGGCTGGTACCGCTATCACCATCTCTTTGCTGAATTGCTGCGCCAGAGACTACACCAGAGCACCGCCTCGTCTGCTGGGAATGAGGAGAAGGTCGTGGCCGAATTGCACAGCCGTGCCAGTCGGTGGCATGAAGAAAATGGACTGGAGATTGAAGCTTTTCAGCATGCGGCAGCCGCCAATGATGTCGAGCGCGCCGAGCGTTTATTGGCAGGAGGGGAGATGCCCGTCCACTTTCCCGGTGTGGCGACCTTTATCCTGGATTGGCTGGAATCGTTGCCGAAGACAGTGCTGGACGCCAGACCCTCGTTGTGGGTGAGGTATGCCAGGTTGTCAATGGATACTGGCCAAACGACTAGCGTCGAAGAGAAACTACAAGCTGCTGAAGCAGCTTTATCTGCCGCCCTGCAAGGCGTCGAGCCGGACAGCAAGACCCGCGACCTGATCGGGCAAATTGCTGCTGTAAGGGCTAATTTGGCTTGGACTCAGTACCAGATAGAAACCGTCAATGTCCAGGCGCGCCGCGCCTTGGAATATCTGCACCCTGACAATCTGTATTTCCGATTTACTGCTATCTGGACACTGGGGTTTAACTGCTTTCTCCGGGGCGATCGGGTCGCAGCCGAAAAAGCTTTTATTGAGGCTTTATCGATCAGCCAAGCGTCCGGGGATATTCACTCCAAAATAGTAGCTACCACCGGCCTAGGTCAGGTACAGGAATTGGGAAACCAGCTCCACCTGGCGGCCGAGACCTTTCGGCGTGTTCTCCACTTGGCAGGTGATCTGCCGCAGCCGGTTGTCTGCGAAGCGTATCGTGGACTGGCTCAAATCTACTATGAATGGAACGATCTGGATGCCGCCGAACAGCACGGCCAACAGAGCTTGAAACTGGCACGGCAATATGATAAAAAGATTGACAGATTCATCATCAGCGAAGTGTTCCTGGCCCACCTGAGACTTGCCCGGGGAGATGTGGCCGAGGCGGCTGCAATGTTAGCGGAGGCCGAGCAGTCCGTGCGCCAGAATAACTACGTGCAGCGCATGCCTGAGGTTGCGGCCGCACAGGCAATGGTGCTGTTAAAACAGGGCAACCTGGCGGCAGCCGCCGATCTGGCCGGGAAGCACAATATTCCCCTCATCCAGGCCAGGGTATTCCTGGCCCAGGGAGACGCGTCCGCAGCGCTGGCGGTGCTGGTGCCGTTTCGTCAACAGATGGAAGCAAAAAGCTGGCAGGATCAACTGCTCAAGGTGTTGGTTTTACAGGCAGTCGCTCTCCATGCACATGGCGAAAAGGACCAGGCTGTGCAAGTGCTGGGCGAGGCGTTGGCGCTGGCCGAGCCGGGCGGCTTCATTCGGATCTTTGTGGACGAAGGCGAGCCAATGCGATTGCTGATTTCAGATTTTAGATTGCAGATTGAAAAGCAACCGCATGGCCAGGTCCATAATCTCCTTGGGTACGTAGATAAACTCCTGGCTGCTTTTGCACAACCCGCGGCCTTGCCGCGATCGAAAATCGAAAAACAAAAATCTAAAATGTTTGATCCATTGAGCCAGCGCGAGTTAAAAATACTGCAACTGATTGCCCAGGGACTCTCGAATCGGGAGATCGGCGAGCGGCTTTTCCTGGCCCTGGACACGATCAAAGGGCATAACCGAAAAATTTTTGACAAACTGCAGGTGCAAAGCCGCACCGAAGCCATCGCCCGCGCCCGCGAACTGGGGTTGTTGTAAGATCTAATTTTCCTCCACGCTTCCCCTCAATACCTAAAAACAACACCCATAACCAACACTAAAGTGTCTGTTCGTTAACACTTTGTGGGGGATATTATCCCTGTACATTCCCGGTCAAGAATTGTTATGACCAGCCACAAAAGGTACAGAGGTATGCGAAACAAATTCAACCCAAAAACAGACCCAACTAAACCAACGGTCTATCAGATCCGGATCAAGGGCCACCTGGGCCGCGAGTGGACCGACTGGTTTGAGGGCATGACCATCACGCTGGAAGAAAACGGTGCCACGCTTTTAACTGGCCCTGTAATTGACCAGGCCGCGTTGCATGGATTGCTCAAAAAAGTGCGTGATCTGGGGCTGCCATTGGTCTCGGTGTGTCCTGTCGAACCCGGCCAGGCAGATACGTGAAATGTCAAATCATAAACAGGCGTAGGCGGCTTGTTTACGCCAAAATCAATCACAATAAAAGGAGATAAAAATGAATACGACCAAAGTAAGGACCCATGGGTCAGACAGAAAAACCGCAGCAATCGTGGGCGTGCTATTCATCCTGGGGACGGTACCGGCTCTACTCAGCCTGCCCCTGATGTCAAACACTGTCAATGCTCCGGATCATCTGACCGCGATCTCCACAAATGAAGGCCAGATGCTCATCTTCACGGCGATTAAATTCTTCATGGGGGTTGCCTGTGCCGGTATTGGCCTTGCGCTGTATCCGATTCTGAAGAAATACAACCAGGGCCTGGCGATCGGCTCGGCTGGCTTCAGGCTTATCGAGGGAATGACCTCTGTTGTTGGCGCTCTCCTCTATGTTTTCCTGTTGGCACTCAGCCAGGAATTCGTGAAAGCTGGGGCTCCGGCGTCATCGTACTTTCAGACAGCAGATGCAGTAATTAACGCAGGAATCGGTTGGTTTAGAGATGTGGCCATGCTGTTGACTTTCGGCATCGGTGCCCTGCTGTACTATGTTGTCTTCTATCAATACAGACTCGTGCCTCGTTGGCTAAGCGTTTGGGGTCTGGTTGGGATCACATTGACTATCATCAGCGCTGTGTTGGTGATGTTCAATGTCATCGCTCCCTTCTCCACAATTCAGGTTATTTTCCAACTGCCGATCTTGCCGCAGGAACTGGTTTTGGCGGTCTGGCTGATCGCGAAAGGATTCAATCCATCTGCAGGCGCTTCTCTGTCTGCGAAAACAGCAACGAACGAACTGTTAAGCGCGGCATAGGTTTGCACGATAGGGGGAGAGGAAGGGCCGAAGGCCCCCCTCTCCCCCCTCAGATCCATGGTAATGCTAGTGGAATGGACCTAAAAAACGTACACAACACAATGCAAGGAGAAAGCCAATGTTAAAAAAAGGTTCGATCGTTCTTTCAATATGGTGCGGCATCAACTTCATACTCGCCTTCATCATATTGAGCTATGTCATCGTTTTCAAACAGAACTCCCCAATTTTGCAAGTAGCTTCTTTTTCAGAAATTGAAATTGCCAGCTTGAGCGCCAGGACCATTGCAGCCCTCAATTGTTTTACCATCCTGTACAACTCTTGCTCGCTGGTTATCTCGGTGCTGACGTGGCCGCTGATCCGCAAAAACCTGCTCGCCGGTCAAAGATCGGCTTTCTGGATGTTGGTGTTTGGCATCGGCTTTGTGGAAGTGATGGCATTTTTCGCTTCCTCATATATCGGGAATGGACGCTGGCAGGTGAATGTTGTTCAGAGCGTTTTATACCTTGTGGGCATCGGCCTGTCAGGCTGGTCCCTGTTCAAAGGAGATAAAGCATGAATTAAATCATTCAGACAGCAAAAATTGAAACCCATTCAACTCATTCAAAAAAGGAGAAAGAAAATGAATACGACCGAAGGAAGTTCCCGCGGGACAAACAAAAAGAACGCAAGAATGGCAGGGTTGCTGTATCTGGTTTACATCCTGATTTCCATGTTCGCAGATGTATTTGGTCGTTCCAAGCTGATTGTATTGGGTGACGCCGCGACAACCGCCGGGAACATCCTGGCGTCTGCAGGTCAATTCCGCACCGGCTTTGTGGCCGACCTGGTGGCTGCTGTGCTTTTTCTTTTGACTGCCTGGGCTTTGTACGTGCTGCTGAAGCCGGTGAATAAGAACCTGGCCTTGCTGTTCCTGTTATTGAATCTGGGCGGTGTGGCTGTATGGTGTGTTAGTGATCTTTTTCTAATTGCCAGCCAGCTCCTTGTAAACGGCGCGGATTACTTGAAGGTATTCCAGGCTGATCAACTGCAAGCCCTGGCAATGTCTTCTTTGTATATATACAAATATGGGTTCCTGGGGATTGCCCAGCTATTCTTTGGCGCCTGGCTCTTTCCGCTGGGTTATTTGGTTTTCAAGTCCGGCTTCCTTCCCAGGTTTTTAGGTGTAATCCTGATGGTTCATTGTGTTGTCTGGCTGATGAGCGCTCTTCAGTTCTTTCTTTTCCCAGGCCTCATCGGAATAACCTTCGTTGGAATAACCTATCTAAGTTATCCGCTCGGATTTATTTCAGAATTTGGACTTACATTGTGGCTTCTGATTATGGGCGCAAAGGATCCAAAATAAGAAGGAGAAGAAAAGATGACCCGATCAAAAGGTATCTGGAGAAATGTGTTCATCCTGGCTGTCGCGGGAGGCTTGGCCTTCTGGGTAACTACCATTGCAATTTCCCTGCTTTCCATCGCAGCAGAGTATAGATCTGCTTTTTCAAAAGCGAATATTCAAACGGTTTGGGTTGCTTCTTTGCCTGCTGGTTTGATTATCGGATGCTGCGTCAGTTACTCATTGCTTCGTTTTTTTAACAAGATTCCAACAAAGAATCCAATTCTAAAATCCGTGATAGTAAGTCTCATCGCCCTGGTCATTTTTACAATCCTGAACCTCGTTCCCCATAGTTTTCTTGGGCAGCGTGATGTCTTGCATTACTTTCTCATCGGCATAATGCTTGACGCACCAAGGTTTCTCTTTCTTGGAATAGTTATTGGCTATCTATACAGTCGGCTATGCAAAGGATCCGATCCATCCGCAAATGCTTCCAAGTCTGCTCAGGCAAAATAGGTGGACATCCATGGTAACCCAGGCGACAGCTCGAAGCAAGCGTCAGACGTCACACGAGTTCACCAAGAAGCTGTATAAGTTGGCTGGATCAGGAGGCGCAGCGTTCTGGATAACCGACTTCGTTCTTTCAGTATCTCCCATCGCTGAAGAGTATAGAGCTGCTTTCTCGATCTCTAATTTACCAATGGCTCTTGTTGAAGCTTTGGTTGGCGGTCTGGTGATCGGATGCTGCGTCAGTTATTTCCTGCTGCGATTCTTTGAAAAGATTCCAACACACAATTCCATCCTAAAGGCATTGATCCTTAGCTTTGTTGCCATGCTCATTATCGAAGTCCTTTCAACTCTTGCTAATCCAAACAATGCCTCTGTCTACCTTATAATCGACACAGGCATGAACGTGCCAAGGTTTCTCGCTCTTGGAATGGTTGTTGGTCATCTCTTCGATAAGCTCAACGGGAGTGTGAGAAAATGAAAGCCATTATCTGCCCAAAGTACGGTTCGCCGGATGTTCTTCAGCTCCGGGAGGTAGTGAAACCAGTTCCGCAAGAGGACGAGGTGCTGATCCAAATTCATGCAGCCTCCCTCAATTCGCGTGATTTACGAATGCTGCGGGCAAATCCGTTTTTTATGCGACTGATGCCTGGAGGTCTTTTCCGTCCCAAGAACAAGATCCTTGGGGCTGATGTAGCCGGGCGAATCGATGCAATTGGTTGTAATGTCAAGCAGTTTATCCCAGGGGATGAGGTTTTCGGGTACTTACCGAGTGCAACCGGTCGTGGCACTTTTGCCGAGTTTGTGTGTGCCAGGGAGAATCTAATAACGCTGAAACCGGCCAACCTGACGTTCGAGCAGGCCGCGGCGGTACCGTTGGCGGCCATCACCGCCCTGCAGGGTCTGCGCGACAAGGGCAACATTCAGCCCGGGCAAAAGGTTTTGATCCAGGGCGCATCGGGCGGTGTCGGAACGTTTGCCGTGCAGATCGCCAGGGCGTTCGGGACAGAAGTCACGGCGGTATGCAGCACGTGCAACCTGGACATGCTGCGCTCGCTTGGGGCGGAGCATGTCATCGATTACAGGAAAGAGGACTTTACCCAAAATGGGCTGCAGTACGACCTGATCCTGGCTGTCAACGGATATCACCCGCTCTCGGATTATCTGCGTGCATTAAGCCCTGAAGGAACTTATGTCGTGGCGGGCGGCTCTATGCTTCAGCTCTTCCAGGCGGCGGGCAAAGGGAAAAGAATTTCCCAAACCGGGAGCCAGAAGATCTATGTCGTATCGCTGGAACCAAACCAGAAGGACCTGGTCTTTATAAAAGAACTGCTTGAATCCGGAAAGGTCGTACCTGTGATCGATGGAATTTACCCATTAGGCAAGGCCGCTGAGGCCTTCCGTTATTATGAAAAGGTTCATGCCAGGGGGAAAGTTGTCATCAGGATGGAGTAAGGCGACAAATGATCGTGCATCTTTACGGCACATTATTTAGTAACGTCCCTGATTACAACGGTTCGCAAGTACAAGTGGATCGGATCGAAGAATAAGGATCAGTCTTTCATAATCGTTCTCAAAATAGGCATACTCATCAAATTTCTTGGTGGTTATTCTTCCCCGGTTCAGGCGATGGAATTCCTCTCCACCACGCTGGCGCCGCTCTGGCTGATGTTCAGCGGAAAAATACGCGCCGTCAAACCGGCCTGCTCGAAGGCCCGTTGCATGGCTATGCCGATCCCGGCATCCGCAGGCTGCCTGGAAAAGGCGATCAGGCTGGGCCCGGCGCCCGAGAGCGCCACGGCGCTGGCACCCGCCTGGCGGGCAGCCTGCATGGCAGCCTGCGCCCCGGGGATGAGCGGCAGGCGGTAGGGCTGGTGCAGGGAATCCTCCATCACCTCGCCCAGCAGTTCCAGGTCGCCGGTCTCGAGCGACTTGATCACCAGCACCGCCCGGCTGACATTGAAGATGGCGTCCTCGCGCAGCACGTATTCGGGCAGGATGGCGCGCGCGGCCTTGGTCGGGAAGTAGAAATCGGGGAATACCACCGTGATTGCCGTGGGACTGACCAGCAGCTTGCGCGTGACGATCCGGTCAGGGCACAACACCGAGGCCACCAACCCGCCCAGCATGGCCGGGACAACATTGTCGGGATGACCCTCGTTCTCGGTGGCCATGGTCAGGATATCCTCGTGCGAAAAGGGTTCGCCCAGCAGCGCGTTGGCGCCCAGCATCCCCGTCAACAGGGCGGCAGAGCTCGATCCCAGCCCCGAGATGAGCGGGATGCGGTTGGTGCAGTGGATGACCAGGCCGCCGGGGTCCTGCCCGACCAGGGCATACAGCTGCAATGCGGCCGCGGCGATGGCATTGCTTTCATCGGTGGGGAGCTTCTGCGCGCCCTCGCCGGAGACGGTCAAGGCAAGGCCACCATCACCCGCCTGGGAGAATTCGGCTTCATTCCACAAGTCCAGCGCCAGCCCGAGCGTGTCGAAGCCCGGGCCCAGGTTGGCGGTGGTGGCCGGGACAAAAACGGTTGCATTTTTCATTGCGCGTTTCGTTGGATGGTTTATTGCAGGTGTCATTGCAGGATCGCCTCCTCGAGTGCTTCCAGGCGCGGCGGGACCACGCGTGGCTTGTTCATCTCCTTGGTGATGATATCGGGGTCTTTCAAGCCGTGACCGGTGCAGATGGCAACGATGCGCCTGCCTTTGGCCTCGAAGCGCCCGGCCAGCAGCTCATGCGCCAGCCCGGCCAGCCCGGCTGCCGAAGCCGGTTCCACCCAGACGCCTTCCAGGCGGGCCAGCGCCGACTGCATCGCCAGGATCTCATCGTCCGAGACAGCGATGATGCGGCCATGGGATTCTTCAGCAGCCTGCAAGGCCTGTTCACCGCGCGCCGGTCGCCCGATGCGGATGGCGGTTGCAATCGTCTCGGGCTTGTCCACCGGGCGACCCAGTACCAGAGGCGCGGAGCCAGCGGCCTGCACTCCCAGCACCTGCGGCAGTCCCGTGGATTTCAACTCTTGGTACTGCTTGAAGCCAGCCCAATAGGCAGTAATATTCCCGGCGTTGCCAACCGGCAGGCACAGCCAGTCCGGGGCGGAGCCCAGCACGTCGCAGATTTCGAAAGCCGCGCTTTTCTGGCCTTCGATGCGGTACGGGTTAAGCGAGTTGACCAGGCAGATGGGCTGCTTCTGCGTGATCTGCACCACAAGGTCGAGAGCGTCGTCGAACGAACCGTCCACCTGGATGACCTGGGCCCCATAAGCCAGCGCCCCGGCCAGTTTCCCGGCGGCCACTTTACCCTCCGGGATGAGCACCACCGCCCGCATCCCGGCCCGGGCTGCATACGCTGCCGCAGAAGCCGCCGTATTGCCGGTGGAGGCACAGATGACGGCTTTGGCTGCGCGCCCGGCAGCTTCACTGACCGCCGCGGTCATGCCGCGGTCCTTGAAGGAACCAGTCGGGTTCAAGCCTTCGAACTTGACCAGCAGCTCGAACCCGCCACCCAACTGCTCCGCCAGGCGCCTTGCCGGGATGAGCGGGGTATCGCCCTCCAGCAGGGTGACCGGACGGGTGTGCGCGGGCAGGTCGAGCAGGCCCTGGTACTGTTGCAGAACGCCTTGATAGGATGACATGACTCCACCTTGAAAAAAGAATTCCACCACGCCAGGCACACAGGACACCAGGGAAAACAAAGAAATGCTTTTATTCCTAAACCGTTGTGTCCGTCGTGTCCTTTGTGGTTAAGCTCATTTCCAACGAATAAAAAACTCCCGAAGGTTGCAGACTTCGGAAGCCGGGATTTGACCAGGTACGACCATCCGTCCGCTCAAGCGGGGGGCTTGGTGGTAGTGATGGTAGTCGTAAAAATCCGTTTTGGCCAGGCCATATGGATGCTCTTAAGCGGGGCATTATATCCTTTTTTGGGTGACAGGTCTATGAATTTTTGTGAAAAAGGAATACTTGATAATTGTATAAATTAGATATATAATGTCATATAAAATCATCCCCATCCAAGGAGAAAAAATGCTAACCAAACTGAACCCGTATATCAACTTTAAGAGCAATACGCGCGCCGCCATGGAGTTTTACAAGTCCATATTTGGCGGCGAACTGAAAATGAACACCTTCAAGGACTATCATGCTTCGCAAAGCCCGGCAGAAGATGCCCTGATCATGCATGCGGAGCTTGATGCAGGGAACGGTTTCAATCTTAATGGCTTCCGACACCCCGGAACGCATGGAGTATCATCCCGGGAATAACATCACATTGTCGCTCAGCGGTGATGACGAAGAGCAATTAACAACCTGGTTCCAGAAGCTGTCTGCGGGTGGAATGATTACCATGCCGCTTGAGAAGGCAATCTGGGAGGATACCTTCGGGATGTGTGTTGACAAGTTTGGAATCGGCTGGCTGGTGAATATTGCCGCCAAAAAGATGTAAGGCTTGATCAATCCCCGCCATTCAATACGCCTCCGTCACCCAAAATGCCGGAGGCGTATTCAATTCTGCCAGCATCCAGCCATCAAACCATTACATGGCCTTCGTGGAGCCGGTACCAGGGGAACAGCGCCAGGGCTTGGCCGGTACCGCCGGACGTAAAAAAGGTTCTCATTACTATAATTATTGACAAAAATGGTCTTATTTATTATAATACATATATAGGAAATGTCAACTTTCCGGATTGTTTGGCGATTAGTGCAATTTTGGCTGAATATTTGATGGGTTTTTGATTGGTATCCAACCAGAAGTTGGGAGAGGTAATTCATGAATAAAAACTTGATCAATTTAATATATGGACTGTTCGTCTCATCTATTTTGGTCGTCTTGACAGCTTGCGGTACACTCTTGTCATCCGTAAACAAGGCGATCCCTCAGGCGCAGCCTACCCCGACAGCACCTGTCGCAGGGGAGAATCCGTCTGTTACGGTCAACGACCAGCAGTATGATGGGACTTCCGTCATCGTCGCGGATGTCTTCAGCCAGGGTCCCGGTTGGATGGTGATCCACGCCCAGTCGAACGATAACGTTGGCGACGCCATTGGTGAAACGCAGCTGCAGCCCGGCGATAATCAAAATGTAGTCGTAAAAATTGATCCATCCAAGGCAACCGCGGTGATGTATGCCATGCTGCATGTCGATGCCGGGACCGTCGGCAAATATGAATTCCCGGGGCCGGATGTGCCGGTAATAATCAACGGCGAAATGCTTTCACCGGCTTTCAAGGCAGCCTCACAATCCGCCTCAGCCATTACCCCCACGCCGGATGCGGGTTCCATGGGCATGACCACTCCTTCTGCCGGTGGTGGCACCCCAATGGTCAAAGTTTCGGACCAGGCCTTATCCGGCAGCACGGTAACGGTGGATGACGTGGTCAGCACCGGTCCGGGCTGGGTCGTCATCTACACCACGGATGGTTATGGACAACCGGGCGAGCCAATCGGTCATGCGGCTGTAAAGGATGGTGACAACCCGATGGTGACGGTGCAGGTGGATCCTGCCAAAGCCCAGGGGACCCTGTATGCCCAGCTCCATTCGGACGGTGGAACGGTCGGGACATTTGAATATCCAGGTGCGGACTCCCCGGTGATGGTGGGAGTGCAGATGATCGCCAGGCACATTCAAAATCCTCAGCGGGCAGCCAGCCGCGGCAGGTGGGCCGGCAACACCCGCCGTGCTGCAGCCGTCCGTCACTGTCTCGGACCAGGCTGTCAAGGATGGAACAGTTACCATTCAGCAGGTGGTCAGCAATGGAAATTGGTGGCTGGTCATCCACAAACAGAATCCAGATGGAACCATGGGTGAATATATTGGCGAAAAGCTGATTAAGAACGGAATTAATACCAACGTGGTTGTGAAAATTAATGTGGCCCAGGCCACGCCAGTTCTTTATGCCATGCTGCACGAAAACCATGACCCCATCGAAACGCTGGATTTTCCCGGCCCGGATATCCCCGTCATGGTGAATGGCCAGATGGTCGCTCCGGCATTTAATGTGACGGGGCTTTCCCAGGATGTCACCATTAACATTTATAAAGCCTCAGATACTGTTTCCTTCCTGACCGATAGCCAGGGCCTAAGCCTGTATATTTCTCTAAATGACAAACCTGGCAAGAGCAACTGCACCGCTGACTGCCTGACGGCCTGGAAGCCGGTGCTGGTCAATGGGAGAGTCATTCCAGGCAACGGCGTGGTACAGGCCAACCTGGGTGTCATCCTGCTTCCAAACGGGTCCCGCCAGGTCACATACCTGGGAGCGCCGCTATACACGTATTACAAGGACATTAACCCTGGAGACACCAATGGGCAGGGAATAGGTGGGGTGTGGTTCCTGGTTACGCCCTGAAAGAAAGTTGAAAAGGGAGAGAGGCGCATATTCATGTCCAGTCTGATTGGTCAATCAATCGGGCGCTACCAGATCCTTGAGCAGCTCGGCGAAGGGGGGATGGCAATGGTATACAAAGCCTATGACACGCGCCTGGAACGCTTTGTCGCCATCAAGGTCATCCGCACCGACCAGTTCGCCCCGAGCATGCTCGAGGAGATGATGAAGCGTTTCGAGCGTGAGGCCAAAGCCCTGGCGCAGTTGTCGCATCCGAATATCGTGCATGTGCACGACTATGGAGAATATGAAGGCGCGCCTTACCTCGTCATGGAATATCTCCCCTGCGGGACGCTCGGGCAGAGGCCTTCGGCGCCCATGCCCTGGCAGCAGGCCTTGCATATCCTGCTGCCGATCGCCCAGGCGCTGACGTATGCCCACCAGCATAATATCATCCACCGGGATATCAAGCCCGGCAACATCCTGCTGACCGAGAATGGCCTGCCGATGCTTTCAGACTTCGGCATCGCCAAGATCCTTGGAACCAACGGAGCCGGAACGATCACTTCCGCTGGCATGGGAATCGGCACACCGGAATACATGGCCCCCGAACAATGGACTGGCCAGGCCAGCCCGCAGTCGGACATCTATTCACTCGGCGTGGTACTTTATGAACTGGTGACCGGGCACAAGCCCTACACCGCCGACACACCCGCTGGCATCATGATAAAACAAGTCCAGGAGCCGCTGCCCCCTCCCCGGACAGTTCGTGCCGGACCTGCCTGAAGGACTGGTAAATGTGCTGCTCAAGGCGCTGGAAAGGCGGCCGGAAGACCGCTACCAGAACATGAGCGAATTCGCTGACGCGCTGGAAAACCTCACTGGCGGTCAGACCCTCATGGCAGGGGCAAAGGTGGAAGATGACCAGGCAGGCAAAACGGTGCTTGCACGCGGCGGGATGGAGCAGGATGGAGAACTGGCAAAAGTGCTGGAAGGCAGTGGAAGCCAGCCCATCGCCAGGGCAATTCCGCAAATCCCGGCTCCACCTGAAAAACGCCGCCAACCGTCCATAAAGGTCAGGCGCTGGATTCCCGTCGCCGGGTTGGCAGTGCTGCTCTTCATCGGAGTGGTGGCGGGCGCAGGCCTGGTGATCAGGGGCCTGCAGGGTAAGGTTCCACAGGCAGGCCTGGCAACCCTTGCCGCCGCATCAACTCCGGCCCAGTCAACCCTGCCAGGCTCCCAGGCCGCGCTGTCCAACCCAGACCCCGGCCATTACGCAGGTCCCGCCTCACGGAGAGATCAAGGTGCTCTGGGATACTGCGCATGGACCCAGGACAAGCCAGGATGGTTCGGCGTATACGCCGGATGGCATGTATTCGTCTCTGGTGCAAGCCCTCGGAAACCAAAAGCTGGTAATTTCAAGCGGTGGTCTGACTAATTTAAATTCATATGACATCTTAGTGGTATCGGAACTGTCCGGGACGACGGCATATACCAGTAAAGAGCTGGACCAGATTGAGCAATTTGTCCGGGTTTCCGGTCATGGTCTTTTGATATTGGGTGATACGCCCGTGTTTGAAAACCTTGCTGATAGTCTTGGCCGCAGGTTTTCCATTGGTTTGGGGGAAATAAACTCCGACGGTCCGGTCAGTTATTCCAATGAGCCTTTTTTCTCTGGTGTGACTTCATTGCAATTTTTATCCGGAGGCGGGATTTTCCACGTCGCCTCTCCCAGCCAGACCGCCGCCCTGGATAAGGACGGGAATTCCGTGATTGCATTCTGCAAGTGTGATGGCGGCAGGGTTTTGGCGATATCGGATGCCAACCTGTGGGACAATCAAGGCATAACCAGGGCCGATAACCAGCGCTTTGCCATGAACGTGATCCTGTGGCTGGCAAAATCATCCCCTTGAGACCATAAGGGCGGCAACACCCTTGACAAATTAGAAAGTGTGTTTTATGTTTGTTGTGAGCACGGGAAGGCTCTCACACCTTCCCGCGCCGTCGTTTACGAGCAGCCTTCTCGTGCCCCAATCAGCATTTGACAGTCACCTTGGATGATACTGTTGGCGAACTCAGGTGATAAGGGGGTGTTCGCCGATTTACCTGGTGTCTGTCATATGATATTTAAGTGGCTTTCAGTGTCCAACCTTTGCGGCGGACTTGTGGACGATTTCCTGCCAACCAGTGGGAGGTGCGTTGCAGGTTCGCCGCACAACCTGTGAAAAGCGATTGCAGATTCCGTTTCTTTTGTCCAATATATCTGCTCACACGCAACCCATTTCCGCGTACTAAAGCCGATAGCGAGCCTTCCACACCGCTGCGATGGAGGGCATAGTCCTGTTTGAAGGTTTCTGTTTTCTGTCTGGCGCGTGCCTTTTGAATCAAGTCGTAGTGAAAACTCAGGCGAATTGTTCTGCCATTCTTACCCGTACAACAACGGGAACGCACTGGGCAGACAGCGCAAGTTTGTTTCGGAAACATGAAGCGCAAGCCGTTCTTGATCCGAACGAGCCGGGTCGTGCGATAGCCTTGTGGGCAGGTCACGCTTTTCTTCTGTGCATCCACTTGAAACTGTGACTGCGTAAGGCCATTCGTAATCCGGTCTTGGTATGACACAGCAGGAGCCATAGGTCCAATCAGGTCGATTTGCTTGCTTTCACTGTTCGCCAGATTGGAACCAGTCATATAGCCTGCATCGACATAGTGTTCACCCGGCTTGCATTGACGTTGCTCCAAACGAGCTTGAATATCCGCCAAGGCTTCATGATCGGTGAGATTGCTTTCTGTACTCACAATGTCCGTGATGATGTGAGGGTAACCAGCATCATCGGTGTCGGTCACCTGCACTTTGTCCCCGATCCATTCCGCATTGCGTTTTCGGCTGTAACGGGCTTCGGGATCGTGCGATGTCACAATTTGCGTATGCCCATCGTACTTCCCTACTTCCTTAAATACCATCTTGCCTGTCTCTTCTCGAAACTGTTGTGCCCATACGGTCTTGAGGAGTTTTATTTCCGACAACTCCTGCAATCCCGCTGGTGCGCCTCCATCCATGAGCCGATTCAACAACCACTGACCATCGTTGCCAATATTCCCTTCGTATTCTTTCCACTCTTTCTCCGTGTAGCGTTGCATGACAAAGCGTTCTCCGTACTTGTCTTCCCAAGATGGCGGCAGGATCCCTGCGCTCCATCCCCGCTCCACTTTTACCAGGGAAACCACTGCCAGCCGCAATGTCTCTACCGCCAGTTCCAGGCGGCTCATCCAGCGCACCTTGCTCAACATGGCAATACTATCCGTCCTTTGTTTGCCGTGTTCTTTGATCAAACCCATCTCACGAATCTGCGCCACCAATGCCTCGAACACCCGCCCTTCTGCTTTCCCGGCAATCAACCGATCTCGAAATTCACTCAATACACTGAAATTGAAACCCGTGTACTCCAACGGCAAATGCAAAGCATACTTCCAATCCATGCGCATTCGCAATGACTCAGCTGCCTGACGATCTGGCAATTTCTCTATGAATTGAAATACTGTCACAAACGCTAGTATCACCGGCGAAAGCCCAGGCTGGCCATCATTTGGATACAGGTCAGAGAATTCTTCTTCGTTCAATTTCGCAAACAACCCGTCACCAATCAGACGATAGGTGTTTTTCTCCTCCAGAAGCTGTTGCCCTATCCGACGGGTTTCCT
This sequence comes from uncultured Chloroflexia bacterium, assembly GCA_963801385.1. Lineage (GTDB taxonomy): Bacteria > Chloroflexota > Anaerolineae > Anaerolineales > Villigracilaceae > UBA877. The sequence continues at coordinate 74,948 of CAWDEV010000012.1, forward strand.
CCGGCATCTGCCATGGTGATTGCGCTTTCAAGCACATCGCTGCCTCCACCCCCCATCTTACTCCTCTTTCCAGGTTCGCCAACAGTATCTTCCAAAGTGACTGTCACATCGAGGACACCTCAAGGACAAGTCATGACCAATCCACCGCCCCCCTGCCCCGATCTCGTCCCCGAAGGGGATCTCGTCCCCGAAGGGGAAGACCCACCCGAACCCGAAGATGACCGGTTGCAAAGACCGCCCGGCGCAGCGCAGGCCGAACAAGTCCTTCCCGGCGCCGAGCTGTACGACGAGCAGGCCGAGACCGACCTGATCGGCGCGGTGCTGTACGGCGAGGAAGCCTTCGAGACCTCCGGCGTGAAAGCCGCGGACTTCTTCATCCACCGCCACCGCTGGATCTGGGAAGCCTTCGCCGCCATCCTGGCGGCCGACGACCACATCGACTATGGCACCCTGGAGAAGTACCTGGCCAGGTCTGGGCACTTGCAGGACGTGACCGCCCGGCATTTCCTGGACTATTACTTCACCCCGACCCTGTCCCACGTGCAAGCCTACGCCCGCACGATCCTCGACCTCTCCGAGCGCCGCCAGATCATCGCACGTGCCACCGAGCTGGTCCAACGCACCTGCAACCTGAACCTGCCCCTGCCGAACCGTCCGTCCCGCCCGCGCATCCTCAGACGGACCGCCGCCGACGCCCTGCAGCCGCTTCCCCCGCTCGAATGGGTGGTCGAGCCGGTCATCAGCCGGGGCAGCGTGACCGTCTTTTACGGTGAACCAGGTGCCAAGAAAACCTACTCCCTGCTTTCCATGGGCGTCTGTGTCAGTGTTGGCAAGCCCTGGCTGGACATGCCAACCCGGGCGTGCAAGGTCCTGTTCATTGACGAAGAGAGCGGCGAAAGCCGCCTGTCCCTGCGCCTGGCCGCAGCCCTGCGCGGCGAACTGGCCTGGGAGGATACCCCATTTGAATTCATCTCCCTGGCCGGCTTTCACCTGGACGACCCGGCCGATGAGCTGCTGCTTGAAAACGAGATCCGGGAATCCGGCGCCGGGCTGGTGATCTTCGATGCCCTGGCAGACCTGATGGAAGGCGACGAAAACAGCAAGCAGGATACCCAGCCCATTTTCTGCGCCCTGCGGCGCCTGGCCGAACGCACCGGGGCGGCCCTGTGCATTATTCACCATGCCAACAAGATGGGCGGATACCGGGGCTCCTCGGCCATCAAGGGCGCAGTTGACCTGATGGTGCAGGTGACCTCCGAAGATGGCAGTGAATTCGTGAAATTCAAAACCGAAAAGAACCGCGACGGGCAGGCTCTCAGTTGGGCAGCCAGAGCCACATGGTTGAAGGAACCGGAAACCTTCTCCCTGCTGGCAGCCGAAAAGCACGTAAAAGGCAGGGTGCTTTCCAAACCACAGGAATATGTCCTCCGCTACCTGACGGAACACGATGCCAGTCCGCTACCTGTCATTATGGCCGCCGCGGATTCTTGCAGCGCGGAAGCGGCGCGGAAAGCCGTCTATTACCTGGCCGAATTGAAGCTGATCCACCGCACCAACCCTGACAAAACCGGGCAGGGCAGCGAAGCGATTTACGCTCGGACCAAGGAAGATGCGTAACAAGAGCTCATTTTAGTGTGCCAAATTTGGAAGGTGGTCTGCCTGTATATAGATAATATACAGGCAGACCACCAAAGTGCCAGGGATTGGACTTCCAATGGCACACCAAAGGCATACCAGCACACGAAAGGAAGAAATGGTATCCAGGATGCTGCCATTGGCATCCATTGGCCTTGAATGAGTGCCGTTCCTGTTTTATATATCAAACATGACCCGGACTCAACCAGGGGTTATTGCTATATAAATAGTGGCTTGCTTGATTGTCTTGTCCAGGTTATAAGTCGTGGCAATGGAGACAGTCCAGATATAATTCCCGGCTACGCCGTTGTGGGTCCCAACCTGGTTGGGAAAATCATTGGCGATCAGCATGATGTCACTGCAAAGACCGCCGGGATAAAGCTCTGTGAGCAATTTCGTAATCACGGCGGCCTCGGCCTGCTCATTCGCCCCGTTCTTATCTTTGGCATTATAGAGCAGCGAGAAGGATTTATTGGTGTAATAAAAATCCGCGATCACATTCACGGCGGAGTTCTTGTAGGCAGAGCAGGGGGTATTGCAGGCTGAATCAAGCGTTTTATCGCGCTCAAAGCCATTGTTTTTCAAAATCGCGTCCAGGTCCGGTATGGGCGTGTCTGTCGGTGCGAGCACAGGTGCCGAAGTGAACGTTGGCGGGAGCGGGGTTGCCGGGAGCGAGGTCGACACTGGGATGGGGCTGGAGGGGGGGATGGGAGTAGGGCTGGCGGCGGGCGCGACCTGCGGACCACGGATGCAAGCCGAAATCCCCAAAACAACAGCCATGCCTGCCAGGAATAATCGAATGCTGTGACTGTTCATGTTCCTCCTGTGCTATCACGGGCAACCCCGGCGGCTGCTCAAAGGAATCGGAATTCCGCGCTTATTGCGGGGGCCTGTTGCCCCCAAAATTTGGGGGTACTTTAAGGGTTCCCCGGAGTTGAGATTTCGGAAGTCTACGACCTCCGTTCCAGGTTGGAGAGGTCGCAGCCGCGGCCCGCTCCTTTTTACCCGGGGTATTTTTCCTGGAGGCTCCTGAGCATGGCATGCAGTTCTTCGTGCCGCCCCGCTCCAATCACCTCTTCTTCATGCTTTTCAAAACCTGCATAAAGCGCATCCAGCTGCGCCCCAGTCAGCATCCGATCGGCCATGGGGAACAAAATCCCATTCTCTTTTTGGATATGGACCCTGAGCAGGGAGGCATAGCCTCTGGCTGCCCCGGCCAGCTTTTCGCGATCCATTTGGTTTGAAATGGCGGCTTCCATATCCCGGATAAACTGCCGGCCCTGGGCATGTTCGGCGAGCATGACACCGATCGGCCCGCCCTGTTCCGGAACACCTGCCTTGACCATCGCCGGAAATAAAAGCCCCTCCTCCTTCCCGTGATGGCATTTATCGGCAAATTCCTTCAGGAAGCCGATGAAATCCTGGATATCCTTTTTTTCGACCGAGGGGGCTTTTTCAATGGAGGGGACCATCTTTTCAAGAATCTGGATGGCAGTCAGGATGGCTTCATGTTCATTCATCAAATCAGCAACAGCCTTGCTCATTTGTACCTCCGGGGATGAGTTGTTTGGGATGGACAAAAAATTATTATACCTCGCGCAGACATGTGAGTTCTGCCATATCAAGGTTGTGTATGGCCATCTATCAGTTCGCCCTGCGGGTCGCTAATCACCAACTCTGGTCAGCTCGCAGCCAGTACGGACAGCGATATCTCCAGGGTAGATCCGAACCTGGAACTGTCCTACGGAGTTTTCGTTGGCGATGATCGAGTTCTGGCTGTCGGTAAGATCCTTGAGACGTTCCCAGTAGCACGAATCGATGTTATCTGCCCCGCCCTGACCCTGGTAAAGGCCGGGTTGAATATCCCTGCCTACCAGGTACATGCCAGGCAGGATGGTTTGGGGAAATGGATTTACCGCTTCCGGCAATGCGGGCAGGAAGGTAAGCCGGCAATCCGTTTTAAACACCAAATCTGATTTGCTCACCAGTACATAGAAAAGACCGATGGAGTTTTCGTTGGCAATGACGGAGTCCGGGTTGCCTGAAAGATCCTTAAGGCGTACCCAGTAGCACGAATTGATGAAATCCTTCCCGCCTCGCCCTCGATACAGGCCGGGTTGAAGTTCCTTGCCGACCAGGTAAGTCCCGGGAGGAATGCTGTTGGGATCGGGCGTTGCCGAGGGGGCTTGCGTTGCGCTGGGCAGGGGTATTGAAGTTTTGGTGGGCGATGGTAGTCGGGTATCCGTTGGAATCCCGGTGTAGGTTTGCAAAGGAATGTTGGTTGTCGATGTGGGAGAGCTCCGTTGAGGCAGGCCATTTGCTGCTGCAGGCTTTGCGTTTTGGTTGGTGCCGCCTGACATGATGGAAGCAATGGCAAATAGACAAACCAGAACAGTCGCAATACCGGCAAATGCAAGCAGTATCCTGTTCTTTTCCCATTTCTTCCTGACGTATGGCTCGCTTACGCCGGGTTGCGATGGAACGGCTTGAGGTGGCAGGATTGGAACTGCCTGGGACGGTAGGACAGGAGCGGCTTGAGGTGTTAAGGTCGGAGCAGGTTGAGGCGGCAGGACTGGAACTGCCTGGGTCGGGAATACTGGAGCGGCTTGAGGCGCCAGGGTCGGAGTGACTTGAGGTGGTGAGGCCGGAGCGGCCTGGGGTTGGTGCGCAGGTGCCTCGGCGGAAGGCTTTGCGGGAGAGGCAAGCCCCAACAATTTTTCATATGTCTTTTTTACGGCTTGATTTTTGGGGTCAATCCGGAGAACCTGCCTCAGGCAGTAGAGGCGCTCTTCATCGTTGGCGCAGACGGTATAAAACCAGCCCCAGGTGCGCACATCATTGGGTGCGACCTGGACGGCCGCGCCTAACAATCTGCGCGCGGCTTGTTTATCACCCGCCTTTACTGCGGCAATCCCCTGAAAGAGATAATCTTCAGGCACTTCCCATTCTCCTGGTTCGTAATAAATATGGAACCCAACTGGTCCCCGAACGGTCTGGCGAGGCGCCAGCGTTGTGACTGCGGGATTTAAGCAGCATTATCGCACAAATTCTGGCAATTTGCGTCTCTGAAATATCCTGATTGGGCGCTCTGGAAGTGCGCACAATCAAACCGTCAGCACCACGATCCCGGCGATGGTCAGCAGGGCGCCAATGCCGGTCTTCAAGGTCAGCGGCTCGGCGCCGAAGATGACGCCCATCAGCACGCCGAACAATGGGGAAGTGAAGGCAATCGGCATGACCTTGCTGAGCGGAGCGCCATTGATGGCAGCATAATAGCACAACATGCCGATCGAACCGGCGACGATCCCGCCCCCGATGATCATCATCAGCAGGGACTTGGTCCCAGCCTGCGGAAGCGTTTTCCACTGCGGCAGCGAGACCACACCCAGGACCAGCAAAGCCACGGCGGTGCGGATGGTGATACCCATTTGCGGGGAAAGCCCGCCCAGGTGCAGGCCTTTCTTTTCAAAATAGCCGCCGATGCCCCAGGCCATGGCGGTGAGCAGGGCAAGCAGTTGAGGATTCATGTTTATCCTTTGCAAGCAGAAAGTTGTGGGCGTGATTAAATGGCGAAATTTCAGACTTATTCCCAAAATCCGTTCCAGGGCTCAATACAGGAAAACAGCCGACACAGGTTTATGGTCACTGGGCCGCAGCCCGCGCTGCCTGACAGGCCCGTGATCGTCATTGTGGGCTTCATAGGCCTGGACTTCCACCTGGCAGGAGCCCTCCTGCAGTGGAAAAGGCGCCTGTCCCTGCCAGATTCCCGGTGAGACCAGGATATGATCGATCAATTCTTCGACGATCATTCCATTTTGGACCGGATCAGGAAAGCTGGTGGTTGTGGACGTGGCGAGCACTTCCGGCTGCATGGCATGCCGGAAATGGCGCAGCGGCTGCAGCAGGGTGCCTGCCAGTTCGTCTACGATGTTATGGATCAGGAATTCGCGCTCGATCAATTCAGCAAATGGGCCATCGTTGAAATCACCCATGACCACAATGTTCTTATTCTCATCCGGCGGCTCAAGTTGTGCATCGAGAACCTGGCGCAGGCACATCACCTCGGACGAGAGCGCTTCACGGGCATCCAGGGCATCCAGGATGGCGGCCCGATCGCGCTGATCCCACTGTTCCCTGGTCTTGAGCAGGGAATATTTTGACTTGGTGTGAACGACGATGATCCTCAGATCCTTGCCTGCTGTGGGGCGAAAATCCAGCACGAGCGGAGTGCGGTCAAATTTATGCCATTTTCGTTCTGCCAGGGTAATGCCACCCCAGGGGTAATACGGGTTCTTCGTCCGAAAGACTTTGGTTGCTGTGCCAGCGGGATCCAGGGAGGTCACTTTATCGCTGATCGAGGCGTGCACCAGCGCGCAGATGGACTGGGATCTGGCGTTGGAATAATGCACACACATATTCATCGTTCAGGAAGCGATGCACAAAGACCCGCATTTGCTCCATCAGCGGGGGAGCTTCTTCAATCCCAATGATCTGTGCACCCACATCCCGGATGACCCCGGCGATGCGCTCACATAACGCCGGCACATCGGCAATCGGTTCAAGCTTGATCCCGCCAAAATTCCCGCCCGGAAAGGATTGTGGGATGTCCGGGCTTTGCCATTCTTTCCATAATCCCCCAAAAATGGAAATCATCCATTCGACGTTGAAGGTTGCAATCTTTAATTCAGACATGGCTTTTATTCTCCTGGTTGAGAGCTCTGACTGCGCCCACATGATCATGCTGGCCCAAAACCTTCTCGCTCTTCGAGTATATCCCAGCTCCCCCCTCCCGGCAATTACCGCTCTCCATACTCTGTTCTCCAATCTCTTCTCTCTCTATGCCGTTTTTCCCCGATTTCGATGCTATAATTTTTTTCATGAGCGAAGCGCGTTCCTTCCGTGTGGAAGCCGTTGTCCTGCGTCATGCGGATTGGGGCGAGGCCGACCGCATCCTGACGCTGTATACGCGCCAGCAGGGCAAGCTGCGCGCCATTGCCAAGGGGGCGCGCAAGATCCGCTCGCGCAAGGCCGGGCATCTCGAACCGTTCACGCGCGTGACCCTGCAGCTGGCCAAAGGCAGGGACCTGCTGATCGTCACCCAGGCGGACACCCTGGATGCCTACCTGGCGCTGGGTGCGGACCTGGTGAAGACCGGCTGCGCCTCCTATCTGGTCGAACTGCTGGATCGTTTCACCTACGAGGACGAAAGCGAAAACCAGGCCATCTTCCGCCTGCTGACCGAGAGCCTCAGCCGGATTGCCAGTGAAGCGGATCCATGGCTGGCCATGCGCTTCTACGAGGTGCGCCTGCTGGACCTGCTGGGTTTCCGTCCGCACCTGTTCGAATGCGCCAACTGCGGCAAACCGATCCAGCCGGTGGACCAGTACTTTTCCGCCGCGGCAGGCGGGGTGTTGGACCCGAATTGCGGGTCAGGTCTGCCGGGAGCCTGGAACGTATCGATGCAAGCCCTCAAAGTTTTTCGCCACCTCCAGCGCAGTTCGTATGCCGAAGCACAGCGGGCGCACCCCGCTCCCGACACCCGCAACGAGCTCGAGACGTTGCTGCAAAGGTATCTTACCTACCTGCTGGAGCGTGGCTTGAACTCCCCCGGATTCCTCAAACAAATCAGGAAGTAGAGCTAGATTTATTTACCACAAAAGGACACCAAGCCATATAAGGAAAGATAAAATATTTTCTTTGTGTTGCGCCTGCCTTGTGTCTCTTCGGGTCGTGTCCGTTATGGTGAGAGTCTTTTTTGCCCAGCCGATCATGAAAGTCTGCATGACCCATTCGACCAGCCAGCCCAGTTTTCTCCAGACCAGTGCCTGGATGCGGCGGCTGCGCAGCCGGTAGAAGAATTTGGCCATCCAGGTGCGGCGCTGCAGGGCCTTGCCCATTTCCGAGCGCAGGATGGCCTTCTTATACTTCTGAAAGCTGAAATCCTGCCTCGCAAAGGCTGATTGGATGGCCCCGGCAGCCAGCCGGCCATAGCCCAGGGCAATGCTGATCCCTTCGCCAAAGAGCGCATCCGCCCCGGCGGCATCCCCGACCAGCAGGATATGAGGCGCCGAAAGGGCATGATGGGCCTCGAACCAGCGCAGCGGATGTCCCTGTATATCATACTCTTCCAGGCGATAGCCATGCCGTGCGAACTCGTCCGCCAGGGCCGCCGGCAGGGAAATATCCTCTTTGACTGGATGGACATTGCTGTCGTAAATGCCGCGCACCCGCACCCGCTGGCCGTTCTCGAGGGCGGGGAAATCCCAGCTGTACCCCAGAATCCCCTGTGGTACATACATAAAATCAAAATAAGAGTTCGTCTGGATGTGGAAGGATGCTCTCCGGCCTGGGCGCGGTGACGACCTCCAGCACCCGGGCGGTGTGGGTCTTTTCACGGGGGACAATTGTCCTGCGGACGATGCTTTTGGATCCGTCTGCGCCGACGACGACAGCGGCGCGGTACATCACCTTGATCGGTTTCGACCAGCACCTCCGATCCGCTGACCGAGAGGCTTTTTACGGTGGTATTTTCCTGAATGAGGAATCCGCGCTCACGCGCCTTGCCGGCCAGCCAGGCATCGAATTCATGCCGGCGGATGGTGCGGAAGGCGAACGTGCCCCCCTTCTCCCCGCGCATGCGGAAGCCCCGGCCGTTGTAATCGAAATGCGCCCAGTCCACGTCGACATGCGGCACTTCCCGGCTGTCCAATCCCAGGGATTGCAGGATGTCTTCAGCATCCGGCAGCAGGCCGCCGCCGCACAGTTTCGGGCGCGGGTGGCGGGCCTTCTCCAGGATCAGGGTGCGCCCCACCAGCTCCGGTGCGATCTGTGCCAGGTGCAGCGCCGTGGAAATTCCGGCCGGGCCTGCGCCGACGATGATGATGTCAAAGGGATTTGCCTGGGACAGGCTGCCAGTTACGGCCAGATGATCTCCGGAGAGGCGTAGAAGTCCACACCCATGGCTTTCAGGCGTGGGCCTTGTGCGGCCAGGCGGACCTTGTACTCCTGCCAGTCCCGCCTGGTTTGCGCTGTCCAGCCGATCTCGGCATAGCCGGGCAGGCGCGGAAATGCCTTGTACTCAATCTCATCCAGGGTATTCAATATCTCGGTCCAGAGCGGAGCCTCCACACCCAGGATGTCCTGTTCGGTTATCCCATCGATCAGCGTGGCCGGATCCCAGGAATAACCTTTCTCCAGGTTAATAAATCCGGCCCATTCCTGCCCAAGCGGGTCCGAGGCCTGGTACTTCATGTCCAGGTAGGTTTTATCTGCCGGTGACATGATGATTTTGGCACCCTGCCTGACCGCCTGAGGCGCATAACTTGTGTCGAGATTCCAGTGCTGGACAATCGAGCCTGGCAGGAGTGGTGCCTGGGCGATCTCTTCCCAGCCGACCACCTGTTTGCCATCCGCTGCAACGATGGACTGCACCCGTTTGACGAACTTGACGTAATCAGCCGGGTCGGTGGCCTGGGCTTCATCGCCGCCGATATGAAAGTACCCGCCTGGCGTCAGCGCGGCCAGTTCGCCGATGACATCCTCCAGGAAGGTATAGGTGATTTCCTTGTCGACACAGGTTGAACTGAAGCCGACACGCATGCCGGTGTAAAGTTCCGGCGCGACGCCGTCGCAGGTGAGCTCGGGGTAGGAGGCCAGGGCGGCGTTGAAATGTCCGGGCATGTCGATTTCCGGGACAATCGTAATGTAACGGCTTTTGGCGTAGTCCACGATGTAGGCATAATCTTCCTGGCTGTAATACCCGCCGGGAGTGCCTCCCACCTCCAGGCTGCCCCCATGGATTGCCAGGTTCGGCCAGGAATTGATCTGGATGCGCCAGCCCTGGTCGTCGCTGAGATGCAAGTGCAGGCGGTTGATTTTGTAATAAGCCAGCAGGTCGATGTAGCGGGTGACATCCCTGACGCTGAAAAAGTGCCGGGCCACGTCCAGCATGGCCCCCCGCCAGGCAAAGCGCGGGCTGTCGGTGATCGTTCCCGTCCCCAGCGCCCATGGACCGGGCTGGACGGATGAACTTTCGATGGCAGCCGGCAGCAGCTGCCGGATGGTCTGAACGCCATGAAAGAGACCAGCCGGCTGGTTTGCCGCCAGCTTGACCAGCTCAGGGGTGATCGTCAGTTCATAGCCTTCGTCACCGAGTGCCGGATCCGCTCCGCTCAGCGCGAGGGAAATGCTTCCCTTTGCAGGTCCTGCGTCCGTGGTTAGCACTTCGAGCGCATAACCGGTGGAGCGGTTAATGGCATCCGCCAGGTACTGGCCGATCGCTTTCACCTCGGCCGTAGCCGGATCAACCTGTATGCCCGCCTCAGCGGAAAGGACAAAGGTTCCACCCGCTGCAGCCACTGAGAGCGGCATTGGGATGATATTGCCGAACGCCGGAGCGGGGATCTGCGGGGTGGAGGTTGGCACGCTGACCCTGGCTGTGGCTGTGACTTGAGCTTTGGTCGTGGCGGTCGCCCTGGTCATCGCAACCTCCGCAGGCGACGTGGTTTCGCAGGCAGCCAGGGCAAGCACACCCAGGAAAAGCGCGCATATTTGCCACAAACAGGGCTGAGGGTGTTCAATTTTTGACACACATTTCTCCTTTTCCAGATCAGGCAGGCAATCCGTGCCGGAAGCAGGCTACATTTTAATCGATTTTCCGTGGACACTTTTGTCCGGTTATAATGGGCCAGTTCTATTCTCGGAGGCCTGGTGATTAGAGCCCTTATTTTTGATTTTGACGGTCTTATCCTGGATACCGAGTCGTCCATCGTGGACGGCTGGAAGACTATTTATGCCGAATACGGGCAGGAGTTTCCGCTCCAGACCTGGATCCGCGACGTGGTCGGCACCACCAATGCAACCTTCGATCCGGCTGCCCACCTGGCTTCGGTCACGGGCCAGGGCCTTGGTTTACGAGCGCAGCGAGCCCAGCGAGCCCTGCACGCCCGGGTGGAGCGTTATCACCTCGAACAACTGCGCACGCTTTCAGCCATGCCTGGCGTGGTCGATTACTTGGAAACCGCCAGGCGTCTTGGCCTGCGCCTGGCAGTGGCCTCCAGCTCGGGACATGCCTGGGTGGAAGGGCATCTTCGCCATCTCGGTCTGCTGAATGATTTCAATGCGATCCTCTGCCGTGAAGATGTCCGGCAGATCAAGCCGGACCCGGAGCTGTTCCTGGCAGCCCTGGAGGCGCTCCAGGTCCCGGCGGAGCAGGCGCTGGCATTCGAGGATTCCCGTAATGGCGTGCTGGCTGCCCGGCGTGCCGGGCTGCGTGTGGTGGCAGTCCCCAACCAGATTACGGCGCAGGGTACGATCGATGGAGCCAGCCTGTTGTTGGCTTCCCTGGCAGACTTGCCCCTGGAAGATCTGTTGATACAGATCGATCTCGAAATCCGCCCGGAAACCAGCGCAGATATCCCCGGCATCCGCCTGGTCGAGGAGCAGGCCTTCCAGCGCCCTACCGAAGCCGACCTGGTGGATCTATGCCGCACGCGCGCCAGGGTCACGCTTTCGCTGGTGGCAGCCCGTGCCGGATCCATCACCGGTCACATCCTGTTCACCCCTGTGTCCTTGGAGCCTCACCGTGGCACGTTACGCGGCCTGGGGCTCGGGCCGATCGCGGTCCTGCCCGAATGGCAGCGGAAGAGCATCGGCTCCCGTTTAATACGGGCTGGTCTTGAGCTCTGCCGCGCCCGGGGGTACGATTTCATTGTCCTGCTGGGCGACCCGCGCTACTATTCCCGCTTCGGCTTCTGCCCGGGAAGGACCTTCGGCCTGTCCAGCGATTATGGCAACGGCGACGAATTCCAGGTGTTGGAGTTGCGCCCTGGCGCGCTGGCAGGCGTACACGGGAAAGTAAAATATGTCCAGGAATTCAAAGAGATGGATTGCTGATCAGGGTGCGGTTCGGAGAAACGAGCCGCACTTTTTACTCCCATCGGAAAGTGAATGAAGAAATCACAACTCCCAATACCAGGATGCCGGCCAACACACCGACATCCAGCAGGTGCCTGCCCCAGGGCTCGCCGATCCACAGGCCGCGCAGTAGGTTAACCACGTAAGTCAGCGGCAGGAACGCTGACACCTTCTTAATTGCTTCCGGCAGCAGCTCACGCGGGAACCCTGCCCCGGAGAGGAACAACATCGGGTACAGTAATGCCATCCCCACCACCTGGGCAGTGCGTGCGGTTGGCATCAGCCCGGCCAGGACAAATCCAAGTGCAAAGAAACTCAGGCTGCACAATCCAAAACCCACCAGGATACTGAGCGCGTTGCCTTCGAAGCGCAGGTGGTAAACCAGTTTCCCAACAACGATAAGCAGGAGCATGCCTATGGTTGTCATCAGGAAAAGGACAATGACCTGTGCAGCCAGGACGGCAAAAGGACTGATGGGTGTGGTTCGTAGACGCCGCAGGATGCCATTTTCCCGGTAAGCGGCCATCGTGATGGTCAGCCCCATCAACCCGGTAGTGGCGATGATCATGGCGGTATACGCCGGGACAGAAATATCGATCGTACCCCGGCCGTTAAACAGCGGGGTCGGTTTGTTTCCGTAGATGCTTCCAAACAGGAGCAGCATCATCAGCGGGAAGGCCAGGGTGAAAAAGGCACCGACCGGCTCGCGTAGGAACAGCTTGGCTTCCATCCAGGTCATTTTCATCAGGCTTTTCATCTCACACCTCACTCTCTGATTTCCCGTCCGGTCAGACTCAGGAAAACATCTTCCAGGCTGGACTGCTCGGTATGCAGGTCGCTGAATGGGACACCCTGTGCCGACAGCAGGCCGACCACCTCGCTGACCAGCGGAACCTTGCGGTGATTCTCCCCGCGAATGGTCACGCGCCCACCCCGGATCTCGAGGCTGGTCACGCCAGAGAGGCCTTTTTGAAAGGCCGGGGGCAGGCTTCGATCCACGCTAAAGACGATCCTTTCCTCGGCTCCCAGGCTGCGAATAAGCTCTGCCGGGGTGTCCAGTGCAACGATCTTGCCGTGGTCAAGAATGGCGACCCGGTCGCATAGGCGCTCGGCCTCCTCCATGAAATGGGTGGTCAGCAGAACCGTCTTGCCTTTGGCACGCACATCCCGTACCAGGTCCCAGATGGCGTGCCGCGCCTGCGGGTCCAGGCCGGTGGTCAGCTCATCGAGGAAAACCAGTTGCGGATCGGGCAGGAGCGCCAGGGCGATGAACAGGCGCTGCTTCTGTCCGCCGGAGAGTTTCGAGAAGGGCGCATTGCGCTTTTCTTCCAGCCCCAGTTGGGCAAGCAACTCCTGCCAGTCGGCAGCTTTGGGGTAGAACGAGGCATACAGGTCAAGCGCTTCCCAGACCTTCATGCGCTCCGGCAGGTTTGATTGCTGCAACTGCATCCCGGTACGTTCCCGCAGGGTCTGGCTGTCGTGCTGTGGGTCCACGCCCAGGACACGCACCTTCCCCTGGTCCGGTTTGCGCAGACCTTCCAGACACTCGATGGTGGTGGTCTTGCCGGCCCCGTTCGGGCCGACCATCCCAAAGATCTCACCATCTTTTACTTCGAACGAGACTCCATCCACGGCGACATTCTCGCCGTAGGCCTTGCGTAATCCTTCAACTTGAACGATGGTTTTCATGCTTGCCTCACTTGGTTTTCAAGATCGACTCCAATGCCGCCACATGTTCCAGGAAAACCTTGCGGCCCTCGGCGCTGGCAGAGACGAAGGTACGCGGCTTGCGTTCAACGAAGGTTTTGTTGACCGCGATGTAACCGGCTTCTTCCAGTTTGCGCAGGTGGGCGCCCAGGTTTCCGTCAGTGACCTCCAGCAGGTCGCGCAAATAAGTGAAGTCCACTTCTTCATCGGGCTTGAGGGTCACCAGGGCGGCCATGACCCGCAGGCGTACCGGCTGGTGGATGATTTCATTGAGTTCAGCCATGGCTTACCACCTTGAGCGGATGTAGAGGCCGAGGACGATCATCCCGCCGCCGCCCAGAATGGCCATCCACAGATAATAAATACCCGGAAATAGGAAATAGCCGATCAGCGCCAATGCGGTGATAGCCAGTCCAGGCCAGATGGAAGCAAATGAAAGCAGCAGTCCCATCGCCAACCAGCCGGTCATGACGAACAGGATGATAAACATTGAGGCCTGTTTCCCAGTAGACGGCCAGGCAACTGCGATGGCGGCAGCACAGTAGGAGAAAAGCAGCAGCCAGAACCAGGCAATCCGCTTCCCTGAGGCAGTGGAGGTTGAGCTGCGCACGCCCCGGTTCATTCTGATCCCAATGATGGCCGAAAGGATCCCGCCCAAAACATCCAGTCCAATCCAGGAGTATCCATCAAACGGCCTGGGCAGGAACTGCGAGCCCGTAAAACCCAGCAGCCAGATGATGCCCCAGAGGATCAGAAAAGCGTACGCGCCGCTGCTTGAGATGGCCCGGCGGGTCTTCTTCATCATGGTTTGGATGGCAGCCAGGGCTTCTTCAGCTTCAGAAGGGGAAATGTTCATGGACAACTCCTTCAAGTTTATCTAAGAATTAGAGTACTCTATATTGCAGAGTATTCTATTACAATAATTTAAACTTGTCAAGCCCATTTGGTATGGCAGTGTTTGCTGGTGGGATGGGGTAAAATGAACCCATGAATACCAAGGTAAAATCTGCGCTTTTCCTGGTGTTTGGCCTGCTGGTCCTGCTGGCAGCCTGCGCACCATTTCCTGGCACGCCCCGGCCTGCCACACCTGCAACAGTTGCAGCCGCCTCTCCCGTCCCAGCCGAAGTTGCCGCGACGGAACTGCCCGGCTCCGCCACTCTGGCTGCCAGTCCATCGGCAACCGCGGAACCATCCCCCACCGCGAACCCGTCCCTGCGCTTCGCCGTGATCGGCGATTTTGGAGAGAGCGGCAAGCCTGAAGCAGATGTTGCCAGGCTGGTGCGTGGTTGGGATCCGGATATCATCATCACGACCGGAGACGATAACTATCCAAACGGCTCAGCCGCCACGATCGACGCCAACATCGGCCAGTACTTTCACGAGTACATTTTCCCCTATACCGGCAAGTACGGAGCGGGCGCGGCCGAGAACCGCTTCTTTCCAAGCCTGGGCAACCATGATTGGAATACGGCCGGAGCGAAACCCTATCTCGATTATTTCAGCCTGCCGGGCAACGAGCGCTATTACGATTTTGTGCGCGGACCGGTGCACTTTTTCGCCGTGGACAGCGATGATAGGGAACCGGACGGCGTCGGCAGTAAAACGGTCCAGGCTGCCTGGCTTCAACAGGCACTGGCGGCTTCCACCAGTCCCTGGAATATCGTCTATTTTCACCATCCACCGTATTCGTCCGGGATGCATACTTCCAGGGAGTGGATGCGCTGGCCGTTTGCCGCCTGGGGCGCGGACGCCATCCTGAGCGGTCATGACCACACCTACGAGCGTCTGCTGGTGGACGGCCTGCCCTATTTTGTGAACGGTGCGGGTGGGAACGGCCTGTATGATTTCCCTGATATCCTCCCCGAGAGCCAGTTCCGCTTCAATGCCAATTATGGCGCCATGCTCGTGACCGCTACAGGGACGGACTTACATTTCGAATTTTACAATCGATCGGGGAAGCTGATCGATCAATACGAAGTGCAAAAACCGTAAAAAAAGGTGAGAAACCGATCGAAAAGGATTGGTTTCTCATTTTGTAAACTGTTTTGCCTGAAGTCCGACAAGCTGGTCAAATCCCTTAAATAACCTGTTCGATCACGTTAACTGCCCGGGCAATCCCGTTCTCGGCCCGGATACATTCCCCCAGGCGGGCAGCTTTCTGCTGCATAACCTTATCGGACACAGCCTGCTGAATCGCATCAGCCAGACGATCGACCGTGAGACGCCGCAGTGGAATAGGCCTGGGTCCCACCCCCAATTCATACACCTGTTGCCCCCAAAACGGTTGATCGCCCATGAAAGGTGTGACGATCGACGGGACGCCTGCCCAAAGCCCCATGGAGGTGGTACCTGCACCGCCATGATGGACAACCACAGCCATTTGAGGAAATAACCAGCTAAATGGAAGTGCATCGATCATAAAGACGGTCTCCGGCAAAGCCTCTTTTTTTAATCCACCCCAGCCCGCTGACAACACACCTCGTTGACCAGCGCGCCTCAGGGCTTTCAAGACCAGGTCAGTGGTTTCTCCCGCCTTGCTGTTCACCATGCTCCCGAAGCCAATATAGACGGGAGGCGTGCCAGACTGGATAAAATCCACAAGCTCCATCGGCGGTTGCCAGCCGGCTGGCGGGTCCAAAAACCAGTAGCCAGTGACATGGATATTATCGCCCCAATCCTTGGGGATTGGAATCACCTGCGGGCTGTAGCCATACAGGATCGTCTGTTTTTCCTGCTGCAGAGCGCCGAACGGTCCCTGGAAGGACACCGGAGCCATTTTCAGAATCTGGCGGCGCGCCTGGTTATCGGCCGCCCGGTAATTCTGCCATACCATCTGTTGCGCCAGGGTATGCGTCAGGCGATTGGCCCATACCGGCAGGCCTCCGGGAGGCATCGGCACCATCGCATTGGGAAATTCACGCGTGGGTGTGAACGGGAAATAGTAAGCCTGCACAAACGCGATGCCCAGTTTTTCCGACAGAGCCAGCCCAGCAAAAAGCCCGCCCAATCCGGCTATGATCAGGTCTGAGCCCTGGCATGCCGCCAATCCTCTTACCGCCATCTGAGCGGCTAAAGTTTTTGCCGTTTTCCCCATGCTCGACAGGATCTTCAGGAAATTTCCTTGTTCCAGCAAGCTTTGCATGCCTAGCGCAATATCCTGCATGTTTCCGCCCAGGTCCAGGAATTGCAAGCCATGTTCCGAGATCAGGGTTTGGAAGTCCTGGGAGGCCAGGATGCCGACGCTATGCCCGGAATCCTTTAACCCTTTTCCCAGCGCCACATAGGGCTGTACATCCCCACGGCTTCCGGGTGCGATTATGGTTATTTTCATAAAGGCTGTCTCCTCAAGGACTTGGACGCTCACCTATTACTCTGGATCACTATCTTCAAACAGTGCAATTATCTCAGCTGCCAATCCAACGCATTCCTTGCCGCGATCAATAAAATAACCCATACGCTCCGGTACCGGCGCGATTGCACTCTTCGCCTGCTTGGTGAGTCTCCATAAATCCTGTTCAAAACTCCATTTATTGGAGCGGGGCATTCTGTCCCAGCGCTCGTTTCCAAGCCTGCCGGCGTACCAGCGCAGATCGTCAACAATCGTAGATAACCGCTGGGCGTCCTCATCACTGGCATGTTCGAGTTGTACAAGGGTGTGATAGGCCGCAGCCAACTGTTCCAGCATGTCTGGCACACCTGGGCGCGGCTCTGGTTCAACGATTTGCGTTATCCTGCCAAGAATCTCTTTTGCACTTACCCAGCCATTGACCTTGCCCAAGCTGTTGACGATCAGATACTGGTCACTCTGAATATCCCCCACAACATGAAAGATATCGCCTTGATGCCATTTGACCAGCACGAGGTCCCCAACCTGAATTTCTCCCGGGTCGGCAATCGGTGACATGGTAAGCATCTGTCCATGTTTGATGGCCGCCCGCATGGAGGCCAGGTTGCCGCCATCCGGCACTGTCCAGGTATACGATTTGCCTTCTTTGAGAGCCTCAAGCAAGGGATCTTTGTGTTTAGACATTTTACGACCTTACATGGTACTCTCCGACCACCACCCATTTGTAGGTGGTCAGCTCGCGCAGCGCCATCGGTCCGCGTGCGTGCAGACGCTGGGTGGAAACAGCCACCTCGGCACCCAACCCGAACTGGTTGCCATCCGTGAAACGTGTGCTGGCATTGACGTAGACCGCGGCCGAGTCCACTTCGTTGACCCAGGTGAGGGCATGCGCGGGATCGGCGGTCAGGATCGAATCGGAGTGGCCCAGGCTGTGCGCGTTGGTGTGTCGGATGGCCTCATCGATGCCATCCACTACTTTTAGACCCAGCACCAGGCTCATCCACTCCGTATCGAAATCTTCCGACCCGGCCGGCTGAACAGAGGCCGGCAGTTCCGCATGCAGTTCTGCCCGCAGGGTTTCCAGCGCATCCGCATCCGCCCGGAAGGTGACGCCATCCCGGCCCAGGGTTTCCACCACGCGTGGCAGCAGGTTTGCCGCCACCGACCGGTGGACCAGCAGCGTATCCAGCGAGTTGCAGACCGACGGGCGCTGGGTCTTGGCGTTGTGGATGACCGGCAGGGCAGCCTGCAGGTCGGCGCTTTCATCCACGAAAATATGACAGATGCCGACTCCGCCGGTGATGACCGGGATGCGGCTGTTCTCCCGGCAGAAGTTTTGCAGGCCCGACCCACCGCGCGGGATGATCAGGTCCACGTATTCGCGCAGCTGCAAAAGTTCGAGCACCAGACCGCGTTCCGGACTGTCAATGAACTGCACGGCGTCCGGCGGCAGGCCGTGCTCCTCCAGCGCAGAGTGGATGATCCCCACCAACGCCCGGTTGGTGCGCAGGGTCTCACTCCCGCCGCGCAGAATGATGGCGTTTCCGGATTTCAAAGCCAGGCCGGCCACGTCCACCGTTACATTGGGGCGCGCCTCGTAGATCACCCCGATCACACCCAGCGGCACACGCTGTTTATGGATCTTCAGCCCATTTGGCAGGGTCGCCTGCTCGAAGGTTTCCCGCACCGGGTCTGGCAGGGAAATCGTCTGGCGCAGCTCGGCAACGATGCCTTCCAGGCGGGCGGGGTTCAAAGTGAGCCGGTCCAGCATGGGCGGGGCCAACCCGGCTGCCTGGCTGTCGGCCACATCCTGGGCGTTGGCGGCCAGGAGCATGGCAGACTGGTCCAGAAGCTTTTCAGCCAGGGACGTCAACGCCGCGTTCTTTGTGGCTGTCCCGGCACGAGCCAGGCTTTGCTCAGCCTGGCGGGCTCTTTTTCCCATTTCGGTTAGCATGACGCACACTCCATAAACTGTTTTCCCTGGCTCTACAATAAAACCAGGTTGTTGCGGTGGATGACTTCGTCAGCAAAGTCGCCGCCCAGGATGGCTTCTATTTCATGGGATTGCTTTCCAGCAATGCGTGCCAGGTCTGCGGCGCTGTAATTCACCAGCCCGCGGGCGATCTCGCGGCCGGAAAGATCCACCACCCGGACGGTATCCCCGCAGTCAAACTCCCCAGTGACACGTTTTACGCCCACCGGCAGCAGGCTGCTGCCCTTGCGCAGCGCCTGCTGCGCACCGGCATCCACTGCCAGGACCCCGGTGAACTTGTTCCCACCGGCCAGGATGTAACGTTTGCGCCCCTCCAAAGTGGTCGCTAGCGCGGAAAAGCGTGTGCCCAGTTTTTCACCCCTCGCCAGCCGGGTCAGCACGTTCTCTTCGTATCCAGCGGCGATCACCACCGTTGTCCCTGAGCGCCTGGCCAGGTCAGCCGCCTGGAGCTTGGTGAGCATGCCGCCTGTCCCCAACTTCCCGGCAGTCTCTCCAACCGCCTCCCAGACGGATTGCGGGATGGTTGCGGAAGTAATCTCGCCAACCAGCACCGCCGCAGGGTCCTTGCGCGGGTCAGCCGTGAACAACCCGGGCTGGTCGGTCAGCATCACCAGCAGGTCAGCTTCGATCAGGTTGGCAACCAACGCGGACAGGTTATCGTTATCGCCCACCCGGATCTCTTCGGTCGCGACGGTGTCGTTTTCATTGATGATGGGAATCACCCGTTGCGCCAGAAGGGCCAGGAGGGTGTTGCGGGAATTGAGATAGCGCCGCCGGTCCGCCAGGTCATTACGGGTGAGCAATACCTGCGCAACGGTCAGGTCGTAAATATCAAATAACTGTTCGTACAGGGCCATCAGGCGCGGCTGCCCAACGGCCGCCAGCATTTGCTTGGCAGGGATATCCCTGGGAAGTCGCGGGAAAGCCAGGCGCTCCCGCCCGGCGGCGATGGCGCCCGAAGAGACCAGCACCACCTTGCAGCCCTGGTTGTGCAATGCGGCCATCTGGCGCACCAGTTCAACCATGCGGCTCGGCGAGAGTTGGGAGGTCCCCGCGGTGAGCGTGGAGGTGCCCAGTTTGACCACGATAGTGGAGTAGGCGATTGGATCCATATTGGGCAAAGTGTGATCACAGAGGCGTTGGCGGCTGCGGTCAGTCCCTCCCTTTTATTTCATTCTCGCGCGCACGGTTTCAAGATGAGTAGATATTTCGGCAGTATTTATATCGAATTCAGCGGCACGCGGCAGTGCTTTTAGCATGATTTGCTCCAACTCGGCGAATTCGATATAGGCGTGTTGTATAAGAAAGATGATATCTTCAATATCAAAATCAAAACCGCGCTCCAGTTTGCTGAGCGCAATACTGTACGGATCTGCGACGAATACTTCCAGATTTTCGAATTTTCCAATAAAAATCGCACGTTCGCTGTTCCCTGCAGGTAAAGGGATGAAGCGTTCCAAAGGAACAGGTTCTGCAAAGATCTCCAATTCTTTCGCGACCCGCATAATGATTTCATCCAAGGGGCCTGGCGATAGATCATCACCAATATAATCGAAGTCTATCGTCAGACGCGGGCTTCCCAATAACGCCAGCGCGCCTCCTCCTAACAATATAAGACGCGATGGGCTCGGGACGCGTTTTCCAATAATCTGCAGAATGGATTGTATTTGATCATGACCCAGGAATTCAGGCATTTTGTATTTGCAATCCCCTGCTCCAGATGAGTGCAGCATGCTGGTAGGTCCCCAACCAGTTGATGTTTTCACCGCTCAATACCCGCTGTCGTTCCGCCAGCATGACCAGGTTGGCTTGCGGGTCGAGGGCGTTTTTTTGAATCCCCAACTCATGCGAGAAATAATCAGGCAGGGAGGGTTTAGAATCAAAATCGGATTCAAGTCGTGCCCGATATTTTTGCTGCAACCAGACCGCCGCGCTGTAATAAAATTGCAGCGTAAGCCGCGCAGATGGGTTAAGGCTGGCTGTAACTGAACAGACGAACCCGGCAAATTCTGGATGTTCGAGGAAAAGCGGGATGAGCGCCAAACGCAAACGCCCTTCGCGGCTGCTGGCGAGGGCGGCAATCAAGCGGGCAGGCCGTTTGTGCAGGGACCTGTCATGATCGTTGCCGCCCAGGATGAACTTTATCCCTAATACATGCAGGGCATTCGTTAGTTGCGTGCCTGAAACGACCGAGGCTTGGCTCATACTTTTATTATAAACCCGTGTCTCCTACAACCCAAACCAATTACTTCTTACTCATATAACTGGCGCAGTTTCCCCCGCCAGGACGGATCCGAGAGCAGGTCAACGTTGTCGCTGAACAGGTCAAGGCTGCCGATCAGCGGGCGCTGCGCAATTCGTTTTACCGCCGGGTCCTGGATTTCCTTCAGCAGTGCCTGCGCAAACCCGTTTTGGGCTATCACCCGGAAAGGCCGCCCGAAAAAGAAAGTCACTTTCTCAGGCATCGGCCCGGTCAGCTTGAGCACATTGTGGCGGGCGGCAATATACTCGTAGGCCGGGACAAGCTTGCTCTCTCGATCCTGCCAGGTTTCCGAGCATAAAACTCCCTGAAGAACAGGCCAGAGAGTCCCGGCACATGCCAGTTTCTTGAAAGCCGACCCAAACCATTTCGGATACGGCGCGTAGGTCTTTTCCATCAGGAAGGACAAGCGCATGATGTCCCGCACCAGGCGTGCCGCGATCAGCGCCGAGCCGACCTCATCACCGACCATCCCGGCGCGTCCCATCAGGTGTTCCTCCTGCCCGATGCGCGTCCAGCCGGCAGCCAGCAGGTACAACCAGACATCCTGCGGGTACCAGGTAAAACGGGAACGCACCGCATTCAGATCCAGCCCATCATGGAAGACGGCCCCCCTGGCAATGGTACACAAGCGCTGTTGCGAAAAGGTCAGCCAGTCGGCCGGTTCCAGGGGCTGCTGGATGTCGAAACCGAGATGATCAGCAAAAAAGCCGCCGACAGTCAGGATCGAAACGCGATGGTTGACCGGCCCCTGCGTAACCGGCCGTAAGAGTTGTGTGCCGTTATCCTCCGGGTCGGGTATGCTGAAGTTGGTTGGATAGCCTTTAAATTCGTGGGGCAATTGGTCGGCAAGAGCATCTTTGATCCGTCCGGCATAACGACGGTGGTCTTCCGGGGACAAAAAAAGGGTCAGGCGCGGCCCCCAGCCATGGTCCACGGAAGTCTCATCATCAAAGCCAAGGACTTCAGAACCCCCATCGATCAGCCCGGCCGCGTGAGTCAGCCCAGGGAAGGAACTGTCCAGGATGGGCCGGACGATTTCCCGGTAGAATTCCTCCGAGAGGTTCAGGCCAGGAATAAAAACTGCTTTCATTTTGCCTCACAAAGTGCCTGCGCCGTCCCCGACGCCGGGGACGGCATGAGAGGTTTAAGATTTGCCATTCGCTTTTCCCGATGATTCCGAGCTCTCCTCTGCGTCCTCCATTCCGGCCTCCAGGTGAAAGCGGTGCAGGATGCGGTGGAAGACCGGTGCAACGATGATCCTGGCT
Source organism: uncultured Chloroflexia bacterium (assembly GCA_963801385.1). GTDB lineage: Bacteria > Chloroflexota > Anaerolineae > Anaerolineales > Villigracilaceae > UBA877. Next base: position 97,072 of record CAWDEV010000012.1, read on the forward strand.
GCCACGAGAAAGATCATGCCGGAATACAGCGCATAGAAAGAAGCGAAAAGCTTCCCGACGATCGTATGCAAGGTGTCCACCGGGCCCATGCCGCCCAGGATCATGGCAGCGTTCACCAGGGCATCGATCCAGGCCAGGCCCTCCAGGAAGTGATAGCCCAGAATCCCAATGACGAGCGAACCCAATACGACCCCAATGGCAACGCCGGCATGTGAGGCGAGCCGCTTGAGAAACGCAGGGAAGGGCAGCAGGGGGGCGGTGCGATGTTCATACATAGTGAGACTCCTATCCGAAAACCTTGAGCATTTCCGTCAGTGCATCCGGGGAGAACAAGCTCACATACTCCTGGATATCCTGCAAGTGTTCGGTAACAGCCTGCAGGCTGATCCCGGCCGGGGCGTACGTGGTGTAGACCACGTTGCGCGTGCCCGGCTGGATCTGGGTGCACTGGTCCGGACCGTAGATAATGTTGGACATGATGCCATTGCCGTCCGAGATGATCATATCTCCCGGCTTGACCTGCTGGTTCAGGCCGCGCATCAGGGTATAGATTTCGTTTCCCCTGGTCACATCCAGCCGGATGGGCAGCTGCAGGGCATCAAAATCATGCCCGGCGGTCAGCAGCATATTCCGGACCTCGGCCATGAACATGGCTTCCACCAGGGCCGCCACGCTGGGAAGGCTTTTCCCCTTGAAGACGATCAACTCAAGCTGGAGCTGGACGTGATAGGTTTTCTTGAAACGCTTATAGTAGGCGTCATAGACCTGCAGGACGGGAAGCCTTTGCAATGCGCTGCGGTCCAGTCCGCCATAGCGCAAACGCAATTCTTCCACGAGGGCCTCCTTGCGGCGTTCCAGGCCGGCATGGCTGGCGGGATTGACCACGTCCTTCATGACGAGCACCCCGGCATGCGCCCCCGGGAAAGCCGTTCGCCAGGCATCGGTTACTTCAAACATCCATACCATCCTCACTATTGAGCAGGTTTTATCTCAATCCAGTACCGCCGGACCAATGTCTGGTAATGCGGAGAATAAAATTCTGTCTCCAATACACCCCCGCAGTGCTCAATGGTCCTCCAGGAGGCCGGGTTATCCGTGTCAGCGCATACGAGCACGCGTTCCAGGTGGAGTGCCCGCGCCTCTTCCAGCCCGGCCTGCAGGCAGGCGATCCCATAACCCCGCCCGCGCGCAGACGGTGGAACATCGTAGCCGATATGGCCCACTTCTTCGGCCAGGAACTTGTTGTTAATATTGTGCCGGATCCGGACGATTCCAACGATCGCGCCATTTTCATCCAATAGCCAGCGATGGGAACAGGGCGCCCGGTCGGCTATCAGGTTAATCCCGTGCTCTTCATCATCAAGACTCTGCACATAAGCTGGAAAATCCGCCCAGCCGCGCCCATAGAATTCGCCATTTTGCGGGTCGTGGGCAGCATAATCTTCCAACATCTGCTGGAAAGCCTGCCGGTGTGCCAGCCCGAGTTTGGTCACGATCATGGGCTTGTCCCGATTATTTTATTCGACTCTCGAGCGCCTTTCCTATTTCCCCCAAATGGGACCGGCGATGGTCGGCGCGTCTCAGCTTGACCGTGGTCCCCCTGGTCTGGATGGCTTCCACCATTTCGGGAGTCAGGCCCGCGATAACCCGATCCACTTCATCAGCAAGCGCCACGACCAGTTCGGCGGCCTGGTGTGGCGCGATGGCCAGGCACAATCTCCGGGTGGCTTCGTTGACCACATCGGTATCGATCGGAGAAGGGCCAACCCCTGCTTTTTTCCACGTGTCGATCAGCGTGATGGCCCGCTGGTCCCAGAAGGCCAGGTGGGCCAGCACTGCGGAGACAGTCCAGCCGGCTTCCATGGGCAGGCATAATTCCTCAGCGGACATGCTTTCCACGACCCGCCTGAGATGTGCGTTTTCCCTGGCATTATCCTCAATAATCTCGGCAATGGTTTCCATATCATCCTTGCCAGCCTTGCGAAGGTTGTATTTCTGGTAAAAAACCTGATGAAGTCGGGATACTTGCCAGAATGGCTCGTCAGGAACCTACCAAACCTTCGCAAGGGTGAATAGATACCTATTGGATGCGATGCTCTTCCAGGTGGTTGACCAGCTCCCATCTGATCTGGTTCAGCACCCGCTCGTCCTTGAAATCGTCCTCGGACAGCTTCTGCACCGTACGGACAAATTTCTTCCGGGCTGCTTCATAGACCCGGGTTTCCTCAGCATCGCTTACCGCCTGGACCTTCTCCACAGCCCGGGCATTGAAAACATCTACGTCGATCTCGGGCTGCCGGGCAGCGGGATCGTTCTGATAGCGCTGGATGGCCTGCATTCCTTCCTCCCACCAGGCCACGATATGCGCGAGCAGATCCGCCAGCCGTTCATAGCCCTGCTTCTCCAGGAAGGCTGCCTGGGCCGCAGGTGAAAGACCCTGGAACCAGGGTACATAATCCGCCCAATCGCCGCTCAACAGGTCGAGCACACCCTGGCGGGTGATTTTATCCATAAGTCATGCCCAACCCTCGGCAGCCAGGGCATCGTGCAGCTCGTCAGGGTGGTGGCGGCAGCGGAACTCCAAATGGCTCGACTCAGCATGTGCCTGGCTGTATGGCATGCCTTTCTCCATCTGGTTGCGCTCGTGCAACTCATGCAGCAGCACGAAACCCCGCTCCACCTCTTCGATGGCATCATCTATCCAGATGGTGGCGGTTGGTACAAACTCGTAAACGTGATCGTGCCCGCCGGCGGTGAAATCGATGTCATATGCGCTGCGTACCAGCCGTCCGTTCACGATCCAGACACTGATACCATTTTCGAGCTTCTTCCACAGCCGTTCCTGGACTGTGGTGGGGTCCGGCAGGGATTGACCCTGGTGGGTCACCTTGCCCAGGTCGCCAGCCCGGCGGCGTTCCTTGCGTTCGGCTTCGTCAGCCTTGGTTAGTGCATCGCCGTAAGCGAGGCCTTTTGCCATCAATTCATGTTCAACCAGCAGGTGGTCAATGAAGAACTGGCGCTCATCGTGCTCGGCTTCCCGGTCGATCCAGAATTCCTTGTCAGGGATATATGCATAACGGTAGTGCTGGCCAAAGTTGGTGAATTCCTCGTCAGTGTGACCGCGGATATAAGCGCCATCCACGATCCAGACCTGGAAATCGCCGCGCTGGTCGTCCTTATGCAGATAGGGCAACTTGAGAGATTCATCCATGCTGGCACCTCAGGTGGTCACATACCAGGCGGCCACGTATCCGGTCATGCCGCCCTGCAGCTTGACGTTCAACCACTGGTTCACCACGCCAATTTTGGCCTGGGCCGTGACAGCCGGCTCCAGCACGGTTAATAAAGTGCCTGGCATCAGGGTCTCGCGAATGCTGCCATTTTCACTTGGCCGGTCGCGCAAGTTCAGGCCGCCGCTTGCCTGGCTGGAAACAAGCACGGTCAGCAGTTGGGGAGCCGGAGCAGGCGCAGGCATATCCCTGGACTCCACGTATTCGGCCGCCACGTAACCGGAGGTCCCGCTGCCATCCCGCACGTTAAGCCACTGGCCCGCCTGCCCGATTTTTAGGAGGGCCTGGTCGGCCGGTTCAAGGCTGGTCAGCTCCACGCCAGCGGAAAGGACTGTCAGGGAGTTGGAGCTGCCATCCGGGCGTTCACGCAAATGCAAACCAGCCGGGCCGACGCATTGCGAAACAAGCATGGTCAGAGCCTCGGGAGCGGCCGGGGCTGCCGGTGGAGGCGCGGGCTCGGGCTCGGGGGCCGCCGGGAGCTCCTGCGCCGGGGCGGGTGCCGGGACGCTGGCTGGGGAGGCTGCGGATGTCGACTGCACGGCCGGCACAGGGGTTGGCACAGAAGTGACGACCTGGTCAACGTTGCGAGCCACCACGAAACCTTCCAGTCCGGCCGGGTCGCGCACCTTCAGCCACTGGTTGATGACACCGATCTTCGGCGCAGCCACTGCTTCCGGTTCAAGGCAAAGCAACAGGGTTCCGGGTGTTTCCACCGCGATGATTTTGGCGGAGGTTTCCGGTTTGGAAAGCAGGCGCAGACCCGCCGTTACCACCGCCTGGACGCGCACGTACCTGCCGGCTCCAGGAGGCTGGACCGGCGCGGCAGCCGGGCTGTCGACAACCGTGTACCAGGCAACCGTGGTGATGAATTCGCCCGGAGATCGGGCAAGGCCGTAGCGCCTCACCAGGGAGGTGGGCGCGTTATCCGGGGGCTGGGGCCAGGGATCAAGCATTAAGTAATCGTCCTCCTGGCGGGCATACAGGACAACCCAGTGGTTCTGCAGACCCGGCGAGGGAGAACGGTCGATTTCAACCAGCAGCGCCTGGCCGGCATCCAGGCTGGCATTGATCTCATCCAGCGGAGCGGGCTGGCTGCGGCAGACAACGATCCGGCGAAAAACGATTCTGGGGAAAGCGCGCGTCAGCCCGGGCCAGACAATCAGGCTGCCAAGAAAACCGATCCCGCTGCCCATATCCTTGAGCTTGCTGTTCATGCTGGAGGGGGTTTCATTATAGCCATACCCGTTGACAAGCATGCTCAGGCAGGCCAGGGCGGAACCGTCGGTCCCGATGGTGAGGGTATCATCGAAGCCGAGCTTCTCGTTGATCCACTGAGGGTCACGCTGGGAGAGATACTTGGGAGTGAAGGACATGCCGCACCTCTATTTTTGCCGTACGATGAAAGACCGATGCCATGATTATAGTACAAGAAGGGGAGGAGAGAGCAGAGAAGAAGGATCAGGTAACCAGGTAATTGGGTAATAAGGGACCAGGTTATCGGGGATAAGGGGAGCAGGCAATCAGGGATTTGCTTTGGGGGTAAAGAGCTTTTTACCATGAAGTCAACGAAGGTGCACAAAGGGAAAAAGAACTTGTGTCGATAGCCGCTCCGGCTGGTAGTCGTTCCTCGGAACGACGGAGGAACGACTACCGGGGAAGAGCGCAGAGAACAGCAGCAGTGAATGGGATTTGTGCCTTAGGATCAAAAGAGGAAATATAAGGGACGCTTGGACCAGGGACAAGCAGCCAGCGACGGAGGATTGGGGACTGTACATGGCAGGATTTCCTTATAAATAGAAACACGGAAAGACTTGAGCCTTCCCGTGCCTGGCATTATTTTAGAACATTTGTTCAATTTGTCAAGGTTGGGCGGACACATGTTGGGCGGACACACACCACTTCGTGGTGCAAGCGCCACTTCGTGGTGCAAGCGCCACTTCGTGGTGCAAGCAGGTCCGCCCCTACGAATTGCCTTTGAATGCTTCGTGCAACAACGTTTGGCAAGAACAACGTCCCGAAGGTTTGTGCAATGGACGATGGGCGTACGAGAAACCTTCCCTGCAAAATACGCAGGACAGGCGGGACGCTTTACCCACGAAACGCCTCACTCATCGAAATTGTCTGGCGGGCCGAAGCCAACTATGTAATCGAAGTTCCCTTCGCCAGCAGTGTTCATCAAGGTATTGATCACAGATTTAATCCTGCGTTCATCGTCGTAAGGGCCAGATACAAAGAGCGGTTTCCCCTTATGGCCAAATTTAACATGGTTTGTGCGCGGGTGAGCCTCGGGCGGGTCCAATACCTGAGCGCACATTTGAGCGGTGAAATCGCGGTGAGGCGGAAAGCCATAGTGCTGCGCGTATTCCAAACCGCCGTAAATGATCTCATGTGCAAGTTCAACCGAGCATTGTTCGGGGACGTCGCTGCACATCTGCGGCAATTCCCGCTGGAATTTAGACTGAGAATAATCTGCATAGGCAAATGCATCTTTAACACCCAGGCAATTGAGATCCACCAGAAAAACAGCGAAGATGACTTTATCCGGCTCCTGCTGGCGGGCAATAATGACGGGGGTAATGCCGGCTTTCTTCCAACCTGCCATGACCCAGCAACCCAGGATGGGATACTGGCGTGCATGCTGAAGATGATAACGCGGACCAAGAATTTTAATCGGGCGAACACTCGAGAGCGAAATTTGGGAATCGGCTTTGGGCAGACGGGGGCGCTGGTCTTTTTTGTGCTTCTTTGGCATTTTGTCTCTCCTCAATCCAAATATACGTTTGCAGAAATCAGAAAAGCGCGTTCCGGTTTTCCTGTAAATTGACCATCATCATACATGGACAACTCATATTTTTTGTGACTGTAGGTGTAAAACGCAAAACCCCATTTGTCAGCGCCGAAATAACGCAGGCGGCAAAGATGCGTAGGGGTGTTACGCAGACGTTCATAGTACTCCGCGCGGGTTTCGATGGAATCATCCGGCGGCCAATCTTTTTGAACGATGGGCTCGGTATACGCGTCCAGGTAACAGAACTGGTTTTTGAAACGGATTTTAAGGCGCGTGTACTTGCCTTTGAATTCCTTCTCTGCAACGGCGCAGATGCGTTTTTCCACATCCGCCTGCACGGCTGGCGGGATTTTTACACCGCCAGAATTGGGGTCGAACATCCATTGTTTGGGTGTCATTTTTCCACCTGCCTTAACAGGGCGTCCACGTAATCCTTCGATATGAGACCCTAAAGGTTTTTCCCGCGGAGCATGTCACGTCTGGCAGGACAATTTTGCAAACAGAGTAGCGAGTCAGTCTAGAAAACCTTTAGGGTCTTTTTCCTTCAGTCCTGGGCGTTTCTTTGGGGGAATTTTGGATTCAATTTGGGATACCGTTCCAATCAACTTTCTATGTTTCTCGGACAGATCCCAGCCTTCATCCTTCAGTTCAGAAATAAATTCTTTGATGAATGAGGAGAGATAAGGACCCTGCAAGATGCTCAAGAAATAAAGATAATGTTCTGTAACGAGCAGCTTTACCAGCGGTTTGTAATGACCTTCGTAGGCATGCCGGTCAAGCAATTTGATCTTCCGTCCATAAAGTACCGCATTCAAGAATCCGCTTACCAGTTCCACATAGTTGTAATAGATCACCCATTGAACATCTTTGGCATTGCGTTGGCGATAAACCGCCGCAAAACAATCGTCATTCCAACGATCACACAGCTTCATCACTTCAGGGTGAGCTGCCCGGTATTTGATCATCCCATCATAGAGGTCCTCAATGGAACGCTGCATGGAGGCTCTTTGTGACTGTCTATTCAATGAATAAGACAGATATGCCAGGAGGGCTGAAATAATGGTACCGATAATGGCAATGTAGATCGAGAGCCAGCTTGATGGAATGCTCATCTTTAATCTCCAAAACTATGTGTCAACAATGCTTGAAACAACCCATCCCCCTGCCGCGCGGACTCGGCCTGGCGCCGCCGCAGGGACTCGACCCGCCGCACGACCCTGGCGAAGCGTTCCTGCTCGGGCAGTGGGGGAATGGGAACAACAATAGATTTCACATCTTGTTGGTTAATACTGGCTTGATTTACGGCTTTTTTCGCCCTTTGCATAATCTGAGTATAGGCTTGCTGTGTTGTTAGGAATTTCGTAACATAAACCGGATTAACGAGTTCCCGATTTACTCGTATTCTCATCATGTTGCTCATTCAAACAAAGTCGTTTCAATCAGACCTTTTACCAAGGCACACTTACCCAAATATTCTATACTGTTTACACGATTAATAAGGATTTCATCATTTTGGATTTTGAATTCTTCGATTTGCTTTGCTGTTGCTCGGAGACGTTTGAAATTAGCTGGATTTCCAAGAACGCCATCATAAAAAGCATCAATTCTTATAATTGGAGTTCCAGAACCGTAATAGTCAGAAGAAAGGTAAAGGCCATTCTTGGGATCTTCTTCGAGGATTTCTTCAAATTCTTCCACCTATTTGGGTAATTTCTGACCATCTCCAAACATCTCCAAAAACACGGACTGCAGCAGGGAGGCGCTGAGGGTATCGGCGTAGCGCTGCAGCCGGCGCAGGTGGTCGGCGCGGGCGAGCAGGGCGGCGATGCGGCGTTGTTCCTGGGAGGGGAGGGGAGGGATTTGAAATGTCGTAGCAACCTCCGAAGTGCGTAAATTTGAAATATTTGTTGTGTTTGAAGACATGAGATAGCATTTGTCCAAGAACTCCTTGGTTCTCATCCAAGTAAGCAAGATAATCTGGTACTACCTTTGCACTTGGACGAATAGCAGTTACAAATGCTCCGAAGGTACACTCAAAAGGCAATTTAGCAACAATACAAGATTTTCCAACAAGTTCCTTGCTGTTGGCAGTAGATACTAAAATATCACCTTCTTGTAAGAGCTGCTTTGGATTCGCCAATCTATTCCTAGGAATAAAACGGCGAGAATTCCAATTCATTGTTTCTTGAACACCACTGGTGATACACAAGCCGAACAGTTCATCGAAAATATTTGGTACCGCTTCACAAAGGGGCCAAAGAAAGTAACTCCTCGAATTGCTTCGCTGACATCACCTAGTTGAATAAGTGGTGTTTCATATCGTCAACTTCTTGAGTTCATTAATTTCAATCAACATTACCTGTTCAAGACGCAACAGGCGTTCGAGCGTCACTTGCGGGGCTTCGTGGTAGGTCTCATCGCTGTCGGCTGGCGGTAGCGGCTGGCAGAGAGATCTATTTGTTTGCTTTGCACCTGCTCCTTTGCCACCCAGAACTGGCGCGTCAGGCGTTCATGTTCGGATTGAAGGCGTAGAGATTTGAGAATTGAGAGTTGAGAGAAGTTGTTGGCAGGCAGACAAATCAGAAGCGGCCTTGCCGTCGGCAGAAGAATGAATGGCAAGTTCGAAGGTGAGACGGTTGATATTTGCGTGAAGTTTTAAGCGTTCCTCCTTCAACGGCGTCAACTGCTTGCGCAACTCCCCAATTCTCCGTTCTCTACTCTCTATGAACTCCTTATCATGCCGTTTCTGCCAGCAATCAGCACATCCGGGATGTCGTTCTCCGCCACGGGCGTGCGCTTGTCGTCCAGCGAGAAGCCGTCGTGCGGCCATGTCGTAGAACCAGATGCGCTCGGTGCGCCCGCCACGGGTCAGGAACAGGATGGCGGTGCTGACACCCGCATAGGGCCTGAAGACGCCGGCAGGCATCGAGATGACGCCATCCAGGCGGTTCTCCTCGATGATCTTTCTGCGGGTCTCGACGTGCGCCCGGCTGGAGCCGAAGAGCACGCCATCCGGCACGATGACGGCGGCGCGCCCGCCCATATCCAGGGCTCGCAGGATCAGGTGCACGAAGAGCAACTCGGTCTTGGTGGTGTTATCCGGCAGGGTCGGGATTGACGTCGTCCTTGTCGACCGCGCCCTTGAAGGGCGGGTTCATCAGGATCACGTCGTACTCTTTGCTCTGCTCGAAATCCTTCGAGAGCGTGTCCATGTAAAAGAACTGGGGCGACTCGATCCCGTGCAGCATCAGGTTCATCGAGCCGATGCGCAGCATGGTCATGCCGGAATCGTTATCGAAGCCGCGGAAAGCCTTGGGGACTGCAGCGACTGGGCCTCTTCCTTGGTCAACTTATCGCCGATCAGGTGGTGCGGGAAACCGGTCTCGTCGTATTCCAGGATCCCGGAGGAGGTATGCGTCTCCAGCATGTACTGGTAGGCATTGACCAGGAAGCCGCCCGTGCCGGCCGCCAGGTCGCCGATGCGCTCGTGCGGCTGGGGTGAAGTCATCTGCACCATCATGCGGATGATGTGGCGCGGCGTGCGGAACTGCCCGTTGCGCCCGGAGATGTTCAGATGGTTGAGCATGTACTCGAAGATGTCGCCCTGCACGTCCTGGTTCTGGCCGGAGATGTCCATCTGGTCGATCAGCTTGCAGGCTTCGATCAACAGGCGATGGCTTGCTGATCTTGCACTCGGCGTTGCGCATGTACTGGGCGAAGGAGCTCTTCTCCGCCGCCAGGTTGACGATACTGGGGAAGACTTCTTTCTTGAGATGGTCAGGGAGGCTTCGGCCTCCAATTGCGTCCAGTAGCTCCAGCGCATTTCCTTGGGGAGCTTGGGGTGATATTCCGTGCCGCGGCGTTTGGCCTGGCGCTCGGCGGCGTTTTCGCGGTCTTCCAGCTGCTTGAGGAACAGCAGATACGAGAACTGCTCGATGGCATCCAGAGGATTGGCGAGCCCGCCGGTCCAGAATTTATCCCAGAGGGCGTCGACTTGAGAGCGGAGTTTTGGATCGGTGACGTTGCCAAATCACTTCAGACTTCCGAAATCTTTAAGACCTCGGAAGTCACGTATATCGCAAGCAAATCTTGTGGGAGGGGACATAGAAAAGCCTTCTACTAGCAAACTACATAATCGACTTTTTATTATATTCAGGCATTTTGAGATTTTCACCAATCTCTATTTCTAATGAAGATGATTTTTGTTCGCTTAGCTTATTAATTTTGGAGAAGTAATGTATTTGTTGACTTGACATTCTCTGTCGAAGGTCATGCGGTATGGCAATACGTTTTATTGGGATATTTTCTAAGACTGAAAAATCTTCTATTTCTGAGTAATGTGTAATGATTATCTTCTTTAATGATTTCATGTGTTGGATTGCTGATATATCCTTAAGGTTCTTACTTCCCAAAAGTGTCAATTCGCTCAAGTTTTGCAGATTCTCAAGCGGAGACAAACTCAAGATTAATAAGCAGGAGATCAATGTCAGCTTTTCCAGTTCAATCAAATGCTCTATACCCTTTAAATCTTAAATCAGTTGGCAATTCGTAGGTTAAGTTCTTCAACTTTGTTAAATCTTTCAAAAAGTCAAGATTACTTAGGGTAATCTCCTCTCTCATTAAGTTCAATACTACTTGGTTCATGATGATTTAGCTCAGCATTAAGACAATTCATTGAATGTTCACGATTCGACCTGGAATCTGACCAAAAACCATTAATCGCCGCATACATCCCAATTCTTTTTTCAAGATTATCCTTACTGGCTTGCGAGAGATGAGAATCACCTACACAGATTTAATTGGAAGATACTCATCTTGTTTATCAACTATATCTACTAGAAGATTTGAGGGCACAACATCTCTTCTCTCTACCATATCGTTGCCATCGCTGAGTTGCTCCCCTCTATTAACTTGCAAGTTTTCTATATGTTGTCTTTTATAAATTAAATTAGCAGACAAGGTTTCAAGTTTTTTTAGTTTTGATAGAGCAGAATGACTTGACACCCAGAAACACCCTTCCACGTTTAGAACTTTGAGATTTACTAAGTTTTCCAAAAAAGAAAAATCGATAAACCTCGTTAATCTATTCGTGACTTTATCCTTTACTACACAATTTCGCATTTGTAATATTTCCAAATTAATCAAAATGGCAAGTGCGGATGGGTTATCAATTATGCGATTGGATAAATCCATGTTCGTCAAATTATTTAGTGCAGAAACAGTTTCCATGTTCATTAAATAGCGCTTATAAGATGATAAATCTTCCTCTAACATCCTTGCCTCTTCTAGCACGGATAGCATTGATTGTTCTTTTTTCACAACCTTTTCCGATGTTTGAATTTTGTTGTCAAGAATCGCAGAGGGTCCGCTTTTTTCATGAAGATGCTTTAAAATACTTTCACTTACTAAACCGCCCGTCCTCCAATATAAACGACAATAGGTAATCCTTTTTTATCTGTCATATTAACCTTCACAACTTAGAGATAAGTTCAGATACTTCAATGCTGAAATTGTTTCTAATCCATCCAATGATTCTACTTTGTCACAATTTGACAAATTGATGTATTCCAACAAATTACAATTCTCTAAGGCAGTTAACTTGGATACCTTTGTGCCACTTAAATCAAGCCACTCTAGAAATTTTAAGTCTCTTAAGACAGAGACATCAGAAAGATTTTCACAGTTACTCAAGTTAAGACGATGTATTTTTGGAAGATGGCTTAATTTACAAATCAACAAGAGAACTGCATTCGCTTAAATCAAGGTCTATTAAATTAATTAGAGGAGCTAGAGGCGATATATCGCTGACCGAGAACTCCTCGATAGTGAAAGTTTCATCAGACCAGTCAAGTTCTCAATGCCATTAACGCGGATAACGAATTACACTCAAGAGATTCAATGTTGGCTAGTTTTGACAGAACAAAAGAATCGTAACTTTGTTTATCTTTAAAATATTCTCTTCCTCAAGCAATGCTTGAATAACTTCGGAATGAGAGCTGGTTGCATATTCTGCAAGAATATATAGCGATTTTTCACTTTCAATATTACATAAGGTCTTTATACAAAAAACCGAGTGTTCGGGCAAATAATCAGGTGATGGCTTTAGATAATCCAAAGCCAATTCGCCAACAGCCGATGCCAAACTTTTCGCTTCACCTAAGCTCTTAGGAGGAATTATTTTCTTTAATCGGTTTTTGACAAGATTTTGTTCCGCAACTCGCAAATCAATAATGGATTGTGAACACGCCAATGCAAGAAAATATAGTTGGTGCTGATAGTTTTTTTCTCTATCCCCTTTAATCAATAAGCTTTTGATTATTTCCTGTCTCGTCTTTTGAGGTGACACGCCTGCTGCTAATATAATAACTTCACGCCACTGATCAGAATGTAAGTTGTGCTAATCAAGTATCCAATATCTCCTTCGTCAATTATTGCCTGTGCTACTAGAAATTCTTGAAAAGTGCGATGAGAAAAATCGATTTCATTTGGCGCAGGTTCACGCAAAATCCCACTTCTATCAATTAACAGCCTCAAAACATCGGATGGCGACGATCCTGACTGTTCAATCTGCATCTTTACTAATTTTCTGTCAATTTGCTCGACAGCTTTTTCTTTTGAGACTAGCGATAAGTCATTCTTAAACATCCAGTATGCCGATCTTTGTAGTATGGCTTCTTTTGCCTAAGGCTTAAACTTGGATACCCTTTAAGTTCTATTCT
>CAWDEV010000013.1:0-42971 GCA_963801385.1 uncultured Chloroflexia bacterium
TTCCGTCTACACTTTATCCATGCTCGCGCGTGTCTATTCCTGTGCTGTGATCGGCCTCGATGGGGTGGTGGTCGAAGTGGAAGTGGACTACACCTCCGGCTTCCCCGGCATGACCATCGTCGGTCTGCCGGACGCCGCCGTCCAGGAGAGCCGCGAACGCGTCCAGGCGGCGGTGCGCAACGCCGGGGTACCCTACCCGCGCAAACGCCTGGTGGTCAACCTCGCGCCGGCCTCGGTGCGCAAGGAGGGCCCGGCCTACGACCTGCCCATCGCCCTGGGCGTGCTGATCTATACCGGCATGCTGCCCGCCAGCGTGGCCGAGGGGACGCTGGTGGTGGGGGAGCTCTCGCTGGATGGGGCCGTCCGGCATGCGCGCGGCGTGCTGCCGATGGCCGCCACTGCCCGCCAGGCCGGTTTCAAGCGCATCGTGGTGCCGGAATCGGACGCCGCCGAAGCCGCCCTGATCCCCGACCTGGAGGTCATCCCGGTTGCTTCGCTGGCGGCCCTGTACAATCACCTGGCCGGGCGCAAACCCATCCCGGCCTATACCCGACTCGCGGTGGAAGATGTCCCGCTTTTCCCGCCGACGGATTTCGGCGAAGTCAAGGGCCAGGAACATGTCAAGCGCGCCCTCGAAGTGGCTGCTTCCGGGGGGCATAATGTCCTCATGGTGGGGCCGCCGGGCGCCGGCAAGACCCTGCTGGCGCGCGCCCTGCCGGGCATCCTCCCGAAGATGTCCATCGACGAGGCTCTGGACGTGACCCGCATCTATTCCGTGGCCGACCAGCTGCCGCCGGAAACGCCCCTGCTGCGCAACCGTCCCTTCCGCTCTCCGCACCACACCATCAGCCATGCCGGTCTGGTGGGCGGTGGGAACTGGCCGCACCCGGGGGAAATCTCCCTGGCCCACCACGGTGTTCTATTCCTGGATGAACTGCCCGAATTCGGCATGCGCGTGCTCGAAGTGCTGCGCCAGCCGCTGGAGGACAAGGTCGTGACCATCAGCCGGGCGCAGGGCTCGCTGACCTTCCCGGCCAGTTTCCAGCTGGTGGCCGCCATGAATCCCTGCCCGTGCGGGTATTACGGCGACCCGGTCAAACCCTGCACCTGCTCCAACATGGTGGTGACCAAGTACCAGAAGCGCATCTCCGGCCCGCTGCTGGACCGCATCGACATCCACGTGGAAGTCCCGCGCGTGGAATACGAGAAGTTGTCGGAGAACCGTCTGGGAGAATCCTCCGCGAAGGTGCGGGAACGGGTGGAAGTGGCGCGCGAGCTTCAGCACGCCCGGTTCGGAGTCCGAAGTCTCCAGACTTCGAAGTCCATCGCCGCCAACCCCGTTTCCTGCAACGCCGACATGCGCCCGGCCGAGGTGCGCAAGTTTTGCGCACTCGACGAGACCGGCAAGTCCCTCATGCAGGCGGCCATGAATCAGTTACAATTATCTGCCAGGGCTTATCATCGTGTCCTGAAACTGGCACGTACGATTGCCGATCTGGCCGGGAGCGAGTCCATCCAGCCACCGCACCTGGCGGAGGCGCTGCAGTACCGGCCGCGTTTGAATATGCTGTAGGTGAACCATGAAGGATGAACTGTATCACTTCATTGTGGGAGTGCTGGATCTGTTCCTGTGGGGTGGTGAACTGGTCGGAGAAGAGAACCTGCCCCGGCGCGGACCGGCGGTCTTTATTGCCAACCATCACGAAGCCATCGGTCCGATCGCGGCCGCCTGCTCGATCCCGCTGCGCATGTATAGCTGGTCCGTGGCGGATATGCTGGACGAGGAAAAAGCCGCCGCCTGGTTGAAATGGGACTTTGTCGAACGGACGCTGCATTTCAAGCCGCCGGCCAGTGCCTGGGTGGCAAAGGGACTTTCCAAACTTTCCGTACCCTTTCTGCGTTCGTTGGGCAATATCCCAGTCTATAAGGGTGATTACGACCGGATGGTGGACACTCTGCGCTTAAGCATGGATGTACTGCGGCAGGGCAGGTTCCTGCTGGTCTTCCCGGAGGACAACATGCTTCCAGCGGACCCTGTCACGGGGATGAGATTGTTCCAGCGCAGTTTTGCCCGCCTGGGTGAAATGTATTACGCGGAGACCGGTGAGCGCCTGGAGTTCTATCCGGTGGCGGTCCACCCGTCCGGGTACGTGACGGTCGGGAAGGCAGTCGCTTTCAATCCGCTCAATGCGGTGGGAATCGAGCGGCATCGCTTGAAGAACCTGATGGAAGATACCGTCCGGGCGATGTACCTGCAGGTGGAGCACAAAGGCGCCAGCGAAGCTGCTGCGCTGACCCCCCAGCACAAGTAGGATCCAACCTGAGGAATTTAATGACGAAGCGCACAAAAATGTATTTAATCCTGGCGGCGATCATCCTTATCAGCGTCGCCGGCGGCGTCATGGCCGTTTATGCCACGGCCAATGGCCCCTGGGGGTATACCGACCCGGTGGTATACATCTCCACCGCCCGCAGCCTCGACCGGGGGCAAGGGCTGGTTTACTATGAGGCGGATGCGGCTTTCAGACCGATCACCATTCAACCGCCTTTTTACCCGATCGTGCTGGGCGCCATCGGCCTGTTCCAGGGTAACCTGGTGGCCGCGGCACGCTGGTTGAATATTTTTGCTTTTGTCGCTTCCATTTTCATTGCCGGATGGATATTCCATCGTTACAGCCGCGTCCCGGCGCTTGGAATTGTCGCCAGCGCTTTGATGTGCGCATTTCCTCAAATGGTGGTGATGTTCAGCTCGGCATATTCCGAACCCCTGTTCATCCTTTTGTTTTTATCCGGCGGGCTGGCCCTGCTGGCTTATCTGCAGGCAAAAAAAACGCCCCTGCTCCTGCTGAGCGCAGTGTTGGTTGGCCTGATCCCGGTGACGCGCTATGCCGGGATTGCCATGATCCTTGCCGGGGGGCTGAGTGTCCTGCTGCTTGCATCTGGAAAAACACGGGCGCGGATCAAGCAGGCTGTGCTGTTTACATTGGTTGCCAGTTTACCGATCCTGATCTGGCTGGTCTGGATCTATTTTGCCACTGCCCATTCGGTGGGGGGACGCAATCTTGGCTTGAATTGGCAGGGATTGTCTGCTCAATTCCAATCATTCCGCGGCATCTTCATGGATACGGTCTGGAAGTGGGTGCCGTTCCAGTCGCATGAGATGCTTTTACGCTACCGCCTGCGATTCGCCATCATGGGAATTGGACTGGCTGCCGTCCTGGTGCTTGTCCTGATGGCGGGAAGGCGGTTGCGCAAAAATTCTGAAGGTATCCATCATTCCGGCATGGAGATCTTTACCTTCTTTGGTCTGTCATCTGTGATATTCTTAATTGTAGTGCTTGGCACTTACCTGTTTACCCGTCCCACCATTGACGTGGATAACCGGATGCTTCTGCCGCTGTATGTTGGCAGCGTGATGAGCTTTTACGCGGCATTTGCACTCTGGCAGGCAGCCTGGTTCAGCGGCAGACTGCGCGTGCTGCAGGTCCTGCCCTGGTTGATCGCGGTACTATGCGTGGCCTGGTATTTCCCGCAGACGCGCGAGAAAGTCAATTTCTATCACGCCGGGGATGGGCTGACCGCCTATCGTTGGAACCGCTCCGATATCATCCAGGCGGTGCGCGCCCTGCCAGCCGGGCAGGCGGTCATTTCCAATGACTGGGAATTGCTGCAGCTCTGGACCGGGCGCCCGATCCATGGTTTCTGGAATACTTTCCCATCCAAGCCGCCCATCCAGGCAGGCGCCTACGGGACAGCGCCGGGTGATCCGGTCCAGGCCCTTTTCTGCAAGCAGGAAGCCGCGCTGGTCATCTTTACGGATTTCCCCACCCAGTTCCGGGCCAAAGTTGGCGATGGCCCGGTTGAACAGATGCAGGACCTGTTTACCGGTCTACCTGTCTATGGTACGTATCCTGACGGGACAATCTACCTGTGCCGTTAATTCCCTGCGGTTCGAGAGTAACCGATCCGGTTTCATTTTGAGGAGATCTCAAATGTCTGAAATCAAATACGAAATTATCAAGAAGATTGGCGTGCTTTCCAAGTCCGCTTCCGGGTGGGCCAAGGAACTCAACCTGATCAGTTGGAACGATAGGGATCCCAAATACGACATTCGTGAGTGGTCCCCGGATGGCGGGAAAATGGGCAAGGGCGTCACCCTTTCAAAAGAGGAATTGGCTGCCTTGAGGGAATTGTTGGATAAGATGGAACAGTAAGGGGCGCTGTTGTTGTGGTTGCCTTTACAGCCGGTAGGCGCGTTTGGCCAAACCGATCGCCAGCTCTTTCATCATTTCGTGGGCGTCTTCCAGGTCCACGATATGCCGGGCCACAAGCCCGGCCACCCAGTCGGCCGAGGCCCTGCGCCAAACATCATGCCGGGCGGGGATGGAGCAGAAGGCACGCGTGTCATCGTTGAAACCGGCGGTGTTGTACAGGCCAGCTGTTTCCATTACCTGGTCAAAATAACGCGCCATTCCGTTCAGACTATCATGGAACCACCAGGGTGGACCGAGCTTCAGTGCTGGATAGTGCCCGGCCAGGGGCGCCAACTCGCGCGAGTAGCAGGTCTCATCGATGGTAAACAAGATGAGGGTCAGGCGCGGGTCGTTGCCAAATTTGTTCAGGAGCGGAAGCAGGTTGCGCGTATATTCAGTCCTGACCGGAATGTCACAGCCCCGGTCCGGTCCGAATTTTTGGAAAACGACCGCGTTATGGTTGCGCAGCGAGCCGGGATGCAGCTGCATCACCAGGCCATCTTCGCTGCTCATGCGCGCAAATTCCATCAGCATATGGGCAGTGAAGCGGGCATCGTCATTGGGGCTGCATTCACCCTTGAGCGCGTTCTGGAAAAGGGTATTGGCTTCGTTGGGTGTCAATTCAGCGGTGGCAGGTGTCAGTGCTGCGTGGTCAGTGGCAGTTGCGCCCATTGACTTGAAAAACTTACGGCGTTGCTCCACTGCCCGGATGAAAGACGCATAATCCACCACATCAATCCGGCTGACAACACTGAGCCTGTCGATGTTCTTTCGCCAGTTGGGAGCACCGATGTTGACGACCGCGTCCGGGCGGAAGGTGGGCAGAACCTGTCCTTTCCAGCCGGAATTCCTGATGGCAAGGTGGTGTTCGAGCGTATCCGTTGCCGCGTCGGTGGTGCAGAGCACTTCGATGTTAAATCGCTCGAACAGGAGACGGGGAGCAAATTCTGGAAGGGCCAGTTTTTCGTTGATGAGATCGTAAAGTCCGTCAGCGTTGGCAGCAGAAGGTTTTTCGGCAATCCCGAAGACTTCTCTCAGTGCATGCGCCAGCCAGATACCGCTCGGCGTGCCGCGGAAGAGGTGGAAATTGGTGCAGAAAAGGCGCCAGATGGAGCGGTGATCAACCTCATTCCCGGCCCAGCTCCCGTCGGGTAAGGGGAGTTGTGGCACACCCAGGCTTTCCAGGGAAATTCCCTGTGAGTACAACATGCGCGTGACGTAGTGGTCAGGGATAATGAACAGGTCGGCGGGGGTGCCGAAGCTGGCATTCGGGTCAGCGAACAGGCGCGGGTCAACATGTCCGTGCGGGGAGATGATGGGCAAGGCGGCAACCTGCTCATAGAGTTCGAGAGCCAGGCTCCGGGTGATTGGGTCGGGAGAAAAGAAACGTTCGTAGGGCAGAGTCAAATTCGTCATGATTTGTTGAACTTTCAACCGAGTTGGGTTTTCATTCGATTCTGAAAATGAATTAAGGGCGGATTGGTGCGATGAATTTTATCGCTTCGCTCTAAATTCTAAACCAAAAATCCTCTCAATTGAGAGGATTTCAAAAAGTGAGCGTGAAGAGGCTCGAACTCTTAACCAACGGCTTAAAAGGCCGCTGCTCTACCATTGAGCTACACGCCCGGCGGGGGACATTCTATCACGCCCACTGGGATGCGTCAACGGAACTGGACCATTAATAGATGCTCTGCCTGGTTCAGAAACCACAGGCTAAAAGTCAATTGATGGCGATAAATGCCCTGAGACGCGAATTCTTTAAGGAATAATCGATCTTATTTGTTGTAAAATAAAATATCATTGTGTCGCGCTGGCTTGCATTGTTTCCAGGAAAGGGAGGCTGCAATGAGAACTGATCTGAGGATGATTGTTGCGTAGGTAGGGGGAGAATTTAGCAGGTCGGAAAAAGACTCCGTCGAGAAAAACCATTTTGTTCATTCTTTCCCATCGAGAGGTGCGAAGATGGTAAACCTATTTGGAGCACATAATAAGCCTGCCGCCATATCATTACGGCTGGGAATCGGGCTGACCCTGCTGGCCAGCCTGATCGGTTTTGTGGCAGCCTCTGCAATGGGCGAGTCCTGGTCAGAGTTGGGCGGGGGAATGGATGCGGATGTCTATGCCCTGGCATTCGACCGCTCCGGAAACCTGTATGCCAGCGGAGGTTTTTCGAGTGCCGGAACAGCGGCGGCGAATCGTATCGCTGAATGGAACGGCAGTACATGGTTGCCGTTGGGCAATGGAATGAGTGCAGATGTTTATGCCCTGGCATTTGACAGCCAGGGGAACCTATACGCCGGGGGTGCTTTTGCCAGCGCGGATGGCGTGACGGTAAATCGAGTTGCCAAATGGGATGGGACAACCTGGACAGCCCTGGGCAGTGGATTGAACGCAGAAGTCTATGCCCTGGCAGTTTCTGACAGCGGGGAGGTATACGCCGGCGGTACCTTTACGCTTGCGGAGGGCGTAACTGCCAACCGGATCGCCAAATGGGACGGCAGCACCTGGTCGGAAGTGGGCGGCGGGACGAACGGCCGGGTAAATGCTTTACTATTCGATAGCGCCGGGAATTTGTACGCGGGTGGCAGTTTCACCAGCCCGGCAAGCCGGATTGCCCGATGGGACGGCAGCTCCTGGTCAGCACTGGGAAGCGGGGTGAGTAACACGGTGCGCGCCCTGGCGTCGGATGGCAATGGGAACCTCTACGTAGGAGGAGCGTTCGCATCTGCCAGTGGCGGCAGTGCCAGCCGCATTGCCAAATGGGACGGCTCAGCCTGGTCAGTGTTGAGCAGCGGGATGAATGCGGATGTGTATGCCCTGGCAATATCCGGCAGTGGAAGCCTGTACGCGGGAGGGGATTTCACGATCGCCGGAGGGGAGATGATAAACCGGATCGCCAGATGGGACGGCAGCACCTGGCTGCCGTTGGACACCGGGATGAATGATATGGTGCGTGGCCTGGCGATCGACCCCAGCGAAAGGGTATTCGCAGGGGGAATTTTCACCAGCGCCGGCAGCGCGATGGCAAACCATATCGCCTGGTGGGCTGCCGGACAGCCTGGTCCAACTCCCAGTCCCACCAGCCTGCCACCACACAGTATTGTGCCTGTGACAGGCAAGCCACAGATCAGCACGGGGGAAAACACCAGCGTCACCATCAACCTGACAGACGTTGCCAACTTGTTCGGCTACCAGTTCATCGTGCATTACAATTCCAACCTGGTCGACGCTTCAGGCACCTTCACGAATACTTTCTTTGACACCAGGACAAATGCCGTCATCCCTGCAGGCTGGAATGCCGTTTGTGGCAGCGGCGAGTGCAAATTTGCCGCCAGCCGGGTGGAACCGGGTGCACCGGTCACCGGCTCCGGCCCGGTCGCGCAGATCCAGCTCACTGGCAAGAGCACCGGCGAATTCGATCTGACCATCAGCGACGATATCCTGACCGATCGAGATTCCCAGCCGATAAACCATACCATTTATCCTCTACACATAAGCGTGGGCAACTATGCCACCGTGAGCGGGACGGTTTCTTTGCAGGGGCGCAGCGCGCCGGTCAATGCGGGCCAGGTCACCCTGACAGACCTGGCGGGTGTCTTTGGACCGTATACGACGACCTTTGATCCGGTAACAGGCGCATTCACTTTCGACAACGTCCAGGCGCTTTCCGAGGGCACCAACTACCAGTTGGAAGCCAGACATGGATTGTACCTGGGAAACCGGACGACCCATTTGCTGCACGCTTTGGAGACCTTTTCCGCACCCCAAACGCGTCTCCTGGGAGGCGATGCCAACAATGACGGCCTGATCGACTTGAGCGACCTGACCTGCATCGGCGGCTCTTTTGGCGGGGCGCCGGTTTCCTGCGGAACAACCGGCAGCAGTGATATCAATGCCGATGGAAAGGTCAACATCCTCGACCTGGTCATGCCGGGTGGCAATTATGGTCTCACATCGCCAGGAACCTGGTGAGACTGTGCTTGAGCAGATGTGTCCACCGCGGAGTAAGCAGAGCGCGCACACGTCCCGATGCACTTTCGGGAGAGATTACCCGGTTTGAATCACAATCATTTCCTGGGTTGGATAGCGATCCTCATCCTGGCCACCGGATTCCAGCCCGGAGGGCTCCAGGCTGGCGAAACGCTGGTATACGCCAATCCTGACCGGCTGGAGATCGGTGCAGGGCAAAGCGAGATATTGCAGATCCTGCTTGTGAATGCCGAGAAAATCTATGGGATTGACATGCAAGCCACGTTCGATCCGGCGGTTGTGGAAATCGTAGATGCGGACTCACGGCAAACAGGCATTCAAATGATGCCGGGTGGATTCCTAAAAGCAGATTTTGCTGTACGCAATCTGGCTGATAATAAAAACGGTACGCTGCGTTATGTAATCACCCAACTCAATCCCACTCTCCCGGCAAGCGGCAAAGGCATCATCCTGTCGATTCGCTTCCGGGGCAGGAAGATGGGCACCCATACCAGGTTTATCATTACCTCAGCAGTGATCGCTGACCGGCGCGGGATCAAGCAGACGGTTACCACCCGGGGGGCAGACCTGGTCATTGTAAAACCAAAACCATCCACGCCCACTCCTCGCCCAACTTCAACCCTCGTTTCGGTGCTGCCGACCTTGCGTCCTCCCACCCTTACGCTGGCAAGAAGCCAGCCAACCGCGCTGCCCAGTCTGACCGCCACCTGGATTGACACACCCAAGCCGGCCGGCGCGATTGTCTACCAGGAGAACCCGCCGGCGCTGTCCGAGGCGATCACCGTCCAAAATAATCCTGCCAGGATACCAGAGGTGGACGCGGTAGTATCAGACCAGCTCCTCACATATATTACCGCAGGTGGTTTCTCGGGCGCACTGCTGTTGTTTGTCCTGACGATCTGGCTGCTTGCTACGAAACGGCGGAAAGAAAGGGCCGCGAAGTTAAGTGAAAAGGCGTAATGTTATTCCGATCTTCATTTCAGTGCTTGGGATGTTTGTTACCCTGGCACTGTCAGGCATCCCGGTTTTGACGCAGGAGAGCCGTGCAGTCTTGCGATTTGCTCCACCCGAATTGGGGTTGGCGCCCGGCGCACAGGAGACGTTATATTTTTTCATTCAAGATGTGCAAGATCTGTATGGACTTGAATTTCAGCTTGCCTTTGACCCAAATGTTGTCGAAGTCGTCGATGCTGATCCGGATCAAGAAGGGGTGCAGATCTGGCCCGCGGAATGGTGGAAAGACGGTTTCGTGGCGGTAAATAAGGTGGATAATGAGATCGGGCGGATCGATTTTGCGGCTACGCTGCTCCGGCCCGCCCTGCCGGCCAGCGGGACCAGGGCAATAGCGGCGATATCCTTTGCGGCCAGGAAAACCGGCAGCAGCACTTTGAGGGTTAAATCGGCGATCCTATCCACCCGCAATGCAGAAGTGATCGCTTTCACAAAACAAGTGGGGAGAATAGTAGTCAATGGAAGTGATCAGGCTCTGGAAGTCCGTACCAACAACCTGTCAGCCGGGCTTGTGCCAGGCCGGCTGGCATTGGCCGGAGCAGCCATGCTGGCGCTTATCACCGCCCTGGGCGGGTTCATATATGTTCTGCGCAGGCGCTGAAACCTACGGGAAATCTACGGCTTCCCGACTGTCTGGACAAGGAATTTCAAAATTGGTGGCAGATTTTAATGTATTCTGAACAATTTTGTTGTATGATGAGCATGTAGGATCACAATGATCCAGAAAGGAGGTTGCGATCGAAGTACTGCCAGTGAATTTAATAGGAGGAAAGGCAGGGTAGCCCCCGATCCTGGCCGAGGACAGGCACTTCAGTCCGGCCGGACGTCCCCCACGACGGAATGTGGCGTTACCAGTTCTTTTCCTCTGCTTAATAGTAGATGAAATTTGGCGGATGGGTTACCCCCATCCGCCTTTTTTTAATTCCCGATGAGAAAAAAAGAGATCAATACTAAGGTCACAAAGTACCTCGAAGGGGCACGAAGAAAAACTTTTCTTTTGTGCCCTTGTGTGATAGCCCGCCCAGGCTCTATGAGTGGTCTACTTAATGGTTGGATTCCAGGGTATCGAGCAGGGCAGGCAGGAGACCAAGGTGCTCGAGCTGGTGGAAGCGCGGCGTGCCGGGGGCGGGCGCTTCGGCGGTTTCGTGCTGCCAGGTGTCCGGATAGGGGATATAGACGGCATTGGCGCCCAGCAGCAGAACCGGCAGGATGTCGGAGCGCAGCGAGTTGCCCACCATGACCAGGCGCCCTGGATGGATGGCATGGTTCTTGAACAGGCGTGCGTAGTCCTGGGGAGTTTTGTCGCTGACCACTTCGATATCCCGGAAAAAGTCACTCAGCCCGGAGTGCAGGAGCTTGTTCTCCTGGTCCTGCAGATCACCCTTGGTGATGACCATCAAATGGTAGCGGGATGCCAATTGGGAGACAGTTTCTTTTGCATGCTCGAGCAATTCAACGGGCGCATTGAGCTGTGTTTTGGCCAGGTCGAGGATGGCGAGCACATCGTGGCCTGAAATATGTCCCCAGGTCATTTGCACGGCAGTCTCGATCATCGAGATGGTAAAGGATTTGATCCCATAGCCAAACAACCCAATGTTGCGGCTTTCCGTCTGGTAGAGGCCAGCCCCAAGGGATTCGGGATTGACCCCATAGGGCGCCAGCAGGGCCGCCAGCCCGGCCTGGGTGCGGTCATACAGGCGCTCGTTGTGCCAGAGGGTATCGTCAGCATCAAAAGCAACTACGTCGAAGTGGGACATCAGGTTTCCTTTCTTGATCCTTCCCGCCATGTTTCGACCCAGGCCGCGTCCATGCGTGCCAGGCGCTTTTTCTTGAGATTTTCTTGCATGATACGGCGGATGGCGCGATCCGGGCAAGCCAGCCATTTTTCCATCAGACGCTTACCCTGTTCAGGTTCCGCGCTTACCACTACACTCCAGCAGTACCCCAGCCCCTGCTGCAAGATCTTATAGCCTTCACTTTTGTTTTCACTTGAATGCTCCATGGAGGCGGTGATGGCATCCAGGATCTGCAGGGCATGCACCGCATCCTCTTCCCTGTGCAGCAAAGCCGGTTCTGCCAGGGCGGCTGCAGCCGCGCGTTTCTCGAGCCAATTGCCCAGGCTCCAGGTTTTCATGGCTTTCAATAGGGCGGGCATATTGCGCTTGCCCAGCTGCTGGAGCGCCATGGCCACTCCTTCGCGCATCCGCCAGCGCGGGTCGGAGGCATACAGACGGAGTTGGTCCAGGATTTTTTCATCGCCCTCGGCCAGCAGCCGACCCAGTCCCACCACACCACAAAAGGCCAGGAATTCATGCGGATCATTGACCGGGGCGATATCCGGGGTGTAGGTCATAAAATGCTCGAAAAGTTCCCGGTCGCCTGCATCGGCGACCGCCTGTGCGAGTTCCAGGTTGCCGCGTGGCCCCGGCAGCCCGGATTCCTGCAGGAGGTAGGGCTCCCAATCCTGGATTGTCCTGAGTTTTTCTCGATAACTGTCGGATTTATTCATGGTGTATGTCATCGGTTGGCAAGGATCTTCCCACGAGTTACTGAATGGCGAGGGTTATCCCATCAGCACTTCCACCACATTGTTCTCCTCGAGCCGCTCAACCGGGATGAGATTGTCCTGCAGCGCCTGGCCATTCAGGCTCACCGATTTGACCCCGCGGCAGACGCCCTGCGGGTTCCTGACCTCGATCTGGATGGTGCGGCCACGGAAACGGCGCGTTGCCTTGAAACCTTTCCAGTCGTGAGGAATGCACGGATCAAGGCGCAGGCCGCCCATCTCAGGGCGGATGCCCAGAATGTACTGGGTGGCGCTGAAATAGGCCCAGGCGGCCGCGCCGGTCAGCCAGGAGGTACGCGTGTTGCCGGCGCGCGGGCTGAAGGTCGAATAGGTGGTCTGGCCCTGCACGTAAGGCTCGGACTGGCGAATTTCAGCGTGCTCGTTATAAGCTGCTGGCATGGAGGCCCGGAAATACTCGCAGGCCCGGTCGCCATGACCAAGCAGGCATTCGGCCATGACGCCCCAGCCCTGGGTGTGGTTGAAGATGCCGGCGTTTTCCTTGATGCCGGGGTTGAAGACCACCGCCCGCATCACATCCACGGGTGTATTGACGAAAGGCGGGGCCGAAAGCATCAGCCCGTAGGGCGTGGCCAACTGCTCCTTGACCGTTTGCATGCAGCGCTGCGCCTGTTCTGCAGTGGCGGCGGCACTGATGACCGACCAGAGCTGGGTGTTCAGGTAGATCGAGCCTTCGGCATACCTTTTCGTGCCATACACCGTGCCATCCTCGGCGATGGCCCAGATGAAACGGTCCCCATCCCAGGTGGAGGCCTGGATGGCTGCATCCAGTTTTGCACGCTGCACCAGCGCCCAGTCGGCCTCTTCTGGTTTCTCCAGCCGCTGCGCGATCTCCGCATAAACAGTCAGGCCCAGGCGCACCTGGAAAGCTACAAATGGGCTTTCACCGTTGTAGCCCAGCTTGAGACAGTCGTTCCAGTCGGCGTGCAAGCCGCAGGGCAGTCCGTGTCTGCCGGTGCGCTCCAGGTTGAACTCCAGCGCCCGGCGCAGGTGACCCAGAACGGTGGCTTCGCCCTGGTCGGCATAGGGCAGCACTTTGTGATAGAAATCCATCTCCCCGGTCTCGTTCACATACGCCGGCACGGCATTAAAGAACCACAGGCAATCATCCGAGCGGTACTCTTCCGGGGCCGGGGTCTTTTCATGGCCGGGCCTGTGCGTGAACGGCTGGACGATGGGCATGGCTCCGCCGCAGGCCACCTGCCCGGTGAGCATCAGTTCCAGCCTCTGGCGCGCTTGTTCGGGAATGGCAGCCGTCACTCCCAGCAGGTCCTGGACCGAGTCGCGGAATCCCAGCCCGTCGCGTTCGCCGTTGTAGACCAGGCTGGCCGCGCGTGACCAGGCGAAGGTGATCAGGCAGTTGTACAGTCCCCAGACGTTGATGGTATGGTCCAGGTCTTCGTCAGGAGTCTCCACCACCAGGCTGCCGAGCCTGGCGTGCCAGGAGTCCTTCAGTTTTTGCAGCTCGAGGGCCGCGCGTTCAAGCGAACCGAACTCGTCAACGGTGCGTTTGCCGATCGTCCGGGCCTCGCCGATGCCCAGCATGACCAGCACTTCGCGGCTTTCGCCCGGTCGAAGACACAGGTCGGTTTGCAGGCTGCCGCAGGAATTGTCCCCGTAGGCATCGCTGTTCGTGCACTGTCCCTTTTCCACTGCCAATGGGTTATGGTAAGCCCGGTAGGGACCAATGAAAGCCTCCCGGCTGGTATCGTAACCGGTCAGCGGTGCTCCGCGCAGAGTCATCCAGCATTTGAATGGGGTGTCACTCAGGTCGGACGGGGCATCGATGGAGGGGAGATTATCGTGGATGGCGATCCGCAGCAGCCCATCTGCCATTTCGCCACGCACGATGAATAGCGAATACTGCAAATTGACCTGGTCCTGGGTGGTGATCCACTGGTTGGTGAATTCGCAGAAGGTGAAAACGGAAAGCTCGCGCGCCCGGTCAGATTCATTGGTGACCTTCATCCGCCAGTATTCAAACTTCTGGCCCAGGGGGACGAAGTAAGTGGTTTCGCTGAGGATCCCGGCATAACGCGACTGGATGGTGGTATAAGCCGTGCCGTGCCGGCAGGTCGACTGGTACGTTTCGAGCGGCTTGCCCACCGGCTGCCAGGAGGCGGACCAGTAGTCACCGCTCTGGCGGTCGCGCAAATACAGGTATCGACCGGGCTGATCCATGGGGACCCGGTTGAAAAGCAGGCGCATGAAGCGCCCGCGTGCCCCCGACTGGTAGAAACCGTATCCACCGGTATTGTTGGTGATGATCGCCCCATAATCGGTGGAGCCGAGGTAGTTGCTCCAGGATTGAGGTGTATCCGGCCGGGTGATCACATATTCTTTGGCTGCATCATCAAAATATCCGTATTTCACAATCTGCTCCTCTTTTATCTAAAATTTTATTCGCGTAATTTGCCCAATCGTGCCATTCGCATTGAATCCTTGGATCAGCCTCCAGGAAAAGCTTTCTGGTATTCCGACAGGATTCTGTCCCAGATGTTGTTCAGTCTCTCATCGATGCTCTGGCGGGATGCATCCGCCTCAAACCAGGCCAGCGTCCGGCGTACCCCCTCGGACCAGGGCACCGTGCACTGAAAATCCGGCACCAGCTGCTTGATCTTGCTGTTATCGAAGACGACGCTGTTGGCTTTGTCCCCGATCAGGCTGCCCAAGGCATCCGGGTTATACGCCGCGATCAGCTCGGAAGGGACATGCACGATCCACAGGTCCACACCCAGGGCCCGCCCAACTTCCTCGTAAATTTGATTCCACGTCAGCACCTCGTCGGAGGTGATGTGATACGCCTGCCCGATAGCTTTCGGGTTGCCCAGCAGGCCGAGGAACCCCTTGGCAAAATCCCCGTTCCAGGTCAGCACCCACAACGACGTGCCGTCGCCCGGGACGATGACTTGCCGTCCTTGCTTCATCCGCTCGATCACGGTGTAAGGGTGCTGCCAGCTGCCCCCGCACAGGGCGATCTGCGACGGCCCATACGTCAGTGAAGGGCGTACGATGGTGATCGGGAATGCCTGTTCCTGGTGCGCCCTCAGCAGGATTTGCTCGCAGGCGATCTTGTTACGCGAGTATTCCCAGAAGGGATTCTCCAGCGGCGTCTCTTCGGTGATGAGGTAATGCCGGGACGGTTTCTGGTAGGCGCTGGCCGAGCTGATGAAGACGAACTGCCCGGTCCGGCCGCTGAACAGCCGCAGGTCCCGTTCGGCATCCTCCAGGGTAAAGGCGATCCAATCCACAACTGCGTCAAATTCATGTCCTGCGAGCAACCGTGCGAGGGTCGCTTCATCGCCGTGCACATCCCCCACCAGCAGGTGTGCGCCTTCCGGCAGCGGATATTTAGCAGACTGGCTTCGATTGAGGATATACAAATCGATTCCACGTTCGAGCGCCAGTTCCGAGCAGGCCGAACTGATCAGTCCGGTCCCGCCGATGAATAAAACTTTCATCTCCTGCCTCCTGGGAATAATCTTTCATAGTTTCTCAACAGTTTTTTCAATGTGAACAACCCTGACGGGGACACGTAAGAATCCAAAAAACATTCGTGAAATTCGTCCATTCGTCCCATTCGTGTTGAGAATCGTTTATTTTTTTGCCAGTATCACGAACAAGTCCGGCTGGGAGGGGTCGCTCTCACCCATCAAGGATGGGAAAAACGCCACCTTTGGAAAACCACATTCCTGCAGCGTATCCTGGTATTGATCCAGCGTGTATGCTTGCATGCTGGACGCATAACGGGTGACCCGGCCGGTTTGCACGTCCAGGATGAAATAACGCTGGGTCGCCACCGATCGGCCATCATCCCAGAAATTTTCCTGCAGGCACAGATGGGGACGGTCTGAAAAAAGCCCGGATTCGCTGGAATACCACGAGCCGGGCTGCATCCCGATCCGGCGCACCACCTCAAGGGTATGCACTTCAAGGATAAGGGATCCATGCGGCTGGACAGCCGCTTGCGCCTTCTTGAGGATCAATCCGGCATCCTGCTGGGTGAAGACGTTAAGCTCGCCGAAGATGAACATGGCCAGGTCGTGGCCCGAACCGAAATCCGCTTTCCGCACATCCTCGAGCTGGTATGCACAGCGCAGATTGGCCTTTTGCGCATAATCCCGGGCATATGCGATCGAGGCCGGAGAAAAATCAATCCCGCTGCACTCGTGTCCTAATTTTGCCAGCCGGCTGGTATACAGGCCCGGCCCGCAACCCAGGTCGAGGATGCGGGTAGGACGGCTGGATAGCACTTCCCGGTGGATCCAGTCCACGTGTCTCTCGATGGTGGCTGCCCGGCGGCTGGCCCAGTCATGCTCCTGGCTTAAATGCTCGCGCAGCATCCGATCGCTGAACCCGGGTTCATTCCAAGGGATCTTTTCCCCTTCCGCCCAGGGCTGCGGTTTCGCGTCGCGTTGGACAATATCCATCAGGTCCAGTAAGGTCGGCTTTTGCATGGGCTGCTTATACCCCAAAGGCTGATTTTATTCTCCCCAGTGCTTCCACCAGTGTGCTCCGCGGACAGCCAAAATTCAGCCGGACGAATCCTTCCCCTCCGGCGCCGAACTCACTGCCCTCGTTCAAAGCCACCCTGGCTTGCTTTAGAAAGAATTCGCTGGGCGTGTCGCTTATTCTGCCAGACCGGATCAGGTCATTACAGTCCAGCCAGGCCAGGTAGGTGGCCTGCGGGACGGTCGTATGGATCCCATCCAGCTCCTTTTGAACGAACTGGACCACAAAATCCCGGTTGGTAGTCAAATAAGCGCGCAGCTCCCTCAGCCACTCGTCGCAATCTCCGGAGAAGGCGGCCTGTGCCGCGATCAGCCCAAGACAGTTGACGTGCATCGTCATGCGCTCAACTGCCTTCTTGTAACTTTCAAGAAGATCCTTATTGGGGATGATGGCAAACCCGCAGAACAGGCCGGGGATATTGAAGGTCTTGCTCGGAGCGATGAGCGTGATCGTACGCTCGGCGACCTCCGGGTCCAGCGCCGCGATCGGGATGTGCCTGGTTCCCTCCAGCACGAGTTCGCTGTGGATCTCGTCCGAACAAATGGGGACATTCTTCTTGAGACAAAGTTCTGCCATGTGTCCCAGTTCTTCCCTGGTATACGCCTGTCCGGTCGGGTTGTGCGGATTGCAGAGCAGGAACATGCCGGTCTTCGCTCCGGCGGAGTGAAACGCTTGCTCAAAAATATCGAAATCCAGCTTGTAGCGCAGGGTGGAACCTTCAGTTTCCAGGACCAGCGGCGCCTGTTGGGATACCCATCCATCGCCTGCATGGACTTTCAGGAAGGGCGGGTAGACCGGCGGCTGGACCAGGATCCCCTCTCCCGGCTTGCAAAGTGCATACGCCGCGGCAGTAAAACCGGAGACCACCCCCGGTGTAGCTACCACCATCTCTGGCGAAACTTTCCAGCCGTACAATGTCTGCATGCGGGCGGCCACGGTCTCGCACAATTCGATGCTTGGGAATTCATACCCCAATATACCGTGCTCGAGGCTGCACTGCAGAGCCTTCAGGATCGGCTCCGGTGCAGAGAAGTCCATGTCTGCCACCCACAACGGCAGGACATCCGTTGGGTATTGGCGCCACTTGACGCAGTTGGTGGCGCGTCGTTCAATAATGGAATCAAAGTTGTAAGGCACAGGCAATCCTATTGTTCAGTGGATTTTCTTGGCTCGCCCCTGGGAAAAGGAAATCATTTGCCTTCAGGTGCTTCGCGCACGATGTACAACGGCCTGCCTTTTACTTCATCGTAGATTCGCCCAAGATATTCACCCAGCACACCCAGGCTGATCAACTGCACTCCACCCAGGAACAACACGGCGATCAGTGTGGTGGCCTGGCCCAGGAAGGCGCCATGTCCGGCCAGGCGCATGATGATCACCACAGGGATGGCAATGATGGCCAGGCCCGCCGAGGTAAAACCAAAATACGTTGCCAGTTGCAGGGGAAAGTAGGAGAATCCGGTGATGGCATTCAAGGCCAGCTTGAACATTTTCTTGAATGGATACTTGGTAGTGCCGGCAAAGCGCGTGGCGCGCTTGTAGGGCACGCCGATTTGCCGGAATCCCACCCAGGCTGACATGCCGCGCGGGAACCGGTGCCTCTCGTGCATGGTCTTAAGCACCTCGACCACCTTGCGGTCCATCAGGCGGAAATCTCCGCTGTCAACCGGGATATTTACATCCGTGATGCGGTGGACGATCCGATAGAACATCGCCGCGGTTGTCTTCTTGAACCAGGTCTCACCTTCCCGTTCGGCCCGCACCGCGTAAACCACTTCATACCCCTCGCGCCACTTGGCGATCAGGTCTGGAATGACCTCAGGCGGATCCTGCAGGTCCGCATCCATGATGATGATCGCATCCCCGCGCGCATAGTCCCATCCGGCTGTAATGGCCGGTTGGTGGCCGAAGTTGCGCGCGAAGATCACCGGACGTACGTGTGCATCCTGCTTGGCCAGTGTGCGGATGGCATCCGTCGAGCCGTCAGACGATCCGTCGTCCACCAACACAAGTTCCCAGCTCTCCTGCAGGGAAGACATCACCTCCCGCACCCGCCGGTAAAGTTCCGGGATGTTCTCCAGTTCGTTGTAGATTGGAGCGACGATCGAAAATGTGACAGACATATCAACCTTTCTTCTTCTTTTTCGAAATCTTGGACTTTATGGCCGCGATTTTCTCGGGTCCGGAGGGCGGAGTTTCAAGGGAGACAAACGATTCGGAGGTTGGGAAGGGCGGCATGCCCAGAATGCGCCGGCGCAAGTAATCGACGATCACGAACAGCGAAGCCAGCACCGGCACGATGATCAATGCGCCCAGGATGCCCCATAATATCGTGGCCAGGAGTATGGAAACCAGCACCAATGCCTCGTGCATGTGAACGCTCCGGCCCATGACCACCGGGCGCACCCAGAAATTCTTTATGGAGATCAGGAGAAGATAGACTGCCAGAGCGATCAAAGCCACGAATAGATGGTTGGATGGCATCCAGCCCCAATTGGAGCCTTCGAGCAGGGCCACACCAATCGCCAGCATTACACCCAGAGCCGGGCCCACATCCGGGATTATGGTCAGAAAACCGGCGATGATGCCCAGTACAACCGCTCCCGGGATGCCAATGATTGTCCAGGCGATGGTGAAGACCACGCCGACGATCAGCATCAATAGGAGCTGGCCGCGCAGGTAGTTCATCCATATTTTTCGTAACCGCTGGTAGAGTTCGTTAAGCTCCGGCTCATATTTTTCTGGAAATGAACTGATAAAACCATCCCTCAGGCGCGGCCATTCGGCCAGAAAATAATAGACAGCCACCAGGATGACGATCAGCCATACCGCACCCATGGAGGTTTTGCCCAGGGCCTGGAATGCTTGGTCTGGCAGGGTGCTGGGGAACGTGGAGCGGAACTGGGACAACCGGTCTGCCAGTTGTCCCAGATTGAATGGAATTCCGGGGATGGGAAACGGTTTTCTCAGCAGAATGACCAGATTATCAAACTGGCTGAGCACATCGGTGATCACCTGCTTGAATTCATCAAAAAGGAGCGATGTGACCGTGGCCGGGGTGCCGATGAGCAGCGCCAGGGTGATGAAATAGACAAGGTTAACCGTAACCTTGCGGGACATTCGCCTGTGATCGACCAAAAAATTGATGGCGGGGTTGATCAGGTAGGCAATGAAGGCGGCAATGATCAGTGGTTCAATAACGCTGCGGATGTACCACAACAGCACCAGAAACAGCAGTACTCCAATACCGAAAACCAGGTAGCGCAGAGGCGTATTCCATTGATTGAGCTTGTTCATAACAATTGCTTGACAGCTTCCAAAGTTGGCTCGATCACCGGTGCGGCCTTGACCGCCTGCATGGCAGCGCGTACATCCTTCAACCCGGAACCGGTGTTCAATACCAGCACCGGGTCGCCGGGCTGGATGATTCCCTGCCTGATCGCCTTGACCAGTCCTGCGTAGGAGGTCGCTCCGGCCGGTTCGGCGAAGATGCCCTGTGGGCCGAGGCTGGCGATGGCTTTTAGAATCTCATCATCGCTTACCAGTATATACGTACCGCCGGTTTCGCGCGCTGCACGGACTGCGCGCACACCGTCCCGAGGCAGATCAACCGAGATGCTATCGGCGATGGTTTTCGCGGAAATGGGGAGGATCTGCTCTGTATTGGCCTGAAAAGCATTTGCAATGGCTGCAGACCCTTCTGCCTGCACGCCAATGATGCGCGGAAGCTGTTCCATCCAGCCCAGGGCTTGCAAGTCTTTGAAACCCTTATGGATACCCGAGATGATATTCCCATCTCCTACCGAGACGAAAACGGTCAACGGCCGGTGGTGGTCGAGCGGATTGCCAGGTGTGTGCCAGTTGCGGTATTCCTCGCCCCACCATTCCCAGATCTCCAGGGCGGCCGTTTTCTTTCCTTCAGCAGTAAAGGGGTTGTAGCCCGTGTTGCGGCAGTACCAGCCGAATTCCTCCGCGGCCTGGATGGTCAGGTCAAAGGCCTCATCATAAGTGCCATCCACCAGGATGACTTTGGCGCCGAAGACCAGCAATTGGGCCACCTTGGCTGGGGGCGCAGACTTGGGTGCAAAGATGACTGCCTTCTGCCCAACCGCCGCAGACATTCCAGCCAGGGCCGCCCCGGCATTCCCTGTCGAGGCAGTGACGATTATCTCTGCACCAATCTCGCGGGCGCGTGCTACAACCACCGCGCTGGCGCGGTCCTTGAAAGAGGCGGTTGGGTTGCGGCTTTCATCCTTCAGCCAAAGATGCTCCAGACCAAGTTCCTTTGCCAGTCGATCCAGGTGAAAGACAGGCGTCCAGCCTGCACACCGGAGTGGGGTCTCTTCGCCACCCGGGTCTGGCACCGGCAGAAGCGGCAAATAGCGCCAGAGACTGCCCTCGGAGCGATAGGTCAGGTCTTCGGGTTGGAATTTTTTTCGGATGGCATCGTAATCCAGGACCACGTCCAGGTTGCCCCCGTCTTTTGGGCAGGTATAGGTCACCTGGCCGGGCAGATATTCAGTCCTGCAGAGTGAACAGCGGTAACCAACGAATTTATCCATAGGATCGCCTTTTCGTGCAGTGGAGCATTTTTAATTTCGCATACGCGCTTAAAAAGCGGAACACGAATCATCTGTTGGTGGAGATTTACATTTCACCTTGCTAACTGGATTCTATCATCTTATAACTCACCATTTGCCCGAAGCCTTAAGTTCCTGCGCAATCTGCTCCTGGTCGACTGGCAGGGAATCGATCCGGATACCAATCGCATTGTAAATGGCATTGGTGATCGCCGGGATGGTGGGTATGCTGACGATTTCACCGACCCCTTTGGCACCGTATGGTCCATCCCTGGTGGGCTCTTCAACCACGATGGAAATGATTTCGGGCGTATGCACTATGGATGGAATCCGGTAGCGCGCCAGGCGGTCTGTAATCACGTAGCCATCTTTGACAATAAAATGTTCGGTCAGGGCATTGCCCAGTCCCATCATCACGCCGCCTTCCACCTGGGCCTGCAGCCCGAGAGGATTGATCGCCCGGCCCACGTCATTGGCAGAGATGACCCGCAGGACCCGCACCTCGCCGGTTAGCGTATTCACTTCCACTTCAGCAGCCTGGGCGGCAAAGGAAAAGGCAAAGTGCATATCGCCGCCTTCCCCGAGAGGCAAGGTGGTGGGTGCCCAATACTCATACAGGGCGCGAGACGCCTGACCGGCAGTTTTCATCATGGAGATTAAATCGTCATACGCGATCGCAAGATTGGCAACCCGGACTTCCCCTGCGTCAAAAGTGATCTGCTCTGGAGACTGGTCATATTTTTCTGCCAGCATGGAGACGATCGCCTGGTGCAAGGTCAGGGCTGCCAGGCGGGCAGCGTTGCCGGTCACGTAAGTCTGACGGGAGGCAGTGGTCGGTCCGCCATCCGGGGTCAGGTCTGTATCCATGACCAGGACGTGGACGCGTTCCGGGGACACGGAAAATTCCTCGGCGACAATCATCTGCAGGACCGTCACCAGCCCCTGGCCCAGCTCTGCCGCAGAAGTGCGCACTTCCAGGGTCCCATCCGGATATAACTCGACCTCGGCACCGGATTTATCCGGCGCACCTCCGCCCAGACCGGTATTTTTATAGGCGACCGCGAAACCCCAGGCACGTTTCAAATGCGGCGCACCAGGTACGGGATGGGAGTCAAATGGCGATTGCTCCCAGCCTTCCGCTTGCGCCAGGCGGTACATTTCCGCTTCAGCCCGATCAATGCATTCCGTCAAGCCGACGCTTTCGCGCAG
Organism: uncultured Chloroflexia bacterium; assembly: GCA_963801385.1. Classification (GTDB taxonomy): domain Bacteria; phylum Chloroflexota; class Anaerolineae; order Anaerolineales; family Villigracilaceae; genus UBA877. The sequence goes on from CAWDEV010000013.1 coordinate 22,140, forward strand.
TTCCTGGCCGGTATTGGTGATACTGCCCAAGCGCAGGGCATTCATCCGGCGGAGTGCCACTCGATCCAAGCCCAGTTCACCTGCCAGCATATCCAGCATACTTTCGATTGCAAAGGCCGACTGCGTGACGCCAAATCCCCGGAAAGCTCCCGCGGGAGGATTGTTCGTGTACATGGCATAGCAATCAGCGCGCACGTGTGGTGCAACGTATGGGCCAGACGAATGCGTTGTGGCGCGTGTCATCACCTTGTCACCCAGGGAAGCATACGCGCCCGTATCACCATACAATTCCGTCTCGACGGCAGTCAACCTGCCATCTTTCCTGGCGCCAATCTTGATCTTGATCCGGGTGGCATGCCGCTTGGGATGGACCAGCAAGCTTTCCCGCCTGTCGAATAGCAATTTGACCGGTTTACCGGTTGCGTTTGCCAGCAAGGCGGCGTGGATTTGACCGGCAATATCCTCCTTGCCGCCGAAGCCCCCGCCCATCAACTGGCCGATCACCCGTACGCGTTCTTCCGGCCATCCCAGTGCCCTGGCAACCTGTTCCCGGTCCTGGTAAGGGATTTGCGAACCGACATAGATTTCCATGCGTCCGCCAGTCGTTGGCACGGCAATGCTGCATTCCGGTTCAAGAAAGGCATGATCCATGATTGGGGTGTGGAAAGTGTGTTCCAGGATCACATCCGCATCGGCAAACCCCCGCTCCACATCCCCTTTGCGCACCTTGATATGCCTAAGCATATTCCCATTTTCATGCAACGCGGCTGTCCCGGGCTGTTTGGACTGGACGGGGTCGCTGATGACCGGAAGTTTCTCGATATCCGCCTCGATCAGGTTCATGGCTTCCGTGGCGATCTTCTGGGTGTCGGCAGCGACAATGGCAAGCGCGTCACCTACATAACGGATGCGTTCTCCCAGGCCAACCAGGATCGGCCAATCGTTGCTGACCAGGCCGTGGTTCTTCTCAGCCGGGAGGTCTTGCGCGGTCAGGATGGCCCTCACGCCGGGCAGGGCGTGTGCCTTCTGGATATCCAACCGCTGCAGAATACCATGCGGGATACCGGCGCGCCTGACGCTGGCGAACAGCATGCCATCAAATGCAAGATCGTCCGTGAATTTGGCATTCCCGGTGACCTTGTCCACGGCATCCGGGCGAATCTGTGTATGGCCGACAACTTTATACCCGGCCTTGGATTCTTGTACTTCAAGAAGAGCGATGGGTTCGCCTGTTCTTAAGGAACGGGCAGCTGCCTGAATAGCCCCCTCGATGGAGGGATAGCCAGCGCAACGGCATAACGTATCCTTGAGAGCGAACCGAATATCGTCCGAGTTCGGGTTCGGGTTACGCTGCAGCAAGGCATAGGCAACCATGATCTGCCCGGGAATGCAGAAACCACACTGCACCGCGCCATAGGCGACAAAGGCTTCCTGAAGCGCGTGCATTTTGCTCCCCCCGGCCTGAGTCGCAGAAAGTCCCTCGATGGTCAGAATGTTCCTGCCGTTTGCCCGCTCGGCAGGGTAAATGCACGATAATACTGGATCGTCTTCCACCAGGACAGTACAGGCGCCGCACTCGGCTTCATTGCAACCGATCTTGGTGCCGGTCAGACGCAGGCGCTTGCGCAGCAAATCGGCCAGTGTTTCGCCCGGCATGGCGGGCAGTTGGTATTTCTTTCCATTAACATTAAGGGAGATATTGGTTTCCATGGGTTTTACCTATAAAGAACCGGCGCGCTGCCAGGCGGTTTGCAAAGTGTTGTTCAGCAAAACTTCCACCAGTTGTTGGCGGTACTCTGCGCTGGCACGGTAGGGGCTGGTTCGAAAATGAACATTATCCAGGAGCACATCCAGGGCGCGGGAACAGGCGTCGGGGTCCAGGGCCTGGCCGCGTAATGACTCTTCAACCGGGAGGATTCGCCGGGGTGTGGGGCCGGAAGGACCTACCGCCACGCGCACATCGGTGATTCGGTTGGTCTGGCGCTGCATCCAAACGGACAGGTTCAGGATGGGCAGGGCGATCCCCTGCGCCCGCATGATGCGCTTGAATGCTGAACCTTGCCCCGGGGATCTCGGGGAGATATAAAAACCTGTGAGAAGCTCCAGCCCGGTTTTCAGGGCCGACTGGCCGGGTCCCAAAAAAAGATCGGAAAGCGGCACACGCCGGTGTCTTTCCGAATCTGCTATCTCGGCTTGCGCGTTGAGAGCCATCAGGGCAATGGTTCCGTCTGCGGCTGGCAAGGCGTGGGCGACATTTCCCCCCAAGGTGGCCATATTACGAACTTGCGGTCCGCCGATCAGGTTGCAGGCTTCGACCAGGGCTTGGGCATGTTCCAGAACCAGGGTCGAGCGGGCGATGCGGCTAATTGGAACAGCCGCGCCGATAAATAACTGCTCCTCGCGGATTTCCAGCGTGGTAAGTTCCGGGATCGCTGTGATATCAACCAGGGTGTGAACTGGTATATGCCGCCCCTGTTGCAAATCCAGCATGAGGTCGGTCCCGCCCACGATCAGGCACGCCGGGCCGGATGCAGATGAAAGAGCTTGCAAGGCTTCCATTACATTTTCCGGTTGGAGGTAGTGCTGCCAAAGGTCCATAGGGTCGATACTCTCTGCATTAAACTTGATATGAATATCGGCGGCACTTTTCGAGAGATTCCCACCCCGACGCCGTTGCAAGCTTCAGCCAGTTGCAACGACCACCGAACCACACCGATTTTACCAGGGTTGGGGCTACAGGCCTCTTTCGCCTCGAACGTAGGGGGTACCCAAAGCAGCCGGCGCTCCCAGGCGCTTTTTCATTGCCTCGCGCGAACCGATCACCAAGACAATGATCGTGAATGCATACGGGATCATCTGCAGGAAGAAACCCCAGTAAGGATTGTAGTAGAAGGGGTTGCGCAGGCCAAAAAGCCTGGTGGGTCCCTGTATATCCAGGATCAACCGGCGGAGTGCGCCGAATGTATACGAGCCAACTGCCGCCCGCAGGGGATTCCATTGTGCAAAAATGACCAGGCCCACCGCGATCCAACCTTGTCCACCCGTGGTCATTTCACTGAACCAACCCGGGGAGACTGCCAGGCTGATCGTAGCTCCTGCCAGGCCTGCCAACATCCCGCCGACGAATACATAGAAGTAACGCATCCGAAAAACATTAATACCCAGGGCATCGGCCGCGGCAGGATATTCGCCCACGGCCCGCAGGTGCATCCCCGGACGTGTGCGGTTAATGAAATACCATGCCAGTGGAATGAAAAGGTAACCGATATAAACCATGATATTCTGGTCTTTAAAGAAGACTGGCCCCAGGAATGGGATCTGGGAGAGCAACGGGATTGGGAAGGAAGCTAACAATGATACTGTGCCGGACTTGCTCAGACCTTCCCCAAGCACCAGACTGATGCCTGTTCCCAGGAATGTGAGCGCCAGGCCACTGACCACCTGGTCTGCCTGTAAAGTGATGGTGATAAAGGCATGGATCTGGCTGAGCAGGCCCGCGGCGAGCATGGCCACCAACACGCCCAACCAGGGATTGCCTGTTTTCACTGCAATACTATATGCGCTCATGGCGCCCATCAACATCATCCCCTCCACGCCCAGATTCATTACGCCGGAGCGTTCAGCGAAGATTTCACCCATCGTTGCAAAGAGCAGGACCGTGCCGGAAGCTACCCCGGCCTGGAGAATATTAATGATTGCTTGCATTTCTCAGGCCTCCTCTCCAGCACGCACAATCCGAATGTGGTAGCGCATTAAGAAATCGCTGGCGATCAAACAGACCAGGATGACACCCTGGATCATCTTCGGAATGCCCGAAGGCTGGATTTCTCGTCCAGCCAGTATTAAAGCCCCAAAGAGAATCGAGACCAGAATGGCAACCAGGGGATTTAGTTTTGCAAGCCAGGCCACAATAATTCCCGTAAAACCATAACCGGCAGCAAGAGGCGTTGTTTGCAGGCGGTGAATTACACCAGTTACTTCAGACATACCGCCCAGGCCGGCCAATGCACCTGAGAGCATCATCACCAGGACAATATTGCGGGTAATGTTGATGCCGGCATATTGTGCCGCACGCGGATTATCGCCGATCAGACGGATTTCATAACCCCAGCGGCTCCGATAAATGATGACCCATAAAATCACTGCCGCTATAATACCCAGCACAAATCCTAGGTGGGTTGTCAGACCTCGAAAGAGCGGGATGTCTTTAGCATAGGTTAGAAGACGGGGCAGCCAGGCGGCCTTGGGAAACTGGCGGGTCATCTGGAACCCCCCCTCTGTCCAGACTGCGAAGACGAAAAAGTTTACCCAGGCGATCGCAATGTAATTCATCATCAGGGAACTGATAATCTCGTTGACATTAAATCGTGCTTTCAAGAGGCCCGGGATCAAGCCCCACAATGCACCTGCCAGCATGCCTGCCAGGATCATGACTGGAATAAAAATCCATGGGGAGGTGCTCGCTGGCAGCACTGGCGTCAGCACGATGGCGCTTGCGCCGAAAGCCCCTATGATAAATTGTCCCTCGGCGCCGATATTCCACAGGCGCATGCGGAAAGCAACTGAACATGCCAGGCTGGTCAAGAGAATGGGCGTTGCTTTGACGATGGTATCGGAGAGTACCCCGATATTCCCAAAGGAGGCTTCTGCAATATGAATATAGGATGCGAGAGGTTTTCCACCTGCCAGAGCGATGAGGATACCGCCGATAAAAAGGGCAACGATGATCGCTCCCAAAGAAACCGCGGCTGGATACCAGCGCGGCGGTTCATCCAGGCGCGGCTCAAGATGTATACGAAAGGGCGCACGCTTTCCAGGCAGGCTGTTTTGAACAGCAGATGGTTCAGGCATGTTTTTCGACCTCTCCTTGATGGATCTGTTCAAGCGGGGTGCCCGTCATCATCAGGCCAACCGTTTCGATTAATGTACTGGATGGTTCCGTGCCCCCGATCTGGACTTCACCCATGATACGCCCTTCATAGATCACGAAAACACGGTCGCTGAGCGATAATAACTCTTCCAATTCTTCTGAAATGAGCAGGATCGCCGCGCCGGCAGCCTGCTGGGCCAAAAGGAGCCGGTGAACGCCCTCAATGGCGCCAACGTCAAGCCCGCGTGTGGGCTGTACAGCTACCAGCAGGGAGGGCTGGCCAGAAATCTCACGTGCCAGGATTACGCGTTGCAGGTTGCCACCGGAAAGCAGGCGCACCGGCGTCTCCACATTGGGTACGATAATATCGTAATCTTCTTTCAGCTGGTTGGCAAACCTGGTCGCGACCGGTATGTTTAGCATCGCGTTGCGCGTAATGGGCGCGCGGCGGTATTGTTTCATGATGACATTGTCAGTGACACTCAGGTTGGGCGCGGTGCCCACATGCGTGCGATCCTCAGGGACATGGGCCACCCCACGCAGGATGCCAAACAATGCCGACCGGTTGGTGATCATCTCGCCATGCAGGGAGATCTGCCCGCTCTTGCACTTGCGCAAACCGGTAATGACCTGGGCAAGCTCACGCTGGCCATTGCCTGCCACTCCAGCCAGGCCGACAATTTCACCGGCGCGTACGTTCAAGCTGATACCGTTCAGGGCATGCAAACCTTTATCATTTTCAGCATGCACATCATTGAGTTGCAGAACCACCTCTCCAGGCTTTGCCGGTTCCTTATCGAGGTGAAAAACCACATCCCTTCCAACCATTTGTCTGGCCAGTTCCTGCCGGGTGGTTTGTTTCGCACTCAGACCGGCCGCAGTAATCCTTCCTTTTCTCAGCACCGTAACGCGATCGGCGATCGCCATGACTTCGTGCAGTTTATGGCTGATAAATACGATCGATTTTCCTTCGGTTACCATTGCATGCAGAGTTTTAAACAAATCTTCAATCTCTTGCGGCGCCAACACTGCCGTTGGTTCATCCATGATCAGGATATCGGTACCGCGATAGAGCATTTTAAGGATCTCGACCCGTTGCTGTTCTCCAACTGATAATTGCCAGATCTTGGCGCGTGGATCCACTTTCAATCCAAAGCGCTCGCTCAATTCACCAATCTCATGATCATACTCACGCAAATTGAGGCGGAAGCGCGGTCTATTCAATCCAAGTAATATATTTTCAGTGACCGATTGGGTCGGCACCAGCATGAAGTGCTGATGAACCATCCCAATCCCTGCCTGTATGGCATCGCGGGGGGATGAGAAGTTGACAATCTTATCCTTGACCTTGATCGTGCCGGCATCTGCTTGATACAAACCGGCCAGTATATTCATCAGAGTGCTCTTCCCGGCGCCGTTTTCCCCCAGGAGGGCATGGATTTCTCCGTGTTTTAAATCAAAATCGACATGATCATTTGCCAGCACGCCCGGGAAACGTTTGACAACGCCACGCATTTCAACAAAAAATGGAGTCATTTCCACCGATGATGGTTCTGTTTGATTGGAAGGGTTTGTTTCCAATTTGCCGCTCCTACGATGAGCCAGATCCCGAACTGATCACTGTCAAGCCAAAGATAATAAAATAATTTCAGATTATAAAGAGGGGCCAGGATTCTTTTGCGATCCCGGCCCCTCCATCAATATCAAATTACTGGCTTAAGCTGGGCAATTCGGCGGTAATGCCTTCCGCCCACCAGTACATGCAGTACTTGCACTCCAAGCCAGGAGCACCAGGCGGGAACTGATCAAGGTCAGCCTGCTCGAATTTTTGACCGGCCGGGACGATTTCCTTGCCCTTGTTATCTTTGATCGGGCCGGAGAAAACGTCGAAGCGGGTGAATGTGCCTGCCAGCATCTTCGCCAGGGTGTCCTTCACCATTTGGATATCGGCAGCGGGCAGTTCGGACTCGCCCTTGGTCAATGTCTGGCCTTCCATGAATCCCCACAGGCCCAGGGAGCCGGAGTCGGCGTCAAAGTAATCGAAGCCGGGTGTATAGGTCTTATCGATCAAACCTTTGGCGACCTTGGAATAGATCGGACCCCAGTTCCAATAGATCGTGGTTAGGCAGCGCTCAACCTTGCACGAGCCAATGTAATCATAGGTGATGCCCCACTTGCCCTTGGCCTGGGCCACATCGGCATTTGCAGGGGTATCAGCACCAGTCAGGACTACATCTGCACCGCCATCGAACAGGGAGGCCGCGCCATCTTTCTCGGCGACCGGGTCGTGCCAGGTGTTGATCCAGCGCACATCCATGGTGCATTCAGGGCAGGTTTTCTTGGCACCCAGCATAAAGGCGTTGCCCAAACGAAGCTCTTCGGGGATCGGGAAGGTGGCCATGTAGCCCAGCTTTGGATTGCCATCCAGCTTGGCGCGTGAGCCCGCCAGCATGCCAGCCAGGTATTTCATGTCTTCCATGGCACCGAACAGGTTGCCGAAGTTCTTCATGTTGGATTTGTAGCCGCTGATGTGAATGAAGGCGATGTCGGGGAACTCTTCCGCCACAGTCGCCATTGGGTCCATGAATCCGAAGGATGTGCCCAGGATCATATTGAATCCTTTGCGGGCCAGGCTGCGGAAGACCTGCTCGGAGTCAGCGCCTTCCGGCACATTCTCGATATAGGCCACATGCGAGTTGGGAACATTCTTTTCCAGATAGACAAGTCCCTCATAATGAGCCTGTGACCAACCGCCGTCGTCATGTGGTCCAATTAACACCGCGGCAACATTGAACTTGCCAGCTTGAACCTCGGGGATCTGGAAACTGCCAACAGCCGGGGCCTCAGTCGCTGGTGCAGCAGTTGCCGGGGCAGCAGTTGCCGGGGCGGCAGTCGCGGGGGCGGCTGTTGTCGCAGGTGCACCGCAGGCCGAGAGCAGCATGCTTGCGGCCATCAAAACGCTTAATACAATCAAAGACTTACGCATAATCTTCTCCTCTCAGAATTGAGTAATTGCAGATGGAAAACAGAGATGGAACACACATACTTTTTTTTGGAAAACTACCACCTCCTTTCAATTTACGTGCTGGAAATAGAATGCAACGATTTTCACAATTCTATCACGAGCATCCGCCTTAAAACCTTACGGCACAATCCACGTGCCTGTTTCGCCCTTCAGCGCCCGCCCGATGTTCTCTGGGGTGGTGATGAGAGCCTTGCCCTTGGGATTGGCTTCCAGGAACCAGATGATGGCCTGGATCTTGGGAGCCATTGAGCCCTTGGCAAAGTGCGTACCCTCTGCCAGGTATTGTTTGGCCTCGGCCAGGCTGATCTTGTCGAGCCACTTCTGCTCGGGTTTACCGAAGTTGATGGCAACTTTCTCGACCGCCGTGGAGATGAGCAGCAAGTCGGCTTTGATCAGGCGCGCCAGCAGGCTGGAGGCATAGTCCTTGTCGATCACGGCTGCCGTTCCGATATACTCGCCCTTGCCATTGTCAATCACCGGGATGCCACCGCCACCCACCGTGACTACCACTGTCCCGGTCTTGATCAAGGTCTCAACCGATTCGAGCTCGACGACTTCTTTCGGGATCGGCGAGGCCACCACCCGGCGCCAGCCGCGCCCGGCATCTTCCACCACGCTCCAGCCCAGTTCCTTCTCACGCCGTTTGGCCTCCGTCTCATCCATGAAACCACCGATCGGTTTCGATGGGTTCTGGAAGGCTTTGTCGTTCTTGTCCACCAGCACCTGGGTCACAACCGTCGCCACCGGCTTCTTGATGCCGCGTTTGAACAGTTCGTTTTGGAGGGTCTGCTGCAAGGCATATCCGATCGCGCCCTGGCTGTCTGCTCCGCATACATCCAATGGCACCTCGTGCATGCCTTCCACTTTCGCTGCGATTTCCGATCGTCTTAAAATGAACCCGACCTGCGGGCCGTTGCCGTGGCCAATGGCCACGTCCCAGCCCTGCTCGATCATGTCAGCGATGTGGTAAGTGGTCTCCCTGGCGGCCTGGTACTGGTCTTCGACCGTCTGGTGATCTTTATCTTTGATCAGTGAGTTGCCGCCAATGGCAACGACAGCGACTTTTTTGTTCATCGATAGTTCCTCCTATCCCATCGTCAAGGCCATGACGGCCTTCTGGGCATGCAGCCGGTTCTCAGCCTCGTCATAGACAACCGACTGCAGGCCGTCCATCACGCCATCCGTAACCTCTATGTTGCGATCGGCCGGAAGTGGATGCATATAGATGGCATCCGGTTTGGCAAGCGCCATCTTGCGTTCGTCGGTGATCCAGTGTTCGTACTTCTTGATAATTCTGGCGCCCTCTTCCGGGTCAGGGGTGTGCACCATGGCACCCCACGACTTGGCATAAACGATGTCGGCGTCCTTGAAGGCGGCTTCCATGTCGTCCACCACCTCGAAACCGGCCCCAAACTTTTTGGCTTGTTCTTCGGCCTGTGCCATGATCTCCGGCATCAAGCGGAACTCCGGCGGATGGGCCAGAACCACGTCCATGCCGAAGCGCGGCATTTGCAGGATAAGCGATTGCGGCACCGACATGGGCTTCTGGTAGGAGGCCGCGTACGCCCATGAAACGACCATCTTCCTGCGCCGCAGGTCACGCCCTTTTTTCTCGACGATGGTCATCAGGTCGGCCAGGCATTGGAAGGGGTGGTAGATGTCGCATTGCATGTTCAATACCGGGACGCGCGAGGCTTTGGCAACCGCATTCAAGTAGCCGTTGCCGATGCCCCAATCCACGTGGCGGATGGCAATGCCATCGAAGTAGCGGCCAAATATTTCGCCGATCTCCTTGGGAGTATCGCCATGGCTGATCTGCGTGGTCCTGCTCTCGATGAAAGCGCCATGACCGCCCAGTTGGGCTATACCGGCTTCAAAGGAACCGCGCGTGCGTGTTGATGAGAAGAAGAACAACATCGCCAACACCTTGTCGCGCAGATAGGGATGCGGTTCATTCAAGGCGCGCTTGCGCTTCAAATCGAAGGCCACATCCAGTACGGTCTCAACTTCTTCTTTGCTGAAATCAAGATCGCCGATCAAATCACGGCCATGTAAGAATGTTTGCATTGTTTAGTCTCCAGTCTAATAGTCGCCAGTCTAATAGTCTTTGGATAGGATGGCGTTTGTTTGATAATAGTCATTAGGCAGATCGCTAATGGAACCATCAAGAAGATAATCAGCTTGATTTTCGTTGATCCTGTTACCGTCATTTTGGCCGCTCTTGCGCAGATAGGCGATCAATCCATTGATCACCTCTTTAACTTCATCAGCTAGAGCGTACATTTCGCTCAATTCGCCTTCTGCGATATATTTGCGGTCAAGGGCCAGATACAATTCCGATTGGATTTCACTGGCGGAACGTCGAGACATCTTCAAAAACCGGATGAACTCAGGATCGGTCCCTGCGTCACAGCCTTCTGCGATATTATGCATGACCGAACCAGCTGCATCCAGGATCTGGTCGCGCAGTCTGAAATCCTTTGCAAATTCGGGATGACGAGTGAGACCGTGTATGGTATTCGCTAATTTTCGAGCCTTCTGCCAGCAAATCAGATCCTCGAACCGCCTCACCTTCGTCATCCCGTAATCTCCTTGGTAAGACTTATAGCCTTCAGCCTGATAGTCTTATGGTATTAGACTATCCCACTATCAGACTATCAGACTATCAGACTCCAGACTATCTGACTCTTATTCCATTTTCCCTAGAACCAATGCCAGCAATGCCATCCTCATCACCACACCGTTGAAAGCCTCCTGCCAGTAGCGCGACCAGCGGGTGATATCCACATCCGGCGGCACCTCGTCCATGCGCGGCAGCGAGTGCAGCAGGATGGCATCCGATTTGGCCTTTGTCTCGAGCAGTTCCCGGGTGATTTTGTAGTTGGCGGGGGTCAGGCCCACATCCTTGCCGGCGCGTTCGTCGCGGCTCTTGGTGTAATCCGGTTGGACAACCGGCTCGACCAGGATAACGTCGGCATCGGCAATCGCCTGCTCAACATGCTCGACCTGGCGGAAGTTGACGCTGTACTGCCTGAGCTCGGCCTTGAACTCATCCGTCAAGCGACATGTCCGGCGGCGAGACAAAGGTGATCGGGCAGTCAAACTGGCTCATGGCATAGCCGAGCGAGTGCATGGTGCGCATACGCATATCGCCCACTGCCAGCCAGGTCAACCCGTCGATCGTGCCTTTTTCCTTGAGCACGGTATACAGGTCGGTCAGGATCTGGGTGGGGTGCTCGCCCCAGCCATCCCCGCCGTTGATGATGGGAACGGAGGCCCATTTGGCGGCTTCATGCGGCGCGCCCTGCTGGAAATGCCGCATCACGATCACATCGCCATAGAACTCCAGCATCTTGACGGTGTCTTTGATGGACTCCTGGTAGAAATCCCCGGCCCGCGTCATCTTGGCGTCTGCAAAACCGGTCACGTGGCCGCCCAGGCGGTGCATGGCAGCTTCGTGCGCCAGGCGCGTCCGTGTGGACGGTTGGTAGAAGGCGGTTACCAGAGTCTTTTCCGCGAGCAGGTCGCTGTTGCGTCGGCTGACCGCAATGGGTTCCAACTCCGCGGCCACGTCAAAGACGTGGAAAAATTCTTGTCGTTCAAATTCCTTGAGGGACAGAATGTCCCGACCAGCAAAACTACGCATTTTAGCCTCCGAGAGAAATAAGATTAGAGAACAGTGAACAGAGAGCAGGAAATAGAAAACAGAGAACTAGGAAATGAGATTTGAGCAGGAGACTGTTCTCTTTTCTCTCCTCTCTTATCTCTTTCTTCCTTATCTCTTCTCTCTACTCTCTACACTCCTGATGACATGGAAACGGAAATAACCCGGCAGGAAATAACTGAACGAATAGTCCACCACGCGGCCATCCTGTGAATAGAGATACGCCACGAAGTGCAGCAGCACAGCATCACGCTGGATCTGCAGGGCGCGCGCCACCTCCGAGGTGGCACCGATGGCCCGGATCTCCGTCCGGGATTGAGCGAGTTTCGGCTCGCCGCGCTGCAGCAGAATGTCCAGCACCGAGCCGGTGAAACCGTATTCTACTTCATCGGCCCCCAGGATATCCTCCGGCAGGATGTCCACCAGGTAGGCGATCGGGCGGTTTTCGGTATAGATGACGCGCCCCACCTGTGTAAGGGTTCTGCCAACCGGGATGTTCAAGGCCGCAGCCTGGTCTTCATCTGCTTCCACCCGCTCGACTTGCAGCTCGCCCATATTGACCGGCATGTTGGTACGCTGGGCCAGGGTTTCGATGCTCTCCAGCACTTCCAATCCGGAATCGAGCACCGGCACCTTGGCAACCACGAAGGTGCCCACGCCTTGCCGGCGCCGGATCAAACCCTGCTCCTTCAAACGAACGCATGGCTTCGCGCAGGGTGGCGCGCGAGACTCCCATTCGCCGCGCCAGTTCCGGCTCAGACTGCAGACGGCTTTCAGCCGGCAGCGAACTGATCAGCTTCGCCAGGTCTGCCTGCAAACGCCGGAATGGATATTGTCCCATAATCCTCCTCAAATTTACCCTACCGGCCCTTCAATGACCGGCAGGAAAGTGAAAGTCGTACCATCCACCAGGCCTTTGTCCGTGATGCGCAACTCTGGGATGACGACTAGCGCAAGCAGGGATAACTGCATGTTGGGGTTATTGAGCTTGCAGCCGCAGGCACGAAAACCTTCCAGGATGGTATTCGTTTTTTCGGCGACATCTACGGCCGTTTCAGTGGACATGATCCCGCCGATGGCCAGCTCGACCAGTCCGACCACCCGGCCGTTTTGCACAACGACCTGCCCGCCGCCCACTTCTGCCAGCGTGTTGGCAGCCAGGGCCATGTCCTTTTCGTCCGTGCCAACAATGACCATCTGGTGGCAGTCATGCGCCACGGTGGATGCAATCGCGCATGGCAGGTTTAATCCAAAACCCGAAACCAGCCCCACCTGGATCCTGCCGCTGGAGTGATGGCGCTCAACGACCGCCGCTTTGGCCAGGTCGCGCCGCAGGTCTGCATGGACTTCGCCAGCGTTGAGAACTGCTTCCAGGCGCAGGTGCCGGTTGGGTGCCTGGTTCTCAATCACGCCGATGACGTTCACTCTGACTTTTGACCTTCGACCTTCGACTACGATGCGGAAATCTTCCGCCGCCATCCGGCGTTGTAGATGGACCGAATGCGTGACCCAATCCGGGTATTCCACTTTGGGCAGTTCAACCAGCAGTGAACCGTTTTCAGCCGCCACCTGTCCGCGCAGGATCACCACCCCGGCGTGGAAGTCCTTCAGGTCCTCCACCAGCAGGATATCCGCCCAGCGCCCCGGGGCGATCATCCCCACCTCCCGGCTGACGCCAAAATGCTCGGCAGTATTGATGCTGGCCATCTGTAAAGCCGTCATAGGGGCCAGGCCTTGCTGGATGGCATGCCGCAGGATGCGGTCCATGTGACCTTCGTCCACCAGCGTGCCTGCGTGACAGTCGTCCGAGCACAGGATGAAATGACGCGGATCCAGGTGCAGTTCGGTGATGGCTTTCACCCCTTCGGCCACATCCTGCCAGGCAGAGCTGTATCGCAGCATGGCCTTCATACCCTGGCGGACGCGCGCAACGGCATCCTCCGGACAAGTGCCCTCGTGATCGTCCTCGGGTCCCCCGGCTGCGTAGGCATGGAAGACATTCCCGAGGTCCCGGGAAGGATAGTGCCCGCCAATCACCTTTCCGGCCTGGCGCGTGGCCTGCATTTCGGCCAGCATCTTGCCGTCGCCATTCGCCACTCCCAGGAAGTTCATCATCTCACCCAGTCCGATCACGCCCGGCCAGGTGAGCGCCTCGCTGATCTCCTCCAGACTGAGTTCTGCGCCGGGCGTCTCGAAACCGGGAGCCGACGGCACGCAGGACGGCACCTGCACCCACATGTGCGCTGGCTGCCGGGCGGCCTCGTCCGCCATCAGTTTGACACCCTTCAACCCGAAGACATTGGCGATCTCGTGCGGGTCAATGAACATGCCGGTGGTGCCGCGCGGCAGGACCGCCCGGACGAATTCGGTTACGGTCAACATGCCGGATTCGACGTGCATGTGCCCGTCCAGCAGGCCCGGCACCAGGTAACGGCCGCCCGCTTCGATGATGCGCGTCGCTTTCCCGATGGTATGTGCGGCGTCCGGGCCGACGTAGGCAATCCGCCCTTCTTTTACCGCCACGTCCATCCCCGGTACGAACTCGCCGGATTGCACGCAGACCCAGGTACCTTTGCGCACCACCAGGTCGGCCTCCTGGCGGCCCATGGCCACGTCGATCAAAATGCGTGTAATTTCGATGGAAGAAGACATATTATTCAATATTTACCTGTTGTGAAACTTTGTGTGCCCTTCGTGTGTAGAGTTCTTCCATGCTTTTCCCGGATCGCCCGGATATCCGCCGTATGCTGGTCCATATGACCGATATGGATCAAGAGGATCTCCCGGACGGTCAGGTGCGTAATCTCTTTGGCTCCCGGCCAGGTGATAAGCCCGTGGTGCTTCCAGGCTTCCGGGTCTATGCAGTGCATAAGCTCGGCCAGGCTGCGTGTGCTGGCCCGGAACAAGGCCAGGGTCGGCTCGATGGCCCGCTTATCGGAGGCCCAGCGCTGCGCCCATTCGTTCTGCGAGAGCGCAAAATACCACTGGAAGGGAAACTCGATCCCATCTGTCCCCAGGATGGCCCGCAGGTTGACTTGCCATAGCAGCTCGCCTTCTACGGTGTGATGGACATACTCGCGGATCGACCATCCCTCGCCGCGCAGGTCCAGGTCGGATTCACTCAGACCGGCGATGGCAGCTTCAAGCCGCTCGGGCAGTTTCAAGTATCTCTTGAGTAACTCTTCATGCGTCTGGCTCATCCCGCCTCCAGCAGACTTTTGGCAGCCCGGTTATGCTGCTCGATCAACTTGTGTTCATCCACCGTGACCAGCTGGCCTTCTTTCACCACGAATTTCCCTCCGACCACGGTGAAATCGGCTTTGACCGGCTGGCAGAAGACTGCCGCAGCGACGGGGTCATGCAGCGCCCCGGCGTAATCCAGGCGCTTCAGGTTGATGGCAAAGAAATCCGCGCACCTGCCGGCTTCGAGCGCGCCAATGTCCGTACGGCCCAGCACGGCCGCCCCGCCGCGTGTCGCCAGCTCCAGGGCTGTGCGGGCGGTCATTAATTTCCGGGCGGGATCATTTGAAAGCGAAAACCCCGTGATTCCTTCTCGTAAGCGGGACAAAAGCATGGCCTGCCTGGCCTCGGCCAGCAGGTGCGAACCATCGTTGCTCGCCGATCCGTCCACGCCCAGGCCCACTTTCACGCCTGCCGCCAGATACTCTTTAACCGGCGCGATCCCGGAAGCCAGCCGCATATTCGAGGTCGGGCAGTGCGCCACGCCGCAGCCGTGTTTCGCGAAGGTCTTCACTTCCTCGTGGTCAACATAGACAGCGTGCGCGAACCAGACATCCGGCCCCACCCAGTCCACGGACTGCATGTAAGGCACCGGGCGGTAGCCAAATTTTTGCAGGCAGAAGGCCTGCTCATCCTCGGTCTCGGCCAGGTGCGTGTGCAGGTGGACTCCATATTCACGCGCCAGTCTGGCGGATTGCTTCATCAGTTCCCCGGTCACGCTGAAGGGCGAACATGGTGCAAGCACAATTTGCACGAATGCGCCCGGTCTGGGGTCGTGGTAGCTTTCGATCAACCGCTGGCTGTCGCGCAGGATGCTTTCCTCCGAATCCACCACCGAGTCTGGCGGGAGCCCGCCTTTCGATTCACCCAGCGACATGGAGCCACGCGAAGCCTGGATGCGCATGCCCATTTCCCTGGCGGCTGCGATCTCGTCGTCGAGCCTGGAACCGTTCGGGAATAGGTACAGGTGATCCGAAGCTGTGGTGCAGCCCGAGAGCGCCAGCTCGGCCAGCGCCGTCTGGGTGGAGAGGAAGATATCCTCCGGCCTCAGGCGTGCCCAGATGGGATAGAGCGTCTTGAGCCAGTTGAACAGGTTGGCATCCTGGGCCGCCGGGACCGCGCGTGTCAGCGTCTGGTAGAAATGGTGATGCGTGTTGACCAATCCCGGCAGCACCAGGTGGCCGCTCAAGTCCAGCATCTCGTCGGCAGTGGGGGGCAGCTCGCTCGTCGGTCCTACTTTTTCGAGGAAGCCGTCCCGCACAAAAAAACCACCGTCCGAAATTTCCCGGCGGTGGTCGTCCATCGTTACCAAGATCGTGGCATTTTTAATTAATAGTGTGGTCATAGGGAAGATGTCTGGTTGTCTGACAAGACTAAGCATAGTGTAGCAAAAAATGAGGGGAATGTCAATTGTCTGACAAGTATTGTCCGACAAGCCATCGCTCCTGGCGCTGACCGGGTAGGGCGCCTCCCAGCCGCAGTCGGCACGCGGGCGCGTCCAATCCGTGGGCTAGACCACAATGTTGATGTTGTGGTTTTGCGCCTGCGTGAAGACCGCCTGCCAGGCGGCCGCGCTCCCGTTCACGTCGAAACTGACCACAGCTGGTACATACCCTCGTCCTGCTGGACTCGAACGGCAAGCCGATCCCCTGGACCGGCGCACTGTCCCGCCCCTGGCGCCCGGCCCGTATCGAGGATACGGAGCTGGTGCTATGCGTCGGCGAAGAGCGTACCGAAGTCATCCAGACCTGTCCGTACCGCGGCGGGCCGGATATCGACCGGACTCATTACGTGCGCGACATGCTGCTCCTGGAAGCGCGCACCGGCGCCCTGGTCAGCAAAACCACTCTGAGCGGCGAGTCTCCCCGCAGATGCGAAGAGTATGAGATCGTAAAAATGACCTCCCTGGGAGGCCTGCCGGTCAGCGTGGAAGACGTGCTGGAGTGGTTGAAACAGGAAGTGGAAATCGGACAGTGAGCCGCCGCATGTGACAGTCACCTTGGATGATACTGTTGGCGAACTCAGGTGATAAGGGGGTGTTCGCCGATTTACCTGGTGTCTGTCATATGATATTTAAGTGGCTTTCAGTGTCCAACCTTTGCGGCGGACTTGTGGACGATTTCCTGCCAACCAGTGGGAGGTGCGTTGCAGGTTCGCCGCACAACCTGTGAAAAGCGATTGCAGATTCCGTTTCTTTTGTCCAATATATCTGCTCACACGCAACCCATTTCCGCGTACTAAAGCCGATAGCGAGCCTTCCACACCGCTGCGATGGAGGGCATAGTCCTGTTTGAAGGTTTCTGTTTTCTGTCTGGCGCGTGCCTTTTGAATCAAGTCGTAGTGAAAACTCAGGCGAATTGTTCTGCCATTCTTACCCGTACAACAACGGGAACGCACTGGGCAGACAGCGCAAGTTTGTTTCGGAAACATGAAGCGCAAGCCGTTCTTGATCCGAACGAGCCGGGTCGTGCGATAGCCTTGTGGGCAGGTCACGCTTTTCTTCTGTGCATCCACTTGAAACTGTGACTGCGTAAGGCCATTCGTAATCCGGTCTTGGTATGACACAGCAGGAGCCATAGGTCCAATCAGGTCGATTTGCTTGCTTTCACTGTTCGCCAGATTGGAACCAGTCATATAGCCTGCATCGACATAGTGTTCACCCGGCTTGCATTGACGTTGCTCCAAACGAGCTTGAATATCCGCCAAGGCTTCATGATCGGTGAGATTGCTTTCTGTACTCACAATGTCCGTGATGATGTGAGGGTAACCAGCATCATCGGTGTCGGTCACCTGCACTTTGTCCCCGATCCATTCCGCATTGCGTTTTCGGCTGTAACGGGCTTCGGGATCGTGCGATGTCACAATTTGCGTATGCCCATCGTACTTCCCTACTTCCTTAAATACCATCTTGCCTGTCTCTTCTCGAAACTGTTGTGCCCATACGGTCTTGAGGAGTTTTATTTCCGACAACTCCTGCAATCCCGCTGGTGCGCCTCCATCCATGAGCCGATTCAACAACCACTGACCATCGTTGCCAATATTCCCTTCGTATTCTTTCCACTCTTTCTCCGTGTAGCGTTGCATGACAAAGCGTTCTCCGTACTTGTCTTCCCAAGATGGCGGCAGGATCCCTGCGCTCCATCCCCGCTCCACTTTTACCAGGGAAACCACTGCCAGCCGCAATGTCTCTACCGCCAGTTCCAGGCGGCTCATCCAGCGCACCTTGCTCAACATGGCAATACTATCCGTCCTTTGTTTGCCGTGTTCTTTGATCAAACCCATCTCACGAATCTGCGCCACCAATGCCTCGAACACCCGCCCTTCTGCTTTCCCGGCAATCAACCGATCTCGAAATTCACTCAATACACTGAAATTGAAACCCGTGTACTCCAACGGCAAATGCAAAGCATACTTCCAATCCATGCGCATTCGCAATGACTCAGCTGCCTGACGATCTGGCAATTTCTCTATGAATTGAAATACTGTCACAAACGCTAGTATCACCGGCGAAAGCCCAGGCTGGCCATCATTTGGATACAGGTCAGAGAATTCTTCTTCGTTCAATTTCGCAAACAACCCGTCACCAATCAGACGATAGGTGTTTTTCTCCTCCAGAAGCTGTTGCCCTATCCGACGGGTTTCCTCCGGCATCTGCCATGGTGATTGCGCTTTCAAGCACATCGCTGCCTCCACCCCCCATCTTACTCCTCTTTCCAGGTTCGCCAACAGTATCCTTGGATGTGACTGTCACATCCGAACGCAGTATAATCAAGTTTATCCACCGCGCCGCGGCCTCCAACTCCCCATAACAACACACAACATCACTGCTCTCACCGTCATCCCAGCCGGACTTGTGCAGCCGCGCGGAAACAGCATCGGCGGGCGTGACTTCCAGCCCGCAAGGAGGCGGCGATGAAGATCGGACGACTGCTTGGAGGTGCTCTTCTTGTGGGCATCCTGGTGCTTGTGCCCCGCCTGACAACCTCGGCCATGGGTGGCAGGGGGGACGCCAGCCGGGCCAGCGTCACCGTCAGCCTGCCGGCCGTGGCGGATGTCTCCCTGGCAGCTGAATTCCCGGATGACAACTTCAATGATCCGGACTTTCCCTTCCTGGAAGTGGATTACTGGCATAATCCAAGCGGCGGCGCTCTTACCTACGTGCGCCTGTTCCTGGTCCGCTTCGACCTGACCGGCTTGCCCGCGAATGCCGTTATCGACAGCGCCGCCCTGCAGCTCCATCCGAATTCGTGCACCAAGCCCGGAACGTACCCGGTCACGATGGGATCGTTCTATGTCACCAGCGACTGGTACGAAAGCACCGTCACCTACAACATGCGCCCTACCTGGGGGACAGTCGGCGTGAACAACCAGGTGGACTGCTTACCGGAGAATCCCACCACCTGGTACATCACCAGTTTCGCCCAGGCCTGGCAGAGCGATCCGGTCCACAATTACGGCGTCAAGGTAAGCGCCCCCTGGACGGTGGGTCTTGACTACAGCATCGCCTTCAACAGCCGGGAATATTACGGCACGGACCTGGATCCTGCGCTGGTGATCACCTACCACCTGCCCACGCCGACCAGCACCAACACCTTGACCCCCACGCGCACCTCCACCCGCACCTCTACCACGACCCTCACGCCCACGCGGACGCGCACTCCTTCCAAAACGCTGACCCCTACCAACAGCCCGACCGGCACCCTCTCGCCGACCTTCACGCTCACGACTACCCGGACGCCCACGCGACCCCACACTTCCACAAGCACCCCAACACCCACTCGGATCGTGGGCGGAGAGAGCTACCTGCCCCTCCTGATGAAACCTTGGCCGGCCAACTGCGCCGAACGGCTTGGCAATGGCGACTTTCAGACCGGCGCCCTCCCGCCCTGGGTCAAGGTCGGGGATGTCGGGCTGGGTCCGGGGCGGGAGAGCGCCTACGGCGGGTGGCTGGGTGGAAAGAACAACGCCTCCGGCGAGCTGAATCAGTGGGTCGTCCTGCCGGCGGGGACGGACCCCGTGGTCTGGCAGTTCTGGTGGAAGGCGGAGGTCGCCAGCGCCCAGCCTAATGACATTTTGCTTGTGCGGATCGAAAGCGAGGCGGGCGATGAAACCAGGTTTCTGACCCTGCGGGCCGAGGGGATGCTGAATGCCTGGCGGCAGGACACCGTGGACCTGACTGCCTACGCCGGCCAGCGCATCCTGGTGTCCTTCCTGGTCCAGACCGATGGCAGCCTGCCCACCACCTTCCGGGTGGACGATGTCACCCTGCGGGTGTGCGGCTGACCGGCCTGGAGCATATTGGGTTCATTTATTTCTTCACGAGCGGCACCAGGGTTTGAAATCTCTGGACGGCACACTTCATGTTGTTCTTGCTGTTGTAGCTGTCCATTTCATAATACACGATGGTCGCCTGGCCGCTCTTGCCCACCGCCACCGCGGTATAGTCCGCCACATTCACCTCCCCGTGCCCGCAGGCGGCCGAATCAAGGATGCTGCAGTGCCAGAGGTTAAAGGGGGAAGTCTCTCCACAGTTGGCCCAGGCTAGGTTCATGGCGGAGATGGGATGGGCGGTTTTCAGCGGCTCCCAAGGCGTCTGAACTGTCCTCGTAAGCGATGATCGGCTGGCCTTGCTGGTCCATCGCCATGGTGATGCCCACATGCGCCTGGTTCGCGCCGATGCTGTCCACGGTTTGGCACCACCAACAACCTCCGCCGCAGTGGCCGCTGAAATCGGTCGAAAAAACACATTACAGCTTCCCATTGAACTCGTCATAATAGACGAACCTTGTGGGAAGATGCTACCCGGTTCAAGCACAAAATGCAGCTTATAACATGGCCAACTTGAATAACCTGATAATCAGATTATGCCTTTCCAATGGTTTTTCCAATCTCGCCAGTGCACGCCGTTATTTCGATGCCCACCCCAAGGATGCCCTGGATGCACTGATTTCAGCCCATTTTCCTACTTTGTGAAAAGCGTGGGAAGTCTGGAACCGCCATTGACAAATCTGAACAAATGTTCTAAAATAATCC
>CAWDEV010000014.1:0-126384 GCA_963801385.1 uncultured Chloroflexia bacterium
CCCCCAGGATATCCTCGGCAGGATGTCCACCAGGTTGGCGATCGGGCGGTTTTCGGTATAGATGACGCGCCCCACCTGTGTAAGGGTTCTGCCAACCGGGATGTTCAAGAGCCACAGCCTGGTCTTCATTTGCTTCCACCCGCTCGACTTGCAGCTCGCCCATATTAACTGGCATGTTGGTGCGCTGGGCCAGGGTTTCGATGCTCTCCCAGCACTTCCAACCCGAAATCGAGCACCGGTACCTTGGCAACCACGAAGGTGCCCACGCCCTGCAGGCACGGATCAAACCCTCTCCTTTCAAAAGAACGCATGGCTTCGCGCAGGGTGGCGCACGGAGACCCCCATCCGCCGCGCCAGTTCCGGCTCAGACTGCAGACGGCTTTCAGCCGGCAGCGAACTGATCAGCTTCGCCAGGTCTGCCTGCAAACGCCGGAATGGATATTGTCCCATAATCCTCCTTAATTTTCTCCTGCCGGCCCTTCAATGACCGGCAGGAAGTGAAAGTCGTACCATCCACCAGGCCTTTGTCCGTGATGCGCAACTCTGGGATGACGACTAGCGCAAGCAGGGATAACTGCATGTTGGGGTTATTGAGCTTGCAGCCGCAGGCACGAAAACCTTCCAGGATGGTATTCGTTTTTTCGGCGACATCTACGGCCGTTTTCAGTGGACATGATTTCGCCGATGGCCGCTCGACAGACTGACCACCACGCCGTTTTCCACAACCGCCTGCCCCACCGCCACTTTCTGCCAGCGTGTTGGCAGCCGGGGCCATGTCCTTTGGTCCGTGCAGACAATGACCATCTGGTGGCAGTCATGCGCCACGGTGGATGCAATCGCGCATGGCAGGTTTAATCCAAAAACCCGAAACCAGCCCCACCTGGATCCTGCCGCTGGAGTGATGGCGCTCAACGACCGCCGCTTCGGCCAGGTTGGCGCCGGTCTGCATGGACTTCGCCAGCGTTGAGAACTGCTTCCAGGCGCAGGTGCCGGTTGGGTGCCTGGTTCTCAATCACGCCGATGACGTTCACTCTGACTTTTGACCTTCGACCTTCGACTACGATGCGGAAATCTTCCGCCGCCATCCGGCGTTGTAGATGGACCGAATGCGTGACCCAATCCGGGTATTCCACTTTGGGCAGTTCAACCAGCAGTGAACCGTTTTCAGCCGCAGCCTGCCGCGCAGGATCACCACCCCGGCGTGGAAGTCCTTCAGGTCCTCCACCAGCAGGATATCCGCCCAGCGCCCCGGGGCGATCATCCCCACCTCCCGGCTGACGCCAAAATGCTCGGCAGTATTGATGCTGGCCATCTGTAAAGCCGTCATAGGGGCCAGGCCTTGCTGGATGGCATGCCGCAGGATGCGGTCCATGTGACCTTCGTCCACCAGCGTGCCTGCGTGACAGTCGTCCGAGCACAGGATGAAATGACGCGGATCCAGGTGCAGTTTGGTGATGGCTTTCACCCCTTCGGCCACATCCTGCCAGGCAGAGCTGTATCGCAGCATGGCCTTCATACCCTGGCGACCGCGCAACGGCATCCTTCGGACAAGTGCCCTCGTGATCGTCCTCTCGGGTCCCCGGGCTGCCGTAGGCATGGAAGACATTCCCGAGGTCCTGGGAAGGATAGTGCCCGCCAATCACCTTTCCGGCCTGGCACGTAGCCTGCATTTCGGCCAGCATCTTGCCGTCGCCATTCGCCACTCCCAGGAAGTTCATCATCTCACCCAGTCCGATCACGCCCGGCCAGGTGAGCGCCTCGCCTGATCTCCTCCCAGACTGAGTTCTGCGCCGGGCGTCTCGAAACCGGGAGCCGACGGCACGCAGGACGGGCACCTGCACCCACATGTGCGCTGGCTGCCGGGCGGCCTGGTCCGGCCATCAGTTTGACACCCTTCAACCCGAAGACATTGGCGATCTCGTGCGGGTCAATGAACATGCCGGTGGTACCACACGGCAGGACCGCCCGGACGAATTCGGTTACGGTCAACATGCCGAATTCGACGTGCGTGTCCGTCCAGCAGGCCCGGGCCGGCACCAGTAACGGCCGCCCGCTTCGATGATCCGCGTCGCTTTCCCCGATGGTATGTGCGGCGTCCGGGCCGACGTAGGCAATCCGCCCTTCTTTTACCGCCACGTCCATCCCCGGTACGAACTCGCCGGATTGCACGCAGACCCAGGTACCTTTGCGCACCACCAGGTCGGCCTCCTGGCGGCCCATGGCCACGTCGATCAAAATGCGTGTAATTTCGATGGAAGAAGACATATTATTCAATATTTACCTGTTGTGAAACTTTGTGTGCCCTTCGTGTGTAGAGTTCTTCCATGCTTTTCCCGGATCGCCCGGATATCCGCCGTATGCTGGTCCATATGACCGATATGGATCAAGAGGATCTCCCGGACGGTCAGGTGCGTAATCTCTTTGGCTCCCGGCCAGGTGATAAGCCCGTGGTGCTTCCAGGCTTCCGGGTCTATGCAGTGCATAAGCTCGGCCAGGCTGCGTGTGCTGGCCCGGAACAAGGCCAGGGTCGGCTCGATGGCCCGCTTATCGGAGGCCCAGCGCTGCGCCCATTCGTTCTGCGAGAGCGCAAAATACCACTGGAAGGGAAACTCGATCCCATCTGTCCCCAGGATGGCCCGCAGGTTGACTTGCCATAGCAGCTCGCCTTCTACGGTGTGATGGACATACCTCGCGGATCGACCATCCCTCGCCGCGCAGGTCCAGGTCGGATTCGCTTCAGACCGGCGATGGCAGCTTCAAGCCGCTCGGGCAGTTTCAAGTATCTCTTGAGTAACTCTTCATGCGTCTGGCTCATCCCGCCCTCCAGCAAGCTTGGCAGCCCGGTTATGCTGCTCGATCAACTTGTGTTCATCCACCGTGACCAGCTCGCCTTCTTTCACCACGAATTTCCCTCCGACCACGGTGAAATCGGCTTTGACCGGCTGGCAGAAGACTGCCGCAGCGACGGGGTCATGCAGCGCCCCGGCGTAATCCAGGCGCTTAGGTTGATGGCAAAGAAATCCGCGCACCTGCCGGCTTCGACCGCGCCAATGTCCGTACGGCCCAGCACGGCCGCCCCGCCGCGTGTCGCCAGCTCCCAGGGCTGTGCGGGCGGTCATTAAATTCCCGGGCGGGATCATTTGAAAGCGAAAACCCCGTGATTCCTTCTCGTAAGCGGGACAAAAGCATGGCCTGCCTGGCCTCGGCCAGCAGGTGCGAACCATCGTTGCTCGCCGATCCGTCCACGCCCAGGCCCACTTTCACGCCTGCCGCCAGATACTTGTTAACCCGGCGCGATCCCGGAAGCCAGCCGCATATTCGAGGTCGGGCAGTGCGCCACGCCGGCGCCATGTTCGCGAAGGTCTTCACTTCCTCGTGGTCAACATCAACAGCGTGCACGAACCAGACATCCGGCCCCACCCAGTCCACGGACTGCATGTAAGGCACCGGGCGGTAGCCAAATTTTTGCAGGCAGAAGGCCTGCTCATCCTCGGTCTCGGCCAGGTGCGTGTGCAGGTGGACTCCAGTCATTCACGCGCCAGTCTGGCGGATTGCTTCATCAGTTCCCCGGTCACGCTGAAGGGCGAACATGGTGCAAGCACAATTTGCACGAATGCGCCCGGTCTGGGGTCGTGGTAGCTTTCGATCAACCGCTGGCTGTAGCGCAGGATGCTTTCCTCCGAAATCCACCACCGAGTCTGGCGGGAGCCCGCCTTTCGATTCACCCAGCGACATGGAGCCACGCGAAGCCTGGATGCGCATGCCCATTTCCCTGGCGGCTGCGATCTCGTCGTCGAGCCTGGAACCGTTCGGGAATAGGTACAGGTGATCCGAAGCTGTGGTGCAGCCCGAGAGCGCCAGCTCGGCCAGCGCCGTCTGGGTGGAGAGGAAGATATCCTCCAGGGCCTCAGGCGTGCCCAGATGGGATAGAGCGTCTTGAGCCAGTTGAACAGGTTGGCATCCTGGGCCGCCGGGACCACGCGTGTCAGCGTCTGGTAGAAATGGTGATGCGTGTTGACCAATCCCGGCAGCACCAGGTCGCAGCTCAAGTCCAGCATCTCGTCGGCAGTGGGGGGCAGCTCGCTCGTCGGTCCTACTTTTCGAGGAAGCCGTCCCGCACAAAAAAACCACCGTCCGAAATTTCCCGGCGGTGGTCGTCCATCGTTACCAAGATCGTGGCATTTTTAATTAATCGTGTGGTCATAGGGAAGATGTCTGGTTGTCTGACAAGACTAAGCATAGTGTAGCAAAAAATGAGGGGAATGTCAATTGTCTGACAAGTATTGTCCGACAAGCCATCGCTCCTGGCGCTGACCGGGTAGGGCGCCTCCCAGCCGCAGTCGGCACACGGGCGCGTCCAATCCGTGGGCTAGACCACAATGTTGATGTTGTGGTTTTGCGCCTGCGTGAAGACCGCCTGCCAGGCGGCCGCGCTCCGTTCACGTCGAAACTGACCACAGCTGGTACATACCCTCGTCCTGCTGAACTCGAACGGCAAGCCGATCCCCTGGACCGGCGCACTGTCCCGCCCCTGGCGCCCGGCCCGTATCGAGGATACGGAGCTGGTGCTATGCGTCGGCGAAGAGCGTACCGAAGTCATCCAGACCTGTCCGTACCGCGGCGGGCCGGATATCGACCGAACTCATTACGTGCGCGACATGCTGCTCCTGGAAGCGCGCACCGGCGCCCTGGTCAGCAAAACCACTCTGAGCGGCGAGTTCTCCGCAGATGCGAAGAGTATGAGATCGTAGAAAATGACCTCCCTGGGAGGCCTGCCGGTCAGCGTGGAAGACGTGCTGGAGTGGTTGAAACAGGAAGTGGAAATCGGACAGTGAGCCGCCGCATGTGACAGTCACCTTGGATGATACTGTTGGCGAACTCAGGTGATAAGGGGGTGTTCGCCGATTTACCTGGTGTCTGTCATATGATATTTTAAGTGGCTTTCAGTGTCCAACCTTTGCGGCGGACTTGTGGACGATTTCCTGCCAACCAGTGGGAGGTGCGTTGCAGGTTCGCCGCACAACCTGTGAAAAGCGATTGCAGATTCCGTTTCTTTTGTCCAATATATCTGCTCACACGCAACCCATTTCCGCGTACTAAAGCCGATAGCGAGCCTTCCACACCGCTGCGATGGAGGGCATAGTCCTGTTTGAAGGTTTCTGTTTTCTGTCTGGCGCGTGCCTTTTGAATCAAGTCGTAGTGAAAACTCAGGCGAATTGTTCTGCCATTCTTACCCGTACAACAACGGGAACGCACTGGGCAGACAGCGCAAGTTTGTTTCGGAAACATGAAGCGCAAGCCGTTCTTGATCCGAACGAGCCGGGTCGTGCGATAGCCTTGTGGGCAGGTCACGCTTTTCTTCTGTGCATCCACTTGAAACTGTGACTGCGTAAGGCCATTCGTAATCCGGTCTTGGTATGACACAGCAGGAGCCATAGGTCCAATCAGGTCGATTTGCTTGCTTTCACTGTTCGCCAGATTGGAACCAGTCATATAGCCTGCATCGACATAGTGTTCACCCGGCTTGCATTGACGTTGCTCCAAACGAGCTTGAATATCCGCCAAGGCTTCATGATCGGTGAGATTGCTTTCTGTACTCACAATGTCCGTGATGATGTGAGGGTAACCAGCATCATCGGTGTCGGTCACCTGCACTTTGTCCCCGATCCATTCCGCATTGCGTTTTCGGCTGTAACGGGCTTCGGGATCGTGCGATGTCACAATTTGCGTATGCCCATCGTACTTCCCTACTTCCTTAAATACCATCTTGCCTGTCTCTTCTCGAAACTGTTGTGCCCATACGGTCTTGAGGAGTTTTATTTCCGACAACTCCTGCAATCCCGCTGGTGCGCCTCCATCCATGAGCCGATTCAACAACCACTGACCATCGTTGCCAATATTCCCTTCGTATTCTTTCCACTCTTTCTCCGTGTAGCGTTGCATGACAAAGCGTTCTCCGTACTTGTCTTCCCAAGATGGCGGCAGGATCCCTGCGCTCCATCCCCGCTCCACTTTTACCAGGGAAACCACTGCCAGCCGCAATGTCTCTACCGCCAGTTCCAGGCGGCTCATCCAGCGCACCTTGCTCAACATGGCAATACTATCCGTCCTTTGTTTGCCGTGTTCTTTGATCAAACCCATCTCACGAATCTGCGCCACCAATGCCTCGAACACCCGCCCTTCTGCTTTCCCGGCAATCAACCGATCTCGAAATTCACTCAATACACTGAAATTGAAACCCGTGTACTCCAACGGCAAATGCAAAGCATACTTCCAATCCATGCGCATTCGCAATGACTCAGCTGCCTGACGATCTGGCAATTTCTCTATGAATTGAAATACTGTCACAAACGCTAGTATCACCGGCGAAAGCCCAGGCTGGCCATCATTTGGATACAGGTCAGAGAATTCTTCTTCGTTCAATTTCGCAAACAACCCGTCACCAATCAGACGATAGGTGTTTTTCTCCTCCAGAAGCTGTTGCCCTATCCGACGGGTTTCCTCCGGCATCTGCCATGGTGATTGCGCTTTCAAGCACATCGCTGCCTCCACCCCCCATCTTACTCCTCTTTCCAGGTTCGCCAACAGTATCCTTGGATGTGACTGTCACATCCGAACGCAGTATAATCAAGTTTATCCACCGCGCCGCGGCCTCCAACTCCCCATAACAACACACAACATCACTGCTCTCACCGTCATCCCAGCCGGACTTGTGCAGCCGCGCGGAAACAGCATCGGCGGGCGTGACTTCCAGCCCGCAAGGAGGCGGCGATGAAGATCGGACGACTGCTTGGAGGTGCTCTTCTTGTGGGCATCCTGGTGCTTGTGCCCCGCCTGACAACCTCGGCCATGGGTGGCAGGGGGGACGCCAGCCGGGCCAGCGTCACCGTCAGCCTGCCGGCCGTGGCGGATGTCTCCCTGGCAGCTGAATTCCCGGATGACAACTTCAATGATCCGGACTTTCCCTTCCTGGAAGTGGATTACTGGCATAATCCAAGCGGCGGCGCTCTTACCTACGTGCGCCTGTTCCTGGTCCGCTTCGACCTGACCGGCTTGCCCGCGAATGCCGTTATCGACAGCGCCGCCCTGCAGCTCCATCCGAATTCGTGCACCAAGCCCGGAACGTACCCGGTCACGATGGGATCGTTCTATGTCACCAGCGACTGGTACGAAAGCACCGTCACCTACAACATGCGCCCTACCTGGGGGACAGTCGGCGTGAACAACCAGGTGGACTGCTTACCGGAGAATCCCACCACCTGGTACATCACCAGTTTCGCCCAGGCCTGGCAGAGCGATCCGGTCCACAATTACGGCGTCAAGGTAAGCGCCCCCTGGACGGTGGGTCTTGACTACAGCATCGCCTTCAACAGCCGGGAATATTACGGCACGGACCTGGATCCTGCGCTGGTGATCACCTACCACCTGCCCACGCCGACCAGCACCAACACCTTGACCCCCACGCGCACCTCCACCCGCACCTCTACCACGACCCTCACGCCCACGCGGACGCGCACTCCTTCCAAAACGCTGACCCCTACCAACAGCCCGACCGGCACCCTCTCGCCGACCTTCACGCTCACGACTACCCGGACGCCCACGCGACCCCACACTTCCACAAGCACCCCAACACCCACTCGGATCGTGGGCGGAGAGAGCTACCTGCCCCTCCTGATGAAACCTTGGCCGGCCAACTGCGCCGAACGGCTTGGCAATGGCGACTTTCAGACCGGCGCCCTCCCGCCCTGGGTCAAGGTCGGGGATGTCGGGCTGGGTCCGGGGCGGGAGAGCGCCTACGGCGGGTGGCTGGGTGGAAAGAACAACGCCTCCGGCGAGCTGAATCAGTGGGTCGTCCTGCCGGCGGGGACGGACCCCGTGGTCTGGCAGTTCTGGTGGAAGGCGGAGGTCGCCAGCGCCCAGCCTAATGACATTTTGCTTGTGCGGATCGAAAGCGAGGCGGGCGATGAAACCAGGTTTCTGACCCTGCGGGCCGAGGGGATGCTGAATGCCTGGCGGCAGGACACCGTGGACCTGACTGCCTACGCCGGCCAGCGCATCCTGGTGTCCTTCCTGGTCCAGACCGATGGCAGCCTGCCCACCACCTTCCGGGTGGACGATGTCACCCTGCGGGTGTGCGGCTGACCGGCCTGGAGCATATTGGGTTCATTTATTTCTTCACGAGCGGCACCAGGGTTTGAAATCTCTGGACGGCACACTTCATGTTGTTCTTGCTGTTGTAGCTGTCCATTTCATAATACACGATGGTCGCCTGGCCGCTCTTGCCCACCGCCACCGCGGTATAGTCCGCCACATTCACCTCCCCGTGCCCGCAGGCGGCCGAATCAAGGATGCTGCAGTGCCAGAGGTTAAGGGGGGAGTCTCTCCACAGTTGGCCCAGGCTAGGTTCATGGCGGAGATGGGATGGGCGGTTTTCAGCGGCTCCCAAGGCGTCTGAACTGTCCTCGTAAGCGATGATCGGCTGGCCTTGCTGGTCCATCGCCATGGTGATGCCCACATGCGCCTGGTTCGCGCCGATGCTGTCCACGGTTTGGCACCACCAACAACCTCCGCCGCAGTGGCCGCTGAAATCGGTCGAAAAAACACATTACAGCTTCCCATTGAACTCGTCATAATAGACGAACCTTGTGGGAAGATGCTACCCGGTTCAAGCACAAAAATGCAGCTTATAACATGGCCAACTTGAATAACCTGATAATCAGATTATGCCTTTCCAATGGTTTTTCCAATCTCGCCAGTGCACGCCGTTATTTCGATGCCCACCCCAAGGATGCCCTGGATGCACTGATTTCAGCCCATTTTCCTACTTTGTGAAAAGCGTGGGAAGTCTGGAACCGCCATTGACAAATCTGAACAAATGTTCTAAAATAATCCCAAGCACGGGAAGGCCTATGGTCTTTCTGTGTTTCTATAATTATTCAGGTAGCCTGCCAATGTCATCCTCCACCCTGTCTATTCCCAACTTACCTTTCTCTATTTTCTTCTCTCTTCTTCCCCTATTCGTTCCGCGGAAAATTCAAATAAAGTTACTTTTATTCCTAATGTCGCACCAGCATTGATTCTTGTTGTTTTCAGTCTCCTGCCACCGGAATATTTGTTTTTTCCCGATGAACCAATATCCCAGTGGAGACTATCCGGCCCTCAGATAATCTGACCACTCAACCACCTGACTATCCACCTGCCCAGCTACAAACCAAAGAAACTGCCCAACAACCCGGCTATTGGACTATCAGTCTATCCGACAATCTGACTATAATAATGCCATGCCCCGCACCATTCTCCACCTCGACCTGGACGCCTTCTTCTGTGCTGTCGAAGAACTGCGCGACCCGAGTCTGCGCGGCAAGCCTTTTGCGGTTGGCGGTCTGCCTGAAGAGCGCGGCGTGGTTGCATCCTGCTCCTACGCCGCCCGCCGTTTTGGGGTACGCTCGGCCATGCCGACCAGTCGGGCGCTCCGCCTCTGCCCGGGCCTGCTGGTCATCTCGCATCATCGGGGCAATTACGGCGAGATGTCTGATCTGGTCATGCAACGCCTGGCGAACCTCTCGCCGCTGGTGGAACAAATCTCCATCGATGAGGCTTTCGTGGATATCAGCGACCTGCGGGAGGACCCCGGGACGGTCGCCCGCCGCCTGCAAAAGCGTGTCAATGAGGAGCTGGGCCTGCCGTGCTCGGTCGGCGTAGCCGCCAACAAGCTGGTTGCCAAGATCGCCACTGAGGTGGGGAAGAAGACTGCCCAAAAAGGCCAGCCGCCCAACGCCATCACGCTTGTCGCGCCAGGCACGGAAGCCGCCTTCCTTGATCCGCTGCCTGCTGAGATGCTCTGGGGCGTGGGGCCCAAGACCGCTGACAGACTGGCTGGCCTGGGCATCAAAACGATTGGCGATATTGCGCGCCATCCCGCCGCAGACCTGGCGCGGCGTTTCGGAGAGAATGGGCGTGACCTGGCCCGGCGTGCGCGTGGGGAGGATGAAAGCCCGGTGGTGACCAGCCACGAGAGGAAATCCATCAGCCAGGAGACTACCTTCGCCCGCGACGTAAGCGATGACAAGGCCTTGGCGGACACATTGCGTGAACTCTCGGCGGACGTCGGTCGCCATCTCCGCAAGAAGGGGCTTGCCGGGACGACGGTCAGGCTCAAGCTGCGCTGGCCGGATTTCACCACCCTGACGCGCCAGCTTACCCTGCCGCAGCCGACCGACCAGGACGAGCAGATCTATGCCACCGCACTGAACCTGCTGGGCAAGGTACGCGGCAAAAGGCAAAGCCGTGCGCTTGATTGGCGTTGGTATCAGTGGCCTGGGCGAACCCTTGCGCCAGTTGGAGCTGTGGGGCGCCCGCAGCGAGCGCTCCCGCAAGCTCCAGCAAACCCTGGATGACCTGCAAGCCAGGTTTGGAAAAAAGTCCATCCACCGCGGGAAAGACCCGAAAGCTGTCTGAGTTGGTGGAACGGAGTCCGAAGTCTCCGACTTCGGTGACTTCCAAAGCTGGAATGGAAACGCCTGGTTCGTCGATTTATTTTTCGTGTTCTTCGTGTTCGCTTGCCCCCGGACATGGGGTTAGTGGAGAAATTTATCATGCCAGTCAAAACCGCAACCATTTCCCTCAGTACGCACGGCCACACTCGATATCCAGGACCTCACGCGTGAACTGCATCCGCCTGGTCGAACAATCCGGGCTCCGCAACGGCACCGTGACGGTCTTCTGCCCCTCCTCCACCAGTGGGCTGACCACCATCGAGTACGAACCTGGCGCGCTTGCCGACTTGAAGCGCATGTTCGAGGAGCTGGTGCCCTCCAATCGGGATTATGCTCATAACGCCACCTGGGACGATGGCAATGGTCACTCGCACATGCGTGCCTCCCTGCTGGGTCCATCGCTGACCATCCCCTTCGTGGAGAAGAGCCTCACACTGGGCACCTGGCAGCAGGTCATCTACGTGGATTTCGACATCCGCCCACGTCACCGGGAGTTGGTGGTGCAGATGGTCGGAGAATAAGTAAAGGATCCTCGTATGAGCATACTGAAAGTTGCCCTGCTTCAACTTTGCGCCTCGGCCTATGACCAGCATGCCAACCAGGCGAAAGGTGTGCAGTTCTGCATCCAGGCTCGGCAGGCCGGAGCGGATATTATATTGCCCTGTTCCCCGAGATGTGGAACATTGGCTACCAGCTGCCGGATCCATCCCAACCCGCCCAGGTCGCCTCCTGGCAGCGCCACGCCGTTGACCCGCATAGCGGTTTCGTGACCTCCTTTTAGGATTTGGCCCGGGAACTCGACATGGCCATCGGCCTGATCTACCTGGAGGGCTGGGCAGACTCCTACGCCGTCCTGACCAGCCCGGCGGTCGAGCCGCCTTTCATCCGTCCAGAGACGCACGCCAGCCATGCACCTAACGTAGGACAGTGCACCGCTGGAACGGATGCAGACGGTAAGCCATGCGGCGACATCCACCAGGCTGTCTCCTGTTCGATTGGGGCGACACCCTCATGCGTGACTTTAATGAGTTCAACGGTCCGATGAAGGATTGGCCGCGCGTGCAAGCCGTACCTGGCGCAGCCGAAACGCTTGCAGTCCTCCGCCCTCATTGGACCCTGGCGCTTGCCACCAATGCCAACGACTCCACGGAGGCGGATATCCGGGCCGCTTTGCGGCGGGTGGACCTCGACGATGATTTGAAGCTACCCCCCTGCTTGATCTGCATGGTCGGTGATAATTACGAAGCGGACGTAATGGGTGCAAATGCCTGTGGGATGCGTGCCATATGGTTCAATGAGCATTCCCTGAAAGTCCGGGAAAATGATTTGCAGCGCACCATCCATGAACTGCGTGCATTACCGGATTGTCTGAAGCTCATGCACTTTCCTTGACACCTGTCTCTATCCGTGATAATCTTGCGCCCGCACGCTCAGCTGTACTTTGCACGGCAGGGGTTGTGCAAAAAATTCATGCAGGAGAAAGAAAAATGTCAGAAGAACGTTTTGTTGGTACCGTCAAATGGTTCAATGCCACCAAGGGCTTCGGCTTTATCGGCCGCGAGGGTGGCGAGGACGTATTTGTCCATTTCTCAGCCATTGAGATGGAAGGCTATAAACGCCTGGAGGAGAATCAGAAGGTTGAGTTCTCGGTCGAGCAGGGCCCCAAGGGTCTGCAGGCGACCAACGTCAGACCTGTCTAATACAAATACATACCACTCACACCGGGTCCAATCGGACCCGGTGTTTCTTTATCAATGGATTGATGCAAAATTATTGACAAGTACATGGAAATATGGTTTACTATCCATGTTCCGCTAGATAAAACTTGATATCGCCTAATAATACAATAATTCAGGTTCAAACAAGGAGGTTGTAGGATGGAAGAAACATTCACACTGGTTGATGCCACCATGAAAGTCATCCAGGACCGCCGCAGCATCCGGGAATTCACACCTGAACCGGTTTCTGACAGGGACCTGGATCTGCTCCTGGAGGCAGCGCGGCAGGCTCCTTCCGGGGAAAATGCGCAACCCTGGCGTTTTATTGTGGTTAAGGATGAAGGCATGCGGAAAAAGATGGGGGCCGTCGCAGGTGGGGGGAGTGGTCGGCGTTTTACTGCCGAGTTTGTCACCAAGAAAATGCAGGAGCGTTTCACCAACCTGCAGGACGAAGCCAAGCGGAAAGCTGCTTTTGAGAAGCTGACTTCCGGGCAGGTTTCTGCGTTCATGGCGGATGCTCCCGTCAATATCATTGTCTGTGGCAAAAAGGATGTCTGGGACATGCCCTATGACACCTCTGCTGCCATCGAGAACATCCTGCTGATGGTGACCGCGCTGGGCCTGGGTGCATGCTGGGTCATTGCGCCCTGCATCGATATCCGCGATGAAGAACGCATGAAGGCTTTGCTTGGGATCCCGGAAGAGTTCAAAGCCGTCAGCGTGCTCTCCGTTGGTCACCCGACGCGCCCGCACCGCCAGCGCCCCCGGCTCCCGATCAATGAACTGGTCTTTACTGAAAAATGGGGTCAGCCCTATTATAAGGAGCAGGTAAAGGAGCAGGCATGAGCGACAAAACTATTCCTCTGGGTTACGCCAATGACCTTTTATTCGAGATGGAGAAAGCGTTTTGGGACGAACGCGGTAAGGGCGCACGTTTTCGGATGACAACGATTGGGCGCGAATATTTTACGAACAAGTGCCTGCCCCTGCTCCAATCCTCCGGGCTTGATCATATCCTTCATACCATCCAGGGTATCCTCCAGGGAGAAGGGATTGTTGGCCAGGTCTCCTATAACCAGGATGGGCGCATGATTCGCCTCAGCATTGAAGGTTGTGTACACCGGAAAATTGAAGACAGGATGGTTGGCGTGGGTATTGAACCCTTCACCTGCATGCCGGCCAATCTGATCGTGCTCGCCATTGAAGAGAAACTGGATCGGCCTGTAGAACTGGCCGAGATCAAGGTTGAAGGGGGAGCCTGCCAGCTCCTGCTTGTTATGTTCGACCAGCGCCCCAAGATTGGCTAGGAACATGTCATGGGCAAGCTGACCACCTTACAGGAAGCGGTGGCTTCCATCCCGTCCGGGTCACACCTGGCCCTGTCCGGCTTTGCCATCACACGCTGTGCCATGGCATTTGCCCGGGAGGTAATCCGCCAGGGGATCAAGGGCCTGACCATCTCCCAATGCGTGGGCGCCATGGATGCCGATATCCTTGTGGGTGCCGGCGCTGTGGATCGCTTCATCTATGGCGGCGGCTCGCTGGATAAATTCGGCCGGTTGGCCTGCGTGAACCGTGGCATTGAGAAGGGCACCCTGGAGGTCGAAGAGTACAGCAGTCTTTCTGTGGCTTTCCGCTACCTGGCCGGTTCGCTTGGGCTGCCCTTCATGCCAATACGTTCCCTGCGCGGCTCGGATCTGATGGCCCGCCTCAAGCAACGGACGGGGTCAGACCTGGCAGTTATCACCGATCCTTTTACCGGCGAGGAATGGCCCGTTCTCAGGCCTCTCCGCCCGGATGTGGCGGTCGTACAGGTCCAGACGGCGGACGCGGAAGGCAATGCCTGGATCATGGGACCGCGCTGGGATAACCCCGAGCAGGCCCGTGCCAGCCAGCGCACCATCGTGATTGCAGAAGAAGTTGTATCCGGCGATATCATCCGCCAGAACCCGGAGCGGACGTTCATCCCTGGTCTGTTGGTTTCCCACGTGGTTGAACTGCCTTTTGGTGCCCACCCGACTTCCGTTTATCGCGTCCACGATTATGATTCCGTCCACATCCAGCAGTATGTGGACGCCACCCACACCCCCGAAGATTTTCAGGCTTATCTTGAACGGTATGTCTTTGGTGTGAAGGACCATGCTGGTTATCTTGAGAGCGTTGGTGGCGTGTCGAATTTGAACAGCCTGAAGGCTGACCCGGTACTGGGATATTAGGAGGCGCCATGAACTTGGACTATACCCCCTCCGAGCTGATGGCCGTTGCCGGTGCGCGTGAGTTGCAGGACCGCCAGGTGGTCGCGGTTGGATTGGGCCTCCCGATGGTGGCCTCTTTCCTGGCCAAGCAGACTCATGCGCCCAACATGACCATGCTTTTCGAACTCGGGGTGATCGACCCGCAGCCTGTGGATTGTGGCGTGGGCTTGGCTGATCCGCGCGTCTGGTACCGGGCCAATGTGCTCAGCAGCTTTGTGGATATTCTTGGAGCGGTTCTGCACAGGGGCCGTGTGGATGTGGGTTTCCTGGGCGGCCTTGAAGTCGACCAGTACGGCAACCTGAACACTTCCATCGTCGGGGACCCGAAAGGCCAGTTCCGGCACATGATCGGGAGTGGCGGCGCCAATGATATCGCCTCCTGTGCCGGGCGTACCATCATCATCATGCGCCATGAAGCGCGCAAGCTGAAAAAGAACATTTCCTTCATCACCAGCCCGGGCTATATCACCGGCTCTGACAGCCGCAGCCAGGCCGGCTTGGGCGGAGGACCCAGCCGGGTGATTACGGACAAGGCTATTTTTGGCTTCCACCCCGAAACAAAACAAATGATGTTAATTTCCATTCACCCGGGCAACACGCTGGAAGATGTCCTCGGGACAATGGGTTTTGCCCCGGTTGTCCCACAGGGCTTGCCCTTTACCGAACCGCCTACTGGGGAACAACTCCGCCTGATCCGGGAGGTTATCGACCCCCAGCACATGTATATGGGCTAGAATATAGCCTCTTTATTCGTAGAAAAGGAAAACGAGATCCCTATGCCTTATGTTGTGACTGAAAATTGCATCCTATGCGGAGCCTGTGTATCTGGCTGTGAAAGCAATGCCATCACCGAAGGGGATACACAGTCCATAATTGACGTGACAGTTTGTATAGAATGCGGTACCTGTAAACTCAACTGCCCCTCCGATGCCATTATCTATGTGGAAGAAGGGGAGCAAGTCAAGAAAGTTCCATAAGCCCGGCTTTTTTTAAGGTTGGGCATTTAAGGTGAAACAGGTTCTGGGCGGAAGGCGGGCTTCTCAAAGTATGGACTCCGTGTGCCTGCAAAATGGATCCGCCTGTGCCTGTCCGCGGGTTTATAATCCGCAGGGGAGAACGGCTTTGCCATGAAAGATCCAACCGATTACAATGTTCGTGCGGTGGAAAGAGCACTGCAGATCTTGAGCAGTTTTGATGACCAGCACACCGAAAGAGGGCTTTCGGAGATAGCCCAGGAAGTGGACTTGCATAAAGCCACCACCCATCGGCTGGTTACCACGCTGGTGAATTATGGCTACCTCGAACGTACGGATGCCCAGAAATACCGGCTGGGGTTGCGTCTGACCGACCTGGGTTTTAAGGCCATCCGCCGCATGGACCTGCGCCGGGAAGCCCTGCCGTATATGCTGCAGTTGAGCCGGCAGATGGAAGAGGCTTGCGATCTAAGCATCTTTGACCGGGGAGAAGTTTTTTATATCGAATATGTACCTGGCCCGCATGCTTTGACAGTTGCAGCAGCGGTGGGGCAGCACCTGCCGGCTTATTGCACCGCCAGCGGCAAATTATTCCTGGCCAATCTTTCCCCCGATGCGTTGAATGCCTATCTTGAGCATCCGCTCATTACCCAAACGGGAAAGACCATCACTTCCGCCGAAAAACTTCGTCTGCAGCTTGATGAAATCCGGGAAAAAGGCTACGCGCTGGATGACGAAGAACTTGAAGAGGGCATCCGGGCGGTCTCGGCGCCCATTTGCAACCGGCGCGGGGAAATCGCTGCTTCCGTGAGCATGCCCGGGCCAACCAGCCGGATGACGTTGGAACGCATCCCGCTGATTGCCCAGGCGCTTAAAGAGACGGCCCGGTCAATATCCCGCCGATTGGGTTGTAATACGTAGATATTTCCATGTATGTTACATTAAAAAGGTGTCCCGGGTTTTCGGGACACCTTTTACTTTCACTGGGCTTAAAATCCCAGGTTTGATTCTTTGATGTTCAATTCCTGCTGCAGCGCTTTCAATGCCTTTTGCAGACCAGGGGGCATCTCAACGCCTTGCTGCCTCACTTTTTGAGTGTTGTAGTACTCTTTTTCCCCAGCCGTGTAGATGCGTTCCTGGCCGGGTGCCACGGGAGAACCGCGCAGCTCACGCATGATATTCCCGGTGATTTTCTTGAAATCGTTCAGGGGAATAAAGTGCTCCACGTCAAATGCCAGGAAGAAATGGCCGATGCGCAGGAACTGCGGCTTGCCTTCTGCGTCCGTGTCGGTGAGGCCCCACAAGTATGTTCCATTTTGAAAGGCGGCCGAGAAGATCTCAACCATGGTGGATAGATCATAGCCTTTATGGCCGCCAAGGATTTCGCCAATCCCACCCAGGGGCAGCAGGGCGGCTGTGCCTTCATTCATTTGCCTGATTAAATTTCCCGTCTCCGTGACAGAATTTCCATCCTGACCGACAACCCATCCGGCGGGTATGGGCTTGCTGGCGCGCGCCGCGACTTCAATCTTGCCGCGCGGGATGATGGATGTAGCCGCGTCGTACATGAAGGGGAACTCCTCATCGGTGGGTGCGGCGATGGCAATCGGGTTGGTCCCCAGCATGGGTTTGACGCCAAAGGTCGGCACGGTGGATGGGTGCCCATTGGTGACACTGAAGCCGACCATGCCTTCCCTGACTGCCATAAGAGGATAATAACCGGCCACACCGTAGTGACTGGAATTTCGAACCGCTACGGCACCCAGCCCAAATTCCTGTGCCTTCCGAATGGCAAGTTGCATGGCATGGTATCCCACAACCATGCCCATCCCGTTGCCGCCATCGATGACTGCTGTGGTGGGAGTGTCCTTGACCACGGACCAGTCTGTTACAGGCAGTTGCAGCCCGGCCTGCATGCGTTCGTAATACATCTTCAGGTGCGCCACGCCGTGCGAACGGACGCCCCAATAGTCGGATGTGATCAGGACATCGGCGATGATGTTGGCATCTTCGGCAGGCACGCCCATTTTTTGGAGAACAAGGACCATGAATTCCACTAATTTATTAACCGGAACGAAGACACTTACTTCTGACATCTCCACTCTCCTTTTATGAGCGATTATCCGGAAATATCTTTCCAGGGTTGAGGATATTCAACGGGTCGAGGGCCAGCTTGATCTTCCGCTGGATCTCGATCGACAGCGTTCCCAGTGCTTTTTCAAGGTAGGGGCGTTTTAGAACGCCCACGCCGTGCTCTCCTGAAAGTGTGCCTCCCACCGCAAGGGAGGCGGCAAAGATCTCGCCGACCATTTTCTCGGCTTTTTCCCACTGTTCAGGTTGGCGTTTATCGAACAGGATATTGGGATGTAAATTCCCGTCCCCGGCATGGCCAAAAATTACGATGGGTAGTCCGTGGCTTGCGCTGATGGCACGCAGCCGCTGGACCACCTCGGGAATGGCGCTGCGGGGCACAGTGATATCTTCGCCCAGTTTATTCGGAGCCAGTTGGGCCAGCGCGGGCGATATGGATCGCCGTGCCTTCCACAGGGTATTGCGCTCGGTTTCATCCTTCGCCATTTTCACGGAACGCGCCCCATTTTCCTGGCAGATCCTGGCAGCCGCCTCGATCTCCCGCATAACGCTTTGTTCATCCGCGCCATCAGTTTCGATGATCAAGGAAGCCGCCACATCCGTTTGCAGACCCATGTGCATGGCCTTTTCAATGCAGGCTATGGCGGTCTGGTCCATTAATTCCAGGGAGGCAGGGACGATGCCGGCGGTCAGGATGGCATTGACCGTACGCGAGGCATCCTCCAGGGAATCATATTCAGCCAGAATAGTGCGGGCAAAACGAGGTTTGGCGATCAGGCGCAGCAGCACTTCGGTCACCAGGCCGAGGGTCCCTTCCGAACCGGTGAAGAGCCCATTCAGATCGTAGCCGGTGACATCTTTGATGGTCTTCTGACCGGTATGCAGTATCCGTCCGTCTGCCAGCACCACCGTCAGACCGAGAACGTAGTCGCCGGTCACACCGTATTTCAGGCAGCGTGGCCCTCCGGCATTACAGGCCACGTTGCCACCGATGGTGGAATGGCGCAGGCTGGATGGATCCGGAGGGTAGAAGAGATTTAGTTTTTCCACGGCGGTTTGCAGATCTGCCGTGATCACGCCTGCTTCGGCCCGCGCGGTGGCATTCTCGCGGTCAATCTCAAGGATATGATTCATGCGGGTCAGGCACAACACGATCCCGCCGGCTGGCATCGGCACGGACCCTGCCGCCAGGCCGGAACCCATGCCGCGCGGCACGATGGGTGTATGCGTATCCGCGGCCAGTTGGACCACCTGGCTGACCTGTTCGGTTGTTTCCGGCAGCAGGACAACATCAGGTCGGCCTTCTGCAAAGGTGCCATCGTAACTGTAGACGGCCAGATCTTCCGGCGTATGCAGTACATTAGCCTTGCCCAATGTTTTCACAAGCTTGTCAATCAGTTGACTGTCCATTTTCCGCCTCATAGGCTTCGTCCAGTAATGTAACCGGGTGGACAACACGTATGTCCAATCCACGGCGCCGGATGGCAGTGTTCAACTGCATCTGGCAGGCCGGGCAGCCCGATGCGACCACCCGGGCCCCGGTACTGGCGAGATTTTCCATTTTACGGTCCATGACCTTCAGGGAAGATTCATAATGCGAAATGAGCTGGCTGCCGGCAGAGCCGCAGCACCAGTCGGCCTCGGGAAGCTCAACGAAATCCAGGCCGTCAATCAGCCCCAACAGGCTGCGTGGTTGTTTCCAGACTTTTTGTGCCCGGCGCAGATGGCAGGGATCATGGTAAGTTACACGTGCCTCCACGCGCCCGTGTGGTTTTTCGAGCGGGATCTCCATCAGGAACTCGCTCACATCCCGGACACGGGCACTGAATGCTGCAGCCCGCTCTGCCCAGTTTGGTTCTGCCTCGAGCAGCTTCCCGTAATCCTTCAACGTGGATCCACAGGTGGCACAGTCGGTAACAATGGTCTCCACGCCGGTCTTTTCAAAAACATGGATGTTATGTTTTGCCTGTGACCGCACCAGGTCCAGCCGGCCATAGCCGCGAGCAGGCATACCGCAGCACACCACATCCTTGGGAGTGATAACAGTGCAGGCATTGCGCCTCAGAACGCGTACCGTGGCGGCACTCTCTTCTGCAAAGAGCAGGCTTTGGGCGCAGCCCAGGAAGAAGCCGACCCGGTATTTCTCCTTCCCAGGTGCCGTTGTGACTTCCGGCAGGGTCCTTCGAAGCGGCCGCTGCGGGAGATCTGGCAGCATGGCCTCCAGGTCGCGCATCTGTCCGGGCAGCAGGCGGTTCAGCCTCAGCCGGGTGACGAGCCTGCGCAATCCGGAACGTTCATAGTTGCGCAGGGGCAGGGTAGCGGCTTCCAGCCGGCCTGGATGAGGCAGCAATTTATGGAAAAGAACTTCCTTCCACCCGGCAGGTTGTGTCTGTTCCTGGATGTCGCGCATGGCAAGGACCAACTCGGCAGGTTTGATGCCCACCGGGCAGAGTTCGTCGCATGCCATGCAGTCCAGGCATGCATACATCTGCTCCATCAGGTTGGGACTGAGCTTAAGTTCTCCTTCCAATCCTTTGCGCGCCAGTGCCACCCGTCCGCGCGGTGAAGCTGCCTCACTGAGATTCTCACGATAGGTGGGACAGACTGCCAGGCATAATCCGCAGCGGATGCAGTTTAAATATTCATTTTCCGATGGCTTTTCCAGGGTATCCATAGAATTCATTTTTTCCTGCTTTACCAATAAGAAGTGTCCATCAATGCCTTGATAATTCCATCTTCGTGACGTTCATAGAGGTTGAAAGGCTTGGCTGCCTCCTGGATCGGGTACCGGTGCGTGACCAGGCTCTCCAGTTCGTTCCGGTTTTCCAGGAACAGATCACGGGCCTTGACCAGGTATTCGCTCCATTTCGGCGTGACGACGGCTACGAGATGTGCATTCTTTCGAAAAAAAGTTTCATATTCAATGGCGTAGACCGGATGGTCTGGAACACCAAAGGCGAGCACAGTGCCGCGCTGCCGGACCAATTCCAAGCAGTCATTGAGCGTGTCCATCTGGTGACCCACCGCTTCAATGCAAATATCAGGCGGATCCCACGCAGCTTTCCCTTCACGGGCAGCATGCAGAACCTCGATGCTGCGTTGTGAAACGGTCTGCGTTGCGCCCAACGACTCGGCGGTGCGGCAGCGTCCTTCCAATGGATCGATGCCTGTTATGCGTGCGGCGCCGCGCTGTTTGAGCAGCCAGCAGAAGAATAAGCCGATGGAACCCAGTCCAACGATGGCGATTGATTTTTGATCAACATTTTCCAAACGGTCCACGGCGTTGATCACAGTGGAGAGGGGTTGGATCAAACAACCTGTCCCCTGGTCATGC
Source organism: uncultured Chloroflexia bacterium (assembly GCA_963801385.1). Classification (GTDB taxonomy): domain Bacteria; phylum Chloroflexota; class Anaerolineae; order Anaerolineales; family Villigracilaceae; genus UBA877. The sequence goes on from CAWDEV010000014.1 coordinate 20,869, forward strand.
AGACCATCCGGCAATTTCACTGCCTTGGCAGATCTGGCGACAAAGAATTCGGCCAGCCCCTGGTCTCCCTCCGGGATGGCAACAACCCGTTCGCCAGGGTTGAATAGGGTAGACGTGCTTTTGATCACCTTCCCGACACATTCATGGATGGGCGCACCAGCGGGCAGGGGATAGGAACGATGGCGCTTGCTGCCAGTAAAGAACGGGATGTCACTCCCGCATAGCGAGACCCACTCGGGCTGGACCAGGATATGGTCGGAACCAACGGTCCCCAGGTCCGGGGTGGGCACTTCTACAAGCTTAAATGTTCGCGGTTGGACCACCTGAAATGCCTTCATCCGCTTCATCGCTTATTCAACCGCTTCTTCCTGGATGACAGGCAGGGTGAGCATGGCATGCGGTACGACTAAAACCCGGCAGGAAGGTCCCAGATCTTTGACGGCGAAACTCAATGCATCATCCATGGTGGTTGCCGGGATCATTTTACACCCAGCCACCAAGTCCGGGCATTCGCTGCCGACGATAATAACTTTGACCTGCTCCAACACCTTGGCCATCACAAAGGCACGCTGCTGCCCGGGCGGGTAACCATTGCGCCGGGCATCTTCCAGGATGAACTGCACACTGGGCGCATCCCGCATGGCAGCCAAGAAACGCTGTTCCCCCGCACCCGCGCCGGCACCTTCCTCGCAGCGTGCCGGGATGATGAAGATACCGCCCGGACGGATGACAGATTTTGGGGCAAAGAAAAGATAGGATGGGGCGCGGCTGGCCTGGTATAGATTGCAGTCCTTGGGATAACCGACCCCTCCAATGGCAATATCATATTGGTAGGGGATCGGTACCTCGTACACGGAGCGCGCAAAACCGACCAGGTCGCGAAAGGCCTTTTCCGGATCCCCGGCAGCCACGCGCAGCAGGCGTTTATCATCGTCCAGGACAACATTCAGGATGAAGCGCAGCCCGGCGCGCCGGGCGGCTTCACTTATTGCTTCGTGAAAGGGGTTGCCTTCCACGCGCCCCAGGCGCGTGCCGGGATGGTCAACGAACGCCGGGCCATGTGTATGGGCAATCAAAGCCTCGCCGGCCGCGCCCACTGCCACGGTCTTGCGCCCGCCGGAGTAACCGGCATACTGGTGCGGCTCTACGATGCCGGTGGCGATCAGCAGGTCGGCTTCAACGACAGCGCGGTGGAGCAAGATGGGCACACCGCCTGGAGTTACACCCAGGTCCACAAGAGCGGCCGGGTTCTGGGGTTCGTTGTCAATGACTTGGTACCGCTCAACGACGCCGGATCCCAATTTCTGGATTTTTTCCGCGTGGGTCGATGGGCGGTGCATGCCAATACCGCACAGCAGGGTGATTTCTTCGTCGTGGACCCCGGCTTTTTCCAGCTCAGCCAACAGGGCAGGTACCAGCAAAGCGTCGGGACTGGCACGCGTAACATCGGTAAACACAATGCAGATTCGCTGCCCTGCGCTGGCAAGCTCGTGCAGGGGTTTTGAACCTATCGGGTGGGCGAGCGCTGCCTGGATTGCAGCGGATACATCTTTGATCGGTTCAGCCGGTTGCGAAACAGCCAGAGTGGCTTGCATGCTGGCGGGCAGGCTGAAATCAATGCTCGACTTGCTATAGGGGATGCGATAGGTAGTGAGCGGCATGGTATTTAACCATCATGGCTGATTTTGTTGACTCTCTTATTTACCGGAACAGGATTGTTAGGAAAGAATGCACACACGGGGTTCTTTGTTTCATCTAATGAAATTTAGTTTCATCAGATAGGATATCACTTGTTTTATTCCATGTCAAGTTTCAAATATTTATCCTGCTTTACTTGGGAGCAAATATACCATATCGGTCAATAATAGCCTCGTCTCCTAGAGCAAATTGAGTATTTGCGCTTGTGCAATTGCTTGTGTGCGGCTGCTCACTTCCAGCTTGCGGAATATGTTTTCAATGTGAGTTTTGACAGTGTTTGCAGAAATAGAATAACGTGCAGCAATTTCTCGGGTGGATAATCCTAATAAAGAAGGAGAGGCCCCCAAATGATCTACGGAAACTGATACCCCAATTCGAAGAATGTCAGTTTTGTTTGCTAACGAGATTCTGCACATAATAAAAAGTGCTTTGCCGCATCTGATAATTCCACACCTTTCAGATAGCATAGATTAATCTGTGTGGATACGCTTGGAGAGATATCCACGATGGCAATTTTTGGATTTGAGACGTAAAGTGCCAATTGTTTCATCAGCAGGGCAACTCCCGTTCCCTTGGCGACCAATTCGCAAATATCGCCCAGATTGTGATCTGTGTAAGCCACTTTCGGTGTAAATCCACTTTGTTCACAAGCACTGATGCTAAGCCTGTACAGCATCGTCTGTTTTGCTGTCAAAAGAATATCCTCATTCGCCAGCATGCGTAATGGTATTGTTTTCCGACTGGCCAAGGGGTGGTTGACCGGGAGCACGGCGACCATGGTGTCGACCGCATATGGTATTTTAACAAGGTCATCATCCACTTCATCAGAAAAACGAATAAAAGCAAGCTCACATTTTCTTTGACGGAGCATTCCCTTCATTTCCTCTGAACCGCCTTGGACCACATTGATTGTAGATTGTGGACGGCTTTTCTTGAAACAGGCAAAAATTTCGGAGATATTGTATTGTGCCAAAGAATGGATGGAACCCACAGTCAGGATTTCGCGGTCAGCCTCAAGGCGGCTTTGCATGCCAGCAGTGTATTTATCTTGAAGCTCTACGATCTGCTTTGCATAGGGCAGCAATAACTGGCCGAATCTGCTGATGCTAACCTTGCGCGTGGTACGTTCGAACAGGGACGCACCCAGTTCCAATTCCATGCTTTTGATGTGCTTCGACAGGGTTGACTGTGAGGAATAGAGGATGTCTGCGGCCTCCAGAAAATTGCCGGTTTGCGCAAGAACAATAAATTCTTTCAAGTAATTGATTTCCATGGATCTCGCCTGTCTTTTTATTATATTCCATTTTAGAATAATTTGGTTTTGGAATCGAATTGCTTGGCAGGGATACACAACATACAAAAAAAGGAATGCTGCGCGCCCGAATATTATTGCTAGAAAATGCTGCAAAGTTGCCTTTGTTTCAATTGATTGACCTCGTTGCCCGAAGACGTAATTGTCGCCCTGTAAAAGTTCGTGGGTGAGATGGCAGACAATCCTGCGCAAAACGTTTTGTTCTTCGTGACCTACACGTTTTCTGTGCCGCATTTCTTGCCCATTCATTCCGGAACTTTGTTGTCAGACAGACGTAGACATCAAAGAGCAGTCACAATTTCCCGGGTTGGGAGGGCCGTGGAACATATATTCCTCGATAGGGATATGTCTTTGTATCGAAACCCAGGTAACATAAATTAATTCCACTTTGGAATAAATTCGGGCGGAAATCGAATTGCTTTTAGAAATTGCAGTTCCTATAATCAAGTTAACAAAATATTAACTAGGAGGCTTTTACCATGACAAAGGTTGTTGTAATTGGTGGTGGCTGTGCCGGGATTGCGGCGGCGGTGGGGGCGCGCAAGGCGGGTGCTGAAGTGACCCTGCTGGAAAGGCAGGACCAGCTGCTGGGTATCGGGCGGATCGCTGGCAGCATGGATGTGGGTGGCAGGTATCCGCTGCACCTTGAGATTCTGGAGATGGGCGCACCTGAAGTCAATGAAGTGTTCGATGAGGTCACTCTGCCGCACACGGATAACTACCGGAAATCGCATTATCCCTGGCACAGCCTGCCGGGCTCGGAAGAGATGACCAAGCATTCGTGGGTGTATAACGTGCTGACCGCGGAACCGGCGCTACGCAGGCTGCTGGAGAAAATGGGGGTGGAAGTGATGTGGAGGAGCCGGGTGGTTGAGATCGAGAAAGAGGACAATCACATCACGAGAGTGAAAATTCATAAAGGTGGATGGGTGGAAGGGGATGCCTTTATCGACACATCCGGATCGGCTGGAGGGATGAAGGATTGCATCAAGAACGTGGGTGGCTGCGTGATGTGCCCGTGGATGCAGTGCCCGACATTTGGCGACAGGTTGGATCTATCTGGAAAAGCGGGTGGGAAGACCTGGAGCATGCGCCAGAAGGACGGCACACCCGGGGTTAAGTACAATGGGATCTATTTATACAAAGCCTCCCTATCGCAGGAATTACAGGATCAATTGAACTTTAGCCATCAGATCTTTGTTCCCTGGCGGGGTGTTATCGACTGGGAGTCGGATCCGGAGTGGAGCTGGGCGACGCGTGGGCAGGATGGCAACGACGGTACCGGGCACCCTGCGGATGCCGAAACGAGCTGGAGAGTATCCCCGGATACGGGGCGTTTCCGCTTGCTGGACCGGGGGATCTTTGCGGGAGGGGCAGGACCGAGCCCGATCACACTGGAAAAACTGCGGGGCATCCCCGGGTTCGAGAATGTGGTGGTGGCAGGCCCGGTGGGAGGGCAGAACCTGTGGTCGCTGGGGCATGACCTGGTATTCACCGACAACACCCTGCTTGTATCGCCCTGCGACAACCTGTTTGCAGCCGGGAGCAAGGCGAACATGGTGGATATACAACCGTGCATCAATTCCGGCATCTTGGCGGGATTCAATGCCGTGCGGAGTGCGGTGGGCCAGGAGTTGATCGAACTGCCGCGCAGCACCGCCACGGGCGACATCATCGCCTTCTCGCAGGATTTCCTCAAGAATTCCGAGGGCGGTCCGACCACGTTTGTGAGTGCGCATGCCGGGCACTATCTGAAGAGATTAAAGGACATTGGTATCTTCCCGGACAACGAAGAGAAGGCCAAACAGCGCGTCGCTGACGCTGGCTTGACCGGGTTTTTCTCGCACAGCGTAATTTAATGATTTCCCAATTCATCCGGGAAGCCCATCAAGAACGTATTGGATGAGTTGGTGCGGAAAGGAGCAACGGGAATGGAAGCTCTAAAATGGCAGGCGCAAAAGGTTGACGGCAGAGATGGAGTTCTGCGGGACATCGAAAAACGCGCTAACGCATATCATGATACGGTTGTCCGGGATGTCAGGGCTGTGATGCATGACTATGAAGTGGACATGTACCGACTGGTCATGGCTGTTGGGAAGCGTTATGGGATGGACACGGCCTATGAAATCATGAGCGACACGGTCACGGAGAAGCGGCTCAGATGGCTGGACCAGGTTTGGGCTGAATTGGAACTCGCCGGAACAGAGGTTGAAAAAGGCCTTGGTCTTTATCTCAAGTACTTTGGGCCGAAAGAGGCTGACTTCAGGATCATCGAACATTCAGAAGAAAGAGTGATATTCCAGCGCAAAGATTTTGTGAATGCCATCGCCCATGCCTGCAATGCTCTGGGATTGGATGTCATTGAGGTGAATAACAAAGTCTATGCAAGAGCAATGAACGCCATGTTTGAAAGGATTCACCCTGGATTGAAAAATGTGTTTCTTAAGGTTCAGGATGGCTGGTACGTTGAGATGATTAAATTCAGCCTGTCCAAGTGATAATTTCAAATAACAGGTCACCTGATCAACATGTCTGGCTCGCACGCAGGCCCTAAGCAGGTGATAAAGGAGAGTAAGTATGCCCACACAAAATGATCCGAAGCCTGTTGACTCCAACATGCAGGCGCACATGCGCTTCGAGAAGTATCCGCCGGTCGTCCACCCGGATGGGCGGGTTACTTTTCGGTTGAAAGCCCCCCTGGCGCAAAGCGTACAGATCGAACCGCTCAATGGCCAACCTGAGAACAACGGCTACAACGGCCTGGGGAAAGCACCCTATGACATGGCCAAGGACCAGGATGGCATCTGGACGGTGACGACATCTCCAGCTGTCCCCGGATTACATGGTTACTGGCTGGTGGTGGATGGCGTGTGTGTCAATGATACCTCCAGCAAGTCCTATGGCGGCAAAATGCAGGCTTGTGGCGTGGAAGTGCCGGAACCTGGCGTCGATTTCTATGATATCAAGGATGTACCGCATGGCCAGGTACGCATGCAATGGTATTTTTCAAAGATAACCAATATGTGGCGACGGGCATTTGTTTATACCCCACCTGGTTACGACATCAATCCTGAACAGCGTTACTCCGTCTTCATCCTGCGGCATGGCGGTGGGGAAGATGAGACCGGTTGGGTCGAACAGGGGCGTGCCAACTTCATCCTGGATAATTTAATTGCCGAAGGCAAGGCCAAACCGATGATCGTTGTCATGGACTGGGGCCAGGCTCCCACGCCTGACCAGCCCATCCATATCCCTTCCACGCCACCCCCGCCTGAAATTGGACTGGTGACCATCAACGAGTTGATCCCCATGGTCGATGCCACTTTCCGCACCATCCCGGACCGCGAGCAGCGCGCCATGGCGGGACTTTCCATGGGCAGTGTGCAGACCCTGTATATCGGCTTGGCCAACCTGGACACGTTTTCCTACCTCGGCATCTTCAGCCGGCGGCCCATGTCTACCGAGGAATTCAATGTCCAGATGTCCTTTGGAGGCGTGTTCACCGATGCTGCCGCTTTCAACAAAAAGTGTAAACTCTTCTGGTGGGGTGCGGGCACGGCTGAGGAAGGGATTTACTACGCGGCCAAAGCCAACCTGGCCGAGTTGGCAGCGGTTGGGATCGAATCTGTCTTTGTTGAGTTCCCGGGTACCTCCCACGAATGGCAAACCTGGCGTAAAAGCCTGTACGATTTTGCTCAGAGGCTGTTCTGGGACTGACTGCGCACGGGCAGGGTGCATATAAGCCGGCTTATCTGCACCTAAAAGATAATTTTTAGGAGATCACCAGTACTCTCAAAAGAAATTATTCCTGCTAATAAATTCCATTTAGGAATAAATCCAGAAGAGAATCGAATTGCTTTTGAAAATTCCAGACCATATAATGGATTTATGCTCAATTTATTTTTTGGAGGCATTTACTAATGGCTGCCACCATTTTTCATTCCAGGCTGCTCTGCACGAACACCTGGCTCATCCAGGGCTATGGCTGCACTTCCTATCTGGCCGTGGGGGAAGAGCGTGGTGTTGTCATCGACACCGGGTATGCAATAGAGAATATCCAGGCGTATGCACAATCGTTAACCGATAAGCCTGTCACATGGGCGGCCAACACGCATGGCCATTTTGATCATACCGGCGGGAATGGCTGGTTCGAGCGCGCTTTTATGAGCGCCAAGGCGCTTGAGGTAGCCAAGACCCCGTATCCAAGCAAGGCTTCCCTAAATTATCCATTAGATTACTTGGTCACGATCGTGGGGGACGGCGACAGGATCGACTTGGGCAACCGGGAACTAGAAGTGTTTGAGATCCCTGCGCATGCCCCTGGCAGTATTGCCTTCCTGGACCGCAAGGAACGCATCCTGTTCAGCGGTGATGAAGTAGCCAGGGGTGTCATGCTCTACTGGCAGCAGGATGAACCGCAGCCCACCATCGAGCAGCATGCCCTGAACATGGAGAAGCTGCTGAAACACCACAAGGAGTTTGATCATATTTGCTGGGGCCACGGCGAAGGTTTGGATGATGCATCCCTGGTGGAGCAGTTGCTGGACCACGATCACAAGATCATGTCGGGTCAGTTCCAGGGGGAGTCGATTGTTCCGAGCGGCGAGGCGTCCAGGGATGCTCCGGATCCAAGGGACTTCCGCTGGTACCAGATCGAGTTCAAGCGCAGGTCCAACTACAACGGCACCTTCTTGGGCTATGACGTCCGTTATATCTTCAACAAATGAAGCGTGAAGGGAAACGGGCTCTAGAAGTACTGAAATCAGGCGCCGAAAAGACTTTGGTCACAACCAATCTCGAAAGGAGAATAAAAATAAGAAAATAAAAAAAGTATAACCCTTGAAACAAATATCAACCCCATTTTCTGAAAAAATTCGAGGAGATAGAATAATGAAAAAGATAATGTTCGTCATTTCCATCATCATGGTGATCTCGATGCTGGCAGCCTGCGGACCCAAAACCCCGGCCGCCCCGGCCACCGCTGCGCCAGCCACGGCCGCCCCCGCAACCGCCGCGCCCGCCACGGCTGCCCCGGCAACGGCTGCTCCTGCCACGGCTGCCCCTGCCGCTGCGGGTATCTTTCCCAAGATCGTCGTGGCTGTTTCAGGTGATCCTTCCAACCTGGGACCTTGGGTAGCCATGAGCATGGGACGCATTGGTGTTCTCACCACCATGTATGAATACCTGTTCTATCAGGTTGGTCCTGAATTGACCCCATTTATTGCCAAGAGCTATGAAAAGGTCGACGCAAAAACCTATCGGGTTACCATCTTCGAAAACGTCACCGACAGCGCTGGCAACCACATCACGGCTGCAGATGTCGCTTACTCTTATAACACAGGCATGACTTTGGGCAATTTGCGCCCGTTGGGGGATCTTGCATCGGTTACCTCCGTGAGCGACTACGTTATCGATTTTGTGACCAAGGAAGATCTCGGTGGAGGCGGCATTGAAATCCTTGTGGAGGCCCCGATCGTCAGCCAGAAAGCCTATGAAGCCAGCCCGGACCAGATGGCAACCAAGCCGATTACCACCGCCGCATATGTGCTGACAGATTACGTTCCCGGCTCCAGCCTGACCTTTGAACGGCGTGCCGATTACTGGCAGAAGGATCCAACCCAGAGCCCCATCGTCGCCAAAGCCAATGTTCAGACCGCCGTCTTCCAGATCATCACGGAACCGGCGCAGCATACGGTTGCCCTGCAGACCGGTACCGCCGAAATTTCCACTTCTGTCCCGGGAAGCGACGTTTCCCTGTTCGACGGTAAGCCAGAGTTCACCGTTCTTCGGAAAATGGATAACCTGACCCAGGTTTTGGCATTCAATGGCACTGCGGGGCATCCATTTACCAGCAAGGAGTTGAGGCAGGCTGTTTCCTATGCGATCGATAAGAAGGCACTGTGTGATGCCGTCTCCCCGGGTGCTTGTAATCCATCCCATGACATTGGCAACAGCAATTTCATCGGCTACCTGACCAAATGGGACACGGAACCCTACTACGAGTTCGATCTGGCCAAAGCGAAGGAACTGTATGCCGCCTCCGGTGCACCGGCTGGCTTGACCGTCACGTTGCTGGCCCAGAGCCAGCCACCATCAACGGGGCTGGTGTGCCAGGTCATCCAGGCTGATCTGGAAGCCCTGGGCATCAAAGTCAATATCGCCCAGGTGGATCCTCCTGTATTCAATACAGAAAAAACCGATCCTGCCAAGTGGGACCTTTCACTGGATGCTGCCGCAGGTGGAGATTACGTCTTCAGCCCCTGGCAGCTGATGTTTGACCAGAATCGGTACAATGGGACAACCTCGAACTGGTTCAAGGATGATCAACTGCAAACGCTCATGGATGCAGCCGCTGCTACGGGTGCCACCGAGGCAAATGTTGATGCCGCATGGCAATACATCAAGGAACAGGATTACATGCAAGGGTTGTTCTCCTACGTCAACAACATCGTGGCTGTCTCCGCCGTTAAGAGCGTCTTTCTTGATGGAAGAGGCTTTGTAGTGCCGGGTGCCTGCGAATATTCCAAGTAAAATTGTGTTATCTGGATCGCTTTGCTGACCACTGGCAAAGCTGAACAAGATGCGGCGCGGCTTGATCTTACACAACATGGTAGGGGATGGCAGCGCCGCATGGATTTTTCGCATTTAGCTCCAGGCGGCGAGAGCGTGTAGGTCACGTATTTTACGTGACCGAAGCAGCTGCCTGCTGCCGGTCACGTTGCACCTGTGCCTGCAGCACGGTGCAGGCAAACGTGACCTACGAGGCGGCTCCAGGCGGCGAGAGCAGTTTTGATCACGGAATCAAACGTAGTGGCGACTTCAGTCGCTCTTATGGTGCATGAAAAGCCAATTCAGGCTAAAAAATAAACGGCTGAAGCCGTTACTACTTTGAAGCATGACCTGCAAAATCAGGAAGGATGATCCATGGGTAGATATGTGCTCAGAAGGCTGCTCCAGATGATCCCCGTGATCCTGGGGGTGACCATCCTGGTCTTCACGATCCTGTATTTTATTCCAGGCGACCCTGTTCGGCTGCTTCTGGGTGCGGAGCCAACCCCCGCGCAGGTTGAAGCCAAGCGGCAAGCAATGGGTTTGAACGATCCCTATCTCATCCGCCTCGGCAAATATGTGGGCGGGATTATCCTGCATTTCGATTTCGGCAAGTCCTGGATCTATAACACCCCCGTCACCTCGGAACTGCTGCAGCGATTCCCGCGCACGCTGACCATCGCGGTGATCTGCATGCTGATGCAGATATGTATCGGCACCCCTCTGGGGATCATCGCCGCCGTCAACCGCAACGGCTGGGGCGACCGCCTCTCGATGTTCATTGCCATGTTTGGGATCTCCATGCCAAACTTCTGGCTGGCTTTGATGTTGGTACTCTTTTTCTCGGTGAAGCTGGGCTGGCTGCCCCCGTACGGAATTGGTGGGTTGAAATACTATATCCTGCCCTGCATTGCCAATGCCTTTCCCGGCATCGCCACCCAGGCCCGCCAGACGCGCTCGAGCCTGCTGGAGGTCATCCGCTCCGACTACATCACCACCGCCCGCGCCAAGGGCATGTCCGAGATGCGCATTCTTCTCCGGCATGCCCTCCCGAATGCCCTGCTGCCGGTCATCACCATCATCGGGAACGGCATGGGCATGCTGCTGGCCGGCACGGTCGTGATCGAAATGATCTTTGCCATCCCCGGCGTCGGCTGGTATCTGGTGGGTGGGATTGGCAACCGGGACATTAATGTTGTCCAGAGCTCCGTGATCTTTTTGGCGATTGCCTTCACGTTGATCATGCTGCTGGTGGACGTGGCGTATGCCTTCATCGATCCCCGGGTCAAGGCGCGCTTTGCCGGTCAGAAGAGGAGAAAACATTATGCTTAACGCGGCAGCCGTTGAAGAAAAAACTCCCAGGATCAAGAGGCGCGGCGAATTTTTGGTTGTTGCCAGGCGATTGTCCAGGAATTCCTCTGCCGTTATCGGTTTTGTGGTGGCAGTGCTGCTGCTTTTCATGGCGGTTTTTGCTCCCCTGATTGCCCCCTACCCGTCTGCAAAACAGTACCTGGCGCACACCCGCCAGGCACCCTCCGTGCAGCACATTATGGGGACGGATGAACTGGGGCGCGACATTTTCAGCCGCATTGTTTGGGGCAGCCGCTTCTCCCTGAGCATCGGGGTCCTGGCGGTTCTGATTGGTACCGCGGTTGGCATGCTGTTCGGCGCCATCGCCGGCTATTTTGGCGGAGTGGTGGATGATATCGTCATGCGCCTGATGGATGTGCTTCAATCAATTCCCGGCATCTTGCTCGTGATTACGATCTCTGTCGTATTGGGTCCGGGTATTTTTAACACCTTGCTGGCACTCAGCGTCGGAGGCATTCCAATGTCCTGCCGCCTGACACGCGCCGCGGTTCTGGGTGTCCGGCACCAGGAGTACCTGGAAGCCGCCACCTCCATCAACGCCAGTACATCCAGAATAATACTCCGGCATGTGCTTCCGAACAGCTTTGCTCCCGTGCTGGTTTCTTCCACCATGAGCATCGGCAACGTAATCATGATGGCAGCCATGCTCAGTTTTATCGGTCTGGGTGTACAGCCTCCCACCCCTGAATGGGGCTCGATGATCTCGGGGGGGCGCAGCTTGATCCGCACCTGTCCCTGGATGGTCACCTTCCCGGGCATCTTTATCATGCTCACTGTCCTGGCGCTGAATATGTTTGGCGACGGCCTGCGCGACGCCCTGGATCCCAAGCTGAAGAAATAAGGATGGATGAGCGATGATGATGGGCAAAAACAAAGCTTTTCTATCGGTAAGGGACCTGGTGGTCGAATACACGACCGAAGGCCAGGTCATCCACGCCGTCAACGGGGTCTCCTTCGAGCTGGAACGCGGCAAAACCTTTGGCCTGGTGGGCGAGACCGGCGCCGGCAAGACTTCGACCGCCAGGGCCATCCTGCGCATCCTTCCGGATCCTCCGGCAAAGATCAGGGGCGGGGAGATCATCCTGGATGGTGAAGATTTACTGAAGATCAGCGAGAAGGAAATGCGCAAGATCCGCGGGCGCAAGGTGTCCATGATCTTCCAGGATCCGATGACCGCCCTGAACCCGATCATGAAGGTCGGCGAACAGATCGCCGAAGTGATCAAGATGCATAACGACATCCCCTGGCGGGAAGCAAACGAGCGGGCGGTCAAGATGTTGGAGAGGGTTGGCATCCCCGGTGATCGTTCTGAAGAATACCCCCACCAGTTTTCCGGCGGCATGAAACAGCGCGTCGTGATTGCCATGGCGCTGGCCTGCAGCCCGGAGCTTCTGCTTGCGGATGAACCGACGACTGCCCTGGATGTCACCATCCAGGCGCAGGTGCTGGAGATGATCAACAAGCTGAAAAAGGACTTTAATACTTCCATGATCATGATCTCCCACAACCTGGGCGTGGTGGCGGAAGTTTGCGACGACCTGGCGGTCATTTATGCCGGCGAGATCGTCGAGCTTGGCAGCCGGGATGCGATCTTTGATCATCCGAAACATCCTTATACCCTGGGATTATTCGGAGCGGTTCCTCACCTGTATGACGAAAAAGAAAGGCTGAGTCCAATTCTTGGTCTGCCGCCTGACCCCTCCAATCTCCCGCCGGGCTGCCATTTCAATCCCCGCTGTCCGCTGGCGACGGAAGAATGCACCCAGCAACAGGTCGTGCTGAGGGAAGTGGAAGCGGGGCATTTCTGCCGCTGCATCAAAGTCTCCGCTCTGGAGGTGTGACATGACTGTCCTGGTGGAAGTAAAGAACCTGAAGAAATATTTTGAGACCCCGCGCGGCATGCTGCATGCAGTCGATGATGTATCTTTTTCCATCGAAAAAGGCAAAACGGTAGGCATAGTTGGGGAATCCGGCTGCGGCAAGTCTACGCTCGGGCGCGTCATCATCCACCTGCTTGACAGCACGGGTGGATCCATTTATTTCGAAGGGGAAGATATAACCCAGGTAAAAGCACGCAAATTGAAAAAACTGCGTGAAAACATGAAGATCATCTTCCAGGACCCGTTCTCTTCCCTGAATCCCAGGATGACCGTGGAACAGACCATCACGGAACCCCTGGTTATTTCCAGACGCTTTACCAGGAAGGATATGCAGGAGGAAGCCGACCGTTTGATGGCCATGGTAGGCATCGACCAGCGTCTCCGTTTGTCATACCCGCATGAATTGGACGGTGGCAGAAGACAGAGGGTCGGCATCGGACGCGCCCTGGCTTTAAATCCAAAATTTATCGTCTGTGATGAACCGGTTTCTGCGTTGGACGTTTCCATCCAGGCGCAGGTCCTGAATTTGCTTCAGGATCTCCAGGATAAAATCGGCCTGACCTACATGTTCGTCACGCATGATTTATCAGTGGTACGCCATATCTCTGATGACATATGTGTGATGTACCTGGGCCAGCTCGTGGAGACCAGCCCCTCCAAGGAGTTGTTCAAGCATCCATCCCATCCTTACACACAGGCGCTTATTTCTGCGGTTCCCACGATAGATATACACCAAAAGAAAGAACGCATCCTTCTGGAGGGCGAAATCACTTCTCCAATCCATCCGAAGCCTGGCTGCCGGTTTGCGAAACGATGTAACTATATGTGCAAGGTGTGTCTCGAACCACAGCAGCTCGAAGAAGTGCTGCCAGGCCATTTTGTCTCTTGCTGCAGAGTGAGGGAAATCAACAGTCTATGATGGGCAACTCCCTCGGTGCTCGGCAGGGGCCGCCGCAGGGGATACAGCCAGAACCACCACCACATGGGGGGCCGCTCATAGTTCACAAGGTAGCGCCAACCGTCTACTGGGTTGAAGGCGGTATCGGTAATTGCGGTTTCGTCGTTGGCGATAACGGTGTAATTGTGATCGATGCGACCATTTCCCCGGAAAGCGGGAAGAAGTTCTTGTCCAATATTGCCAAGATTACTCCGAAGCCGGTAACGACTGTGATCCTTACGCATGGAGATTTCGATCACGTCGGCGGGCTGGCAGCCTTTCCAACTGGCTTTACGATCATTGCCCATGAGAACAACAAGAAGTGTATGGAAGCAGCCGTCGCAGCCGGACAGTGCATAATTTCCGCGGACCATCTTCCCGATCGAGCTGTCATCAAGGATCGGGAAGCCGTTGAGAGCGATGGGGGTGAAATTGGAGTTTTTCCACTGGGCTCCAGCGCATACGGCCGGTGACCTGGTGGTCTCTCTTCCGGTTCAGAAGATCGTCTTTACCGGGGATATTTTCGCCATGGACCAATTCCGCGCGCTTATTCATCGCGAACAGAAGGGAAGCTCTGGAGGCCGGATCATGTGTGCGAAAGGTGTGGTTGCTCTCGATGCCAACCAGTTCATAGTTGGGCATGGCGATGTGTAGACCATGGATAATCTCCAGAAACGCATCTGCGAAGCAGAAGCCGAAAGGGAGAAGATCAAGGAACTGGTTGCCAGGGGAATGTCTCTTCAGAAAATCCAGGCTGCAGTGGGCGATCCGCCGCCCGACCAGGGCAAGCCAGGACCGGGCAGCCCTCACTTCACAGCTTTCTCAGAGGTGGTTTACCAGGAACTCACAGAAAAGAACTCTTAAGGGCTGGCCTCATCACGGTAATCCGGCTTTCGAAACAGATGAAAATATCCAACGCGTTTTGGCCTTTTGGGATCAACGCTTGTTACCGTGGCAAGAGAAAACTGCAGCCGTATCGTGATTTTAAGGAGGATCCATGATCCAAATTGCTCCCATAGAAACCAGCAAAGCGGAACGCTTTATGAAAGCGTTATGCAATCATTTTGCCCGAAAGATGGCTGCCAGGTATGAAGGGGATAAAGGTTATATCGAATTTGGGGATGGAAAATGTGAGATTACCGCAACTTCCAGCGCGCTTAAATTCCAGGCTGAGGCGGACACTGCTGAAGGTCTGGATCACGTAAAACGGGCTGTTGTAAAACACTTTGAGCGCTTTACGCCCGGGGAAGATATTCAAATCACCTGGGAGGACCCTTCCTACGTTCAGCCAGAATCTGATCGTAATCTGGATCGAATTAGTTGACTAAACCTTCCGTATGTTATCAGGATGGATCTGTTTACCCTTTTACAGTTTGGAGATACTGCCGGACAAGATTATGGAACTGCTAAAAGAACTGAAGGAAAAGAGAAATGAGAGCAAATGAAACCATTCTGAGCGTCACCGCTGTTGCCGAAGTCTTCCCCGAGGGTCAAAAGATCACCGCTGCTATCTTGGAATTTGACCAGGATATCGACACCGAAAAACTTGCCACAGCTTTTTTCTCTGTTAAGGATAGGACGGTTACAAAGATATATGCCAACACCGGGCCGGCACGGGCAGCACAGGGCAAAAACGGCAAATATATCATCCTTGAGCTGTCCCTGGAGGATGCGGAAGCATGGATTTTGCCGCGGCCTGCCCCGAGATCCGGTGGTCCTGGAGCCCATGGTGGCCCCGGCGGGCATTTTCCCCAGATTCCCCTGAGAGTCCGTAATCCGCTGAAGCTCAGTGTCAAACAACGCGCTGATATCATTGCCGCGGATGGAACCACTCTGCCTGCCTGCGGGGATGAGATTGTTTCCAATAATACACTCCAACCCATCGTGGAAGATTTCAAGCAATACGAGTACAAGGGCATCCACTACAATCTCTTCGTTCCGGCAGATTATGACGGAAATAAATTGTATCCGTTGGTGATGTTTATCGCTGACGCCAGCGCCAACAGTGATGATCCACTTATACCGCTTGTACAGGGCACCGGCGGTGTGATCTGGGCATCCCCCGAAGAACAGGCCAGGCATCCCTGCTTTGTGCTGATTCCACAGATCCCTCATGGCAATCCGCTTACCAGGGATAATTTTACGACCTCGCCGGAGCTGGAAACCATCAAAGAACTCCTGGATGATGTGACGGGCAGATTCAGCATTGACAGGAACCGCATCTACACCACCGGCCAGTCCCAGGGATGCATGGCCTCTTGCGAGCTGAATGTGCGCTACCCGGATTATTTCGCAGCTTCCTTGCTGGTATCGGGCCAGTGGAACCCCGTAACCATGGCAGCAAAACTAACGAAAAAGAACCTGTTCATTGCCCTCTCGGAAGGCGGCCCGCGCGAATTCCCGGGCATGAACGCTGTCACCGCTGCCCTGGAAGCGGCGGGAGTGCAGGTCTCCCGGGCTTATTTGAACGCCCGCAAGAGCAAAGCGGGGCTCAATGCTGAAGTGAAGGAACTGATTGCCAGCGGCGCCAACATCCTGTACGCCATTTACAAAGAAAAAACAGTCCTGCCGGACGACGGAAGGGAGTATTCAAAGATAGCCCATCACAGCCGTGGCTGGGAGATTACCTATGAGATCGAAGCCATACGGGATTGGCTGTTATCCCAGGTAAAAAGGTAACATGTGACATTTGTTTTGTTTCCACCTGATGGAACCTATTGACATCAGGTGGAAATTGTGTCATACTATATGATGAAAATAGGTTTCATCAGATGAAACCAACACCCGGGTTAGTGGAGAATCACGATGTCTGTGACCGCCGTCGATAGAGCTCTTGATATTCTCCTCTGCTTCAATGCAGAGAACCCGCGCCTTTCCCTTTCCCAGATAGCCGAACGCCTTAACTTGCCCAAGAGCACCATCCACCGCCACCTGGCGACGCTGGAGAATAAGCATTTCATTAATCGCGACGAGACCACGGGGATGTATCATCTGGGCTTGCGATTCGTCGAGATGGCAGCCCTGATCCTTCAGGAAACCGGTTTCCAACGCTGGACCCAGCCTCATCTTGAGCGCATATCTGCCGAATGTGGTGAAACGGTGGACTTGGCTGTGCTGGATGGCACGCATGTCATCTATCTTCAAGTGATCGAAAGTTCCAAGCGGGTAAAGATCGCGGCTGCGGTCGGACAGCGACTACCGGCATATTGCACGGCCTCCGGCAAGGCTTTCCTGGCATTTTTACCGGATGAGCGGGTACGTGAAATTCTTCCCGAAAAGATGACCCCCTTCACGGCAAACACCTGCGTCACCCTGTCTGGATTGAGTAAGGACTTACACGCCGCGCGCGAGCGGGGATTTGCGATATCACAGCAGGAATTTGAAAAAGATATAAACGCGGTTGCTGCACCGATCCTGGATGACAGCGGTTATCCCGTTGCAGTTATCGCGGTGGCTGGCCCTTCGTATCGACTTTCCCTTGATCAGATGAATAAGATTGGAATATCCATCCGACAAGCTGCAGAGGCAATTGCCCGGGAAGGAGGCGTTGCCGTCTTTTCAAAGATCATATCCAATCGGGCAACTCCCGGCCTGGCCGGACAAACCATGAGGAAAGGTGTTTTATGAAAACGTTACCGTTTGTCAAAGCTGCAGACGTGGAAGGGGAATATCGAATTCCCGCGCGCGTCTCAAAGCTCCTGCTGGCTCCCAGGTTTGGCGGAGTCAAGAATGTCTCGATGGGCATGAACATCACCGAGGTTGGCAGCATGATCCCCGACCATGTCCATGATGAATCTGAAGAGGTGTTGTTCCTGATCAGTGGGCGTGCCAGGATTGTCATCGATGGCGAAGGGGAATGGGAAATTGGCCCCGAGACCGCGTTTTATTCTCCACTTGGCAAGAAACACCGGGTGGAAAACATTGGCGATGAACCGCTCAGAATTGTGTGGGTATACTGCCCGCCTCTTCCGGCTCACAAAGCATAATCACATTTTTTGAAAAGGAGATTAATCATGTTTGAAGAGACTCGTGCGTATTTGAAGAAGATCGGAATGCCACAGGGCGATGCATTTGACATGCCAAGCTCAGACCAGCGTTTCCCGGATGGCGGAGCTTTCCGCATCGAGAACCCGACTGTGAACACTGCCGACACGGCCGAAGCTCTGCTGGAAACGGCTACCAAGAATGGCATCACCATTAACCGCATCACCGAGACCTACGGCATGTTCCGGCATACAGCCGCAGAGATCAAAGAGTACTGCCGCATCTGCCATGACTATGGCACCGAACTATTGATGTCGACCGGCCCGCGTGCCACCTATGATACCGGTGCCACAGTACTTTCGGCACAGGGCGCCCGCATCGGTTACCGGCTGCGCGGCATGGAACAGGTACTACGCGGCGTGGAAGATGTGAAACGTGGCTATGACCTGGGCGTGCGCGGCTTCCTAATCTACGACGAAGGGATGTTGTGGCTGGTGGGGCAGATGCGCCGGGATGGCGCCCTGCCAAAGGATATCATCTTCAAGACCTCCGCTCACCTTGGACAGTGCAACCCGTGCTCCTTCAAGCTGCTGGAAAGCTTGGGTGCCGACAGCATCAACCCGGTTCGTGACCTGCAGATCCCGATGATCGCCGCCTTGCGCCAGGCAGTCAAAACGCCATTGGATATACACACAGACAACCCGCCTGGTTCAGGTGGTTTCATTCGCGCTTACGAAGCGCCTGAGATCGTGCGCGTTGCTGCGCCAGTGCACTGCAAGACCGGCAACTCGGTGATCAGCGCCCATGGCGAAATGACTTCCGCAGCCGATGGAAAGAAAATGGCTGACCAGGCCACTATCATTGTTGAGATGGTCAATAAATATTATCCCGATCTCAAGCAATCCCCGTTGGGGTCCAGCGACCTGCATATTCCGGTTATATAGTTTAAGTACTTCACGAAAAAGGAGTAGCGACTTCAGTCATTCGGCCAGTATTAATGGCTGAAGTCGCTACCAGAACCCTTTTCATAATCCAGTGATTATTCCTTGCCGGTAAAGTGCGCTTTTGAGAAAGGAGCATAAAATGGGTAATTGGCAGCTTCCGCCCAAGGGCGGTCACATGGAAAGCCCCAATGGGCTTTACCTCCAAACCATGAACATGACCCAGGTCAACGAGCGACTCAAGACCAATGATCTGATCATCATTCCCGTGGGCAGCACGGAGTGCCACGGAGCCGGCCAGCCGCTGGGCGAGGACACTTACCTGGTGACGCGTATGGTCGAGCAGGTGGCCATGAAGATGGGCTGCACCATCGCCCAGCCGATCTGGTATGGCTCACACCCCCACAACCACCTGGGGATGCCGGGGACCATTGTGGTTCCCGAAGATGTCCTGCTGGCGAATATGAGGGCCATCATCACAGGTCTCTGGAACACGGGCTTTCGCAAACAGATCTTCGTCAACGGTCACGGACAGGAAGAGGTTCTGCCCCTGGCAATCCAACAATGGCAAAAGAAATACCAGCTTCCGGTGGTATTGATCACGCTCCACACCTGGACGGTGATCCATGATCACATGAAGGACAAAGCCCATGGTGGTCCATTCGACACGCCTTTCTCACACGCGGATGAGGCGGAGGCCTCGTATTCATTGGCCTTGTTCCCGGAATTTATGGACCCAAAACTATTCGTTGACAATAAACCATCGGGATTCCTTCCCCCTGGGCACACGGACAAGGGTGGAGACGTCTACCACGCCCCGATCAAAGGCCATGAGCATGTCGGATTGGGCGGCATTGAGGTGAAGGATTATCCGGAAGGGGTCATCGGTTCTCCCTCCAAGTCCTCGGCGGACAAAGCCATGGCGGGCCTGAACGATCTCATGGACTACATGTGCAAGCTGATCGGCGACATCCTGACCAAGTTCCCGGCGGGCGTTCTGCCTCCGGTGGACCAGGTCACCATGCGCAGCAAGGAGGAGGTCGAAGAATACGTCAAGGGGCCTCTGAACGGCGGTAAGTCCATCTACACGATTGCCTATCCACCATAATTCTTCTCCTTTTTATCACGGGTGCTCAAGGGCGTGGGCACCCATGACAGCTATTATCCATCTATAGTTAGAAAGATTTTTTTTGTAAGGAACTGACTATGAAAATACTTCGTGTGGATATGAACCAGCTACAGGCACACTGGGAAGCGGTTCCCGCAGTGTATGAGCGCCTGGCCGGCAGGGCTCTGATCGCTAAATTGCTGCTCGAGGAAGTCCCGCCAGCCTGTGATGCGTTGGGGCCGCACAATAAATTGGTACTTGCGCCCGGTCTGCTGGGCGGGGTCAATGTGACCACTTGCGGACGGCTGTCTGTGGGCGGGAAGAGCCCGCTGACGCGCGGTGTCAAGGAAGCCAATGCCGGTGGTACCGCCGGGGATGCACTTGGAAAGCTGGACATCAAGGCGGTGGTTGTGGAAGGTCAGGCTTCAAAAGACAACTGGTATATCCTGCATATTCAAGGCGATTTGGCTGAATTGGTTTCCGCTGGTGATGTGCGCGGCCTGGGGACTTATGCCACCTCCGACCGGCTGCAGGAACAGTATGGAGCGGGCAGTACCGTGATTTCCATTGGACAGGCGGGCGAATGCTGCATGGGTGGAGCCGGCATTTGTGTGACCGGTGAGGGCGGTCAACGCAGCAACCACGCCGCGCGTGGCGGCCTGGGCGCTGTGATGGGCAGCAAAGGGCTGAAGGCGGTTGTCATAGACCGGCCGGTGGGGAAGACAGCCTCATTGGCGGATGCTGACCTCTTACGCACCGCTGCCCGGGCTTTTGCACAGAAACTCATCAATGACCCAAAATTGGGCACCAAAGGTTCCCAGCACCTGTACGGGACTGCTTCCATTGTAGCGGCTGTAAACGAGATGGGTTCTTTTCCCACCCGGAACTTCAGCAATGGCAACTTCGAAGGAAGTGAAACGCTGCGTGGCGAATACCTGCGCGAAGTCACCCTGGCGCGCGGTGGCGAAGTGGGCACCCGCTGCATGCCGGGTTGTGTGATTGCCTGTCGCAATGTCTATGTGGATGAAGCCAGGCAGCCGATCGTGGGCACTCTCCAGTATGAGACCATTGCCTTGCTGGGCTCGAACCTTGGCCTCGGCAGCCTGGATGAGGTCGCCTGGCTCAACCGTATGTGCAATGACTTCGGCCTCGACACCATCGAGACCGGCGCCGCGCTTGGCGTGGCCATTGAAGCCGGTCTGGCAAAATTTGGTGATTATGAGTCGATCCGGGCCTTGCTGGCGCAGGTTGGCGAAGGAACGGTGTTGGGGCGCTTGATCGGCAACGGCGCTGTGGCGACCGGGCGTGTGTTAGGGATCCGGCGGGTTCCGGCTGCACTGGGTCAGGGTATGCCCGGTTATGACCCGCGCAGCCTGAAGGGAAACGGCGTCACGTATGCCACTTCGCCGCAGGGCGCAGACCATACGGCCGGGAATGCCTTTGGCGCCCGCAAGGAGGTCAATCCTCTGGGAGTCCAGGGTCAGAAGGAACTTTCCTTGAGACTGCAGATCATTGGTGCCATGCTCGATAGCACCGGCTTGTGCCTGTTTGCCCGTCCGCCCATCATTGCCAACCCGCAGCTCATGGTGGACATGGTCAATGGCCGTTATGGCTGGGGTTGGACCGTGGAAGATTACAACCACTTCAACCGGGATGTTCTTCGCAATGAGCTCGAATTTAACCGGCGCGCCGGACTGACAACAGCCGACTATCGAATACCGGAATATATGCGCGAGGAACCACTGCCGCCACATAATGCCACCTTCGACGTGCCTGATTCAGAACTGGATACTGTCTTCGAAACGCTTTAGGTGACCTTTGAATATATCCGTTGAACTCTTTGGCCAGCTTTCGCCTCAATCACCTCGCCGGCAAACCCTGGATCTGGCTTCACAGGCAACCGCCCGTGAGGCGGCCACCCTGCTGGGATTAAACCTGGAGGAAATCGGGCTGGTTATCATCAACGGCGTCCAGAGTGAGATTGAAGATTCCCTCCCGCCTGACTGCCGCCTGTGTTTTTTCCCCTACGTTTCTGGTGGATGATCATTTCCGAAATACTTGTTTGAACCGAATCAAGTCTGGCAAGCGTTCTTATCTTAAGGAGAAGTATGCGCTTACTCACTGTTGAACAGCTCAGCAAGTCTTTTGGGGGATTGAAGGCGATCAATACCCTGGATTTTTCTGTCGAAGAGGGCGAGATTGTCGGCATTATTGGTCCCAATGGGTCAGGGAAAACTACATTTCTAAACCTCCTGACCGGATTCCTGAAACCAAGCAAGGGGAAAATTACTTTTCGAGGCCAGGATATCACCGGCATGGCTCGCTTCAAGGTAAACCAGAAGGGTGTCGCCAGGACCTTCCAGTTGAACAAGCCTTTCCTGGAATTTACGGCTCTGCAAAATGTAGTGGCGGGCAGATCATATGGGCATGCGCCAAGCAGGAACATGAAAACCGCTGCCCTTGAATCAAAGGAGATCCTTGACTTGGTCGGTCTTGGAAGCAAAGCCAACATATTAGTCAAAGACCTGACAGTAATGGAGCGAAAGAGATTGGAATTGGCCAGGGCGCTGGCAACGAAACCCTCCTTGCTGCTCTTGGATGAATTAATGGCTGGTTTGAATCTGGTGGAAGCCGATGAGGCCTGTAAATTGATCACCAGAATCCGGGATTCGAAGATAACGATCATCATGGTTGAGCATATCGTGAAGGCGGTAACCTCCATCTCGGACCGCATCATGGTCCTGAACATGGGTGAGAAGATTGCAGAAGGCTGCCCTGATGAGATTGTCCACAACCCGAAAGTAATTGAAGTTTATCTAGGAAAATCCCATGCTTAGCATCGAAAGAATCAACGTCTTTTACAACGAACTCCAGGTACTATGGGATGTGTCCCTGGTAGTGAACGAAGGCGAAATTGTTGCACTTGTTGGGCCTAATGGAGCAGGAAAAACAACTACATTGAGGACGATCAGTGGACTGCATAGATCCGCCTCAGGAGATATCTGCTTCCTGGACCATCCATTGGGCAAGCAACCGCCCCATAAAATCGTGGAAATGGGCATCTCCCAGGTGCCCGAAAGCGGAAAGATATTTACCGGGATGAGTGTTTTCGAAAACCTGGAACTGGGCGCGTTTATCCCCAAGGCCAGGAAGGACAGGATTCAAAGCCTGGAATGGGTATACGGGATATTTCCCCGCCTTGCTGAACGCAAAGACCAGCAGGCCGGAACGCTGAGCGGAGGAGAGCGGCAGATGCTGGCCATCGGCAGGGCTTTGATGTCCAGGCCGAAACTCTTGATGTTGGATGAACCGTCGTTTGGCCTGGCGCCCATCCTGGTACAAAACATGTTTGAACTGATCGCGAAGGTCAATCAACAGGGAGTGACCATCCTGTTGGTGGAACAAAATGTTCAGGCTGCCTTGGAACTGGCCCAGAGAGCCTATTTGCTTGAAAATGGCCGGATTGTTGGACAAGGAAACAGCAAGGAACTTCTTTCATTTGAGTCAGTGCGTAGTTCCTACCTTGGATAAATAGGGAAGAAAGCATAGAGAGGTTTCAATGCTTCAAAATCTTGGTCAAAACCTGGCATTTGGAATACTTGTGGGAGCCCTGTATGGTTTGGTCGCACTGGGGCTTTCCCTGGTTTTCGGGGTTACAAAGTTCCTTAATGTAGCTCATGGTGAACTGCTCATGTTTGGAGGTTATGCCAGTTTCTGGGCATTTTCCCTGCTCAAACTGGATCCATTTCTCACCATCCCCATCACCATCGTTTTTCTTTTCCTGATTGGGGCTCTGCTGTATAAATTGGTTTTTTCGCGGACGGTAAAGTTGCCCGAGGAAGCCAAGATAAAGAATACGCTCCTGGTTGCCTTTGGGCTTTCTGTGATCCTGCAGAATCTGGCTCTACGCTTCTGGACTGCGGACGAGCGCGGAATTACCACCTCCTATGCCGGCTCTGCTTTGACGGTCTTGGGAGTGCGCTTTCCGGCGGTACGGTTGGCCAGCCTGGCTGTCGCTGTCATCTTTCTGGTTGCCCTGCAGCTCTTTTTGAAAAAGACCTACACCGGCAAGGCCATCCGGGCGACCGTGCAAAATTGGGAGGCCGCCTCCTTGATGGGGATTGATATTCATAAAGTATATCTTTTGTCCTTTGCCATTGGTGCAGCCCTGGCTGGTGCCGCCGGGACTTTGGTCACTGTCAATTATTCGATTCAGCCAGCCATGGGCTTGGACTGGACCTTGAAAGCGCTTATCGTCATGGTACTGGGAGGCTTGGGAAACATTCCCGGGACATTTGTTGGTGGCCTTGTCCTGGGAGTGACCGAATCGGCTACATCCTTTTTCATCAGCAGCAACTATCGGGAGGTGGCTGGCCTTGTGCTCTTTTTGCTGGTCTTGATCTTCAGGCCTCAAGGATTGTTCGGGAAGAAAGAGGGCTGAGCCATGAATACAAAACGGATCGTCTCCATTATCCTGATTGCAGTTGTCGTCATTGCTCTGACTATCATACCCTTGGTAACCAAGAAAGATAATGTTATCAACCTTCTTATCCTGGTTCTTCTTTACATGACCCTTGCCTCAAGCTGGAATATCCTGGGCGGCTACACCGGGCAGACCAACCTGGGACATGCGGCTTTCTTTGGGATTGGATCTCTGGTAACGCGTTTGCTCTGGGTCAAGGGTTTTCCTTTTTTTCCCAGTTTCCTGGCCGGAGGCATCGTGGCTGTAGCCCTGGCGCTCCTGATTGGATTTCCTGCTTTCAGGCTCAAAGGTGTTTATTTTGCCATCGGTACCCTGGCTCTTGCGCAGATACTTAATATCACGGTTGGGAACAATCTGCCGGATATGTCTTATAACCCGGCCATCGCCAATTACAACCTTGTGCCACGCTACTACCTTTTCCTGGGGTTGGCAATCTTTATCATAGCTTTGGCATATTTCCTGGTCAATTCCAAATGGGGGCTCGGCATGATGGCTGTCCGCGAAGGGGAGGATGCAGCCGAGTCTCTCGGTATCAGTGCTTTGAAACACAAGTTACTGGCTTTAACTGTCAGTGCCTTTTTGGCCGGGTTGGTTGGCGGCGCTTTCGCTTATTACCACGTCAGTTACTACCTTAATATGCCATTTGGTCCTGAATGGACATTTGACCCGATGATGATGGCCTATATCGGCGGTACGGGCACCATCATTGGACCTATCATAGGCTCGCTGTTTTTTGTGGGTCTCAAACAGCTCCTGGTATTGAACGTGGGCGAATACCACTTGATCATCTTTGGCATCCTGTTTGTTCTTATTGTGCTCTTCCTGCCTGGTGGACTGGTGGAGGCCTGGACAAAGATTCAAAAGCTGCTTATTCGCCGGAAAAACTTGAGAAAAATACCCCAGCCTATTCAATAGGAGGCTTGAATCATAAGCGAATTGGCTTTGCCAAGGAAAGGATGTGACGTATTGACTTGATAGATTAATGGAATCCAAACCTATTATTTTTCTAAGACCTTTTCAACTCAGAAAAAGAAGGAGAATAAAAATGAAATCCAGATTTTCAATTGTAGGTGTAGCTCTGCTAATTGGAGCCATGCTGGCCAGTTGTGGCCCGGCAGCAACGCCGATTCCCACAGCGGCGCCGGTCGCTACGCAGCCCCCCGCCCCTGTTGCCACCGAAGTCCCGACTGTAGCACCAACTCCCACGACGGCCTATCCGCCAGCGCCTGAGTATATTGAGGTGGGAGCCTCGATTCCTTTGACCGGCAAATTCGGCTCCCTTGGTGTGCAGGTAAAAGTGGGCTATGACTATGCAATCGCCGATATCAATGCAGCCGGCGGAGTTATGGTTGCCGAGTACGGCAAGAAAATTCCACTGCGTCTGACCTCCTATGATGATGAATCTGATCCCACCAAGGCGGTCAGCAACCTGGAAAATGTTTTCTCCCAGCAAAATGTAGTGGCCTACCTGGGCGGCGCAGCCAGTGGTATGCATGCTGCCACCACCGCCATTGCAGAGAAGAACAAAGTGCCTTATCTGGGTGTGTCTTTTGCCTGGTGGAATATTCACCAGCGCGGCTATAAGTACCTGTTTTCACCGTTCCCCAAATCACCGGACCAGGCCCGCGATGTCTTCAAAGCCCTTAACGAATTGATCCCGGCCGATCAACGACCGAAGAATATTGCCATCTTCCAGGAAAAAACCGACTGGGGCAATGAGCTGGGCGGATTGTTCAATGCCGATGCCGCGCCTGCGGGTTATACGGTTGTGTACTATGATACTTATGCTCCCGGCACCAAGGATTTCTCAACCCTCGTCCAGAAAGCGAAGGCTGCCAAGGCGGAAATCCTGCTCGGCATGCCCAGCACTCCGGATGGCATTGCGATTGTTAAATCCCTGGTTGAAAATCAATGGACTCCCAAGTTTACCATGCTCGTCAGGGCACCCGATGCAGCCACCTGGGGAGAAGCGCTCGGCAAGCCCGGTGATGATATCACCATGTTTGCAGGTTGGCATTCCGGTGAGAATTTCCCGGGCATTGCAGAGATCAATGCCAAGCATCAGGCTGAATTTGGCAGGCCGGCCGATATTTTGGTTGGGCCGGCATATGCTTGTGTCCAGATCCTGGCGGATGCCATCACCAGGGCTGGCACCCTGGATCGGGACGCCATTCGGGATGCCCTGGCCGCCACGAACATGATGACGGTCATTGGCCCGGTAACTTTCAACGCAGATGGCACCGGAAATGTCTTGAATCCTCTGGTCCAATGGCAGAGTGGTAAGATGCAGTTGGTTTGGCCGCTTGACCAGAAGACAGCCGACTTTATCTACCCAGCGCCGGAATTTAGCGCCAGGTAATACCATTCATCTCTGAGTGAATTAAGAATGGCAGGTGACGATAGTTTGCAATCGCCACCTGCCATAATATTACTTACTTGTCTTTATGCAGGCCTCTTTTGCTTAGAAGTTCGTCATCATCCTTTGCATGGGAAGGAAACCTGCATATCTCAGGGCTTTCCATTGCCTACTGTTTGCTTCATAAAGTCTACAAATGTCATGGCCGCTTTAGGAAGTTGTCTGTTCTTCAAGTACACCAGAACCATGTTGCATTCGATGTTTTCTTCCAGGGGGATCGCAAGGACATCTGGAGTCCGGCGGTATTCGTAGATTTTTCCTGGTACTAGAGCAAGCCCGATGTTGGTTTCCACCAGGCCGAATACGCTCACCTTGCGATGACTCGAATAGAAAATTGTTGGCTCAAACCCGGCTGTTCCGCACTCATCCATGATCAATTTGTGCAACTCCGTCACCCTGTCGAACACAATGAAATTGTCATTGGCCAGTTCTTTGAGCGAGATGGATGAACGGTTGGCATGCCGGTTGTTTTTGGAAACCACCAACAGCAGTTTATCCTTGCAGATTTCCAGGCTCGCATACTGTTCATGATCCAGGTAATTGTGCCGTGTAAAAGCCAGGTCAAAACGGTGTTCAGTCAGAGCAGGAAGGATATTAAAGCCGTCGATCTCCTCCAAACTGAAACGGATGTGTGGATACCTGTCCCTGAATTGAGAAATCGAAGTTGCGATACCATATTGGGGTAATACGGGAATGGCGGCAATTGAAAAGGAATCCGCTAAGGATTTGTATCCATCCAGCTCAACCAGCATGGTTTTATAGTCGGCATTGAGCGTGCGCACATGTCTCAGGAACGCTTCTCCGGCCTCTGTCAGGGATACTTTGCGCTTGCTCCGATCGAAAAGGGTGACCGCCAACTCCTTCTCAAGCGCAATAATCATTTTTGATAGTGAAGATTGGGAAATAAAGTGCTCATCAGCAGCCGCTGAAAAACTGCCTGTATCTACAATGGAAAGGAAGTATTGAATTTGGCGTATTTCCATGGCACAATCCTTGAACCTATTCCATTTCTGAATAGATTGTATCATAGAATGAATTGATATTTCACCATACGAAATGTATGATAAGAATGGTGATAAAAAATGACAATAGTTGACGAGTCCATGATCCCCTTTCCACCAGCAGATGTCAGCCATATTCATCGAAAATGGTTGGATCTGCCCTATGCCAACCTCTCACTGGCACAAAAGTTGGATATCTATTTACCAGATGAGGGGGGAGGGCCCTATCCGGTCATCTTACACATCCACCCGGGAGCCTTTGCGCTTTGTGATAAGGGCGATATTCACGTTCTGACTTACTTGAGGGGATTGAAGCGCGGATATGCTGTGGTCAGTGTGAATTACCGCTTGAGCGGCGAGGCGAAATTTCCAGCTGCGTTACAGGATATCAAGGCAGCGATCCGCTGGTTGAGGGCGAATAGGGAGCATTACCATCTAGACGGAAGTCGGATTGCAGCATGTGGCGGTTCAGCAGGCGGAAATTTAGCTGCCATGGTATGTCTGACCGCGAATGTGGCCGAGTTCGATGATCTCAATCTGGGCAACCCGGAGTATCCCTGTAATGTTCAGGCGGCTGTGGATTGGTTTGGGCCAACAGATTTTTTGAAAATGGATGAACAACTTGATGAAAACGGGTTTGGCCCCTCGGATCATAACGAATCGGATTCTCCTGAATCCAGATATCTGGGAGCCAGGCTTTCCGACGTGCCGCTAAAGGTTGTGCTTGCGAATCCGATGACGTATGTAAACAAACACATGCCTCCCTTATTGATCCAGCACGGACGCCTGGACACGCTGGTACCGGTGCAACAGTCCATCATGTTTGTGGAAAAATTGGAAAAGTATGTCAGTCAAGATCGCTTTGAATTTGATATTCTCGAAGGGGAAGGTCATGGCGGTCCGTTGTTTGAAACAGAAGAAAATATGGAGCGCGTGTTTTCATTCCTGGACAGGTATTTAAAATAATTCATCGAATCCCGTAAAGATTCAAGGAAAGGAGGCCAGTCATAATCATATAAAAGCGGCTTGAAAAACCATACAGAAACATCCTGAATATTCAAACATTACTCAAGGAGAAGAAAATGAACAAGAAACTGATGATTATATTGTCAATCCTGGCGATCGCCAGTACCCTCCTGTCGGCCTGCGGCGCCAAGCCCACTGCAGCTCCGACTGCAGCCCCTGCAACCGCCGCTCCTGCAACCGCCGCCCCCGCGACTGTTGCCCCCGCGACTGTTGCACCTGCGACCGCCGCACCCGCGACTGAAGCACCCGCAACTGCAGCAGCCCCTTCTGAAGACACCACTGTTACTATGGTGCCTGCAAAACCCGGATCACCCTTCGATATTAAGGGCAAGGTAGTCTGCTATGTCATCCCTTCACTTGCGAATCCTTTCTTGAACGGCGTGGCAACTTCAGTTACCGAGAAATTTAAGGCCGATGGCGTGGATGTGAAGGTCTATGGGGCTGATGAAGGTGGATTAAATCAGCAATTCGACCAGATCGAGAACTGTATTTCGATGAAGGTCGATTTCATGTATGTCATGGCAGCCGGAGAGTTTGCTCAGTTGTTGCCCTCAGTTGAAGAAGCCAAAAAGGCTGGTATCACTGTGATGGGTGTTCCACCGCTGCAACTGGCGCCCTTTGATGCCATTATGCACACCAGCCAAAAAGAAGATGGTCAAAAAGTTGCCAAGATGGCATGCGATTTTATCAATGCCGTTTACCCGGATGCTGCTGATGGCAGTGTTGAAACAGCCATCGTTGGTGGCGCTAGTGCCAGTGTGGGGATGAACCTGCGCCATCAAGGTTACCTCACGATCAATGACATATGCCCCAAAGCCAAGCTTGTCATAGATATGGATATTCCCACTGATAGCATACCGGCCGGTCAGGCTGCTGCCGAGAACGCTTTAACCGCGCATCCAAACATCAAGGTGTTTATTGGCCAATCCTCTGCCCATGGTCAGGGCATTGCCAATGCCATAAAAGCACTGCCTAATGTCGATCTGGCGAAGTACGGCGTCTTTGCAGGCGATATGGATCCTTCCATGATCCCCGTAGTCACCAGTTGCGCAGATCCCTATAAGGGTTTTGTTGCAATCGGCGGAACTTCTCTTGACCAAGCCACCTACGAACAGGTCAAGAAAATGTTACAGGGTGTGGAACATCCAAACATCATCAACGATGTTTTGGAACCGATTACTTGCGATTTCAGTAAGCTAAAATAGAATTAAGTGGTTTTTGCTGATACGTTTAATGAAAGGGGGGGGTTTCCCCCCCTTTCATAGGAAATCAGAGGTGAAAAAGGAATGGATACCAAGGCGGTTTTGTCCCTGGAGAACATCACCAAGAAATACCCGGGTGTACTTGCTCTTGATAAGGTATCAATGAATTTTCTCAAAGGCGAGGTGCACGCCTTGCTGGGGGAAAATGGCGCCGGCAAATCCACACTGATCAAAGCGGTAGCCGGGGCCATCGATATCGATTCAGGAATTATTAAAATAAATGGACAAGGATATCATAAGATTACTCCTTCCATTTCCAGGAGCCTTGGTATTGAAGTCATTTATCAAGAATTTAATCTTGTCCCCGCCTTGTCAGTTGCAGAGAACATATTCTTGTGTGAAAAAAGCGAGAATTCAATACTGTTTAGTACCAAAGAAATCGAGAAAAAAGCAGTCAAGGTCCTGGATCAATTCGGTGTGAGCATTAACCCGCGAACCGCGATCCAGGATTTGTCAATCGCTGAGCAGCAGATCGTTGAAATATCAAAAGCAGTTTCAAAGGATGTGAAAATATTGATCATGGACGAGCCTTCTGCTCCGCTAAGCGTTTCGGAAGTAGAGATGATGTTCAAGATCATCAACCAGTTGAAAAATAACGGTGTGACAGTCATTTATATCTCTCATCGTTTGGAAGAGGTTTTTCGAATTTCTGATCGTGTGAGCGTGATGCGTGATGGATGCTATGTTACAACAAAGATTACCAAAGAAACCAACCGGCAGGAACTGATCAACCTGATGGTTGGACGGGAATTGAAGGAAAGCTATCCTCCACGAAAAAATCCTCCTGGTGAAATTGCGTTGGAAGTAAAAAATCTCACCGGCAACGGTGATCGAAAAATCTCCTTTTCAGTACGGAAAGGTGAAATATTGGGAATTTCTGGATTGGTGGGTGCTGGTCGAACAGAATTGGCTCAACTTCTCTTCGGTGCTGCCCATGCGGAACAAGGCGAAATTTTGATCAAAGGGAATCCGGTAAAGATCAAAGCCCCTTCGGATGCCATAAAACATAAAATTGGTTTTTTAACCGAGGATCGAAAGGGACAGGGTCTGTTCCTCGAAATGCCTGTGAAGTGGAATATTGTTTTTCCGATCGTTAAGCAAATTTCAAAATATGCTGTTGTGAACACCAAAAAAGAAGATGAGATCGCCAGAAATTTCAAGGAACGGATCAATATCAAGACTCCCAGCTTATTACAGCAAGTGATCAACTTGAGCGGTGGCAACCAGCAGAAAGTTGTCCTGGCAAAATCGCTGGCGGCTGAGTCGGATATCCTGATCTTTGACGAGCCAACCAGAGGGATTGACGTTGGTGCAAAACAGGAAATTTATCATTTGATGACCGAACTGGCTGATAACGGGATTGCGATCCTGATGATCTCTTCAGACATGGAGGAATTGTTGGGGATGTCAGACCGGATCATCGTCATGTGTGAAGGCGAATTGGTCGGAGAAGTCGAAAAAGAGCAGTTCAATCAGAATTATATTCTCGACCTTGCCTCGGGGTCCTATTAACTATTGGAGGAATAAGTAATGAGTAATCAGTCAGCGTTTTTTAAGGACTTTGGCGTTCGGTTTGGATTGATTCTAAAAAAGAATGTTCCTTTTCTGATCCTGCTTTTTCTATTGGTCCTGTTCTCGTTCGTGGCTGATAAATTCATGACATTTGGAAATCTCCGAACCTTGATACGCCAGGTGTCATTTTCGGGAATTAGCGCTGTCGGACTTATGTTTGTGATGATCAGCGGCGGAATTGATCTCTCGATTGGCTCTCAGATTGTGTTCAGTAATGTTCTTCTGGCGATCATGATGGTTGATTGGAAATTACCACCCTCATTGGCAATTCCCCTTATTTTACTGGTGGGAACAGGGTTAGGCGCGGTCAATGGATTTCTCTGCATTAAACTTAAAATCCATCCCCTCATTATTACCCTGGGCACCTCCGCAATTTTTAAAGGCTTTGGATACATCATCAATCGATCCAGGAATATCATGGGGTTCCCCGATTCCTTCCGCTGGTTTGGTCAGGGATATGTATTGGGAATCCCCGTGCCCGTCATCATTATGGTTGTTGTGGCGTTGATTGGATCCTTCATCCTGACCAGGACCTACTTTGGCCGACGGGTATTCGCCTTAGGCGGAAATGAAGAAGCGGCCCGCCTTGCAGGTGTGGATATCAATAGAATGAAAGTTATCCTGTTTATGATATGCGGCTTTATCTCCTCGATCACCGCTGTATTACTTCTATCAAGAGTTTTTGCGGGTCAGACAGTCACAGGGCAGGGGCTTGAATTTGACTGCCTCACTGCTGCACTTCTGGGTGGTGTCAGCTTCAAGGGGGGTGAAGGCTCCGTTTTTGGTTTGATGGTCGGCATCATCATCATCGGTGTGCTGAACAATGCAATGCAGTTGGCCAGCTTTCCTGATTTTTCCCAGACTGTCGTTAAAGGCTCGGTTCTATTAATTGCAGTAGCCTTTGATGTTTATCAGAAAAATCGAAAGGCGAAAGAAACTGTTGCGAAAGTAGCCGCTTAGGGGAATGCCCACCCATATGCCAAAATCATATCCTGCGTCCGATGGTATACATTATGCCATCCAATTCCAGCCTCCCCCGGCAGACACTTCTTTCGTCACGCATAAATTCCTGAATATCCGTTACGCCTTTCTGTCTGCCGCACAGATGCTCGATATTTACCTGCCAGAGTCGGGGAAAGATCTTTATCCGGTAATCATGCATATTCATGGCGGCGCTTTCATGGGCTGCGACAAGGCCGATCAGCAGGTGTTGCCAGCGCTCCAGGGTTTGAAGCGAGGCTATGCAGTAGTGGCGGTCAATTACCGTCTTAGCGGTGAAGGAAAATTCCCTGCCCTCGTCCATGATGTCAAGGCGGCGGTTCGCTGGGTGCGAGCCAACGCCGGTCGTTACCGGCTTGATCCGGGAAGGATTGCAGCCTGGGGTGGATCGGCAGGTGGCTACCTGGCTTCCATGTTGGGAGTATCGGGCGGAGTGCCGGAGCTTGAAGACCTCCGCCAGGGGAACCCTGACCAATCCAGTCATATTCAGGCGGTGGTCGATTGGTATGGTCCAACCAATTTCCTGAAAATGGATGAACAACTCGCCAGTTCGGGGCTCCTGGCACCGAAGGGCATGCGGCACAATGATCCGCATTCCCCTGAAGCGCTCCTGCTTGGTAGAAGGATCCCCCGCCTTCCTATCCGGGTGGCAGCCGCCAATCCTGAGACATATATTCGTGAAAATGCGGCACCATTCTTCATCCAGCACGGCACTCGCGATGCCGTGGTACCCTTCCAGCAGTCCATTGATTTTGCTGAGAAGCTTTCCCGGGCCATCGGCAAGTCAAAAGTGCGACTTAGATTGCTGGAGGGCGCCGAGCATGCAGATCCCCGATTTGAGACATCTGATAATGTAGGAAAGGTCCTGGATTTTCTGGATGGGCACCTAAATAATGAAACCGTTCCTGGATGATGCTCCTCTAAAGGGCCTAATTGGTCCGTTCCGCCCCGGAGGTCCTGATGGACTGGGTGAACCGCCGCTCCTGCATATCCCCGGCGTGGATTTCCCGGTCACGCAGGCGCAGCCGCGCTACTGCGACTTGGCTTATGCATCCGTTTCGCCTGCTCAGAAACTCGACCTGTACTTTCCCGATGGCAACGGTCCCTTTCCAGTGGTGCTGATGGTGCATGGCGGGGCCTTCATGTTTGGCGATAAAGCCGATCCGCCAAGCCAGGCTGGCACGGATGCACTCCTGGACCACGGCTTTGCAGTTGCCAACCTCAATTATCGCCTAAGCGGCGAGGCCATCGCCCCTGCCCAGATCCAGGATGTCAAGACTGCCGTCCGCTGGCTACGTGCCCACGCAATGGAATACTACCTGCATCCCGACAAGTTTGGCGCATGGGGGGCCTCGGCAGGAGCGAACCTGGTTGCCCTGCTGGGCACAGCCAGCGGGATTCCTGCACTGGAGGGCGCTGAATTGGGCAACCCGGAAGTATCCAGCCGCGTGCAGGCAGTGATTGACTGGTTTGGACCCACTGATTTCCTGCAGATGGACCGCCAATTGATTGAGTTGGGGTTTCCGCCCTCACACGATGATCCTGGCTCACCTGAATCTTTATTGATTGGCGCACCGATCCAGACCCGCCCGGACCTGGTAAAGGCTGTCAACCCGATCACTTACATCACATCAGAAGCCGCACCATTCTTAATTGAACACGGTACATGTGATAGCACCGTTCCCTATCTACAGAGCAAAATCCTGGCCGAGGGGCTTGCCAGCACTGCTGGGGCTGGACGGGTCACGTTTACCCCGCTTGAAGGTGCCATTCATGGCGGTGGTCCCCAGTTTTGGGACTCCACCAACGTGGAATTGGTCCTTGGTTTTTTGGATAAATTTTTAAAGTAAGAGGTTGGATCAATATCTTCACTGATGTCGGGCCTTTCACCAGGCCCGTTTTTATTTTCATCTTCACTGATAATTTCAAATACAATCCTAATCTACCTTTTAAACAGTTTGTTATAATGCTAAGCAAAATACTCCACGGGAGAACTTAAATGGCATATTCGCAGGTGAAGGTCCCCACAGATGGGACGAAAATTACGATCAAGGCAGGCAGACTCCATGTCCCAGATGAACCGATCATCCCCTTTGTGGAAGGCGACGGCACCGGCCGCGATATCTGGCATGCCTCGGTGCGTGTTTTCGACGCAGCAGTCCAGAAAGCCTATGCTGGCAAACGCAAGATCCATTGGATGGAAGTCTACGCAGGCGAGAAGTCGTTCCGGCAGTTTCAGACCTGGCTGCCCGATGAGACCGTGCAGGCTTTCACGGAATTCCTGGTGGGCATCAAAGGTCCTCTGACCACACCCATCGGCGGCGGCATACGCTCGTTGAATGTGGCCTTGCGCCAGTTACTCGACCTGTATGTCTGCATGCGCCCGATACGCTATTTTACAGGTGTTCCTTCTCCCCTGGTTCATCCTGAATATGTCAATATGGTGGTTTTCCGGGAAAACACGGAAGATATATATACCGGGATTGAATTCCAATATGGAACGGAAGAAAACAAAAAGTTTGTAGCGCTATTCAAGGAAGTCTTTCCAAAGGAATATGAAAAGATCCGTTTTCCTGATACCTCTGCTATCGGCATCAAGCCTGTCTCAGTGGAAGGGACGGAGCGCCTCGTTCGAGCCGCGCTTAAATGGGCGCTTGAGAACAAGCGCAAGAACGTGAACCTGGTACATAAAGGCAATATTATGAAGTACACAGAAGGTGCCTTTAAAGATTGGGGTTACACGCTTGCCAGGCGCGAATTCCGGGATGAAATTGTCACCGAGCGCGAGTCTTGGGTGCTGGGGAATAAAGAGCAAAACCCGGATCTGACCGTTGAAGAAAATGCAAGGCTGGTAGATCCCGGTTTTGAAATGATGTCTCCCGATCAACAGTCGAGCATTAAAAGGGAAGTGGAAGATGCTCTGGCGCTCTGGCCGACGCACGGGGATGGCAAATGGAAGACGAAGTTATTGGTAAAAGACTCGATCGCGGATGTTTCGCTGCAATTCGTGCTCATTCGCCCGCGCGACTACGATGTGATCGCCACCCTGAATCTAAATGGTGACTACATCTCTGACGCCATTGCCGCGCAGGTCGGCGGGATTGGGATTGCTCCTGGCGCCAATATCAACTACGTGACCGGCCATGCCATCTTCGAGGCCACCCACGGCACTGCTCCCAAGTATGCTGACTTGGACAAGGTCAATCCCGGCTCGGTCATTCTTTCGGGCGAGATGATGCTGCGTTACATGGGTTGGACCGAAGCGGCCGACTTGATCATCAAAGGGATGGAAGGCGCGGTGGCGGCGAAAACGGTCACGTACGACTTTGCCCGCCTGATGCCTGGCGCCACCGAAGTGAAGTGCTCGGAATTTGGCGATGCGATCATCAACCATATGTAGGATGAATTGGCAGTCCGGTTCGTAAACGAAAAATCTGCTCCCAAACCACAGGGAGCAGATTTTGAAATCCTATGTTATTCCCAGGCCCGGCTCACCAGCCTAACCAGTTGCTCCACTCCCTTCTCGAGTGGAGCAATGTTTAAATATTCGTGCACTGTATGCGACCGTCCGCCGGTTGTCAGACCGATCGTTACCGCTGGAAGACCGAGACTGAGCGGCAGGTTGGCATCGGTGGAGCCTATAATCAGATGGGACTCCACACCCACATCTTGCAGGCACTCCTGTGCGAGCATCACCAGCCAATGTTCGGCCGGTATTTCCCCTGTAGGCCGCTGGCCGATGAGTTTCAAATCGATTGAAACCCCCGGTTTCTGAGCAGTACTGACAGTCTGCTCCACTTGCCTGACCACGTCTTCCAGCGTTGCGCTGTTTTCTGAGCGCAGATCCAGTTCCAGATTGGCTTCAGCAGCAATGGTATTGATTGACGATCCGCCTGAGATGACGCCCACGTTCAAGGTGGTGCGCGGCTGGCGCGGCAGTCCCAGTGCAGTGAGACGGGAGGAAAGGGCAGTCAACTCGTGAATGGCGGAAGGCTTACCGTAATCTATCCATGAATGACCGCCAGCGGTTTGCACATTAAGGCGGTACCGGCGCACGCCCAATCCACGCCTGTAAACCTGTCCCAGCGCCATTCCTTCAATGATGATGTATGCCAGCGGGGAAAGCCCTGTTCCCGTTCGGGAAAGCCCGGGCTGCCTGGTGTCATGTTCAGGGCGGGGCTCAAAGCGGTTCACCACTGCCTGCATGCCGCGCAAATTTCCCAGCCCCTCCTCGCAGACATTGGCCACCAGCCACAAGTCGCCTGGCAGAGACAGCTTGCGCTCACGCAATCCCAAGACCAGACCAAATAATCCAGCCACCCCCAGGGAGTTATCACCGATGCCAGGGGCGATGATGCTCCCCTGATCGTGCCTGATCCTTAAATCAACATTCAGCGGAAAAACTGTATCGAGATGGGCGGAGACAATTAACGGTTGGCTTTTGTGCGCCGGAGGTTGGCGGTCACTGGCGAAGCAGGCATAGACGTTCCCTGTGGAATCAATCTCTACGTTCTTTAGGCCTTCTTCTGCGAAGCGGGCACGCACGAATTCAGCCCGTTTCGCTTCATGGAAAGTGGGGGCGGGGATTTGCTGGATGGCGATTGCCAGATCTAGGATGTGGTGGATTAATTGATCCATAAGAATTCATGTAGAAATGCAGGTTCTCTAGCTTCCCACCAGGTTATACCTGGCGTACCAGGCCGGAAAGTGCGTCCAGGCGTGCCTGGGCCAGGCCGGGCATAGCCTCAAGGGCATGGAACGCTCCGCTGCCCTCAATGGCCAGGGAAGCCGAGATATTACCGTATATTACGGCCCGCAGGGGATCAAAGGTATTCTGGTAACCTGCTAAAAAGCCACCGCTGAATGCATCTCCAGCTCCGGTTAGATCTTCCAGACGGGCCGGGTAGGCAGGGATCTCCCAGCGCTTCCTGGTAGCGCTATCATAGAGCATCTGACCATGTGCTCCGCATTTGATCACGATTAGCTCACAACCAAAGTCTCCCAACGCTTCAGCCATCTGCCACAGGTCGTTGGTGCGCCCCCAGAAGAGGGCGCGCAGTTCCTCCTCGGATGGCAGGAAGGCTGTCAGTCCCTGGATCAGGCAGCACACTTCATCAAAGGCAGCGCCGGTCATAAATGCAGCGTACGGATCCATGGTCAGGAAGGTGACATTTCCCTGCCGGAATGTGGAGAGCAGGCGGCTGGTGGTCAAATAGTCCATTGGACACAAGTGAGCAGCATGTGCGTTCAGATAATCTGATGGGATATCACTTGGACGAGGCGATGTAGGTTGGATGATTTTACGATCATCAACCTCGACTGGCTGCTGGTAGCCAAGCAAGGTCTTGGGAATCGGCAGGTTCATGCGGGCAAAGTGTATTATCGGATTCGTGCGTAGAAATTTGTCCGGGCCCAGCCGGGCCTGGAAATAACGCAGGTCGATGGCTCCGGGCAGGATGTGGATTCCGCGCGTATCCCAGCCGTATTTTTGGAAGGAAATTAACCATTCGCGCGGGTAATCTTCGCCGACCCGGGCCAGCAGCCCAACATTTCTGTCCCAGATTCCCAGCCCTGCGGCGGCGTACAGCAAGTTGCCTCCCGGCACGTCAACCAGTGGGCGGCCTTCAGGGGGCAGCAGATAATCACGATGTAATCGACCCGCGATGATGAATGTCGGTTCCATCTGTTCAGGAAACAAGGACATGCCTGGCTCTGCCAGCCTGGCCAGGATTGGTATGGGTGATAGTGTTCCAGGTCATATTGTTGATGGCAATTGCCAATTGGAATGCCAGAGTCTCTGGAATTGTAAGGTCCTCTTCGGTATAATGTCCTTCGCCGTTATTGTTGATCACTGCCAGCACATCCGGTTTTTTGTCCCGAAAAGTGATGGAGATTGCCAACTGCGAATGGGCAACGAATTCAGTGTGGTGTGTGCTTCCGGTCGAGGAAAGAGGCGCTTCCGTATCCATAGGTGATTCGATTATACTGCAACAGCTGTAGTACACTTTATCCTACGCTTCTTTGAAATCACGTACCTCCACTCCAAGTCAAGGTCGGGGCGTGGAGGTGCGTTAAATTTTTCTTAATTGTGGAGCAAGTCCAATGGCAATGGGCGACATCTTCAAGCGCAAATGGTTTGTCGGGCTGGTCAGTTTCCTGGCATGGTCGCTCGTTTTTGGAGTGATTTATGCCCAATCGCCTCTTTTTACCAGCAACCAGAATGCTTACTTTCTACACGGACTAGCTGATGCCGGTTTTGGATACCTCAGTCATGACTGGCTGGCGACCAGGCAGGAATCTATGCCTGTTTTCACCTGGCTGATTTATCTGACTTACATGGTTTTCCACAGCAAGGTGCCTTATTATCTTTTCTATGCCTTGCTGATGGGAGTGTATTTATTCAGCATGTACGGCATCATGGATATTTTCTTCGATTTGCGCAGGTCAAAGGCTCGAACGCTTGCCTTCGTGGCACTGTTCCTGGCGGCCCATTCTGCGGCATTGCGTTTTGGATTATCGAGGTTCGTTTCTGCCGATTCTACTTTTCTGTTTGAAGGCGGGGTGGCAGGCCAGAGGATCCTTGGGCAGGTCTTCCAGCCGAGCACTTTTGGTGTCTTGCTGGTGCTTTCCATCTATCTCTTTCTGCGCAAGCGCTCCTTTTGGTCACTGGTACCGCTGGCAGCAGCAATTTACTTTCATCCTGTCTATCTCCTGGCCGGGGCATTATTAACCCTTGCATACATGTGGGTCATTTTTCGCACAGAGCACAACTTGAAGCGAGCCTTGCTGCTTGGGACCGTATCTCTCCTGCTGGTTGCACCAGTCTTGATCTATACCATCTATATGTTTTCGGATCCTGATCCGGTATTGGCCCAAGAGGCGCTTGACGTCCTGGTGAACTTCCGCAACCCGCAGC
Organism: uncultured Chloroflexia bacterium; assembly: GCA_963801385.1. Classification (GTDB taxonomy): domain Bacteria; phylum Chloroflexota; class Anaerolineae; order Anaerolineales; family Villigracilaceae; genus UBA877. The sequence goes on from CAWDEV010000014.1 coordinate 60,324, forward strand.
ATGCACTCATTACCACCTGGTTGAATTGGACGGTCCTGGTTCAGGCGTTGGTACTGCTCGCTGGCCTTCTCATTCTCAGAAAGACAAAGCTGTTCACAATCCTCCTGATAGTCACCTCTGCAGTTCTAACCTTGACCGTCATCCAGGTGGTTACCGCCAACCAGCGGCTGGCCTTGATATTCCCCTGGCGAGTCTCAGTCCTTCTTATACCGATGGGGACAACTATCCTGATTGCCTTTGGGGTCACTAAATTCATGGATCGGTTGAAAGAACCGCGTACGGCTGAACGCTGGGTAAGTCTGCTCAGCTTGCTGGTCATGGTCGGGTTGATCATCATCGGGGCGATTCGTTTCCAGATTGAGAGCCTCCGCCAACTGTCCGACCCGGCACTGCCGATGATGAACTATGTTGCTGCGCACAAATCTCCCAAGGATGTTTTTATGATCCCGTCCAAGATGGAAAATTTTCGACTGGTGACGGGTGCGCCGATCCTTGTGGATTTCAAATCCGCGCCTGACCGCGATGCTGACGTGATGGAATGGCGTGAACGTCTCAAGTGGGTCAGCTGGTTCTATCAAGGCACCAAATCCTGTAAAATAATTAACGATATTGTCGCTCTATATGGTGTGACCCACGTGGTTACGGTGAAGGATTATGCCCCAACGGAATGCAAATCCTTGCCAGTTATTTATGAAGACACATACTACCGAATTTATGCGCTTCCTCCCAAAAAGTAGCCAGGGCACTTTGCGAAAAACACTGATCTTGTTTCTAATGCTTTTTTCCCTGGCAGGCTGCTCCAGTATTGCCCCTTCCACGCTCCTTCCAGTGGCCACTGCGACGCTTGTTCCCAGCGCAACATTCACACTCATACCGACGGATACCCTGCCTCCGACAGATACTCCCGTCCCTACACCGACAGTTACCCGCACCCCTCCGGCGCTCCCGAGGCTTCTTCAGACAACCCTGCTGAATCCGCTTGATCCCCCGCATGCCTATCTTGACAACACCTGCCAGTACCTTCAGGACAAATGGTCCTCAAAGAACAGTGTTCCGGGAACAGTGATAATGCCCATCATGTTCCACTCCATTGGCGGAGAAACCAGCGGAAGCCGGATTTCCGAAGCCGATTTTCATGAATTGATGCAGACACTGCATGCAGATGGCTTTCAGGCGATCACCACTGCCCAAACGGCCGGTTTTCTGGAGCACAATGCCAGAATTCCGCGCCTCTCGGTATTGTTGATCGTGGACGATCGTAGAGCTGTATATTACTACAATACGCTTTTTCGCCCGTATTGGGAAGAATACGGATGGCCGGTGGTCAATGCCTGGATCAGCCTGGACGACTCCATCGGCGCAGAGAACTTGCCGGATCATGTTGCCCTGGAAGCTGAGGGCTGGGTGGATCACCAGGCACACGGTTTCCAGCACCTCCCGATTGGGTCGGATTCTTCAGACGAATATATTAACCAGGAACTGCAGAAGTCAAAGGATGTATTTCAGGAGAATTTCCACAAACAGCCGATTGCCTTCATTTGGCCTGGTGGAAATTTCACCCCTCACGCAGCTGCGCTGGCGCGCCAACTGGGGTATCAATTGGGGTTTACTGTCAATCCACGCGGCCCGTTATTGTTCAACTGGATTCCTATATCAGATACCATAGATCCCCAGCGGCCTTCCTGGATCCCCGAAGGACCAGTCAATGACCCATTGATGGTCCTGCCGCGCTACTGGGATACCGATGCCATCCTTCATATTAGTGATGTGATTCAGATTGGGCAGGATTCCGCTGCCTACGCTGAGCAGAATAAGGTCCTTGAACTGGAGTATTACGAAATCGTTTGCTCTCCGACTCTTGGACCAATCCCTTGATGGGTCATGCCGCGACCTCCTTTTCTCCAGTTAATAATCATTTTGGCCGTTTTCACGGCAGCCTGTTCGCCTGTCTCTCCTTCCTTGGTAATGGTCCCGGCCAGCACCTCCGCGGCAGTTTCACTACCCAGCCTGACCGCAGCGCCGGAATTTACGTTCACCCCAACGCGGGAGCCGACATCCACCTCCTCACCGACACGCACACCTTTGGCACTTCCTGGCCTTTACCAGACCTCGTTGCTGAATCCGCTCGATACGCCCCACACCTATCTCCAGGATTCTTGCCAATTTCTGCACGACAAATGGTCCTCGGTGAATAGCGCGCCCGGCACAATAGCGATGGTCATCATGTTCCACAAAATAACGAATGAGACCATTACTGATCCCAGCCAGATCTCGGAATATAATTTCCGCCGCTTGATGAGCAGCCTCCATCAGAATGGCTTTCAAGCCATCAACACACAGCAACTGGCTGGATTCCTGGAACACAACTCCAGGATACCCGATCGTTCTGTCCTACTTGTGACTGACGACAAGCATTCAGGTGGATACTTCACCGGGCTATTCCACCAATATTGGATTGATTACGACTGGCCGGTGGTCAATGCCTGGATCAGCGACGACCTGACCACCTCAGATCTTTGGAAGCAGCAGGAAGAGCTGAATGCCGCTGGCTGGGTGGATTATCAGGCGCATGGAGTGCTTTCTGCTCCCATCACCCAGAATTCTTCTGAAAATTACATCTTGGGCGAGTTGAAAGGCTCGATCGATGTATTCCATGAGCATTTCAACAAAACGCCCATTGCCATCATCTGGCCGGGCGGTGGGTTTACTCAGTTCGCTGCCGGGTTGGCGCGCCAGTTAGGTTACCGCATGGGGTTTACGACCAATCCGCGCGGTCCGTTGATGTTTAATTGGATCCCGCTGGCAGATTATGGTGATCCAAAGCGCGATACCTGGATCCCGGAAGGTCCTGTCCATGATCCCCTCATGGTCCTGCCGCGTTATTGGGATACCGATGCCATCTCCCACTTGGAAGAAGTGATCCAGATCGGGCAGGGGGCCGCTGTTTATGCTAATGGGATTAAATCCACTGAAATGGAATATTACAATCTTGCATGTTCTTCGCAGTATGGTCCGATCTACTGATCTCTGATGGTTGAGTGATCCTTATGTCGTGTATATTCTGCAAGATCCTCTCTGGTGAGTCTCCTGCTAAAATTATCTACCGCGATGACCACGTAATTGCCTTTCGTGATATTCACCCGATCGCCCGTACCCATATCTTGATCATCCCTAACCGGCATATTGACTCGGTCAATGAACTGGAAGATGGGGATGAGGTTCTGGTAGGCCACATGATCATGGTGGCAAAAGATCTGGCTGCCCGGGAGGGGGTTGCGAAAACTGGTTACCGGCTTATGATCAACACTGGAGTGCATGGCGGGCAAACGGTCCCCCACCTCCATTTGCACCTGATCGCCGGGAAGCTTGCCCGTTTCCTGTTGGGGTAGAACCGGTCGGAAATCAGGTCCGCACCGCGGAGCAAGCCGAGAGCGCAGAGAATGGCCCTTGTTATTCTCTGCGCTCTGCTCCTATCCTGACTGTTCTTCTCAGGGCGCATTCTGCGATGAAATACATAAAGCCCAAATTGACTCCACTTGCACCGCTGGGATGCAACTTTCCGCTTTTTGAATGAGGTACAATTACTCACATGTTTGAAATCATCTTCCTTGGCACATCCGCATCCGCTCCTTCGGCCAAACGTGGGCTTTCAGCCCAGGTCGTAAAGCACGATGAGTACCGTTTCCTGATTGATTGCGGCGAGGGCACCCAGCGCCAGATCCTGCAATCCGGCCTGGGTTTCAAGAACCTGAGCCATATCCTTATCACCCATGGACACCTTGACCATATCCTTGGGCTGGCAGGATTGCTCTCCACGTTCATGCGCTGGGAGACGATTGACGAAATGAACATCTATAGCGGCAAGTGGGCCCTCGACCGGATCCATGATCTGCTTTATGATGTGGTGCTGCGCGGGGGACAGGCGCCGATGACCCTGAATCTGCACGAGCTCAAGCCAGGCATCTTCTTCGAAGCCGAGGATTTTACCATCACCGCATTCCCTGTCTTCCACCGGGGTTCAGACAGTCTTGGATTCAGGTTCGAAGAGCATTCGCACCGCCCGTTCCTGCCCGAAAAAGCGGAAAAGCTGGGCGTGCCGGTTGGCCCCGTCCGACGCGAACTGGTGGCTGGCAGGATCGTCACGCTGGCAGACGGGCGGAAGGTCGGGCCGGAGGATGTGCTGGGTCCGCTCAAACCTGGAGTCCGGATGGTGCATATTGGCGATACGGGTCGGATCGAAGATTTGGTGGCTCCCTGCCAGGGAGTGGATGCGCTGGTGATTGAGTCCACCTACCTTGAAGAAGAGGCCGAAATGGCGAAAACATTCTCCCACCTGACCGCGAAATTGGCAGCCGAACTGGCAGTCAGGGCCGGCGTGGGGCAATTGATTCTGACCCACCTATCGCGTCGCTATCGCGAAAAGGATGTCCTGGCTGAAGCTCAGGCCGTCTTTCCAAACGTGCACGTAGCGCGCGATTTTGACATTTTTTCAATAAAACAAGAAGGTTAACCATGCCTCGTTCCGAACTCGATCTGAATCCAGTCCAGCACATCACCGCGGATGCCATTGGTAAACCCGGGCAGCGTGTTTTTTATCTCCAGGGTTGGCGCGAGACTGATATTCAACCGGTAACAATAATTATTGAAAAAGTACAACTCCAAACTCTGGCGACTGGCTTGGGGCAAATCCTGTCCGAAATCGCCCAAGAGAATCCCACTTTGGCCGGATCTCCGTTGGAATATGATGAAGATAAAATGCGTATCACACCCCCGGTGGATCCACTATTCCGCGCTGGGGAGTTGGGCCTGGGTTATGATGCCGACCAGGACCAGGTTATCATCCTGGTGCGCGAAGTTGTCATGGAAGACGGAGATCCGGAAGAAGCCTCGGTGGTGCGCTTCTGGTGCAGCCGCCAGCAGGCAGGCTGGCTGGCGGACTGGGGCAGGGAAGTTGTCAACCGGGGGCGTCCCATCTGCCCGCAGTGCGGGCAGCCGATGGAGCCGGAAGGCCATTTTTGCCCGAAGAAGAACGGTCATAAGCACTAAACCATGACCATCCCCCTTGACACAGTCCATGCGATCCTTGAAAAAGGCGAGATCCTGATCAAGGGTCAGTTTACGCGTGGCTACAATTACACCTTCCTGGTGAGCGTGCGTTTCGAAGGAAGTGAAATCCCGGCTGTCTACAAACCGGGACAAGGGGAGCAGCCGCTGTGGGATTTCCCAGAGAACACGCTGGCTGGGCGTGAGTTATGCGCCTATTTGGTCAGCCAGGCGCTTGACTTTGGCTTGGTACCATATACTGTCCTGCGTGAAGGGCCGCTTGGTACCGGTTCGCTCCAGCAGTACATCGACCACAATCCCAACTATCATTACTTCACCTTCAAAAAGGCTGAAGTGAACCGCCTGCGCCCGGTGGCTCTCTTTGACCTGCTTATCAACAATGCCGATCGCAAAGGCAGCCATATCCTGGTCCAAAAGCCTACCCGCAAGCTTTATCTGATTGACCACGGGCTGTGTTTCCATGCGGAGGACAAACTGCGTACAGTGGTGTGGGATTTCGCCGGTGAACCCATCCCGGAGGCCTTGCTGACGACTCTTTCCACCTTCCAGGCAGATCTTGCGCGACCTGGGATCCTTCGAGAGACTCTCGGGATATATCTCAGCCCTGCGGAACTGGCCGCGCTCCAGTCACGTGCCGAAGCGCTGCTGGCATCCGGGCAGTTCCCGTTACCTCCCGAAGATCGGCGTGCTTTCCCTTACCCGCCGATATAAGTATTCCAATGTTCCGGTGCCACGTGATACCGGAAGATCGGAGAACAGGAAAACGTATGCCTCACTACAACCTTGCCTTGCTCGGTTTTGGTAATGTCGGTCGTGCATTTGCGCGCCTGCTCCAGCGCAAGGAAGTTGAGCTCAAACAACGCTATGCCATCACCTTCAGCGTGACCGGCATTTCCACCCGGCATCATGGTGCAGCCATTCAACCGGAGGGGCTGGACTATATCAGGGCAGCAGAACTGGTCGAGACCGGGAAGAACCTGGCGACGCTTTCGAAGATTCCCATCGAAGATAACCTCCATTTCTTGCGCGCCTGTGGGGCGGATGTGTTGTTTGAGAATACCCCCGTGAATCATAAGACCGGTCAACCTGCCATTGACCACCTGCGCCTGGCGCTTGAACTGGGCATGCATGCCATTACAGCCAATAAAGGACCGGTTGTACATGCCTATCGTGAACTGGTCAAACTTGCAAAAAAGAAGAACAGGATTTTTTATTTCGAATCCACCGTTATGGATGGCGCGCCGATCTTCTCGCTCTTTCGTTCTGCCCTGCCGGCAGCGCAACTTCTGGGATTCCGCGGCATTCTAAACTCCACCACCAACCTGATCCTTGGTCGCATGGAGAGTGGCGAATCGTTTGATGAGGCCGTCAAATATGCCCAGTCTGTCGGCCTGGCAGAGACGGATCCCGCAGCAGATGTGGATGGATGGGATGCGGCCATCAAAGTGGCGGCTTTGATCACCGTACTGATGGACATTCCTTTTACCCCCCAACAGGTGGAGCGTACCGGCATCCGCCTGGTCACACCGGAAATGGTTGCACTGGCAAAAGCGCAGGGGAAACGCTGGAAACTGGTCTGCACTGCAGAAAGAGATGGAAATTCAGTAAAGGGCCGCGTTATCCCGGAAATGGTCTCTCCCGCCTCGCCGCTCTTTAGTGTGGACGGCTCATCATCGATCGTGGATTTCCATACCGACACCCTGTCGAGTCTCAGCATTGTCGAGGGCAATCCCGGCCCGGAGACCACCGCCTACGGATTGCTGGCTGACTTTATCAACGCAGTGCGACCTGCAGCGGCTGGATCGCATTGACTCTTAAGTCTGCCTCCTGGTCATTGTATTCCCGGGTAAGCTGTGCCGAATTTCTGCGCAATTCTGGAACTTACCGGTCGAATTTAAATACAACAAAAGTGAGTTTCCCCGGCTGTACATCCACCCAGCGTTCATACAAAACGCCATTCCACATCAAGCTGAGACGATAATTGCCTGCCGTGATGTCGCTCAGGGCGAAATTCTCGTTCCAGCGATCGTCCCCATTTGCAGCCTGGTTATTGGGTGGATAAGTGTCAACCTGAAAAGCTGCCACCTCTGGCTTGGTTGTATCCAGAAAATATTGAATATTAATATTTGTTGTCTGCAACGTCTTTCCTTCACCATCCATCAAACTCCCGGCGATTACACCATATGATACCCCGTCTCCTCCAGTCAAAGGTTTCAGCCATAGAATAGGGTTCCTGGTGGAATCATAATTGTTTTGGCCCACACGGACTTCAAAGTGCAGGTGACTTCCGGTGGCTTCGCCTGTGGCGCCGACTTCGCCGATTTTTTCTCCGGTCTGGACAGCCTGGCCGGTCAGAACCTCTACTTTTGAAAGATGTCCGTAAAGTGTATAGATGGGTTGGGGGTTTTCTGGAAAGTGGTGTTCAAGTACGATGACGTTCCCGTAAAAATTTAGTCTGGGACCGATCATCATCTGGCTGTCATCTCCCGCAGATACTACCAGCCCATCTGCAGCTGCCAGGACAGGGGTCCCGCTGGCGTCATAGAATTCCACGCCATGATGCGGCTCGCGCTTTCCGCCATCGGTGCCACCGTAGGGGTATCCCCGGTCAATTGTGTTTGTCCCTGGCAGAGCTATCGGACGTTCCAGCTGGAAATGGCCACCCTCGATACAGTAATTCATGGAAGGGTCACAGGGAACGGAAGTCGGCATGGAAGCTGATGTCGGTAGATCGGTTGGGGATCCTGCCGTAATGTTGGGCGTTTGACGCTGGACGGTCGGAGAAATATTGGACCAGGCTGTCGCTGGAATGATCTGTGTCCCGGGCGGAGTCCCGGAAATGCTTTTTGTGCAGGCAGAGGTAATGAAAACCAGCACGATGCAAGCCAGGCGGTGGTTCAAGCCATGAAAAATATTCTGCGCTCCAGTGGCGATTTTTTCTTTCATCGGGATATTTCTGCCGTGCCTGTGTTGGTGGTAGGAATGACTGTGTCCGCTGGCGTGTGGCTGGCAATGGAAAAGTTGTGATTGCATTTGCTGGGCAGGCAAGACATACGACCTCTGACGAATGGGATTGGAACCGAAACCTTAGGTAGGTTTCGGAAATGGTGAAGAACGTCCCGATTATAATCTGCCGGCAGAAGACGAGCCCGGTTAATGCTTGGGTATGGCGACTGGTTCGACTCACATGTTATCCGCTCCCGGGAAACACTGCCCAATATGCTCCATTAGTATGTTGTATAATCATAAGATGAAGCTAATTTCAGGGAGCACCAATATGTCTTTGCACCGATCTACTCTCAGCCTTGCCAGCCTGCTGCTTGTTGTAGTAATGCTGACTGCACTGGTCACGTTGGTCGCCTGTAGCGGGTCGACCCCAACTCTGACCGCCACTCCAGCGCCAGCCACTCCGGAGCCTGTTACTCCTTCGCCAACCGCTGTTCCGCCGCGTCCCCTGACCATTTGCCTGGGTCAGGAACCTTCCAGCCTGTTCCCGGTTGACAACGCCTCTTCGGCTGCGCGCGCAATCCTGGCTGCGGTATATGACGGACCAATTGATACCAATTCTTATGGCTACCAGCCGGTTATTTTGACGAGCCTGCCCAGCCTGGCGAATGGGGATGCGCAACTCTTTAAAAAATCAGTCTACGTTGGGGATGAAGTAGTGGATGCCGGCAATATCCCGGTCACGCTGGCGGTCGGCATGAAAATTCACCCGGCCGGTTGCCGTAGCGATGCCTGTATCGTCGAGTTCGATGGAAAAGGCTCAATCCAGATGGACCAGATGCAGGTCACCTTTCGTATGCTCCCCGGACTCACCTGGTCGGATGGACTACCGCTTACTTCCGCAGATTCAGTCTTTGCATACAAGCTGGCTGCTGATCCCAAAACGGCCGGTTCCAAATTCCTGATGGAACGCACCCAGTCTTATGAGGCTGCTGACGAAGTAACTGTTCAGTGGTGGGGCAAACCCGGATTCATCGACTCCACCTATCTCACAAACTTCTGGATGCCTCTGCCGCAACACCTTTGGGCCGAGATCCCCGTTGATCAATTGACAAGTTCTGCCGATAGCTCCCGCTCTCCCATCGGTTGGGGACCTTATGTCATTCAGGAATGGGTGACTGGAGACCATATTACGCTGACAAGGAATGCGCGTTATTTTCGTGCTGGTGATGGCTTGCCGAAATTTACCACGCTTACCTTCCGCTTTGTACCGGATCCCGCCACTGCCGTCAGCGATTTGATCTCCGGTTCCTGTGATATTCTTGACCCCAGCATTATCCTGGACGGGCAGGTGGACCTGTTACGCTCGATGAACGACCAGAAACAACTCCAGGTGCTCTTCGCGACCCCGCCGGTCATGGAGCAACTGGCTTTTGGCATTCGTCCCGCTGCCTATGATAATGGCTATAAGGCCACCGGTGACCGCCCGGATTTTCTTGGTGATGCCCGTCTCCGTCAGGCAGTGGCCATGTGCATCGATCGCCAGAAAGTGGTGGATTCGGTACTGCACGGGCTTTCGTCAGTCCCGGTATCGTTTGTGCCTGCAGATGATCCGCTTTACAGCTCCAGTACAACCACCTATTCCTTGGATGTCCCTGCCGCCAATGCACTTCTCGAAAAAATGGGTTGGCGGGATATCGATAACAATCCATTGACACCGCGCCAGGCCTTTGGAGTTCAGAATGTACCGAATGCCACCCCCCTGGAATTAAATTACATTACTACCGGCGCGGCCCAAAGAGCCCAGGTAAGCACCATTGTGGCAGACTCGCTTGCGCAGTGTGGCATCAAGGTGAATGTCAAGTACCTCGACCAGGCAGCTCTATATGCTGCCGGGCCGGATGGTCCACTTTTTGGGCGCAATTTTGAACTGGCCGAATTTGCCATGGGCAGCACAGGCGTGGAACCGCCCTGTGATTGGTTCAGCAGCTCAGAGATCCCAAACGCCGCCAATTACTGGGTTGGGACCAATATCAGCGGGTACAGCAGTCCTGCATTCGATGCGGCTTGCCAGACAGTCCAGCAATCCCTGACCGATGAGACGGCTTATGCAGATGCCTACCACCAGGCCCAGACGATTTTCACGCAAGACCTGCCTGTCATACCCTTATACTGGCGGATAAAAGTCGCCGCAGCCCGCCCGGGAGTTTGTAATTTTTCGCTCGACCCAACTGCCTCGAGTTCCTTGTGGAACATCGAGAGGTTTGATTCCGGGCCTTCTTGCGGTAAATAAACCAGGGTCATAGTAGAAACGGGTTGCATGGATCACCCTCGACGAAAGAGCGTGATCCATGCAACACACTGGTGAAAAAAAGGCGATCTTTGGAAACCCCCGCATTACCTAAAACTGTTCCCCTGCTCAACCGCGTACCGTTGACGGAGTTAAAGTTAATTGTACGCCGCGTTGCAAATGCTGCGCTGACATTGTTTGTCATCGCGTACATAACCTCATTTGGTTTAATTCTCGCAGAACGCGGCCGTGATAGCCTCCCTGCCAAACCGTTGGATGCTGCTGTTCAATCCCTGGTAAGGATAGGGCAGCTTGTCGTAAACCATCCACAAACGTATTTCTGGCATAAAGCGGATATCCCTGCATTCCGTCTCGTCCTTGACACTTTATTAACCAGCGCGGGATTGTTGTTCATCTCGCTTGGTCTGGCGTTGCTGGTTGGGATCACGTTGGGGATAATCGCCGCCGTTTCCAGGCGCAAGGCATTTTCTGCTCTGATTGTATTGCTTTCCACATTGGGTATCTCAACGCCCAGTTTTTTTTTGGGGATGTTGTTATGGGTGGCAAACATTCAGGTTCACCGCACCTTTAACATAACTGTTTTGCCGTCCGGAGGCTTCGGCTGGGATGCGCATCTCATTATGCCCGTGTTTGTGCTCGCCATGCGGCCGCTGGCCCAGATTGCACAAGTGACATACGTTTCCCTGAAAGACATCCTCCTACAGGACTTTATCCGCACCGCGTATTCCAAAGGACTGCGTTCCGTTGCGGTCAATATACGCCATGCGATGAGTAACGCGCTCATACCGATCTTGACCACTCTCGGCGCTTCCCTGCGTTTCTCGCTCGCCAGCCTGCCTGTTGTGGAATTGTTTTTTAACTGGCCAGGTGTTGGACTCACATTACTTCAGGCCATTGACAAAGGCATGTCCACCTTTGTGATTGACCTCATCCTTTCGTTGGGTATCTTCTTCTTGATGGTTAACCTCGCCATCGAAGTCTTCTTTCCGCTAATTGACGCACGTTTGCGAAGCGGGGAAGACCAGGCGGAAATGGATGACCATTCAACTTTTGTTGACACCCTGAGTGCTTTTTATAGTGGAATACTCGACTGGGTGCGCGACTTGAAAGATGTTTTCCACCGGCGGGTATCAGCCTTGCCTCCACTGCCCGTTCCCGCCAGGCAGGAAAAACCTGAAGAAGTTCCATCCCGTCATCGATGGATCACCCGGGCCATTGTCAGGAATCCAGCATTAATTCTTGGAACAATTCTCATTCTTGGCCTGGCTGGATTGGCAATCTGGGGCGGGCGATTAAGCAAAATAAGCCCATATGAAACGCATGGTGTCATGACAATTGAAAAGGTGATCCAGGCGCCTCCGTTCAAGCCCTCCTCAGCATTTCCATGGGGAAGCGATTATGTGGGACGCGATATTCAGGCCCAGGTGGTTTATGGGGCACGCCAGACCCTTTCACTGGCTTTCTTTGCCATGCTGGCACGCCTCATGCTGGGCGTTCTTCTCGGGACTCTGGCCGGATGGCGGCGTGGCGGTTGGCTGGATCGTTTGATCAGTGGCGCGGTCGGAGTCTGGGCGGCATTTCCTGTGACACTGTTCGCCATGATTTTGATACAGGGCCTGGGCATTCAGCAGGGCATGTGGGTCTTCGTGTTGGCCTTGTCCGTCGTCGGTTGGGGTGAAGTGGCGCAGATCGTGCGCAGCCAGGTCATCAGCATCAAGCTGCAACCCTATATCGAGTCTGCGCGTTCAGTGGGGTCACGTTCCGACCAAATTCTAAAACGCCACATCCTGCCAAATCTCGTCAATTCCCTGATCGTCATGGCAGCTTTGGAAATGGGCGGTGTGATGATGCTTTTGGCAGAGTTGGGGTATCTCAATATTTTCCTGGGAGGCGGATTCCGGGCGATGATCGGTGAAGTGGGGCGGGGGGCACCACTTATCGTGTCCTTCTCGGATGTCCCCGAATGGGCGGCGTTGATCGCCAACGTTCGCGCCTGGTGGCGCAGTTATCCCTGGATGGCCTTATATCCGGGCTTGGCTTTCTTCATTTCCATCATGACATTTAACGTGTTTGGGGAGGGTTTACGCCGTTTCCTGGATGAAAGCCAGCTCAATTTGAGCCGTTTGTTTAACCGTTATACTTTCTCCGCGGGCGTTGCGGTTGTCGTCGTCATGTCTTTGTTGTTACAGGCTAATGCTCCGCTGGGGGTATATCGTCCTGAAGGACTAAAGTTCGACGCCGCCCGCGTCCAGAAGGATATCGAGGTCCTGGCTTCTCTCGGTTATCAAGGCCGCGAGACGGGCACGCCGGGTGCTAAACTCGCCGCGCAATATATTGCCAGCCGCATGGAGCAGAACGGTTTAATGCCCGCAGGCGAAAAAAATTCCTATTTCCAATATCGGGTGGAGCCGCGTGGACATTTGCTGGAGTGTACCAACCCTGACATTGATTGGAAGCGATGGGCAACCAATAACGCAATTTGTCTATCGCAAGGATTTTGCTGAAATTGCGGGCATCACCCGCCATAATGATGCCCAAGCCAAAGTGATGGGAGTGGCCTTTGGTCCCGAGATCAACGAAACGCATACACCTGATCCTTATGGACTCTTGAACACGCAGGCACGTGACAGGATACTGGTTGTACGCGGCGCAGACTTGGATAAACTAAACCAATCTGCGGCAAAGGGCATTCTGGTGGTTGCGGATGAAAAATATACGCTCGAAAGGCGCGACCTATCTCCGTACGATCCACCCTCGCCTTTACTTCTGCGCAATGCTCCCACCATGGTCATCAGCCTGTCTGTCGCCGAACAGCTTCTGTCGACGGCTGGCAGCAGCCTGTCCGCTTTGGATGATATGGGAAAGAGTTTGGGAGTCAATCAGGCCGCCTTTACCGGGGAAGGCGTAGAGATGCACATGACCATCATTACAACTCAGTATGAAGATTATACTGATGATCAGTACATCCATGTCATTGGGAATATACCCGGCGAAGGGCACTTCATGGGGACCGAAAGCAACGTTATCATGGTCAGCGCGTATTATGACGGTTTGGGGATTGGACCGGATGGTACGTTTTATCCCGGCGCGAATGACAATGCGAGCGGCGTGGCGCTGATGCTGGAATTGGCGCGTCTTATGAAGGCCAGCGTTTATAAGCCGGAAAAGACTGTCATCTTTGTAGCCCGGGCAGGCGGGGAACGTAGCGAGGGTTTGAGTGTCGTCAACGTGTTGAATGCGCGTGCTGGCGCAGGGTCTCTCACAGTCGAGGCGGTGGTCGAACTCTCCGGGGTCGGATATGGAACCGGCAGCTCCATTGCATTGGGCGATGACAGCAGCTATCGTCTGGTGAAATTATTCCAATCAGCAGCAAAAAAATACAATGACCCGGTCACAACCCGCGGGCGCAACCCGCATTACGGGCGCGTAGTGGGTCCAGGATTTGGCGACCGGCGTGCACTAACATTATCCATCAGTTGGGATGGCTCAGATGATCTGGCGCACACGCCGCGTGATGTCCCGCAAATCATTGATCCCCAAAAACTGACACGCATTGGGCGCACCACGCTGTTGACATTGATGGTGCTCTGTCGCGAGACTGTTTATTAAAACAAACCGTTGTTGAGCTCGGATTTACATGCGCGTAAAGCCGTACCATGAAATCTCCTATGCGCTCAGGCTGGCTATCCTTAATGGGTTGGTAATTTCGAACTGCCCTTTGCCATTTTCCATCTAATGAGTGAAGATTATCCTATTATTGACATGACATTATCAACAAGGCCCTTGCGCATAAAATCGTGTATAATCTATGACTTGACCCGGATTGTTGGTAAATTAAACCGGGTCTCAGGCCATCGAATTTTCTTTAGTTAAGGATGATGTGTATGCCTGCTCTGCTTGAAGTTAGAGGGCTCGAAACGCAATTCAAAACCCCGGCAGGGATTGTTCATGCCGTCAATCGTATCTCCTTTGATTTAAAAGAGGGGGAGACGTTGGGTATAGTGGGGGAAAGCGGTTGTGGGAAAAGTGTGACGATGCTCTCGTTACTCAGACTGATTCAATCACCACCCGGAAAGATTACCGCAGGATCTGCGTTTTTCTCCGGACTTGATCTATTAAAATTATCAAACGAAGAGATGCGTCATATTCGGGGCGCGGAAATTACGATGATCTTCCAGGACCCGATGACCTCATTAAACCCGGTATTGACCGTTGGCTTGCAGTTGGCCGAACCCTTGATGCTGCACTTGGGGATGAATAGAAACCAGGCCAATGGGCGTGCCGCTGAATTATTGGAGATGGTTGGTATTCCTAAAGCGAAGGATCGTTTGGGGGATTACCCTCATCAGTTCTCAGGTGGGATGCGCCAGCGCGTGATGATTGCCATGGCTTTGTCCTGCAACCCGCAGATCCTCATCGCCGATGAGCCGACCACTGCCCTGGATGTGACCATCCAGGCACAGATCGTTGAACTGGTCAAGCGCTTGCGCGATGAATTGGGCATGGCCATCATCTGGATCACGCATGACTTGGGGATTATTGCCGGCCTGGCGCAGCGCGTCATCGTGATGTATGGTGGTTTTATAATCGAAGAAGCGCCTGTCAAGGAGTTATACGCACACCCCGAACATCCATACACGCTTGGACTGATCGGCAGCTTGCCGCGCGTGGATGAGGCGGGGCATCACCGCCTGGTATCCATTGAAGGCCAGCCGCCTGTTTTGTTTGAGAGACCCGAACAATGCCCATTTGCACCGCGCTGTAAATATGCGATTGATCGCTGTTGGAAGGAGAATCCCGCTTTGGCAATGGTTGGAACAGATCATCATCTTACAGCCTGTTGGGTCGATACCAAAACTGGGAGCGCACGCGGATGAGCGACGATAATGTTATTTTACGTGTGAATCATCTGGTTAAATATTTTCCAATTAAGCGGGGGATCATTATTCAGAAGCAGGTTGGGGCAGTCCATGCTGTGGACGATATTTCATTTGATGTAAGACGGGGTGAAACCCTTGGCCTGGTGGGTGAATCTGGCTGCGGTAAGTCCACCACGGGCCGTACGATCTTACAGCTTTATCGCCCGACCTCGGGATCAGTGGTCTTTGATGGGGTTGATCTGGTCCAAACAAAAGGCGAAGATTTGCGCCACATGCGTCGCAAAATGCAAATGATCTTCCAGGATCCGTATGCCAGCCTTAATCCACGTATGACCGTCGGCGAAATTGTTGGCGAACCTCTGGTCATTCACAAGATTTCCTCGCAGAAGGAAATTGAAGAGCATGTCAGCAACCTGTTGGAACTGGTTGGGCTGAATCCTTCCTTTGCCGCCCGTTATCCGCATGAGTTTTCCGGTGGACAGCGCCAGCGCATCGGTGTGGCCCGTGCCCTGGCCTTGCAGCCGGCATTGATCGTCTGTGACGAACCAATCTCGGCTCTGGATGTTTCGATCCAGGCCCAGGTTGTCAATCTCCTGGAGGATCTCCAGGCCCAATTTAACCTGACCTACCTGTTCATTGCCCACGACCTTTCCATGGTGCGCCATATCAGCAAGAGAGTGGCTGTAATGTACCTGGGCGTGCTTGTTGAAATGACCAGTCGTGACAATTTGTATGCCGAGCCTTTGCATCCCTACACACAAGCGCTGCTCTCGGCTGTCCCGATCCCGGACCCGGTGGCAGATGCCAGGCGCCAGAGAACCATTCTCGTGGGAGATGTCCCCACGCCGGTCAACCCACCTTCGGGTTGCCGATTCCGCACACGCTGTCCGATTGCCGTCGCAATGTGTGCCGAATCGCGCCCGGATTTCCGCGAACTAAGACCGGATCACTTTGTAGCCTGTTTTCTAGCAAAATAATTCACACGAAGGAGGTGATCGCTTTTACAAAAATCCAGCAACTGATCGTTCCATCGTTACGACAAATTGAATTTCCAAACCGTATTCAAATCTCGTGAGGAGAAGAAAAAAAATGCGAAAATTCTTTGCTTTACTAAGCTTCCTGGTTGTCTTCAGCATGGTCATCACAGCCTGCGGCACCCCGGCTACGCAAGCCCCTGCCAAACCTGTGACAATTGTGGAAACCCAGATTGTGCAGCAAGTTGTTACCGCCACCCCTGGGCCGACCGAACCCCCTGTGCAAGGTCCCAAGGTGCTCCATATTAACAATGGAATTGGTGATACCCCAACTTTGGATCCTGCCATTGCCGAAGATACCTCTTCCATTCAGGTCATTAATGAAGCCTTTGTCGGCCTGACCTCCATTGGCGAGGAAGACAGCCTGACCTATCCAGGCATGGCTGATAAGTGGGAAGCCGTCACCAATGCCGATGGCACCCAGACCGTGACCTTCCACTTGCGCACAGACGTCCCGTGGGTGCGCTGGAGTGGTACCGCGGTCGAGACTGTCAAGACCTGCGACGGCTCCGCCGACCGGATCGTGAATGCCAATGATTTTGCCTATGGCATCATGCGCAACCTGGATCCCAAGAACGCCTCCCCCTACGGCTATCTGCTGGGCATGGTGATGGTGGGCGCAGCCGATTTCAATAATGGCGTGACCACCGATTTTGCAACCGTCGGCGTAAAGGTCATTGACGATGCAACCATTGCATTGACCTACCTGCAGCCGGCGGTCTATAATGTCCAGATTTCTGGTCTGTGGGTTGCCCGTCCGCAGCCCAAGTGGGTCATCGAGGGTGATTGTGATGGCGGGATTTTGCCCAAAGGTGAGCGCTGGACCGAACCTGGTTTCTTCCAGAGCTACGGCCCCTACACCATGAGCGAGTGGATCCACGATTCATCCATGGTCATTGTAAAGAATCCCTTCTGGCCCGGTAACGAGGCTCAACCGATCCCCAAGATTGACGAAATTGATTTCTCGATGCTTGACGATGCGGTTGCCTTTGCTGATTACGAAGCCGGGAACCTGGATGTTGCCGGTGTCCCCAGCTCTGAACTCGACCGTGTCAAGGCCGACCCCGTGCTGTCGAAGGAATACTATAACGGCGTAAACCTGTGCTCCTATTACTACGGCTTCAACACGACTGCCCCGTTTGTGGATGATGTGCGCGTCCGCCGGGCTCTCTCTGAGGCGCTTGATCGCCAGAGCCTGATCGACAACGTACTTAAGGCTGGACAGCAGCCCGCGCAGTGGTTCGCCCGCCCCGGCTTGGCCGGTGCTCCGACCATGGCCGATCACCCGGATCTGGGCGTCAAATTCGATGTCGCCACGGCGAAAGCCGATCTGCAGTCCTACCTGGATGAGAAGAAGTTGACCGCTGACAAAGTTGATATCACCATCATGTTCAACACCTCCTCCGGCCATCAGAGGATTGCCGAGGCCGTCCAGCAGATGTGGACGGACAATCTTGGTATCACCGTCAAGCTCGTGAACCAGGAATGGGCTGTTTACCTGGCAACCGTCAAGGGAGCCGACACTCCTCAGGTTTGGCGCATGGGCTGGTGCCCGGATTACCCGGATGTCAATAACTACGACATGGAAGTATTCGGTCCCAACGGCTCGTCCAACCCATACACGAATGGCAAGCCTTCCGGCGGTGTCTTCTGGGAAAACGCCGAATATTTGGACCTCATGAAGCAGGGCGCTGTCGAGACCGACAACACCAAGCGTGTTGAGATCTACGCCAAAGCCGAAGAGATCCTGGTCTACACCGATGCGGTGATCATCCCGATCTACTGGTATACCGCTAGCTCCTGCACCAAGCCATATGTCACTCGCACTTATGGCGTGGGCGGATCACAGGAATTCGCGAAGTGGGATATCCTTCCCCACTAAACTCGAATTACCTCTAAATGAAAAAGGGAGGGGAGCTGTCTCCCCTCCCTCCTACCTTTTTTTATTGGCAGATGATACCTTTGGGTATGCCTGTTACTTCATTGGCATGTTGAATTTATTAGAGTCGTAAATTATTTTGATCATACCTGGCACTTCACCAGTTTTTATAGGATCTGGGTGTCGTGCAATGGGAGAGTTCGAATGGGTCGATATATTGTTCGCCGCCTGCTTTACATGATTGTCGTCATACTGGTTGTCTCAGTCATTACGTTTGGCTTGATGCACGCCATCCCCGGAGGTCCATTTTCACGCGAAAAGGCCCTGCCTGCAGCGACAATAGCGGTTTTGAATGAGCGCTACCATCTGGATGACCCCCTGTGGAAGCAGTATGTAGATTATGTATACAATGTCCTTATCCCGCATATTACTACAAAACCACCATCGAATGAATTATCCGACGATCATTTGGTTAACATCAAGATTGGCAAGGTTTGGATCCGCTTGATGAATTTTGGGCCGTCGTTTAAGTCCCGCAGCCGCACCGTTAATGATATCTTCCGCGATAATTTGCCCATTTCAGGCCAGTTGGGGATCATGGCGCTAACCGTTGCACTGATTATTGGTTTACCCCTGGGCATCCTGGCTGCTTTGAAACAAAACACCATCTGGGATTACCTTGGAATGAGTGTTTCCATTATGGGGGTGTCTGTGCCTGTCATTGTCTCAGGTCCCATTTTTGTCTGGCTTTTCGGTGTGGCATTGCATTGGCTTCCGCCCACCGGCTGGGGTGCGAAACCGCCCTATTTCCTGGGCTTCCTGCCCACCCACATTGGCTGGGATTATTTTAAATTTGCAATCATGCCGTCCATTGCCCTGGGATTGGGTTCGTCCGCCATTATTGCCCGCCTGACGCGTGCCACGTTGCTGCAGACGGTGCGCGAAGATTACATCCGCACCGCGCGTGCCAAAGGCTTGAACGAGCGGGTTATCATTACACGCCATGCCATGAAGAATTCGATGATCCCGGTTGTCACCATCCTGGGACCCATGCTGGCCGCCCTGGTGACCGGCACCTTTGTGACCGAGTTGATCTTCGGCATACCGGGCATGGGAAAATATTTCGTTACCAGTATCACCAACCGTGATTATCCTGTCATCATGGGAACCATCCTGCTATACGCGGTCTTTTTGGTGATTGCGAACCTGGTTGTGGATATCGTTTATGCGTACCTTGACCCGCGCATTCGCTACGATTAGAGTTTGAGGAGTTTTCATGTCACAGATCAGTCAGATAGCAAAGCCGTTCAAACCAGGTGGCAGTATGCCGCTCACGCACAAGCGCGAGGGCCTGTTTCAGGATGCTGTCAGGCGTTTGGTTAAGAACCGCGCAGCCGTGGTTGGCCTCACCATCATCGTTTTACTCATTCTGATGGCGATCTTTGCGCCCTTGATTGCCGTTAAGCACTTTGACACCCAGGTCCTGAACGATCAAAATAAAGCTCCGACATGGGTTGTCAAGCTTTTCCCAACCATGAAACCCTATACAAAGATATCCAATGTCTACCCCCTGGGGGCGGATTACGTTGGGCGCGATCTGTTCAGCCGGATCGTCTTTGGGGCACGCGTGAGCCTGTCAGTGGCATTCATTGGGCCGCTCATTAGCCTGTTAATTGGGGTGATTTACGGCAGTATCTCGGGTTATTTTGGCGGTCGTGTCGATAACATTATGATGCGGATTGTGGATGTTTTGTATGCTTTCCCCAGCCTGCTCTTCATCATTCTGCTGCTGGCTTTTTTCCGCTCATCCCTTTCCCATCTTACGCCCGGTTCACCCGCATATATACTCAGCAAAATGGATGAATCTTTGGGCGGAATGTTATTCATCTTTGTGGGCATTGGCCTGACCGCCTGGGAGACCATGGCGCGCCTGACCCGCGGGCAGGTGCTCGCCTTGCGTGAAAAGGAATTCATCGAAGCTGCACACACCATTGGCGCGACAAACATTCGAATCATGTTCCGCCATATCCTGCCCAATATCCTGGGTCCACTGGTCGTCGCTGAGACTCTCGCCATCCCCGGTTATATCTCGACCGAAGCCTTCCTTTCCTTTATTGGCCTGGGCGTAAACCCACCCACACCTTCGTGGGGTGCGATGATTTCGGACGGCGCGAATTCGATCCGTTCATATCCGAATCAGGCCATCTTCCCGGCCCTTGCGCTTGCCATTACCATGTTCGCCTTCAATTTCCTTGGCGATGGCTTGCGGGATGCTCTGGATCCTCGTCTGCGTGGCACCCAATAAATAAAAATAAATAGTTGGGAAAAGAAAAGGCTGCCAGATCAGGATTGGACAGCCTTTTCTTTATCATCATATAATTGAAGACTTCACACATGGCTCATGACTGAGGTCATCGTTCCCCTCCCCTCCTCGCCACCAAGCCGGGTTCCACTGGCTGAGATCAGGCTTATTGCCCGCAGAATTGTCAACGCGGTTGTCACCTTGCTTGTCATTGCATACCTGACCTCATTTGTTCTGATCCTGGCGGAACGAGGACGTGATGGCTTGCCTGCCAAACCACTGGAGGCAGTTGCAGAATCCTTTATACGGTTGGGAAATTATATAGCTGGTCATCCCCAGACGTATTTCTGGCATAAGGCGAATATGCCTGCGGGCGGCCTGGTTCTGGATACGTTGGGGATCAGTGCGGGGCTGCTATTCATCTCCCTTGGTGTGGCATTGATACTGGGCGTAACTTTAGGGATCACAGCCGCGATTTCGAAAAGCAAATTACTTTCCACTTTTATTGTATTGCTTTCCACCTTGGGTGTTTCAACACCTAGTTTCCTGCTGGGAATGCTGTTTTGGGTGATCAATATTCAGGTCCACCGTACCTTTGACATCAAAGTGTTACCAGCGGGGGGATTCGGCTGGGATCTGCATCTCATCATGCCGGTTCTGACTCTGGCGATGCGCCCACTGGCGCAAGTAGCCCAGGTCTCGTACGTCTCCCTCACGGATATCTATCGAAATGATTTCATCCGCACTGCATATTCGAAAGGTTTACCTTCCAGGCTGGTAACGATGCGGCATGCGCTGACCAATGCGCTGATTCCCATTTTGACCACGCTTGGTACATCTTTGCGATTTTCCCTTGCCAGCTTGCCTGTGGTGGAACTCTTCTTTGCCTGGCCAGGTGTTGGATTAACACTCTTGCAAGCAGTGGACAAGGGCATGTCGACCTTTGTGATCGATCTGATCCTTTCGCTTGGAATGTTCTTCCTTCTGGTCAACTTGGTTATAGAGATCCTGTTTCCATTGATTGATGCTAGACTCCGAAACAATACAGAAGAAACAAGTACCGAAGAAAAGACGACTCTTGGTGGTTCGTTCAAAGCCTTCTTTCATGCCCTGCGAGAACTGCCGGGAAGTTTGATAGGGATGTTCAAGCACGAGACAAATAAGTTGCCTGCCCTGCCTGCCATCAAGAATAAATTGGAAGATCCGGAAAAGGCAATTTCTCAGCACAAGTGGGTTCTTCGAGCCTTCTTTCGAAATCCAGCTTTAATTTTTGGAATCCTGCTTGTGCTGGGATTGACCGGTTTGGCTCTCTGGGGCGGAAAATTCTCCCAGGCGAATCCGTATGCAACCCATGGCGTAATGACCATTGAGGGGAAAATCTGGGCACCACCTTTTAAGCCATCTTCTGTTTTCCCATGGGGAAGTGACTATATCGGACGCGATATTCAATCATTGGTTCTAAACGGCGCACGTCAGACCCTCTCCTTGGCCCTTTTTGGCATGCTGGCTAGGATCATCTTGGGCGTCTTTCTGGGAACCCTGGCCGGCTGGAAACGCGGCAGCCAGTTGGATCGCCTGGTCAGTGGGATGATTGGGGTATGGGCAGCCTTCCCCGTAACGCTATTCGCAATGTTGCTGATTCAGAGTCTGGGTATTCAACAGGGCATGTGGGTCTTTGTCCTGACCATTTCAGTGGTTGGCTGGGGAGAAGTTGCCCAGATCGTACGCAGCCAGGTGATTAATATAAAGCTGCAGCCTTACATTGAGTCGGCTCGTTCCGTAGGGGCGCGCTCAATCCAAATCCTGATCCGGCATGTTTTGCCAAACCTGATCAATTCTCTGATCGTCATGGCCGCATTGGAAATGGGTGGCATTATGATGCTGTTGGCGGAATTGGGTTATCTGAACATTTTCCTGGGGGGCGGTTTTCGCGCCATGATCGGTGAGGTTGGCCGGATGCAACCACTAATCGTCAGTTTCTCGGATGTTCCGGAATGGGCGGCATTGATCGCCAACGTCCGCGCCTGGTGGCGTAGTTATCCCTGGATGGCGCTCTACCCGGGTTTGGGATTTTTCTTTTCCATCATGGCTTTCAACCTGGCTGGTGAGGGATTGCGCCGTTTTCTCGATGAAAGCCGGCTCAACCTTAGCCGCCTGTTCAACCGCTATACCCTCATGGCCGGAACGGCAGCTGTCATCATCTTGAGCGTGATCCTCCAGGCAAATGCTCCGCTGGGAACTTATAAACCTGAGGGGCTCAAGTTTGATGCTCAGCGGGTCATGCAGGATATAAAAGTCCTTGTTTCTCCGGAATTTCGAGGACGCGAGACAGGTTCGGAAGGGGCAAATCTTGCCGCGGATTATATTGCAAAAAGGATGCAAGAAAATGGATTGATGCCTGCCGGTGAGAAACTGACTTACCAGCAAGTATTGATCAAAGCTCGTCGGCATCTTCTCAGTATTCCCACCCTGGAAATTGTAGGTGATACTTCAGCGCCATTGGTTTACCGTCGAGACTTTGCAGAAATTGCCGGTGCCAGGCTTTACGGTGAGAGGCAGGCCTCCATCGTTGGGATTGTCCTTGGGGAAACATCAAATGATGATAAAAAACCGGACCCTTATAGTTTGTTGAACACAGACAGCCGCGACCGCATCCTGGTGGTGCGCGGTGAAGATTATTCAAAGGTCAGGTATGGTACGGCGTTGGGCCTGCTCGTGATCGCCGACGATCAGCACACAATTGAAAGGAAAGACCTGATCCCCGATGAAGCTCCCGTGTCAAACTGGGGGATCGGCATGCCGACCATGGTCATTTCACCCCAGCTGGCTGAAAAAATATTGGGCACGGCGAGAAGCAGCATCGCAGACTTGAATAAGCGCGCAATCGGTTTGGGAGTGAACCAAGTCTCCCTTACAGAGCCGGGAGCAACGGTTCATATGAAAGTGGATGTAACGCAGATAGAATATGGGGAGGTTTCCACAGAAGAATATATAAATATCCTTGGAGTCATCCCGGGCGAGGGACATTTCATGGGAACAGAAAGCCAGGTGGTCGTCGTCAGCGCGTATTATGACGGGTTGGGAGTGGGTCCCGACGGAACGTTCTATCCGGGTGCAAACGATAATGCCAGCGGCGTGGCAACCCTGCTCGAATTGGCGCGCTTGCTGAGTAGCAGCATATACAAACCCGAAAAAACTGTTCTCTTTGCAGTCTGGGCAGGCGGTGAAAGAAGGGAAGGATTGAGTGTCGTAAATATTATGAACGCCCGCCCAGGAGCAGACAGCCTCACGGTCGAAGCAGTGATCGAACTTTCAGGGGTCGGAGAAGGATCCGGTAAAGCCATTGCATTGGCTGATACAAGTAGTTACCGCCTGACCAAATTATTCCAATCGGCGGCAAAAAAATACGCTGATGCCACCACCACCCGTGGGCGCAATCCCCATTATGGCTATGAGAGCGCACCCGGCTTCGGTGATCGCCGGGCAATGACCCTTTCCATCAGTTGGGATGGCTCGGACTACTTGGCGCATACGCCACAGGATACACCAGACATCATTGATCCCCAAAAGCTGACCAGGGTGGGACGATCCACACTGCTTACTTTGATGGTCCTTTCCCGGGAACAGGATTATTAGCGTTCTTATTGATATTGGATTTGATCTTGTTGCGAAATATCTGCCCTTTGCGGCTTGCTTTCGATACAAGGTAATGGTCGGAAGATCTCGTGCTCGATCTGGCCTTGGGGGGCATTGTCCCAATAAATGGCCTGTGATACAATGTGGGTCGCTTTGGGGCGTTGTGCAATGGCAGCACGTCAGCCTTTGGAGCTGATTATCTTGGTTCGAATCCAGGCGCCCCAGCCTGAGTTTCCCGCCTGCAAGCGGGGCCTGTCCCGCTCTTTCCAGTGGGGCCTGTCTCGCTTTTTCCAGCGGGACTTTTTTTCCTGAAATGGACCGCGTATTGCCTTGCAGGTGGCACAGGCTCATTTTTTCCCGCTGCAGAGTCCAGAGAATATTCTTTGTTTTTCTTCGCGCTCTCTTCAGTCTCTGCGGTGAAAAACCAGGAGATGTCTATGAAAGTCACTTCCGTTTTGCTGGCTGCCGGTCAGGGCACACGCATGAAAACCCGTTTACCGAAAGTACTCCACCCGGTCTGCGGGAAACCCATGCTTGCCTATGCCTTGGAGGCCGCCTGCTCTGCCAGTACCGGAAAGCCGGTAGTTATCGTTGGCAAGGATGCGGAGCAAATCCGCGCTTTCCTGGGTGATACCGCCAACTGTGTCCTCCAGGACCCGCCGCTGGGTACCGGGCACGCTCTCCAGCAGGCCGAAGCCAGCCTGCGCGGCAAAACCGACCTGGTGCTGGTCGCTTATGCGGACATGCCGCTTCTGCGCCGCGAGACCCTGACCAGGCTTGTTGAGATCCAGGAGAAAAACACGGGTCCGATGACCATCCTGACCGTCATCGCTGCAGATCCGCGCGGGTTTGGTCGTGTCCTCCGGAGTCCGGGTGGTGCTGTTAAAGCCATCATCGAGGAGGCTGCTGCTACGCCGGAGCAGTTGCACATTATGGAGTTGAATGCCGGTGTGTACTGTTTCTCCGCCGGCTGGTTGTGGGATGCCCTGCACCGGGTCCCTCTTTGCGAAAAAGGGGAATACTACCTGACGGATACGGTCAGCCTGGCGGTGGATGACGGCTTGCCGGTTCAGGCACTGGTCTGCGAGGATCTGACTGAAGTGATCGGTATTAACACGCGTGTTCATCTGGCAGAAGCGGAAACTGCCATGCGTATGCGGATTAACCGCTCGCACATGTTGTCTGGCGTGACGATCACAGACCCGGGCGCTACGTACATCGAAGCTGATGTAACCATTGGCCAGGATACGATCATCTGGCCGAATACCTATCTGCGCGGCAAGACCTCCATTGGCGAAGGCTGCACCATTGGCCCGAACACGATTGCGGAAGATACTTCCATCGGGAATAATTGCGTAGTCCTGGCGGCCGTGATGGATAACGCACAGGTTGAAGATAACGTCAGCATTGGCCCGTTTGCCCGCTTACGCAAGGGTGCACATTTGTGCAAGGGCGTCCACATGGGCAATTTCGGGGAGGTGAAAGACTCCACGCTTGGCCCCGGTACCAGGATGGGGCACTTCTCGTATATTGGCAACGCCACGCTTGGCCCGGATGTCAACATCGGTGCGGGGACGATCACCTGCAATTATGACGGTGTGCATAAAAACCCGACTGAGATCGGTGAGGGAGCCTTTATTGGATCGGACACGATGCTGGTCGCGCCGGTCAAGGTGGGGGCGCATGCCAGGACTGGCGCAGGAGCCGTGGTCACGCAAGATGTGGAAGCAGATACGTTGGTGGTTGGCGTTCCGGCGCGGCCCATTCGCAAGCTAAACAAAACATCTCAATAAGCAGGCAAGAATGGACTTGGTGCAGGCGGTCTCGAGGTTCACCCGAAGGATAAAAAAAGCCGTTGGCAACGCTTCCAGGTTCAATGGAGTACTTATAAATGAAGCAAAATATGAGTAACCTTAGTGATGAAGAGCGGCGTGCCCTGGTGGAACTGGCAATTGAAGCCCGGCGGCGCGCTTATGCACCCTATTCCAATTACGCTGTTGGTGCAGCCCTACGGACAAGAAGTGGGCGTATCTTCACTGGCTGTAATGTTGAGAACGCCGCTTATCCGACCGGCATGTGTGCGGAGCGTGTGGCCGTGTTCAAGGCCGTCTCGGAAGGAGAACGCGAATTTGAAGTCATTGCGGTTGCCACCTCCAACGGCGGTTCGCCGTGCGGGAGCTGTCGCCAGGTGCTGGCCGAGTTCGGCCTCGACACGCTCGTTTTGATCGCCGACGGCAATGGCCGGCTTGTTCAGGAAACCACGGTCGCCGGATTGTTGCCAGGTGCATTTACACCGCAGCATTTACGCGGCAATTGATATCTCCAAATTAAAACCTTTGACGAAGGTTGTGCTGTTTCTTGATTTACCTTTTTGGCAGGAATCTCGATTCAGCATGTTATTCTGGTAGAAAAGGAACCTTCACACCTATACCTGGGGTGCTGGCGCAAGCAAGGTTTCTTGAGAAAAAAACCTTTATGGTAAGATTGCACCCATGAATTTTTCGCAAATCACTGATTGCCTTTTTATTGGCGATACCCCGCTTCGGGAAGATTACGACCTTTTACGCGAACTGGGCATCCGGTTGGTCATTAATATGCGTCTTGAGAAACGCCCGGTCTTCGACCCGCACCGCCCTCCGCTGGATTTCCTGTGGCTGCCGACCGTTGACACACCCGGGCTGGTCATTCCCATCTGCTTCCTGATTCGGGGTGTCCGGACCGCCCTGGAAACCATCCAAAAGGGTGGCAAGGTTTATACCCACTGTCAGAAAGGCCGGCACCGGGGCGTTGCCATGGGAGCCTCCATCCTGATCGCCCTGGGGTATGACCCCGGCGAGGCCATCGAGTTGATCAAGCTTCAGCGGCCAATTGCCGATCCGGATGCTTTTTACATCCGCAGCCGAATCCTGCTCTTCGCCCATGCCTGGCAGAGGATTGACTAGGCCTACCCCTTTTCGCACGGCGGTTTCCAACTCAAAGCACTGTCAGAATAAGGCCGGCTGTCGCTCTTCCTTAATGCGTTTCCGGGGAGCATAAACCGGCATTTTTGTCGCCATCCCAAGCTCTCCACATAATTTCTCGAAGGACTGTCCCAAAAGCCGGGCATTCCGGGCTGGAGCAGAGTAGCGCTCGCCAAATGCTTCCTCATAACGTGGACGCAAGCCCGGAAAGAGCTGGTCGAGTTTCGCGTAATAATAAGCCCGCTGACGGTCGCGCAGGGTCATACCGAAGGCAGGCAGGATATATCTGGCCCCGGACGCGTGGCCCATGCTGATGATTGCGCGGATATTCTCTTCGGTGTCCTCAATGAATGGGAGCACTGGCATCAGGGCAATGCCGGTCAGGATGCCGTGCTGACTGAGGGCTTGAAGTGCCGCCAGCCGCCGGGAGGAGACCGGCGCGCCGGGTTCGAGCTTTTTGCTAAGTGGGTCGTCGGCGGTGGTAATGGTGAAGGTCACGGCCGCGTAGGTCTTGCGGCTGATCTCTTCGAGCAGCCCGATATCCCGCAGGACCAGGTCTGATTTGGTGATGATGTGGACTGGAAAGCCAAATCCGGCGATGACTTCCAGGGCGCGCCGGGTGAGCTGGACATTCGCCTCCAACGGCATGTACGGATCATTCATGGAACCACTGCCGATGGTGCCGATAACGCGTTTCCCGGCCAGCTCACGGCGCAATAGCTCAATCGCATTCGCCTTGACCAGCACATCATGGCTGAAATCTTCGATCTGGTAGCACTCGGAGCGCGAGTCGCAATAGATGCACTGGTGCTGGCAGCCGCGGTACAGGTTCATATTGTAATAAAGCCCGAACCAGTCGTCGGGTCCTTTGACGCGCGCCAGCAGGGTTTTGGCCTGGATCTCCTTGATCATGTTCCCAGTTCCCGGTACAGGAACCAGTGACCGAGGCGGTCGTCCACGTCCTTGACGGCGCGGTCATAGTACAGGTCGAACACCTGGCCAGTATCCACCTGCACCCGGAAGTAGAAACGGCCCACTCCGAGCGAACCCCGTTCGGCGGCGACAGCCGCGTGTGCCGGTTGCATATTACGCGCCATGCGCCCGCGCCGGGTAAAATCCGTCCACTCCGAGAGTTTCCCCATGACGCGGTAGTCCCTGGCATCCCAGGTAAACCCGTCCGGGCAGGGAGGTGTCTTCTGCCGGGCAGGCAGGGCATCAAAGCGAACCTGAATGGGCTGGTCGATGAAATGGAGCGGGGTGAGATCCATTTATAGATTCCTGATCACGAATGGGACGAATATGCCCAAATTTTACGAATGTTCTATTCCTTTTTTTTTATTCGTGTCGTTCGAGCAATTCGTGAGTCCACTGAAAAAACGATTGGACGAAAAAGGTAAGAGTTTAATATAATAGAGACATCCTTCCTGCGGAAAAAGTGAAGCATGTTCAAAGCGAATAAACGTCATCTACAACCCTTGCTGATCAGCAATGTGAGCGATCTTCCCGAGAAACACCAGCAACGTCTGGATCGATCCTGGGCAGGCGTATTCTATCGAGAGACCTTCTGTCGTTTGAAAGAAGAAGCTTTTGCAGTTTTATATGATGATCAACCCTCCCGGCCAAACATACCGGTGAATGTATTGGTGGGCCTGGAAACGCTCAAGGCTGGATTTGGCTGGAGTGACGAAGAATTGTACGATCATTCTGTTTTTGATATGCAAGTACGCTATGCCTTGGGCTACCGAGATTTGAAAGAAGGCGAATTTGATATACGCACGCTGTACAATTTTCGACAGCGTTTGAGCCGGTACAATCAAGCCCAAGGGGTCAATCTCCTGGTAAAGGCATTTGAAGAGATCACAGATCAGCAGATTAGCGACTTGAAAATTCAGACGCACATTCAACGAATGGATAGCACGCAAATAGCCAGTAACATCATGGATATGAGTCGCTTGCAGTTGTTGGTAGAAGCCATTCAGCGTCTTTACCGCATTTTATCCGAAGCTGATCGACAAAGCTACAAAGAGATGTTTGCACCCTACTTGAAAGTCAGTTCTGGGCAGTATACGTATAGCATCAAAGGGAAAGAAGAAACCCATCGGAACATTCAGCAGGTAGGCGAGAGCATGTATCGGGTCCGGAGTGAGTTGAAAGAGCGTTACGGGTCAGAACCCGTCTTTCAAGTTTTCGAGCGCTTTTTCAGTGATAATTTTCACCTGGAAGGCCAACAGGTGCGGGCCAAGAAAAACGAAGAGATCAGTGCCGAGTGTTTGCAGTCCTGCGATGACCTGGAAGCTACCTTTCGGCGCAAGCAGGAGCAGGAGTACAAAGGCTACGTGGCCAACCTGGCTGAGACCTGCGAACCAAGCAATCCTTGCCAGCTGATCACCAAGGTTCAGGTGGCACCCAATCATGTGGAGGATTTTGATCTGATGATTACCGCTGTACCGGATTTGAAGCAGCGCACGGACCTGGAAACCCTGCATACGGACGGCGCGTACAGCAGTCCGGAAGCCGATCCGGTCTTACAGAAAAACCATGTGGAATTAGTCCCAACCGCCATCAAAGGCCGTCACCCAGATCAAGGTAAATTCGGTTTGGCAGCCTATACCTTCCAGGTTGATGAACAAGGAGTGCCCCTCCAGATGACTTGTCCACAGGAACAGGTTGCTCGCATTCACTGGGGAAACAAGAAAGGCGCCCTGGTTGCTGATTTTGAACCGCTTCATTGCGAAACCTGTCCTTTTCATAAAAGTGGTCAATGCCGCGTCAAGCCAGGCAAACGCGACAAACACTATCACCTGGATTTCAACCTGCATGAGGTTCAAGTAGCCAGGCGCCGCCAAGCAAAAGATCAGCAAAAACACAGCGGCAAAAACTTGCGGGCTGCGGTGGAAGCCACCATGCGCACAATCAAGCATTCGTTCCCGGCAGGTAAATTGCCGGTCCGCGGCTTGTTCCGGGTCACCAGTTTGATCGTCGGATCGGCTTTGATGAGCAATGTGCGCAGTATCTTGCGTTATGAAAAAGCCAAATTCAAGAAGGATCAGTTGCAAATCGCTCCTAAAGAGCCTGAAATAGGCTCCTCGGAACAACCTTTAGTCTCTTTTTTGCGTTTGTGTTGGCTTCGCACGGAAGTCTTTATGCGGCTTTTTGAGAGGCCATTGTCGTGCTTCACTTGTTAAAGTGCTGTTTTTTCAGTGGACTCATTCGTGTTATTCGTGATCCTCTTCCATTAATTTATCCACGTCCACATCGTAATCGCCCCATTTGCTGCCGCTGGCGGTGGAAAAGATCATCTGGTTGGTAATTTCGGACTGAGCAGCGGCTTTCTGAACATCCTTCCGGCGTTTTTCGGCAGCTTCGGAAGGAACAGGTTCATCCCCGGGGAGTACAGCCAGGATGCGGACCTCCTTCAAGTCGCCAGCACGGTAAGGCAGGCTCTGACCGGCATGGTGACCCAGCAGGGTTTGGCCCAACGGGGAGTTCTCATCCAGCAGGCCACTCTTAAGATCTGCCTGTTTGGTTGGCACCAGCCGAAACTCACGTTGCTCGGCTTGCCCGGAGGTGTCCACCAGTTCCACCAGCACGCGACAGTTCAGGGAGATGGGGGGTGAGGAAGGTTGTGTGTCCATATGCCTATCATATCACTTACCGGAGTGCGAAGAAAAAGGGGCGCGAGCGAAGCTCGTACCCCTTTTTTCCATCTTGCTCATTCCAGTGCCTGGTATACCAGCTGGGCGAAATCCTCGACGATGGGGATGGTGAAGCAGGGCATATACTGCAGCATGATCAGGCAGTTCAGCTGCTCGGCCGGGTCGATCCACCACTCGGTGTTGGCAGCCCCGCCCCAGCCAAACTTACCGGGCGAACCGGGACGCTGTGACAGACCGGGGTGCAGAAGGACCGCGCCGCCCAGGCCAAAACCATTGGCCAACTCGCCCATCGGGTGGATGCCATCGGGCAGATGGTTTTGCAGCATCCACTCGACCGTCTTGCGGCCGAGCAGGCGCGCCCCCTCCAGCTCGCCGCCGTTCAGCAGCATCTGGCCGAAGCGGAAGTAGTCCTCGGCCGTGGAGACCAACCCCCCGCCGCCCATCGGGAGGCGGCCGGGTTTGGTGACATCATCGTAGGGTGGCAGCTGGAGAGCTTTGAGCCCGCGGTCCTCGGCCGGGCCGTAGGTGGTTGCGAAACGGTCCAACTTTTCGGGTGGCACCCAGAACGCTGTGTCAGACATACCGAGCGGAGAAAAAATATGCTCTTGAAGGAATTCCTCAAAGGGCTGACCGGAAGCAACCTGAATGATGTAACCGAGAACGTCAATCGAAAAGCTGTAGCGAAAATCCGTTCCAGGCTGAAAGGCCAGTGGCAAACGGGCATGTGAGAAATTCTGCATCCATGCCTCCAGCGTTCCAGGTGCACTCCGATCAAGTTCCTTGATGGCCTCACGGTAGAGCTTGTCCAGGGAGGAATGCTCATCGAAGCCGTAACTGAGACCGCCCGAATGGGTCATCAGGTCGTGGATCGTCACTTCGCGGCGTGCCGGCACCAGTTCGTAGTTGCCGCCGGCATAGCTGCCGCCGGGAGGGGCGACCATCACGCGTGCCTCCTTGAACTCAGGCAGGTAACGCGAAAGGGGGTCAGCCAGGCGCAGTTTGCCCTGCTCGCATAACATCATGGCGGCTGTGGTGGTGAGGGGCTTGCTCATCGAGTAGATGCGGAAGATGGTGTCGGGGCTTATTGGACGCCTGCTCTCAAGATCCTGCCAGCCGAAGGTTTCCAGGTGAGCCACCTGGCCCTGGCGGGCGATCAGCGTGAGAATGCCAGCGAAGGTGCCGCGCTCAACGTAGGCCTGCATGATGGGCTTGATGCGCTCCAAGCGGGACGAGGATAATCCGACCGTTTCTGGTTTTACTTTTTGCATGGGAACCTCCGAGATAGGTTGTGGGATGGTTGGATGGTTGTATGGTTGAGTAGTTGATTAGTCAGAGAGTTTGGTAATCTGATCCCGAGAGCACACGAGGTTTTAGTCAAATAGTCGAACGCCAGGTTGAATTAAAGTCACTTTTTTTGAATTTTTCGCGGAACGAATAATGGGAGGAATAGAGCACAAAGAGCAGAGAGAAGCAAGTGCAGGTATGGAAGAGAACAGGGGATTCTGCATGGTAGTTTTTTTCCCGGCGGGATGGACAGCTACGCCATAAACAGATTCATCGTGAATACTAGCACAAAAATTCTAATTATGGAAGGGGGGAAAAGGCGCAGAACCAAGGGCGAGGACCTAGATGGATTGAACCTGGGGCAACAGGCTCTGCAATCCGGTGAAGAGTGCATCCAGATCTTCCCGGGTATTGTAGCCCTGGACAGAAATGCGCACAAACTTGCGCCCATTCCAATCGATGAATGGAACTTCGACACGCTGCTCCGCATACAAACGCGTTTTGAGCGCAGCAATATCAGTATTTTCGGGCAATGGAGCAATGCCCATCTGCTGATACAAGTCAGAGTCAAGCGGGTATAAAGGCCTCATTTGCACCAAGGCACAGATCCGCTGGAGGGTGCTGGAAAGGAGTGTGTGACACTCCAGGCGCACCTGATCCCAATGGTGTTCCTGCATGAACTGGATTGCAGCCGGGACGGAGAGGAATGCGGCTGGATCATTTGTCCCGGTCCAGCCCAGGTAGTCCAAAAACCGGGAGCCGCGCGTGGTTTCTGAGGTGGCATGGTAACCCCAACTGACAATCAGCGGCTCCACCAGATGCTGCACTTCCGGGCGAACGTGGAGAAAGCCGGCGCCTTTTGGACACAGCATCCATTTATGCGCACTGCCGACATAGAAATCCGCGCGGATCGCCTCCAGATCCAGCGGAATTTGACCGGGAGCGTGGGCACCATCAATCAGCGTCAGGATGCCGGCCCGACGTGCCCGGTCGCAGAGCGCTTCCACCGGCAGCCGCAGGGCGGTTGGCGAGGTGATGTGGCTGACAGAAATGACCCGAGTACGCGCGGTAACGCCCTGCCAGACCTGCTCCAGGATTTCTTCGGCTGCATGGGTGGGTAAGGGGATGGGTTGGTGGATAACCGTTGCGCCGGATCTCTTACAAATGAATTCCCAGGTGTAGTCACAGGCACCGTATTCATGATCGGTGGACAGGATTTCATCCCCTGGACCCAGGCGCAATGAGCGGGCTATGATGTTGACCCCGGTGGTGGCATTGGGTATGAAGACGAGGTTTTCTGCAGAGGCATGCAAATATGCCCCAAGCGCCTGGCGGGCCTGCTTATCCAGCGCGTCGATTTCACGTCCCAGGAACAGGACCGGTTGACGTTCAAGACGGCGCTGCCAGGCCTGGTAAACATCAAAAACGGGGCGCGGGCAGGCGCCAAAGGATCCGTGGTTCAGGAAGTGAACCGTATCATCCAGTATAAACAAGGGTCGCAGGTCATCTGGCATGGGAATAGTCTCAATTTTGTATTTTCTATTTGGCAATCGATCTCAGATACAACTCTTCCACACTTTCATGAATTCATATGCCATAGGCTTCCATGCCCGCTTTCATTGCGCCAGTAACCGTACCATCCACGTATTCTTGCCCGTGGAAAAACCACTCCTCCGGGTCGTAGCAATTATCGGAATACTTGTAAATAGCGAAATCCCAATGATCCATTGCTCCGTTCCAGGTCAGGCGGCAGATGGGAGAAGGTTTGCCATACTCGTCGCGATCAAGATAAAGGAACCTGCCTTTGAATCTTGCTGAATAGCCGACAATCCCAAGTTGTTTGAATTCTTCCTCACTGAAATATTCCTGGTTGAACGCGTCAATCAGTTCTTGCACTTCTGCTTGTATTTCGGGGGGAATAGTGGGCTTTCTCGGCATATTTATCCTGGCTGTATGTATAAAAAGCGAATTCCCAATCATCGTTGCCAAAATAGAGCAGGCGGCATAGCTGGGTGGGAGTATTATACAATGGTAGGGAACGGGGTAGTGCACAAAACAAATTCAAAATGCGCATGAAAAAGTGAATTGGCAAGTGATAAAATAAGATACACTTAGTAGTATTTACTGTACCGTTGAATTGGCAATCAATGCCGCCTGTCTGTCAAGCCAGGAGGAAAGCATGTCAAATCCTGTTTTTGTGGGTCGTGAAGCCGAACTGCACCAGCTTAAAACATTTCTGAATACAGCCGTCCAGGGAAAGGCGCAGACCGTCTTCATTGCAGGGGAAGCCGGGGCGGGAAAAAGCTCGCTGGTGGCTGAATTTATCCGGCGGGAAGAAGAAGCGGACCCCAAACTGGTCACCTCGGTCGGGGAGTGCAACGCCCAGACCGGCATCGCCGACCCATACCTGCCTTTCCGCCAGGTGCTTACCTCCCTGACAAATGACACTGAAGTAGAAAGGACCTCCAGGGAAAAAGACAAAAAGAAGACGGAGCGCTGGAAGGATTTTGTGCAGGTATCAACCAGAACCCTGATTATGCTGGGGCCGGACCTGGTTGGTATTTTTGTGCCGGGTGCCCAGATTGTTGGAAAAATTGGCATGGCGATCGGGCTAAGCAGCGACCTGTCGAAGAGACTTTCCGAGAAGATTGGGAAAAAATCGGATAAAGAAAGCGCCAAGGTCGACGCCGCCCTCGACCAGGAAAAGATTTTTGAGCAATATGCGGCAGTGCTGAAAGCCCTGTCAAAAGAGCACCCCCTGGTGTTGGTCCTAGATGACCTGCAATGGGCAGACAGCGGTTCGGTGAACCTGTTGTTCCACCTGGCGCGCCAGCTGAAAGACAGCCGTGTTCTACTGGTGGGCACATATCGACCGGATGATGTGGCGCTTGGCAGGGATGGCGGGAGGCATCCGCTGGAGTCCATCCTCAACGAACTAAAACGCTATTACGGCGATATTGTGGTGGACCTGGCGCAAAGCGAGGCAAAAGAGGGACGCCGCTTTGTGGATGAACTGGTGGATTCTGAGCCGAACCAGCTTGAAGGCAGCTTTCGGGATGAGTTATTTGCGCATACCGGCGGCCAGCCACTCTTTACCGTGGAGTTACTGCGCAACCTGCAGGAACGCGGCACCCTTGTCAAAGATGCCCGGGGCAATTGGATCCAGGGAGAAGCGCTGGATTGGAAGACCCTGCCGGCCCGCATCGAAGGTGTGATCGGCGAGCGCGTGGCGCGGCTGCCTGCCGAGCTGCACGAGACCTTGACAATCGGCAGCGTCAACGGGTTGGAATTTTCAGCGCAAGTGGTGGGGCAGATTCAAAAGGTGGACGAACGCGAGCTGGTCAGGAACCTCTCCCGGGAATTGGAGAAGCGCTACCTGCTGGTGGTTGAACAAGGCGAAATAAAAATTGGCAGGCATTTTCTGTCTCAATACCGCTTCACGCACTTCCTGATCCAGCAATACCTGTACGAGGAGTTGAGCACTGGCGAGCGGCGCCTCCTGCATGGCGAGATCGCTGAGACTCTCGAAAGCCTGTACGGGGATCAGAAGGAGGAGATCGCCCTGCAACTGGCCCATCATTTTGAAGCGGCCGGGGATGAAGTGAAGGCGGCCAGCTACCTGATCATTGCCGGGGACAGCGCTTTTCGGGTCTATGCATACAGCGAAGCCATTGCCGCGTATACGCGCCTCCTGGAGTTGAACGAGCAGGCTACGATCAACCCCGTGACGCTCACGCATGCCTATCTCCGGCGCGGGCGGGCGCTCGAATTGAACAACCAGTACGAAATGGCCCTGCAGAATTACGACAGAATGAAGGCAGCCGCCCAAAACTGCCAGGATCGGGCCATGGAACTGGCGGCGAAGGTTGCGGCCAGCACGTTGTACTCCACCCCCACCCCCATGGCAGACGCAGGCAAAGGGCAGAGATTATCGGAGGAAACCCTGCAGTTGGCCCAGGAGCTGGGGGATCGCGCCACCGAAGCCAGGGTCCTTTGGAATTTGCAGTTGGTGAACTTATTACAGAATAAAGCTGCCGAGGCAATTGACTACGGCGAAAAAAGCCTGACCATCGCGCGTGAATTGAACCTGCGCGAGCAAATGGCATATGTGCTCAGCGACCTGGGCTGGGCCTATAATGTAGCCTGCCAGTTCGAAAAAGCGGGTGAAAAACTGGAAGAAGGGGCCAGCTTATGGAGGGAGTTGGGCAATATGCCCATGCTGTCAAACAACCTGAATACATCCCTGTTCCGGTTTTATTGGAGCGGCAGGGACGAGGACGTCTTGAACGTTGCGGAGGAGGCCTACCAAATCAGTTCACCCATCGGGGAAGTTTGGAACCAATCTTCGGCGCGAAACTTCCAGGGTCTGGTGTGGTTGGATCATGGGGAGATTGATAAGGCACTGGCGGCGTTGGAAGAGAGTATCCGACTCGCGGAGCAGGGAAATCATATCTACGAAATCTGGTATCGCGCCAACCTTTGCCGGCTGTATGGAGAGCTTGGAGCCGCTGAGATTGGCATGCCTCAATACCAGGCGTATCGCATAGCCAACAAGGATGTGCCTTACACTCCTCTGCGAACGGTCACTTTGGTTTCGTATGCTTTATTTGAAATTGCCTGCAATCAACTGGATAGAGCCGCAACCACCCTGGCCGACTGCAACCCCGATGCGCCGCCTTGGGAATCCGTGCTTCGACTGGCCAAATGCAGACTGGCCCTGGCGCGAACAGACATAAGCGCAGGTATCGAAATGGCAGATTCAACAATTGCATTTACGCGCACATATAATCTGGGTCAATATCTGCCGGAGGCCTTGTATCTGAAGGGTAAGTTCCATTTCATGAAAGGCAATTTTAATGAAGCAAAGATCGCTCTTGAGCAAGCCCGCGACAAATCGGAAATGCTCGGGTCGCGGCGCTTACTGTGGAAAATCCTCGCCAGCCTGGCTGAAGTTGAATCCGATGCAGAACGCTCCAAGGCATTAAAAGCTGAAGCCCGGTCAATCGTGGAATCAATCGCCAATTCCATCACCCACCAGAACCTGCGGGAGGCGTTCCTGGGGTACGCGGCACCTTCGCTCTTGTAGCCAGATGATAACCCGGCTACAATAATGCCACTATGAACATCCCTTTTGATCCCATCCTTTCCGCCTGGAACGAGTGCGGTGAAACCCAGGCGGAACGCAAACCGATCCAGGGAAACCTGGACGAACCCAAAACTACTTAACCATGCAACCCACCCTTTCAGACCTCGAACGGCTGGCCCGCCAGGCCGGTGAAATCCTGCGCCTGGGTTATGAGAAGGAACACCAGGTGAACTACAAGGGGGCGATCGACCTGGTCACCGAGGTGGACCACCAATCGGAAGATCTTTTACTTGGCGAGATCCAGCGGCTCTTCCCAGGACACCAGATCGTCTCCGAGGAAGCCGGGCTCGTGCCCGGCCGAATCGGTGACCAATGGTATGTGGACCCGCTGGACGGCACGGTCAACTATGCCCACGGCATCCCCATTTTCTCCGTCTCGATCGCCTATGCACACGACGGCGTCGTCCGGCTGGGCGTGGTGTACGACCCGATGCGTGATGAGTTGTTCGCGGCCGAG
Source organism: uncultured Chloroflexia bacterium (assembly GCA_963801385.1). Classification (GTDB taxonomy): domain Bacteria; phylum Chloroflexota; class Anaerolineae; order Anaerolineales; family Villigracilaceae; genus UBA877. The sequence goes on from CAWDEV010000014.1 coordinate 97,879, forward strand.
CGAGGCCAGGGGGCGCGCATGTAACGGCCACAGTCTGCGGTCTCAAAGGTGACGGAGCTACAGCGCTAGCCTGCTGGTGACCGGCTTCCCGTATGACACTTGGTCCAGTTCCAATAACAACCTTGAAAATTACGTGCGCTTTGCCAAGCTCACCCAGGGGGTGCGCCGGATGGGCTCGGCGGCACTCGACCTTTGTTATCTGGCCGCGGGGCGGGTTCGAGGGGTACTGGGAGCTGGGCATCAGTCCCTGGGATGTGGCGGCCGGAGGTCTGATTGCCATGGAAGCCGGTGCGATCGTCACCAACGTGGAAGGGAAGCCGGATTACATCACCCCGCCGTGTTCGGTGCTGGCGGCTCCGGCGCCCATTCATGCCAAAATGAAGGTTGTTTTGGATGAGGAAAGAAATGCCTTACCCTGAAATAGGGCAAGCTGAATATGACTGGATTCCGAAGTCTGGAGACTTCGGAGTCCGGTTCGGAGTACGGTCCGGATTGGAAAATAATTTTTAGGAGAAACCTTCATGACCGATAAACGTGTTGAAATGCTTGCCAAGATCCTGGTGGATCATTCTGCAGAGATCAAACCGGGCGACCGGGTGGCGATCGAAGCCACCATCGCCGCCGAGCCGCTGGTACGGGCATTGTATGCCACCATCCTGGAGCGCGGGGGGTATCCCTACCCGCTGCTGGAACTGCCTGACCAGGATGAGCTGTTCTTCGCCCATGCCAAAGACGAGCAACTGGATGCCGTCCCAATCTTCCGCAAACTGGCCTACGAGCAGTTTGAGAGCCGCATCCGCATCGCTTCGAGCACCAACCCGCGCGCCCTTTCGAATGTGGATCCAGCCAGACAGCGCCAACGGCAGAAGGCCTCCGCTTCCATCCTGGAGACGCAGATGCGGCGCGGCGCAGACCGCTCCTTCAAGTGGGTGAGCACGCTCTATCCCACCGAAGGATATGCCAACGAAGCCGGGATGAGTCTCAGCGATTTCGAAGACTTTGTCTACCGCGCCTGTCACGCCGACCAGGCTGACCCGGTGGCATACTGGCATAAAGTGGAAGCCAAACAAAAGAAAATCGTTGCGCGCCTCGAAGGACATGACCAGGTGATCCTGCGCGGTCCCAATGTGGACTTGAGCCTGTCGATCAAAGGGCGCACGTTCCTGAATGCCGCCGGGAGGGTCAATATGCCGGATGGCGAGGTCTTCAGTGGGCCGGTCGAGGATTCGGTTAACGGCTTCGTGCGCTACTCCTACCCGGCCATTTACAGCGGGGTGCTGGTGGAGGGCGTGGAGCTGACCTTCAGCAATGGCCAGGTGACCAAAGCGCATGCTGAAACGAACGAAGCCTTTCTGATGGGAATGCTGGACTCCGATCCCGGGGCGCGCTACGTGGGCGAATTCGCCATTGGCACCAACTACGAGATCGACCGTTTTTCCCACAATATCCTGTTCGATGAGAAAGCTCGGCGGCACATTCCATATGGCGCTGGGCGCAGGCTACCCGGACACAGGCTCCAAAAACAAGAGCATCATCCACTGGGACATGATCTGCGGGATGCAGAAGGACTCTGAGATTATGCTGGATGGGGAAGTCATCTATAAGAATGGGAAGTTCACGTTTTAACGCGTTCTTGAATCTTTCCAGATGAGCTTTTCATTCTTTCGCTCCTGGAAGAAATCCGAACACTTTCCGTCACCCCGCCCGGTAATCCCGCCATCTGGAGCACATATCGTTTCCCCGCTTGCAGCATACAACGCACTGAATTGATCGCAGCATTGCGGCGGAACATAATATACAGTCTGACCATGGTATTCATACTGCCAAATGGACTGGGGTGGATTCCCAACAGAGTCCTTCTCATAGGTTGCGATGAGGTTCTGGACCCACCTGGGATTCCCATCTGGAGCAGGGGATTGGCTGCAACCGATCAGTAATAGAGGTAAAAGGATCGATAAGAAAATAATCATCTTCTTCATTTGAAATGCCTTTTCATTTCTGAAGTATACCCGCTCCGGACGGAATCTTTATTGTTTCGCGCCAAACCGCGCTTGCGCGCGAGCGGCGGAGCCGCTGCCTGCCTGCACCCGTCCTACGGGGGTCCAGGGGTCCACTTGAGCTGCTATTGGGCCGCTCATCTAATCGCCATTCCGAGCGAAAATAGCAAATGCACCTGGAGAACAGATGGAAGTCTTTATTGTGTTGGCGCTTGTATCTATAATTGGTAGAGGGAGGTTACACACTGTTTCGACTTTTTCCCAGTTGCTGCCCGTCCACGTGTAAAGCGCCAGTGTCTCCAGGTTTTGAGAGCTGGCAAACTTTATTCTCACCGAAACAGGTGCATTGAAGGTAAATCTCTTGAATCCTTCCATTTGATCCCCAAGACCTGCAAGCAGGTCAAAGGCATCACCATGGTAAACGAGAGTGGGTGGATACATGGATGACAGCCCGGGAATAAGCATGACCCTGGCAGGCTGTAAAGTCGCATCTTTTGGAAAATCCAGCCAAATTTCTGTGCCTGTTTTAATGGCGTAAATCAGGCTTGCTTCAATTCCAGGGAACAGGCGGATGGAGAACGATTCGATGAAGGGGATCTTTGTCGGGTACGGCGTGGGCGGAAAAGGCGTGTAGGTTGGAAATGGAGTATAAGTTGGAAAGGCTGTCTGGGTAGGCATCGCCGCCTGTGTTTCGGCGACGGCAGTCTGAAGACCGATACCTGGCGATAAAAGAGAACACGCCGGCAGAAAGAGCACAGCCAGAAAGGTTACGAAAAAAGTGAATTTCTTCATCTTGTTATTCCTCACGGATTGGATGGGTCGGTAAGGATGTTTGGTTTTCGGCAGCCCAGCGGATGGGCTCAGCCACAGCGGCAGGACCGGCGAGACTCTTTCTCAATTATGCACCATTTCTGGCAGATTGCCTCTGCGTGCAAGCTGCGCAGCCGATGTTTGGCCCTTATTTCCCCGGCAGGTGCCAATCGGGCAGGCAGAAGATTGGTTGGTTCCCATCTCTGTTCTACCCCATTTTCGCATCTTTTCGGATTATATGATAACTAGCCGGTGTTGGGCGCGTTTCTTTTTCACAAATGAGGCGACTGATAAGTGATATTCCTTGTCAGTTTCATCCAAACGATAATCAACTATAAAACTTTGGTCATCAGGAAAGGAAAGCTCTTTATGTCTTCTCAGCATGGCCATAGTGATCTCTCCATCTCTGGGCCATTCTTCACCTGCCGCCGCACACCTGCCCCCGCACTTCGGGGATCGAGGGCTGGGGCGGGGTACCAGGACTTGGCTATAACCATACTTTCTTTATGAATACCTGAACTGATTCCACAATGGAAGAAAAATCTGAAGATTGGCGAATCTTCCGAGCTGTCCAAACTTGACCCTCTTGTAATTCTCCTAATATCCACCAACCATCAGAACAGCTGTAGTTAACGCGTTTCCCTTCGAAAGAGGCTGTTGCGCCACCCACGAAGCTACAAATTGTGCCATCTGCCAGCTCAAATGCCCAAGCAGACTTTACGGGTGATACAGTCCCACGCGCAGGTAATGATTCTGTGAGATTTAGTTTGAAACCAGTGCTGTCACTCAGTGGGCTTGTATCGCATATTACCGCTTGACTAATTCCTGGAATACTAAAGCAAGGGTCGTAAATAAAGTCGTCTGCCATGCACCGCCATGCGTCAACTCGGTTGAGCACATCTGATATTGACCAGCAGGAGCCAGTGCGTTCTTGAGTGGGCACACCCTCGGGGTGATACACAATGACTTGTGTAGATTCTAATATTGGGTTTGGCGTGACTGTGGGCGTATACAATAGCGTAGACGTAACAGCAATTGTGATAATTTTAGTTGTTGCCAGGGTTGAGGATGGCTTTGGTTCCATAGTAGTTTGAGATGGCACCTTTTCTCCTCCTGTTTTGGTGCAACCGAAGGTAAATAGTAAACAACAGCCTATGAGAAGCCATATCAGATACTTGCTAGCCAGTGAACGCTTGAAAGTGAACTGATGGTTACTTGGTGTCATTGTATTCTCTCCTGACAAGTAGATAACCACTTTGGTGTAATGGTATAACTATAAACATCAACTCATTAGTCCTGGCGCTGGGCCCAGCGGTTTGGCTCAGTGGCGGCGGCGGGGCGGGTGAGACTCAACAACCATTATTGCATATTTCTGGCAAAGCGCACCTGCGCGCGAGCGGTGGATCCGCTATCTGATGGAGATTGTGTAGGCGGCTGTATTGACATAGGATACATTCCAGCGGTAGCCCGCGCATAACCCTTCTTCAAACAAGGCAACTGGCAAAACCTGATTGCCCCACCAGTCATCTAATTTAAGATTATTATTTTGTGGCGGTCTCTTCCCCGACCTGATTGCCTGCCCATACTGCCCAGGTAGAGTGAAGGCTACCATCGTTGTTGACTTTATATACAGATACGCCACAACCTTCGCCTCCTAACGCGGCGGCAAACAGGCTTTTATTCAAAGAAATGCCAATGCCATCGTAAGCTTGCCCAACATTCCAGGCAAGCTGCCATATATTTTCCATGTCTTGTCGAGTAATCGAAAGGGTGCCCTTGTATTCACTTCCATCGGCGTTATATCCTACTACATTGTAATCACCTTCCAGCGTGGAGCGCAAAACTATGGGTGATGCGATCTCAGAGCCGATTTCCTTTGAACCCAGCTTGAGCCAGGTACCGGTAAGAGTTATCGTGCCGCTGTCAATAGAATAAAAAACAGCACCACAAGCAGGGCCACCAAAACTGGTTGCCAGAAAACTACTTAATCTTGCATCCTTGATCAAAATGCCCGCACCTGCTGAGCCGTTATCCCAGGCCAGGTAATATACAGGTTGCTTGCTAGAACTATCTGGATTGTCAGAGTTCAATGTAATTGTGAGTTTGCTTGAATAAGCCTTTCCATCCGGCGCTATACCTTTGATATTATATGTGCCTCCTATTGCAAGTGACACAGACGCCTCAGTAACAAATGGTGTAGGGGTAGGCGGCGGTGTTACCATATCTGTCGGGACAGAAACCTGTCTCGCAGTCGGAGCGGGAGTAGGAGCAACGGGCATCATGGTGGGTACAGTTGGATGTGCCGGAGATGATCCGCATCCTGATATTACCAAACCTGTTAGCAGAATAAATACTGCAATAATTCGCTGTCTTATGTTCATTGGTTGCCTGCGACTACCACGGGTAGACCTGGCAGCTACTTAAGTGAGCCGCATAACTTTAGGATGGTATTTCAGCCTCCCAACGTGTTGGTTCATCGGCGGCTTCGCGAGCAACAGAGCCGCTGCCTGCCCTTGGTGTTTTTCCAGGGGTCCGACTGCCTGTCCCGCGTACTTTGCGGGGGAGCCGGTGTTTGCCTGCTGTCTTTGAATTACGGTGTATTGTTTTTGAGCGGCATAATGAAGTAAACGCCTTGTTGGTTATCTCCATGAACTTCTGGCTGTACAGCAAACCCGAGTGAAAGTTTGATATGATGGTTCGCATCATGCCCATAACTGCTATAAGATGCCACCTGATAACACCCAAGTGCTTTAGCACGCTGTATGGTTTGTCTCTGTAACTCCGTGCCGATGCCTTGACCTCTGGCATCCTCGCGAACGGCAAAAGCATGGATTTTGGCTTCGGTAAGTTGAACATCATGAAGGTGCAATTTTGGGCACTTTGCTTCCGGGCCGATGGGCTGAACCGCAAACCTGATGAAGCCGACAACCTCATTCGACTGAAGCGCAACCAACAAATACGATTGATATGCGCGATAGTACTCCTCGAACACAAAAGGCGCTTGTTCGGGAGCCACCAATTCAAGACATGCTACAAACTCATGCCAGCGTGGATGTGTTTCGTCCCATTCTTCAATCGAGTATTTTATTTTCATATTGTCAATAAGACTATTGGATTCGTGACTATGTCGCAAAGAGCAAGCTAACAAAATGGCTCACGCCACTTCGTGGTGCAGGTCGGCAGCGGCGGGACCGGCGAGACTCCTTCTCAATTATGCACCATTTCTGGCAAATCGCGTAAGTTTCGAGAGGCGGAGCTGCTGTCTGTCCTTGGTGCTCTTCCAAGGATCCGCTGCTTGTCCCGCGTTCTTTGCGGGGGAGTCGGTGTTAAACCGTTTTTTCGAACTCTTAAGGGACCAGTTCCTTCGCAGCCTCAATAAATTTACGAGTAGCCTCAAACACGGTTGCAATTGTTATCGTGACAGTGTCTCCTGCCTTATACTTTTTCGTAGTTCCGTTCAATGTATCGAGCAGTTCAAATTCTTTCACTTCAAGCTTATCCAAATCACGCTTGCGGAGTTTTCGACGGCTATGCTGAAGGTTGTTTCGCACTTCAACATATAGCCTAATTTTCCATGCAAGGTCGGTAGGAAAGCTCATGACACCTAATTTTTCTTTGACGCGCTCAAATTTCTTGTAATATGGTTCATTTTCAAATTCTCTTTGAGTAATTTCATCAAGAAATACTTGCCACTCTTGAACCAAATACACGAAGATTAATTCAAAAAGGATTTCCGGCTTCTGATAATATAGTCCGACTCCACGCTCAAGGTCGCCGTAGAAAGAAATCCTGATTCGTTTTATTTGAGGAAGATATGGAGATTCAAGTGCCTCTTTTGCGCTTTCTTCCATTGAAGCGAAATTGGATTTCAGACTACCGATGTATTTACGCCACTGCTGGTCAGAGATTATGTAATTGTAGCCTGCTGCTAGGCGCCTAAAATCTTGGCAGGTTTCAACAAAGCCTTCTCGAATGTTTTTTGTATTCATCTTGACCAATATCCTTTTCTAAAAGGAATGCCCTTTAAGATGTGTAGAGGCCTTGGATTAGGCGTGGCAGCGGCAGGACCGGCGAGACTTTTTCTCAATTTAGCACCATTTCTGGCAAATTGCCTCTTCGCACAAGCAGGGCAGCCGTTGTTTTACCCTTACTTCCCAGGTAGGTTCCAATGGGTACTCGCCCCTATAATATTGCGAAGGGGGTAGACAAAAGATTGGTTGGTTCCCATCTCTGTTCAACCCCATTTTCGCACCTTTTTGCATTATATGGTAACTAGCCGGTAGACGCTATTGACTTTTACAGACACCATTATTAATTTGAACATGTGCTATATTGTGGGGAGGATACCCCAGCGACAATTTTAATACCAATGAGTTTGTAGGCTTGTTCGCCTCTAAAATTTTCCCATGCCGTTGGAGAATTCAACATTCGGAACAAAAGCGAATTTCCGAAGCCGTCACCGCCTAAATGAATATTAATTACGCTTTTATCTGGCATTTTTCCAACAACACCGCAATCTTTTACTTCTGCTGGAGCCCTCTTTTGGTTTTCAAGGTCACCGTAAAATTTCTCGTTATCAATATCAATTGGGGTATTCGGTTTATCCCAATACAATGGAACTGCTACTAGATTTCCATTGGATATTGCATAACCAAAGGGAACTTCTGAGCCATCTTCCAAAATTCCGATAATTGAGTCTATTGCCCATTTTTGAGAATTATTTGCCGTAATAACAATATTCAAATATGGCTGGTCAAACATAAAAGTAGTAGAGGTTAATTGAGATTCTAAAATTGTTTGACCTGCAAAATACCAGGGCTGTTCTGAATTCCAAGAAAAAATATTTACTTGAGGATTATCGCCGCAAACAAAGTCGCTTCCATGCCCGTTCCAGCATAAAACTAATGGGGTATTACTCGCCCAAACTTGATACCCTTGCCAACCCCATGAACTAATATGGTCGCCATTATTCGGAATTCTCAATGGCGTAAACGGGTCTAATGTTGGTGTCGGGGTTAATGTGTTTGTCGGAATTGGCGAAGGCGTAATTGTTGGAGTCGAATTGTGAATTGCTTCTGTAGCAGTTGAATCTTGGGGCATTAAAGTGCTGGATGATGGGGAGCAACCACTTAATAAAACCATTAGCATGACAAATGAAAAAAGCACTAATTTATTCATGATCTTATTTCTCTTTGATTTTATTGTGCAAGGTAGCACCTAATGGTTTGAGTTTCTGGCAGTGGGGCGGGCTGGGATTCTGCTTGGGCGCAAGAAAACCTCGAAGCGAGAAAAATGTTCGAAAATGTCGCAGAATCCCCTCCGTCCAGTGCACGCTGTATTGGCATGCTCTTGGTTTTCACCGAATTTTCTCTAATAACCAATCGGCTAAACCAAACTCTACTACCATTTTTGCCAAACGCTCTGGCAAAATCAATTCTACATTTTTATATTTGGATTGGTGTTTGGACAATCCTTTATCAGGACTGTGAACCACGAAATATAGTTTTCTAAAATTGTCGGATGAAAAATCTTTAGCGTAGAGTTCAAAATCTGCGACAGAGGCTTTCGACTTTATTTGAACTTGATATAAGTCTCCTGTTATTCTCTCTTTTAGCTCTAAATCTGCAAACTTCATTGTTTCCCCAACAAAACTTATACGATGCCATCCTGCATTGCGGAAAAGTAAATCTACCAATGTTTCAAAATCTTTCCAGTGTAATTGTTTGACTCCAGCCTGAACTTCCGTTATTAAATTCTCTTTGGCATGTAACACTGCTTGAAATGCTTTACTTGGTTGATTGTTTATCAACCTTTTCAAATCATCTACTTCTTTAATACTACATATTGTTCCTTGAAATCTCTGAACTTTCGCAATACTGCCAGGGATTTGGCTAATTAACAGTGGACGTTCATTGATGTCGTGATTGTGCCATTTATCCAACATGGTACGATATCGTGATATTTCATCTTCGTAGATCTTTGGCTCTCCAAGTTTTCCCCACCATAACTGACTGGCATGAAAAGTAATCCAAACATCTTCTGCTGTTGCCTCAACGAAAGATTGCAGTGCATTTATATCTGCCGTTGCCGCACCTTTATTTTTGAAACTATGCCGAGTTGGCAAAATATCTTTTAGTTTTTTCCAATCTTTGGCATTTATTTCTTCTACGCTAAGGTCGCGCCAGCCGATACGCGCTATGCTCTTTTTTATGCTGGATTCTTCCCATTCTCCACCTGTACCGAGTTTAAGAAAATAAGCCTTTTGGAATTCAACTGGTTTCATGAATTACACCTTAATGTTGTGCAAGGGGCGTGCCAACGGTTTGGCCCATCAGCGCGGAGCCACAGGCGCAGCGTCCGGTGGAGCCGATATTGGGCGGTTTTTCTCTTTCTTTATCAAAAGACGAATAGCGGCATGGTATGTTGCCAAATAGAAGTGGAAAATCCACGAATACCAAATTGCGCGATCATAGTTTATTTTCTGGTTTGGATTATGGTGGCGAATGCTAAAATTATTGGCAAGATCAAATAACGCTGATTCATCTTTTCCTTCTAAAACTGTGCCCAGCTCTTTGGTCTTTTTTAGCCATTCGAATACATCGGCAAGTTCGCGTATGGCTTCTTTCTTTTCTGATAAGGATAGATGGCGATTCCGCCATTTTGTAATAGCATTTCGAACTTTGCTATCAACATTTTCTTCGTCATACGGAATGATTTCCGCGTCCAAGATATGTTGAAGCCCATCTGTACCCCGAGCTAAGATAATACCTTCTTCGGTCAACTCAAATCCCGTTTTATAATCAGCAAGAAACGCATTGGATCTATTCCTGAATTCCTCTTGCCCCGTTTCGTCATCATAGGAACTATAGTCATAATAATTCCACCCCGTCTCATTTGTCATCCCTACCCATTCTCCGGGTTTGGAAACATGATCATAAAGGAATTCAAGTGCATCGAATATACGATCCTCGGTGATGTTTTCCGGTGACCATTTTGTGATAGGAAAGGGCTGAAAACCAAGATCGAGAACTGCCTCATGCATTACAGCATCAGGTAGGTTTTCCTTTGTTATTCCCGCTTTCCCTTTGAAGAAATCTTTATCGCGAAAAAGGAGATATAGAACCTGAAGCTTCTGATAGAGTTCTTCAAGGGTGATATTCTTCGGCTTGTTCCTCGAACTATAATAACGACGCGTCATATTTTTCTCACATGGTTATCATTGAACCGCCCATCACATATATGGAGCAGATCGTATAACAGCTTATGGGCGCTCTGTATAAATTCCTAAAAGTGTAGGCTTGTATACGGCATTAGAGTAGTCTTACATCCTGATCGTCACATGAAAAGCCAAAAATAATGAAAATTTTTCAGGAATCCCTTGCTTTGTTTTTTCTTTGCAGTTTTGGCTGGGAATACCATCATCATGCTATTGCCAGCCTCTCCACAACCCTCACCGTTAGGACCACCTGATCTTGTTTTCATTATAGGAGATTTCCCGCCCGAGTCAAGTACACGCCCCGGGGGGGTGTATGTCAGTTTGGGGGCGAGGAGATGTGAGAAAATAGGGCAAACGCGAGGAGGCGGTAGCCATGAAACTGAGTCGGGAGGAGCAGCAGGTTCGACTGGAAACGAAGGCAAGACACGTGATCGAAGAATATCTGGATTGGGAAGAGAAGCATCCCCAACCGAACTTGACGGAGATGGAGGATGTAATCCTGAAACTGCGGAAGGAACTTGGGAAAGAGATGGCGCAGATGATGCTGGAGGTGCAGGAGGAACGGAAACCGGTGCCAGGGCCGAAGTGTCCGAAGTGTGGGGAGGAAATGCGCTACAAAGGGCAAAAGGGGAACCAGGTTGAAAGCCGGGTAGGGTTGCTGGAGATAGAGCGAGGCTATTACTACTGTCCGAAGTGCAAGGAGAGCATTTTTCCCCCTGGATAGGCAGTTAGGATTGAGAGACCAGCACTGGAGTGAACAGGTCGCAAAGCAAGCGGTGAAATACAGTGGGAAGCTGTCGTATGGGGAAGCTGCGGAAGCGTTGGCAGAACTCGGACAAATCGAGATCTCGACGAAGAGTGTGTGGCGATTGACGCAGCGTTGGGGGGAGGAATTGAAAAGACTGGAAGAGCGAGAAGACCTTCTGACCAATCGGGTAGTCGACAGTCCTGTGACTGGCAAAGTTGAGGAAGAACTGGATGTGCGGCTGGGAGCATCGATGGATGGCACGATGATCTACATCCGAGGAGAAGAGTGGAAGGAACTGAAAGTGGGCTGTTTATTTGAAGTTGAGCCAGAGCCGACTTTGGATCGGGAGACAGGAGACTGGATCGAACTGGGGCATGCCCGCAAAGCCACTTATGCAAGTTACCTGGGCGGTCCGGAAGAGTTTGGGCAAAAGATCTGGACGGAGGCGAAACGGCGAGGCTGGTCACATGCTATCGATACACAGGTGGTTGCCGATGGTGCGCCTTGGATTTGGAACTTGGTGGAAACTTATTTATATGATGCCCATCAAGTCGTCGACTGGTATCATGCCACCGAACATCTTGCCCTGGCAGCCCAATCTGCCTTCGGAGAAGGTAGCCCGGAAGCACAACGTTGGTGGAAGCAACATGAAACCCCACTGTTCCAAGGCCGTGCTGATCAGGTGGCTCAGAGCATCTTGGCCCTTGAAGAACAAAGACCAACTGCCAAAGAAGATTTACGCAAACAAGCGGGTTATTTCACTCACAACCATCATCGCATGCAATATTTGGAGATGCGCTCGGAAGGGTGGCTGATTGGCAGTGGCGTGGTGGAGAGCGGTGGCAAGCGCTTCAAAGATCGGTTCGCTTGCTCTGGAATGCGTTGGAGCCGTATCGGTGCAGAGCGCTTGTTGCCTGTTCGTGGAGCAATTATGAGCCGCCGATTTGACGAGCGCTGGCATTTCGCTTATAACTCGCCCCCCATTTGACATACACCCCCCCGGGGCCATGGGATCTTTTTCCTTTATTACCTTCTCCCTTATTACCTGATTGCGGAATTGATCCTCATTGTTTTGAGGAACCGATCCCGCGCAACCCGAAAAAACGGGGTTTTCGACCCGGCGGCAGGGTCGCTGCACAAACGGTAAGTCGAATTTTCCATGAGTAAAACTTCTCTGCCGGGCATATCTTCTTGCGTGAGCCAATAGGTACTGCCTGGCCACGGAGGAAAGAGAAGGGCATTCAGGAGAATGAAACAAGTCTTTCCTTCAAGGTATTGATATGAAAATAGCATTCGGAGTCCGAAGTCTCCGACTTCGGCCAACGTCTGGAGACGTTGGACTCCGCCGCCATCATTTTCATCCTTCGGGGTGAGCCTTGTTCATGATAACTTCGTGTTGAAAGGTTTTTTCCTGCCATCCACAAAAAGAATTACCGCTCATCCTTTACTTGCCAATTCCACTGACCATCGTTTATAATATGCGCCTGTCCCGGGCGGGTAGCTCAGTTGGTTAGAGCACTGCTTTGACATAGCAGAGGTCGTAGGTTCGAGCCCTATTCCGCCCACTGTCACGGGAAAGATGAAGAAAATTGAGATGGGAAGAGCAAGGCTCTTCCCATCTCAATTTTTTAGCGGGACTTTTGGGCCTTGACAGCCCTGCTTTCATCGGTTATGGTACTGTTATATATTCGCATTTGTTCAGCAGTCACTGCTGTTGTACGTTTGAGCCACGCTCGATCTCCCCAACGCTTGTTTGACTTCTGAAGATAAGGAAATTAATGAACTTCAACCAGTTCAACCTTGATCCACGCCTGCAGGTGGGGATCAACCGTCTTGGCTATACCGAGGCGACACCCATTCAAGTGGCGGCCCTCCCGGCTGCCCTGGCGGGGGACGACCTGATCGGTACCGCCCAGACCGGCACCGGTAAAACGGCCGTGTTCGTCCTGCCTATTCTGCATAAACTGTTGAGCGGTCCACGCAACCGGACGCGCGCCCTGATCGTCACGCCCACGCGGGAACTTGCCGAACAGATCCACGAAGCGGTCAAGGACCTCGGGACCGGCACCAAGCTGCGCTGCGCCACCATCTACGGAGGCGTCGGCGCCGCTTCCCAGACCTCCGCCCTGCGCGACGGGGTGGAAATCCTGGTGGCCTGCCCGGGCCGCCTGCTGGACCACATCCAGCAGGGCCATGCACGCCTGGATGGCGTGGAAATCCTCGTCCTGGACGAGGCCGACCGCATGCTCGACATGGGCTTCCTGCCGGATGTGAAACGCATCCTGCAGCATGTCCCCGCCAAACGACAGACCATGCTTTTTTCGGCTACATTCCCGCAGGAAATTGAAAAACTGGCTGCCCAAACACTGCATCACCCCAAGCGGATCGCGATCGGACTCAGCCGGCCGGCGCACACGGTCACGCATGCCCTTTACCCGGTGCCTCAGCACCTGAAAACCTCCCTGCTGTTGAACCTGCTCAAGCAGACCGATACCGGGTCTGTGCTGATCTTCACCCGCACCAGGCACCGCGCCCAGCGCCTGTCGCAACAGATCGAGCGGGCTGGTTTCAAAGTCACCAGCCTGCACAGCGACCGTACGCAGGGTCAACGGCAGAGCGCACTGAGCGGGTTCAAGAGCGGCCAGTACCAGATCATGGTCGCCACCGACATCGCGGCGCGCGGCCTGGACGTGGAAGGCATTTCGCATGTGATCAACTTTGACATGCCCGCCACCGCAGACGATTACATCCACCGCATCGGGCGCACCGGACGCGCAGAACGCAAGGGGGATGCCTTCACCCTGGTCACGCCGGATGACAGGGACGTGATCCGGGCCCTGGAAAAGATCATGGGGAAAGCGCTGCCGCGCCAGACTTTAGTTGGTTTCGACTACGATATCCCGGCTCCGGAGATATCGCCCTCCAAGGTGAGATCGACCTTTGCCGTGCGCGAGCCGCGGCGTAATCCGTCTGCACATGCGGCGAGGCCCATCCCACAAGGCAGGCCGGCGAACCGTGCTCCCCAGCGCAGGCTGCGGCAGAGATTTGCCAGTGGAAGAAGCAGATAATGAAAGCATTTGTCCGGCAGAACTCTGCCGGACAAATGCTTAACCCCTGGTTTTTTTATACCCATGCCCAGATGAGCCACAGGCCGATCATGACCATTCCGGTGATGAAGCGGATGACAAAGGCCCAGCCCCAGCCCACCATCATCCCCTTGATGGAAGCCAGGGCCTTGCGCCAATCCTTGCGACGGAGCCATTCGATGCCGAACAAGGTCAGCAGGGCTGCCAGGATCCCACCGAGGATCGGAATGGGGATCAGGATACTGCCCAGAATGGCGGCCAGCATTGCCAGCAGGATGACCCACCAGGGAGCACCTTCCTTGTGTGCGGAGGTGCCCATCAGGATGTTGTCGACAATCGAACCGGCCAGCATGAGCACCGTGATGAGCGCAAACATGATCCAGCCGAGTACCCCGAAGCCAGCCAGCAAGCCGTAACCGAGGGCCGCCGCCCAGATGATGACCAGGCCCGGCAGCAGGGGCAGGACCAACAGGCCCACCAGCATGGCCGTCAAAACGAAGGTCTTGATGATCAGGTCAACATTGATGACATAGGGGCCGATTGTCATGGGACTCTACGGTTTGAATCAAGAACGGATGACTTCCACTCCGCCCATCCATGGGCGCAGGACTTCCGGCACTTTGATCGATCCGTCCGCCTGCTGGTAGTTTTCGAGCACGGCGATCAGGGTGCGCGGCAGGGCCAGGCCCGATCCGTTCAGCGTATGGACAAAGCGGGTTTTACTTCCGTCCGCGGGGCGATATTTGATATTGGCCCGGCGCGCCTGGAAGTCGGTATCGTTCGACACCGAGGAGACCTCCAGCCATTCCTGCTGTCCGGCCGCCCAGACCTCGATGTCATAGGTCATGGTGGCACCGAAACCGATGTCGCCGGTGCACAGGCTCTTAATCCGGTAGGTCAGCCCAAGGCCTGTACAGACGGCCTCGGCATCGGCGCGCATCTTTTCGAGCATCAGGTCGGATTCCTCCGGCTTGCTGAAGATGTACATCTCGACCTTGTCGAACTGGTGGCCGCGCTTGATGCCGCGCACATCCCGCCCGGCGCTCATCTTCTCACGCCGGAAACACGGCGTATAAGCCACGTAGTGCAGGGGGAGCCTGGCCTCGTCGATGACCTCATCCATGAGCAATCCGGTCAAGGGTACTTCGGCGGTCGGCACCATCCACAAATCTTCCTCGGCGTCATGGTAAAGATTGTCGCCGAATTTAGGCAGCTGACCCGAGGCGAAAAGCGTGGCCGCCTTGACCATAAAGGGGGTGTACTGTTCCGTGTAGCCCTGGCGGATGTGCAGGTCGAGCATGTAAGCGATCAATGCCCGCTGCAGGCGCGCCCCGGCCCCGCTGAGCACATAGAAACGCGAACCGGTGATCTTGACGCCGCGCTCAAAATCGATGATCCCGAGCTCCGGGCCCAGGTCCCAGTGCGGCTTGGGCTGAAAGGGGAATTCCGGCACGGCACCAATGGTCTGAATGACCACGTTTTCGCTGTCATCCTTGCCGTAGGGCGTGCGTGCATCCGGGATATTGGGAATGCCCGCCGCCAGTGCTTTGAGCTCCTGCTCGACCTCGGACACCTGCTTATCCAGGGTGGCAATGGTATCGCCTACCAGGCGCATGGCCTCAATTTTTGACTGGCGGGAAGCCGCATCCTTCATCTGGCCGATTTCTTTCGAGACTGTATTGCGCTCGGCTTTGAGAACCTCCACCTCAGTCAGCATCCCCCGGCGGCGTTCATCCAGCTCCAGGATGGCATCCACCGGCGAGGGATCCATCTGGCGGTCACGCAAAGCCTTGCGGACGAGCTCGGGCTCTTCACGGATGAGATTCATGTCCAACATAAAGCACCTCCATAAAGGAAAAAGAATACGCCCCGGTCCGTTTGCAGGACGAGCACCGGAACTGCGTTCCGGTACATGGGGGCGTCTCGTGGTGCCACCTGCTTTTGCCCCCTACAGTCATCCGGATCACGGCCGGGAGGGGGCCTCGGCTGCGCGCTAACGGGCGGACCCGGCTCTCTTACGGTGCGTCCTGACCGGGACGCACCCCTGCGAGAGCAACCGTCTCATGCGAGACGCCAGAGTGGATTTCGCCGCCTGGCTGCCTGCCTCGCACCGACCGGCAGGTCGCTGAACAGTTGAACGGGTACTCGTCTCCGGGTTGGTCAATGGTTATGGCTGATTATATTCAGCATACGATGGGTGTCAAGGAAATATAGGGAGATTGAATAATGAGAGTGGATGAACGAAGCTCATCCACTCTCATTATTTTCTTATTCTCCTCGTTACATGAGCGCAGCAGAGCTTTGGTATAATTCAGCGCCCATGAAGAAATATTCTGTTTGGACCGAGGGCTGCCAGATGAACGTGGCTGATTCCCGGCGTGTGGGGTCAGCCCTGGAACAGCTCGGATACGCTTTTACCAGCCAGGCCGAAGAAGCGGATGTGATCGTGCTGAACACCTGCGTGGTGCGCCAGTCGGCCGAGGACAAGGCTTACGGTCATCTCAGTTCGCTCAAGCCGCTCAAGACCAGGAAACCCGGGCTGGTCATCAACTTGATGGGCTGCCTGGTCGGCATCCGGGATGACGAAAAACTGCGCAAGCGCTTCCCCTATGTGGATGTATTCTCCCCGCCCTCGGACCCGGGTCCGCTGGTGGCATTCCTGACCCAAGATGAGGTGCGCGGCCTGCAGGCAACCGAAACCAGCGCCCGCTTTGCCCTGATGGATAACGAAATT
This sequence comes from uncultured Chloroflexia bacterium, assembly GCA_963801385.1. Classification (GTDB taxonomy): domain Bacteria; phylum Chloroflexota; class Anaerolineae; order Anaerolineales; family Villigracilaceae; genus UBA877. The sequence goes on from CAWDEV010000014.1 coordinate 114,470, forward strand.
ATTCTCCCCGAGCAGGAGCGGGGACAACTGGTGGCGGCCTTTGTTCCGGTGGTGCTGGGCTGCTCGCATGCCTGCACCTTTTGCATCATCCCCTCCCGGCGCGGCGGGGAACGCTCGCGGCCGGCGGCGGAGGTGCTGGCCGAAGTGCGCAGCCTGGCGGCGCAGGGGGTGAAGGAAGTCACCATGCTGGGCCAGATCGTTGACCGGTATGGAAAGGACCTGCCCGCAGGTCCCAACCTGGCCGGGCTGCTGCGAATGCTGCACCAAGTGGAAGGCCTGGAACGCATCCGCTTCCTGACCTCCCACCCGAATTACTTCGGCGAAGATATCATGGATGCGGTGGCTGAGCTTCCCAAAGTGATGCCGCACATCGAGATCCCGGTCCAGGCCGCGGATGACGAGGTGCTGAAGAATATGCGGCGCGGCTATACCCAGGCCGAATACCGTAAAATTGTTCAAAAAATCCGGGAACGCATCCCCGGCAGCTCCATTGCCACCGATATCATCGTAGGTTTTCCTGGCGAGAGTGGGCAACAATTCATGGAGACCCACCAGCTTCTCGAGGACCTGCGACTGGATGTTGCTCACCTGGCGCGTTACTCCACGCGTCCGGGCACCGTGGCAGAACGCCGTTTCCCCGATGACGTGCCGGAAGGAGAAAAAATGCGGCGCTTCCGGATGCTGGAAGAGCTCCAGGAGAAAATCGTTGGTGAAATTAACAACCAATATCTTGGAAAAAAGGTGGAAGTGTTGTTTGAAGACAAGGTCAAGAACCGCTGGCGCGGCCGTACACCTACCAATAAACTGGTCTTTGTAGAAGCCGAGCAAGAGCTGCGCGGCAAAGTGCTTCCCGTGACTGTGACGTGGACCGGACCATGGTCCATGCAGGCCAGGCTTTGAGCAGTTCTCCCGATTTTTCCCCCGAAGATAAAAATGCGTCCAGAAAGAATCCGTCCCATTGCCATCTGCATATGCCGGGATAGCGATCGCATCCTGGTGACTGAATTCCGCACCAAGGGGCGCCTGTACTACCGTCCCATAGGTGGAACGATAGAGTTCGGTGAGCGTGGCGAGGAAGCGGTCCGGCGTGAGTTTCGCGAGGAGATTGCCGCAGAACTGACAGAGGTGCGCTACCTGGGAACGCTGGAAAATATTTACACCGATGAGGGCCGGCGCGGCCATGAGATCGTATTGGTTTACGATGGCCGCTTGGCGGATGCCAGCCTGTATCAATTGGAAGTCATCCAGGGGGATGAAAATGGGGTCCCATTCAGAGCGGTATGGAAAGCGCTGGATGCATTCGGCCCGGGAAAGCCTCCGGTATACCCCGACGGTTTGCTGGCATTGTTGGCTGATTAAAGTGCGGTCCCGCCGGTGCCAGCCCGTGACAGGGCGTAATTGCAGATTTCCCGCAATGGACAGCGCCCGCAAGCGGGCTTGCGGGCTGCACAAATTTCACGTCCCAGCCGGATGATATTCAGATGGGCGGCGTAGTAGGTCTCCGGCGGGAACAACATCTCCAAGTGGATGTGGGCGTCTTCGACTGTCATTTTTTCCGGGCGCAGGCCAACACGACCGGTGACCCGGTAGATGTGCGTATCCACCGGAAAGGCCGGACGCCCCAGCGAAAACAGCAGGACAATGGCTGCCGTTTTTGGGCCAACGCCCTTGAATTTTTTCAACCAGGCGCGGGCCTCTTCAAGGGGGAGTTCCTGGAGGAAATCCAATTCAAGTGAACCGCGTTCACGGCTGATTTCACGCAGGACGTGCTGGATGCGTGGACCTTTCTGGTTGGCCAACCCAGCCGAGCGGATGGCAGCAACGACGGAGGCAGGGTCTGCATCACGGACCGCCTCCCAGGTGGGAAACTGGCGGCGGAGGGAGGTATAAGCCCGGTCGCGGTTTGTGTCGTTGGTATTCTGCGAAAGGATGGTCGAGACAAGCTCGTCCACCGCAGAATAAGGATTGCGCCAGACGGGCTGACCATAAAAATCCAGGAGGCGGTGATGGACTTCGCTGGCGAGTCGGGATATTTCCATCAGTATCCGGCCTCTCCAATGATTTGGACCGTCTGGATGATAACGGCGGAATCTTTGGGCAGGAGAATATTCTGCAGGAGCCTGCCAGTCTCACAGAACAAACGCAGACCGGCAGCTCCACGCCCGATAAACGCGGGTTCATCCATTGGAAGCGGATCGAGACCAATCGCCAGCCGGAATTGGCGCGTCCAGGCGGACGCCCGGCCAGCCGTATCCTGGGCAAGGTCAAGGTAGGCATTCTCGGTGGGGATAAGGACGCCGCGCTGAACGAGGATGGTGGTGGCCAATCCGTGGATCAGACCTGCGGTGGCATTCAGCGTCTTGGACTCATTCCGCTCAGCCAGCCCTGAAAGGATCTTGTGGGTTTCTTCGGCGAATCCAGATAGATTCCACGAAGCATAGGCATCGGCGGCCGCCTGCAACGGTTCCCAGGTAAACTTCACCGCCGCTTCTTTGAGAGTTGAGATCGAGCCGTCTTTCTCGAGGAGGATGCGCATCTGGCGCAGACCCGGCACCGCCCAGATGGCTTTTTGAGGAATGCGCAGACTGGCATACTCCTCGACCAGCGTGGTCAAGTAAAAACTCACCAGGTAGCCATCCAGGTACTGCATGGTATAGACCTCGGCGGCATTTACGGGTGGTTGCCGAACATAACACCTGATATCCACGTCACTGAATAAACCGCCTTCGCCGCGCGCAAAACTGCCTGCCAATACCACTCCCAAGGTATTCTCGTTATCCAGTTTGGAAACCAGGGACTGCAAAAAGGAATCGGACAGTATGCGCATGGAGAAAACAAGAAGGGGGAGAGCTTTCCGTCCTGCCTGGGTTATTCCCTTTTGAGGCTGAACGCTGGACGGGATTCTCCCACCACGATCTTGCGATGGTTGGTGATAGGCTTGACCGGCCCAAACTCGGCCAACGCTTCCAATTCCTTGTCGGAAACGTAACCGAGTTGTTTAAGGATCTCGAGAGCCATCGCCGGGCGGACACGGTTGCGGAAGCTGCCATCCGCATTGCGCACTGAGAGGTCACCGTCAGCCACTTTGAAAGCGATCCCAATCCCCGGCGATTCTGCGCCCAGTGCTCCGGCCAGAATCCCCATTGCCATGTAGCCTTCCGCACCGCCCTTCGCCAAAATGCGCCTGGAGCAAACTTCCATCACGCGCGTATCAAAGCGCCCCACTCCGCCGACCATGACTGGATTCGCCATCATCGCCGAGGTGATCCGGCGGCAAGCCGAGGCGCGTTCCTGGGACAGGCTGTGCGGGTCGCACAGGCGTGCAAATCCCAGGGCAGCATTGGAAAGTGGAATGGCAAAATTGGGAGCAGAACAGCCATCAATACCGGTCAGCACACGCGCAGGTTCCATTCCGCACAATTCAGAGACGGTCTCCAGGATGGTTTTTTGGACAGGATGGTCAGGATTGACATAATCTGCAAGTGGCAGACCGCGCATGTGGGCATGGGCCAGCATCCCTGTGTGTTTACCGGAACAGTTATTCCGGTTTGGGGTCAGGGTCTCAGCGTGGGATCGCATCGCCTCGACCGTGGGAAGGTGTGAGAGCAGGTGCGTGCCACATAACAGGTCACTCTCCTGGACGCCGACCTTCGCCTGGATACCCTTGATCACTTCAACATGCTCGTCGGTGCCCTCATGCGAGGCACAGAGAATGGCAATTTCCTTGGATGTAAGGTGGAAAGCCTGGTCACCACCACGTTCGATGAATGACAATGCCTGCAAAGGTTTGGCACTTGAGCGCATGAAGGTGAAAACATTGGGGTTGCCATACCAGGCAAGCAGGCGGCCAAGCGAATCAACGACAGCCACTGCCCCAAAATGGATGGATTCGACGATGGCACCCCGGGTCAATTCAAAAACGGGTAGATAGTCGTTTGGCACGAGAAATTTACTCCTCACCGGTAAAGTTGCTGGATGGATGGTAATGCCGGCCATAATAATGGTATAAGCCATAGCGTAACCGCTGGGCATATTGTTTGCGCCGGTGGGCGGGAATTTTAAACGGATTCAAAAGGGGTGTGACCAAATTTTCCACAGCTTCCGGCGGGCTTTTCTTCTGCGCCAGTTTTCCAATCTTGTTCAAAAGTTGTTCAAGATATTCCTTTTGATCCCGGATGGCATCTGCGTTCACCAAGCCACCTCGCCCGCTGACCACCAGCCAGCCGCGATAGGCAGAGGAAAGTAAAAGCTTGAGTGTTTCCAACCACTCAGGTAGATCTGCCCCGGCAAGGAAAGGCGGTTGGTTGCGCAGAACAGCATCGCCAACAAAAACGACTTTTTCGCGAGCCATGACGACCCAGGAGGCCCCGGCAGAGGGCCCGGGGTGATGCTCCAGTACAATCGAGGCATCATCATCCCAGTGAATTGCCATCTGGTGGCTGAATGTGATTTCCGGGATTATCCAGCGGACGTTTCCCAGGCCAGGAATGCTTTCCCAATCTGCGCCGGTTTCCTCCCCCTGGGCTTTAAAGGTATTGGGGCGGCTGCGGAAGACTTGAGCAGTCTTCTCATGGACAACGATCGTACAATCCATGGAGCGCGCGCCCAATGTGCGATCCGGATGCGCATCGAGGTTGACAAGCAGCCGCTCGGAGCCACCGCCCAAGCTGAGCAAGGCAGCGCGCCAGGTGCGCGCGTCCTCCGGGGAGGGCGGTGCGTCAATCTGAAACAGCCCGTGCGCGAGGGAGATGACCCCCAGTGTTACGCCCGGGTACCCATTTTCAATATAAACATCCTTGGCAATGGCCTGCATATTTTCTCCTGGTATTTTTATTAGGGGCAGAATGATCACCAGCCACTATATTTGCTTCAGAGGAGAGCACGACGGAATTTCCCGGATAGTATAGCACAGTTGAATATTGGGGTGCCCGCGTCCCTGCGATAAACCGGGATTCTCTGTATAATAGGCCCATGATTGATGCCACTTCCATCCTGTTCATCCACGGCTCGAGTGGGAACAAGAGCCAGACCTATAAAGCCCGGCTCCTGCGCGGTCTCTTTCCAGGAATGCGCGCCCCTGATTTTGATGGGGACTTACCAGAGCGGATGAAACAACTGGAAGCGATCCTGGGGACTGCAACCGGCTGGACGCTGGTCGGCTCCAGCCTGGGAGGGTTGATGGCCGCCATGTTCGCCATGCAGCATCCAAATCAAGTGCGCAAACTGGTATTACTTGCCCCGGCTTTGACACTGCCCGGTTTTACCAGGAGCCTTGGCACCCAAATCTCCATCCCAACGGTTATCATCCAGGGCACACGGGATGATTTCATCCCGTTCGAACCCACACAGAAATTGGCTGAAAAGGTCTTCATCAACCTGACCTATATTGTCGTGGATGACGACCACCGCCTGCACAAGACGGTCGAAGAATTGGATTGGATGAAACTGCTCGAATAAAGCGGAAGGGCCTGCATCAAGCAGGCCCTTCCGCTTTCAGCCGCCAGCCATTTGCAGCAAAGCATCCGGTACCCAGAATCCCCCGTATCCTTTAAAGACCAGGACGAAGCCTGACACCAGCATCAGCACACCGAAGGCAATCAGCAGCCAATCCCGCTTGTGGTAACGGAGCTGTTCCAGCCAGGTGCGCGGCCCGATGCCGAAGGCGCGCAGGTCCATCGCATCGATGATGTCCTCGCTGCCAATGATGGCGTGGATGGTGACCGGGACAAAGATCGGCGCAAGCTTGCGGACCTGGGCAATCAGCCCACCGGAGATCTTTTCCAGTTCATAGCCGCGCGCCCGTTGAGCATCCATGGTCAACTGGAAATCACGGCCGAAGGTGGGGATGAAGCGCATGGTCAGGTCCATGGCATAAGCGATCTTGTCGGGCAGCCCGATACCGCGGAAAGTGATCCCGTAGAGAGACGGGTTGAGCGAGTAAGGGATCAGGATGGTCATGATGGCGATCCCAAAGACCCGTCCAAACTGGCTGACGGCAAAGAAGGCGCGCTCGACCGTGATCTTCAGGGTGGGGGTCCAGCCCAGGATGGAGAAGGAGGCCCGGAACTCGCGGATGAGGTGCTCCTGTTTATAGACTTCCGAGCCGCCCCGGCCGGTCAAAAAGGTCAGGAAGGTGAAAATGAAAATAAATCCGATGATGAACAGGAAAGCGCGGCGGATCTCGCGCCACTTCAGCCCGGACGTCAGGAGCACGATGACGGAAATGGCAACCAGAGGCAGGAGGAAGCGGATGTCCCAGAATAACAGGCTGGTGACCAGGAAGCAGCCATAAAAAATGATCCAGGCGCGCGGGTCAAACCACTGGATGAGCGACTTGCGTTTACGGTATTGCCAGGTGACTAACATGGTTCGCTTTCTGTCATTGCCAGGAGCGAAGCGACGAAGCAATCCCAGCCTCAGGCGGGGAGATTGCTTCGCCCCCATCGCTTCGCTCAGGGGGCTCGCAATGACAAGTCGTTATCTGCCCGATTGCTTCTGGACAGCTGCATAGGCGACCACCAGCAGCGGGACCAGGATGGCCGCGAAGATCAGGTTCGGGCCAGCCGCCGGCAGGAATTCGCCGACGATGGCAGCCGCCGGGCTGTAGCCGTTGATCCAGATATCGGATATGGCGGCGAAACCGATGCCCAGGATGTTGCCGAGCATGCCCCAGGTGACAGCCGCGGCGATATCGATATTCTTGCCGAATACAAAGCGGACGATCAGAACCAGTATCAGCCCGATCAGGATGGCACCACCTCCAGCCAGAAGGGTGATCTGGGTCTCCCCGAAGGTGTCGTTAGCCGGGTTATAGTAGTTCAGGTTGGCGATGGTTGGGAACAGGAAGTACAGGCCAGCCGCCAGCAGGGCCAGGATGGCGCCGATGATCAAGACCGTATCCAGGCTCTTTTTCTTGTTGGCAAACAGCATTGGCAGGCCGGAGATGAAACCGATCAGGCCGTTGGCAATACTCCACTGCGGGCTCAGGCCAAAACCGGTCAGGGCATCGCCGAACATGTTGCCGACCGCGCCGGTAAAGAAGCCCACGATCGGGCCGAAGGCGTAGCCGAAGAACATCGGGATGGCGATGGCTGGGCGCAGGGCTACCTGGCTGACGGAAGGAACCACGAATACGGATCCGTTGAACAACCAGGAAAAGACTGCGTAGAGGGCCGCGCCGATGGCCATCCAGACCACCTGACGGGTGCCGATTTCCCAGGCCTTGTTTTCACGCGTGCCCAGATAGACGGCAAAGGCAATCAGGAGGCCCAGAACGACAAAGGCAAAGCGCAGCAACACGGTAGCCTGGTCGGTCTGGAAACGGCTCACACCCATAACGTTGCCGATCAGGAAGACTGCCAGGGCAAAAATGGCCAGCACGACGAGCAGGGTGAGCAGCATGTTAAGAAACTTTTTATCCATTGCATTCTCCTCTTATGAAATTTTCGGATTATCTCAATAATCCGGGGGTGGGGGTGTGCGAGCGGCTCTGCCGCTCGCACACCCCCATCCTCCCCAATTATTGAGAAGTTACAAATTTCCTACTGAACGTGCGCCAGGGCTTCGGCGCGCAGGAAACGGCCGGTGCGCGGCCAGCGTTCCAGGTTTTCCCGCAAAAGGCTGGTGGGGACGAGACGGCAATTTTCCAGCCGTCCCACGTCGCCCAGCACTTCATGCGGGGAACCATCGGCAACAATGCGACCGCCGGCCACCATCAGGATCCGGTTGGCGTAAATGACTGCCAGGTCAACATCATGGGTGATAAATAAAATAGCTTCAAACCCGGGCAGCTGCAGGATGGCATCCATAAAGCTCATATAGTTGCGGTAATCCTGACCGGCGGTTGGCTCGTCCATCACCAGGATGCGCGAACGCATGGCCAGGATGGCGGCAATGCTGACGCGTTTCTGCTGGCCGAAGGACAGCGCAAGGGGGGGATCGTTTTCCTTATCGGGAAGATTGACAATTTGCAGGGCTTCTTTCACCTCCTTTTCAATCTGATCTTTGGGGTGCTGCAGGTTTTTTGGCCCGAAGGCCAGCTCTTCCCGCACGGTGGGGGCGAAGAGCATATGACTGGGGCTCTGGAACACGTAACCGAGCGTGCTGGCAATTTGCGCCACCGTGGCGGTGCGCGTATCGCGTCCGTTCACAAGCACGTGGCCGGACTTGGGCTTAAGCAGGCCGATGGCGTGCTTGACGAAGGTGGTCTTGCCGGCTCCATTCGGCCCCAGGACGGCGATCACGTCACCGCGGCGGATGTCCAGGTTGATGCCATGCAGGACTTCCGTGCCGCTCTCGTAATCGAAGGCGACTTCCTGGAATTGGACCAGGGCATCATTCTTTATCCCAGCACCAGCCCCGAGCGAGGTCAAAGGACGCGTCGAAAGCGGGGCTGAGGGAACCAGCGCATCCGGCAGGATCTTCAACTCGACCGGGGCGGGATCGCGCCTGGCCAGCTCAATGACCACCGGGGCGGACAACTTGACCTCGTGGTAATCCACGGCCTGCTCCAGCCCCTTAAGCGGGCCGAGATACTTGATCCCGCCATCTGACATAAACATGACCCGGTCGGGGCGGATGCGAAGCACATCCTCAACACGGTGCTCGATCATCAGGACGGTCATGCCTTCATCAGCCAGGCGGCGGACCATGTCGAGAGTTTCATAGGCTGAGGCGGGGTCAAGGCTGGCGAGTGGTTCATCAAGCAGCAGGACGGAAGGGCGCATGGCCAGCACCCCAGCCAGGGCGACTTTCTGCTTTTCCCCGCCCGACAGGTTGAAAGTCTCCCGGTCACGCAAATAAGATATATTGAGGTATTGAAGAGATTCATCGGCACGAGCGATGATCTCCGGACGCGGCATGGCCAGGTTTTCCAACCCAAAAGCCACTTCATGCAATACCTTGGTCCCCAGGATCTGGCGCTCCGGGTCCTGCAGAACTGTCCCGACCGTCTGGGAGATTCTGGCCAACGGCCAGCCGGTGGGTGCCTCACCACCCAATAAAATACGACCTGACAGCTCGCCCTTATAGGAGCGTGGGATCAGGCCGTTGATGCAGCGGATGAGCGTAGTCTTGCCGCAGCCGCTGGCGCCGGCGATCAGGAGAATCTCGCCCGGGTTTACGCAAAACGAAATATCCCGGATGGCAGGATTTTCCCGGTCCCGGTAACGGAAGGAGAGCTTCTCGATAAGCAGCGGGGTTTCGGCAGTCATGATTGTAAAAGCAATAACACCTCAATCAGGTTGCAGTTCTATTCTACTCCAACTCGTGAAACCGGCATCGAGGATATCGCGCTGAGGGGCGAACATTAAGCGTAGAGAGTGAAGAGAGCGCTGAGATTTGGAGAGTTTATTTGCGTGAAATTGAGGTTAATCCAATTTTGAACTGCCTTCAGGCGGCTGTTCCACTTGAGGCGGTTGCTGCGGGATGGCGGGCTTTTTGCGCAGGAAGCTGTACAGTACCAGAACGATCCCGGCAGCCAGGAGGGCGGTCGACCAGATCAGGTTGGAATTCCCGCCGGAGAAGAAGGCCACCAGCGCAGCAATGAACAGGCCGATGGCCGGGTAAATGGCCCAGGCGGTCGGCCGGGTGACACGCAACAACCAGAGGATGCCGAATGTCAGGGCGAGGCCAAGCAGCAGGATGCCATTCAGGAGGCTATCGAGGATCGCCAGGTTATGCGGGAGGAGTATCTCCAGGACGATCACCAATCCAATGGAGGCAAAGACACCGGCCGGGATGAGCGCCCACCAGTACTCCCGCCGGCGGAAAAAGACGAAGAAGAAAGCGGCCGAAAAGAGCAGCATGAAAGCCACGCCCGGCCAATCCCCGCCAGTGATGGAGGCAAACAGAGCGATGGTCCCGACCAGGGCCGTGGCGGCAGCCGGGATGAGCGCCCAGCGGCGGGTCCGATTCGTCAGGTAGACCAGCAGGAAGGGCAGGGCCACTGCGAACAGGAACAGGGCGCCGATCAGGTTGCCGTCGACGTGCTCCGAGAGCAGGGTGATCGTGCCCAGGATGAACAGGACCCAGGCCGGGATGAGCGCCCACCAGCGCGAGTGGTTCAGCAGGTAGACGACCAGGAACGGGGCGGCGACCGCAAAGAGAAAAACTGCCCCGATCAGGTTCCCGTTGACCATGTCGGCTGTAGCGGCGATGAAAGCAAGAACGGTCATGACCCAGGCAGGGATGAGCAGGCCCCAGGCCTTGCGGTTAAAGGCGAACCCAACGAAGAACGGGATGGCTATGCTTATAAGGATGGGTGTGCCCACATAGGATCTGGTCACGCCGTGGTCCGCCATCCAAATGGTCAGGCTGAGGGCGGCAAATATAAGCGCCGGGAAGAGCCAGCCCCACTGGCGCAGACCATTGAGGAAGTAGCCGAGCAGGAAGACCAGGCTGAGGGCGGCGAAGACATAGACCCAGGTATTCGTCGAGACCAGGCTGAAGTTGATCCAGCCCATCCGGTCGGCCAGCAGGGCCGCGCCGCCCAGGATGAACAGCAGCCCCCAGAAGACACTTGAAATATTTCGTTTCATGGGACACTCTCCTTGTGGTTGTAGCTTACCACACGATCAAAAAATATTCCAAACACAAAGTGCACGAAGGATCACGAAGGTATTCATTTGTAAGAGACATGCACACGAGCATTGAAAATCAAGACCAAAGGGATTACCTTATTATAGATAAGGATATTCGTATACGCAAGGACTGTAGCTAGTTTTTTTGTTCCTTTCCATGACAAGAGCGACTGATGTTGCCACAAGAAGCTTAATGAATGGGAAGAAGCGACTGAAATTGCGACAAGAAGCTTCATGAATGGGAAGAAGCGACTGAAGCCGCTACTACAAGACTTGCTCCTTCACAGGATCGAAGGGAAGAGGCCTGACCTTGCGGCGCCAGCCGGTCCCGGCCAGCAACAAACCCAGCCCGCCGATGAGCATATCGCGGCCGCGCATGAGCAGGGTCAGGCTAAGCGCAGCCGCGGCACTGTAGCCGAACCTGCCCAGGGTGAACACCTGGCTGGCTTCCAGAGCGCCCAGCCCGCCGGGCAGCGGCATGATCAACGAGATCCAGCCCATCATCCAGCCGGCGGTCATCTGCCAGAACGGCAGGCGAATGTTAAGGAAGCTGGTCATCAGGGCGTAATCCAGCAGCATGCCGGCCCCGGCAACCAGGGAGCAGGCACTGGCAGCCAGCAGGCGCGAAGGGTGGCGCTGGCAGAAGCGGCCGGCCAGTTTCTCAGCGGCGCGCAAAAAACGGAGCGGCTTGGATTTTTTGTTGACAAATGGGAGGCGGCGCAACAGGCCGCTCAATGGATAATGGCGCTTGTAAAGCAGGAGTAAATGGATGGGCGGCCAAAAGATCAGGAAGGCCAGCAAGAGCAGGTCACCCGAGAACTGCAGGCGGCTCTCCGCCAGAACGCCGACACGCAAGATGGCCGTCAAGCCCACCGCCAGCAGGAAAAAATCCACCATGAATTCGAGCAGTTTATCCATCAGGACGGTGGCGGTGGCGTGGGTATAGGTCAGGCCGTACCTTCTTTGAAGGGCCAGTACCTGCAGGGGTTCGCCACCGACCTGCGGCCCGAGGGTGAAATAGCTGACCCCGAAGACCGAGACGCGCACACCCAGCAGAGGAAAATAAGGGATCTTTTTATTGTCGGCACGGATGATGATCCACCAGCGCAGCGTGGCCACCACGTAGAAGAACCCATTGAGTGCCAGGATGACGGCAACCTCCCACCATTGCAGTTGATGGATGGCGGCCCAGATCTCGGCCAGCGGTGCTTTGCGGAAGGCCCACCACAGGAGGAAGGCCAGCACTGCGAAGAGTGCCGCATAGAGCAGCAATTTTCTGGTTCCACCACTCATGGCAAAAGAGCCCCCGGATGCTGCTGGCTGCTGCTTTTAAAC
>CAWDEV010000015.1:0-84400 GCA_963801385.1 uncultured Chloroflexia bacterium
ACAAATGATTGACTTTCATCCCAAACTGAGTATAATATTATATATCCGTAACAGTGTTTCATATTTCTAACAATGAGTGACACGATTACGCGCCTGTTCCAGGTTATCGAGTTCCTGGCTGCCTCGGATGATTGGGTCAGCCTGAGAACCATGGCGCGCGAGTTGCATATCACTCCAACCGCGGCCTTCCGCATCCTCAACTCCCTTAAAGAGCTGGGATACGTCCGGCAACACTCCCAGGATTCCAAATATCAACTTACGTTGAAGATCGCAGGCGTCTCTGCACAGGTTTTGGAGAAAGTCCAATTAAGGCAGATCGCCCATCCCTTCCTGCAGGAGCTGACCTCGGTCACGAACGAAACCACGCATCTTGCTGTTCTGGACGGCAGGGAATTCACTTACATCGACAAGGTGGACAATTCCCAGGCGGTGCGCATGCGCTCAAGGGTGGGCCAGCGCGGCATGCTGCATTGCACGGCGGTGGGCAAGGCCATGCTGGCCCAGGTTTCCCCGCCGGAATTGTCGCAGATCCTGGACAGCATCGTATTCCATCCCCGCACCAACCATACCATCACCGATCCGAACCAGTTCCAGGAACAGCTGGCACAGATACGGCGGCAGGGCTATGCAGTGGATGATGAAGAGAATGAGATCGGCATTCGCTGCATCGGGTCGCCCATTTTCGACCATGCCGGCCGCCTGGCTGGAGCCTTAAGCATTTCAGGCTGGACGATCACCATGACGCATGAGCGGCTGCCACAATTGGCCCAGGAACTGATCCGGAACTGCCAGGGGATCTCCCAGGCTTTGGGCTTCAATGTCGGAAAGTAAATCATCGAAATAAAAACCCGCGATTACCAGAAAGAGAGGAATGCCATGAAAATGCTGATTGATGGTCAATGGGTCGAGTCTTCAGATGGGAAATGGACGGATATCTGCAACCCGGGAACGGGAGAGGTCATCGATAAAGTGCCCCGCGCCACCCTGCAGGATGCCGAACGGGCGGTTGCCGCCGCCCAGACCGGCAAGGAAGCCATGCGCAGGCTGACGGCCCTGCAGCGTTACGAGATCCTGATCCGCATTGCCCAGGCGATGGAGGCGCGTGTCTCCGAGCTGGGGCACCTGCTGGCGCAGGAGAACGGCAAGCCCATCACCCAGACGCGGGCCGAAGTGGCGGTCACAGCCAGCATCTTCCGGAACTTTGCCGAGGAGGCCAAGCGCATGTTCGGCCGGGTGATGCCGGTGGATGCCGTGCGCGGCAACGAACGCCATTTCGCCATCACCATCCGCCAGCCGCTGGGTGTGGTGGCTGCCATCATCCCTTTCAACTATCCGGTCGAGTTATGGGGGCATAAAGCCGCCTCCGCCCTGGCGGCCGGCAACGCGGTCATTTCCAAGCCCCCCACTGCCTGCCCGCTGACATTGTTGAAGATTGCCGAGCTGATGGAGGCATGCGGCCTGCCGCGCGCCGCCCACCAGATGATCACCGGTCCGGGCGCCCTGATCGGCGACTTCCTGGCCCGCACCAAGGGCATCCAGCTTGTCACGGTCACGGGCAGCACCGAGGTGGGGGTGCGGATTGCCCAGCTGGCGGCTGAGACCCTCAAGAAGGTGCACATGGAGCTGGGCGGCAACGATGCGCTGATCATCCTGGCAGATTGCGACCTCGAAAAGGCGGCCGAAGCGGTGGTGCTGGGGCGCCTGGCGCGCGGTAACGGTCAGATCTGCTGCGCCGTGAAACGCATTTTCGTGGAGGCGTCGATCTATGACCGCTACGCCGAGCTGTTGACCCAAAAGGCGAAGGCGTTGAAAATGGGGGACCAGCTGGAGGAGGATACCGATGTGGGCCCGCTGATCAACGAAGCAGCGGCGGTGGAAGTGGAGGCTTTTGTCGACAGCGCGGTCCAGGCCGGGGCCAGGTTGATGACGGGCGGCCACCATAAGAACGCATTTATGGAGCCGACGGTGCTGACCGATGTCAAACCGGATATGCGCATGTTCAAGGAGGAAGTCTTCGGGCCGGTTGCACCGCTGGTCCCCTTCACCGATGTGGAAGAAGCCATCCGCATGGCCAACGATTCGCCCTACGGCTTGCAGTCAGCGGTCTTCACCAATGATATCAACAAGGCCTTCGATATTGCCTACAAGCTTGAAGCGGGCGGCGTCATCGTCAACTGGTCCTCCGCCCTGCGGGTGGAAACCCTGCCCTTCGGCGGGATCAAGATGAGCGGTCACGGCCGTGAAGGCATCCACGATACGCTGGAAGAGATGACCGACCAGAAGACCATTGTCGTCCATAATGCTTTCCCAGCCTCCGGCACAGCCTAGGAACAACCGGATGGCAGACTCAGACTTTCTCGTCATGAGGGGGATCAGCAAGCACTTCGATGGAACGCAGGCGCTGCGGAATGTGGATTTTTCCGCGGCCAGCGGGGAAGTCCATGCCATTTCAGGCGAGAACGGTGCAGGCAAGTCCACCCTGGTAAAGATCCTGGCCGGGGCGCTGACAAGCAATGCGGGCGAAGTATTCCTGGATGGCAAACCGGTGGAACTTGGCAGCCCCCTGCGGGCGCGCCGCCTGGGCATCTATGGCGTCTACCAGGAGTTCAGCCTGATCCCGCATTTGACCATCGCCGAGAACATCCTGCTCGGTCAGATGCCCACCACCCGCATACCCGGCGTGATCGATTTGAAAAAGGCTTACCGCCAGGCGGATGAGATCCTCAAGTCGATCGGATTCGAAGGGATCGACGTGCGCCAGAGGGTGCGCCAGCTCAGTGTTTCGCACCAGCAGATGGTCGAGATTGCCAAGGCGGTGGCCAATAAACGCCGCATCCTGATCCTGGATGAGCCGTCTGCCGTCCTTTCCCAGGAAGAGCTGCGGCGTCTGTTCGTCGTGATACGTAAACTGAAATCTGAAGGCACGCTCGTCCTGTATATCTCCCACCGGCTGGATGAGGTTTTCGAAATTGCCGACCGGATCACGGTCCTCAAGGACGGCCAGCTGGTCGGTACCGTCCGGCCGCAGGAGTTTGATCAGAACCAGCTCATTAAAATGATGGTCGGACGTTCCCTGGGCGAGATCTTCCCGACCCGTTATCCGGCCGGAGCGGAAATAGCCCTGGATGTGAAGAACCTGTCCCGGGAGGGCCGTTTTTCGGATATCTCGTTCTCCCTGCGGCGCGGGGAGATCCTGGGGATGTTTGGCCTGGTGGGCAGCGGGCGGACCCAGGTGGCGCGCTGCATTTTCGGCGCCGATCCATTCAGGCACGGGCAGGTCCTGCTGGATGGAAAACCCATCCACCCGCGCTCACCGCGGGAAGCGGTCGCGGCGGGAATTGCCCTGCTTACGGAAGACCGCAAGCGCGACGGGCTGGTGATGATTTGCACACTGCGTGACAATGCCAGCCTGGCTTCCTTTCATTACCTCACCCGCTGGGGCGTGATCGATCGTTCCAGGCAGGAAAAGCAGGTAAGAGAGAAGATCACCGAGCTGGATGTGCGCCCGCCCTTGATCGATCGACTGGCCAGCCACCTGAGCGGCGGCAATCAGCAGAAACTGGTCCTGGCAAAGTGGCTCATGACCCGCGCCAGCGTGTTGATCCTGGATGAACCGACGCGCGGCGTGGATGTGGCCACCAAGGTGGAGATCTACCGCATCATCAACGAGCTGGCCCATTCCGGCAAAGCCATCCTGTTGATCTCCTCGGAGCTGCCGGAGATCCTGGGGATCTGTGACCGTTCCCTGGTCATGCGTGAAGGCCGCCTGGTGGGTGAATTCAACCGCGCCCAGGCAAATGAGGAAATATTACTGGCATCGGCTGCAGGAGTGAATCAATGACCAATAGCACAGCACCAACGCACACAATTCTGGGCAGGTTTACCGGGTGGATCCGCCGGCTTTTCGTCGACCAGAGGGCGGACCGCCGCCGGCGCCACTGGGTTGACTATGCCTTCATTGCCGCTTTCATCGTGCTGATCATCATCACCGCCTCCATGTCGGATGTCTTCTTCACCCAGCGCAACCTGACCAACCTGCTTCGCCAGGCAGTGACCAACGGCCTGCTCAGCCTGGGGATGCTGGTGGTGATCCTGACCGGAGGCATTGATCTTTCGGTGGGGTCGGTGGTGGCGCTGACGGGCATCATGGTTGCCGGCATGTCCAAGCAGGGGATGGCGCTATTTCCAGCCATCTTGATCTGTCTCGCCGTCGGCACCCTGGTTGGGGGGGTCAACGGCTTTTTCATTGCCCGCTTCAAGCTCCAGCCTTTCATAGTCACTTTGGCCACCCTGGGGGCGATCCGAGGCCTGGTGTATGTTTATTCCGATGTTCCCATCACCCCCGGCGACCCGGCCTACCGGGCTGTCCTGGGAGCTGGCACCATCGGTCCATTCCCCATCGCCGCCCTGATCATGCTGGCCTGCTACCCGATCCTGTGGTTCTTCCTCAATCGGACCAGCTCGGGTCGAGCCATCGTTGCCATCGGCGGCAACGAGGAGGCTGTCCGGCTGGCGGGAATCAACGTCAGTTGGAATATTTTCCTGGCGTATATGATCTCCGGCTTTTTCTCCGCCCTGGCGGGTGTGATCCTGGCTTCCCGTCTCGGCATCTCCCAGCCGAGTGTGGGCTCAGGCTTCGAGCTGGATGCAATTGCCGCCTGTGTCATCGGCGGCGCCATCCTGGGCGGCGGCGGAGGCAGCACATTCGGCACCCTGGCCGGTGTGGTCTCGCTCGGAATGATCGATAACCTGCTCAATCTGTTCAATGTACAGTCCTATTACCAACAGATTCTGAAAGGTGTCATCATTCTGCTGGCAGTGCTTGCGCGGCGCAAGCAGAAGTAGTGCAAGGACCGTTCGAGAAGAGTCGCTTACGTTTGGAGAGAGGAGGTTGCGCGAACCAGAAAAAAAACACCCTGTTCCATTTCAACTATCATAATCCCGTTAAAATCTGACAAGGAGATTGAAAAGATGAAACGCAACATCGTTCTATCGTGTGTTTTGATCCTGGTAATCCTGCTGACCGCCTGTGGTAAGACAGGACAGGCGCCTGAGGCTGCACAAGCCAAGAGCTTCAAGATCGGAATGGCCAATTTCTCACAATGCTGCCCCTACTTCATCGGGATGAATGACTCGGTCATTGATGAAGCCAAGGCCTACTCCAATATCAAGATCATCTCCACCGACGCCAACGGCGATGCCGCCAAGTTCCAGTCGGACATCGAAGACCTGATCGCCCAGAAGGTGGACGGGGTCATCGTCTCCGGCGCATGGCTTGAGGAAGCACCCGCTGCCCTGGACGCCCTCCAAAAAGCCAACATCCCCACCGTCCTGGTTGACCGCCAGTTCGGCAAAGGCGCTGCCAAGGCCTACACCTCATACATCGGCCCCGACAACCTCACCATTGGCAAACAGGATGGTGAGTACATTGCCAAGCGGTTGAACGGCAAGGGTGTGGTGGTGGAGCTGCGCGGCGGTCCGGCGGATAACTCGATTGGCCTCAACCGCAGCAAAGGCTGCAATGAAGTTCTGGCCACCTATCCTGACATCAAAGTCATCGTCGCCCCGGACTTCGGCAGTTGGAGCGCTGACGGCGGCATCAAGCTGATGGAGAATCTGCTGGCTGCCAACAAGCAGATCGATGCCGTCTTCTGCGAGAACGACTCCATGTGCCTGGGCGCCCAGAAGGCCATCGGGGATGCCGGACGGGCCGAAGAAATGTTCCTGGTCGGTGTGGATGGCGAGAATGCCGCCCTGGAAGCGATCATGAACAAAACCAACTATGGCGCCACCGGCCTGAACAACTCTGACCAGATCGGCCGGGCTGCCTTCCACCGCATGATGGACATCCTCGCCGGCGCGGTGCCTCCCAAGGACACCTATCTGCCGTCGCCGATCATCACCATTGATAATGTTATGAAATACTACAACCCGACCGGGAAGTTCTAAGGCAAACCGTCCGGTTTGAATAAACCACGAATTGCCCTGCGTTGATCGGGTTATGAGCCTCCAGAGGCAGCCTGGAAAGCATCGGTCTTCCTTTGGAGGCTCTCCAAAAACCAGCAGCCCGCTCCCGCACCCGGAAAGAATATCCCTGGAAAAATTGACGGCGCGGCCGGGCAGCCTGGTGGACAAGGATGGATATGCAGATCGAAGCAAAACTGGTGCAAATGGGCTTGACCTTGCCCGACCCTCCCAAACCGGTGGGGGCCTATCTGCCTGCACTGCAGGTTGGCAACCTTCTTTTTGTTTCCGGGACAACCTGCTACCAGGATGGAAAGCCTCTCTTCACCGGGCGGGTGGGCGCCGAGCTGACGCTGGAACAAGGCTATCTTGCCGCGCGCCAGGCCGCACTCAACCTGCTCAGCATCATCCGGGCTACCCTGGGAGACCTGGACCACGTCGAGCGGGTGGTGAAGCTGAACGGCTACGTCAACAGCGCCCCGGAGTTCGACCGGCAGCCGGAGGTGATCAACGGCGCATCCGAGCTCCTGGAAGCACTTTACGGACCGCAAGGCAGGCACGCCCGCACATCCATCGGCGTCAGCAGTTTGCCGGCACATATCCCGGTGGAAATCGAGCTCATTGTCCAGGTAAGGTCCTGACCGGATGGAGAAAGTGTGCCATGAGTAATACCCAACGCGTTGTCACTCTCGGTGAAGTGATGTTGCGCCTGAAGACCCCCGGGCAGGAGCGCTTCCTGCAGTCCCCGGCCTTCGAGGCCAGCTTCGGTGGAGGCGAGGCCAACGTGGCCGTTTCGCTGGCCTGTTTCGGGCTGCCGGTGTCCTTCGTGACCTTCCTGCCGAAGAACCCGATCGCCGAGGCCTGCATCCGCGAGCTGCGCGGCTGGGGAGTGGACACCGCCTTTATCCAGCGCTCCGGTGAGCGGATGGGGATCTACTTTCTGGAAGCAGGCGGCGATCAGCGTCCCTCCCAGGTGGTCTACGACCGCTCCGGATCAGCGATCGCCAGCGCCGACCCCGCCAGCCTGGACTGGGAGCGTCTCTTTGCCGGGGCTGGCTGGTTCCACATCACCGGCATCACTCCGGCGATCAGCCAAAGCGCCGCCGACCTGGCCTTGATGGCTGTCCAGGCGGCCAAAGCGCACGGTTGGACCGTCTCCTGCGACTACAACTATCGCAAGAACCTGTGGAAATACGGATGTACAGCCCCCGAGGTGATGTGCGAGCTGGTGCGCCATGTGGATGTCGGCATCGCCAACGAGGAGGACTGCCAGTACGCGCTCGGCATCCTCCTGGAAGAAGGCGCCGCCGACAGGGAGGGGCAAAGTGGAGCGATCAACCCTGCCCGCTACCGGGCGATCTGCGAAAAGGTGCTCGAGACATTCCCCAACCTGAGATGCCAGGCCATCACCCTGCGCGAAAGCCTCAGCGCAGACCGCAACGGCTGGTCGGCCTGCCTGCACAACCGCAAGGATTTCTTGATCAGCCCCCGCTACGAGATCATGGATATTGTTGACCGTGTTGGCGGCGGTGACGCGTTTGCCGCCGGCCTGATCTACGGTCTGACCAGCGGGATGGCGGACCTGGACGCCCTGAACTTCGCCGCCGCGGCTTCCTGCCTGAAACACACCCTGCCGGGAGACAAGAACCTCGTTTCGGTGGAGGAGGTGAAGAGACTGATGGGAGGGGAGGCCTCCGGGCGGATCAGGAGGTAACCTGAGGCGGAGGATGGGATTAACCTGTCATCCATCCATTCTTGTTAAACGTAATTGTCGGTTCATGAAAGGGAAAGCGAATGAGATCAACTGACCGGATGACTGTTTACCAGACCATCTTGCGGGCAGGCATGGTGCCTCTATTTTTCCACCCGCAGGTGGATGTTGCCAGCCAGGTAATAACGGCCTGCTTGGATGGAGGCGCGCCGGTGGTGGAGTTTACCAACCGCGGAGAGGGGGCTTTGCAGGTCTTCGCGCATTTGGTTGAATATTTCCGCTCCGTGAAGCCGGAGTTGATCCTGGGGATTGGCTCGATCCTGGATGCACCCACAGCCGCGCTGTTCATCGCCCACGGCGCCAGTTTTGTCGTCAGCCCGACCTTCAATGCTGAAGTTGCCCAGCTGTGCAACCGGCGCAAGATCGCTTACATTCCGGGGTGCGCCACCCCGACAGAAATATCCACTGCCGAAGCCGCCGGTGCGGAGATCATCAAGATATTTCCGCCCAGCCCGGAGCTCATCAAAGCCGTGCTGGGCCCAATGTCCTGGTGCCGCCTGATGCCGAGCGGCGGGGTGGAGGTGAACCGAGCCAGCGTGGAAAAGTGGCTCAAAGCGGGCGCGGCGGCGGTGAGTGTCGGCAGCCAGTTGATCAGCAAGGGGAACCTGGCAGAAAAGAATTATGAACCCATCCGCACGGGTACTGCCAGCATGCTGCAGTGGATCCAGGAGATCCGGAAGGAAGCATAAACCGCTCTTTGGGCTTCGCAAGGTGCCACAGGCCCCATGAGCCTGACCGTGAACGGTCAGCGCTCTTTCTGCTACAATGACCCCCGAGTTTTTGGAAAACCCGGGGGTCTGAGTTTGATTTACAGAAGTCGCCTCCACTACGGAACCCGGCATGGAGTCAGGGGTTGCTATTTATGATTTCGTCTCTACGCAGGTTTAAGGCGTTGGGTGTATACTCACCCGTCAGACTATTCTGTCAGGAGATATTATTTATGAAACGTGCAGTCAGCATCAGCATTGGTTCGTCCAAGCGCGACAAGGCGGTCACGGTCAATTTATTGGGTGAAGCGATCAGCATCGAACGCATCGGCACCGACGGGGACATGGAAGCCGCGGCGCAAAAATACAAGGAACTGGACGGCAAGGTGGATGCCTTCGGCGTGGGCGGGGCGGACCTGGGCCTGATGGTGGACGACAAATGGTACCGGCTGTATTCGGTCGAGAAGATGGTGCGCTTCATCAAGCAAACGCCCGTGGTGGACGGCACCGGCTTGAAGAACAGCCTGGAACGAAAAGCAGCCGCTTTTGTGGAAGCCAGACTGGGCGACTATATCCAGAAGAACGGCGGGAAGAAAGTTTTTGTGATGACCGGGGCGGACCGCTGGGGCCTGACGCACGGATTTGTCCAGGCGGGGTATGAAACTGTCTTCGGCGACTTGATGTTTTCCCTGGGGATCAATATCCCGCTGCATACCGAAAAGCAGCTGAAAACCCTGGCGGCGGTATTGATGCCCATCGCCGGACGGCTGCCTTTCGAGTGGGTCTACCCGACCGGCGAAAAACAGGAGGAACGCAAGCCCAAGCACGAGAAGTGGTTCCGCTGGGCAACGGTCATAGCCGGCGACTGTCACTATATCAAGCGCTACATGTGTAATGACATGAGCAACAAAGTGGTGGTCACGAACACCACCACCCCCCAGGATGTGGAGCTATTCCGGAGTTGTGGCTTGAAATACCTGGTGACCACCACGCCGGTGCTGGACGGGCGTTCGTTTGGCACCAACATGATGGAGAGCGCCTTGATAGCCCTTTCAGGCAAGAAGCGTGCCCTGACGCATGATGAGTACGAGGAGATGCTGGCAAAACTCGGCTTTGAACCGTCGCTTCAGGAATTGAACTCATAGAACTCTAAACACAAAGGACACGAAGTACACAACGGTTTAAGAAAGTCCCTCTTACAAATCCCTTTGTGTCCGTTGTGTCCGTTGTGGTAAATCGGTTTTTGCAGGAAATAATTAAGGAGGAATATGGATGCAATCGTGACTGCAGGCGGGATCCCGCTCCCGGAAGAACCACTTTATCCTGCCACGCTCGGACAATCCAAGGCGCTCGTGGACGTGGCCGGCAAACCCATGGTCCAGTGGGTGCTGGATGCCCTGAGCGCGGCCGCGACTGTCGACAACGTCATCATCGTCGGCCTGACCGACAAGATGGGGCTGAAATGCACGAAGAAAATGTACTTTGTCTCCAACCAGGGCAAGATGGTGCAGAACCTGCAGGCCGGTGCCAGGAAAGTGAAGGAAGTGACGCCATCCGCCAAACATGCCCTTTTGGTCTCATCAGATATCCCGGGCATCACCGGCGAAATGGTGGACTGGGTGGTGAACACGGACATGCAGACCGACCTGGATATCTACTACCATATCATCCAGCGCGAGGTCATGGAAAAACGTTATCCGGGCTGTAAACGGACCTGGACTCACCTCAAGGGTATGGAAATATGCGGCGGAGATATGAACATGGGGCGGCTCAGCCTGCTGCTGGGCGAAGATACGGACATCTGGAATAAGATCACGGATGCCCGCAAGAACCCCTTGAAGCAGGCCACCCTGGTCGGTTTCGATACGGCTTTCCTGCTGCTGACCGGCCGATTGACGCTCGAGAAGGCGGAGGCGAACATCATGAAGCGGCTGAACCTTACCGGGAAAGCCATCCTTTGCCCGTATGCCGAAGTCGGCATGGATGTCGACAAGCTCTTTCAGCTCGAGCTCATGCGCGAGGACCTGAAAAAGCAGGTCAAGAAGGCCGAGAGGGCTGCCAGGGCCGCGTCTGCGCCCAAAAAACAAAAATCGCCCAAGAATACGGCTGAAAAGTGAGCTGGAGGCGCCTGCTTGCGCTGGACGCGCGCCTATCCGCACGCATGCGGGTGGCCGAGCGTCCGGGTCCATTACGCAGCGTCGCGGCCGTCCTGGCTCATTCGGGGGACAGCTGGTTCTGGTGGGCAGGGCTGGCCTTGCTGTGGTGGCTCGGCAATGCGTTCTGGAGGCCGTGGGCGCTGACGGTGCTCCTGTCCATCATCGCCCTGGCGGTGATTGTGCTGGCGATCAAATTCAGCATCCGCCGGCGCCGGCCGGAGGGCGAATGGGGGGCGATTTACCGCAACACCGACCCGCATTCCTTTCCATCCGGGCACGCGGCGCGTGCCATCCTGATCGCGGTGCTGGCGCTTGGCCTGGGTCCCTGGTGGCTGGCGGTGGTGCTGTGCGCCTGGGCGCCGCTGGTCAGCCTGGCACGCGTGGCAATGGGGGTGCACTATCTGTCAGACGTGGCAGCCGGGGCAGTCCTGGGGGCGGTCGCTGGAGGGATTGTTCTGTTGATCAGGTAGCGTTATGTCATTGCGAGGCGTTCTTTGCCGAAGCAATCCCTTCGTTGGCAAGGAGATTGCTTCGTCGGGTCTCGGTACGGCGAAAAGCACGTCTACTCGACCCTCCTCGCAATGACATAAGATTTTACTGCCTGGCCGCCTTCATGGCGGCTTTAAATTCCTGCAAGGCCTCCACAGGCGTTGGATCCATGCCATAAGACATTGCCAGGTAGTAGGCCAGATAATCTCCAAAGTGCAGAGCCGTCCAGACGTGCGCCAGAGGCGACTCACCATTGGCTTGATAGACATCCGTATTAAGCCCCTCAACCATGAAACCGTGGCGGGTCAGTTCGGCCCGCAGGCTGTTGCGGGGATGATCCGACGGGGCGCGCAGGAAAAGCGTGATCGTCTGCATCAGGAGCGGGGGATTGTTGAGTCCGGCCAGTGCGTTATGATCCGCTTCGGGCAGGGCCTCGAACGCGGCGCCCGCTTTGGCAATCTCATTCACCTGGCCTTTCCAGCGGCGCGCCACCGGAACCAGCATGCCAGAGCCATAAACATTGACCCAACGCCCAACCAGCTGCCCGGCCATGCGCTTGGCCGGATTTTGGGCCACCGGCACATCCGCACGCAGCGTCTCCTGCTGCGAGCGCATGCCTGCCACGGCTTCGAGCAGTTCATTCTCCGGGTCGGGAACCAGCCCCAGGCGGGCAAAGGCCGCCAGCAAGAGCCCAAACGAAAAACCGACCGCGGCGCGCGGCTGGCCGGCATGCGCAAACTTCCAGACCGGCACATTGTGCGCAATGGCACGCTGCTCCAATTCCCCTCCGGTGCAGACGGCCAGGATATGACAGCCAGCCTTGAGGGCGGCATCGAATGAATCCAACGTCTCCTCGGTGTACCCGGAGTGAGACGAGGCGATCACCAGTGTTTGCGGTCCATGCGCCCAGGCAGGCAGACCGTAGTCACGGTGAACGATGACCGGCAGCTTGCAGAGCGGGGCAATATAGGCTGACAGCAAGTCCGCGCCGATGGCGGAACCACCCATGCCGGAAATCACCACGCGTGAGACCTCCGAGGTCTTAAAGACCTCGGAGGTCTGGCCCAGCTCCCAGGCGGATTGCAACTGCCGGGGCAGGTTATCAATTTCACCCAGCATGTTCTGGGGATCGAGCTGCTTGAAGGAGTTAAGATCGTCGAGGTTCATAAGAAAGATTATCCTTGCTTACCAAGTCTATGTGTTACGGCACGATGGATCAAATAAATATAAGGCAGTCCCAGATTGGTCTCAATCAGCGAATTTACCAGCAGGGCGCCCAGCCCGGCCGGCCGGATACCGGTCACCAGCAGTACTGCTTCCCAACTGAATTGCACCCCGATGCCAATCGCCATCAGCCAGAGGATATTGATCTTTTCCTTCCTGCGCAAATTCTGAATGATGAGAAGCAGGTACCCTGCAAACAAGATCAGCGCCATCACGCCGTGATACGCCCCGGTGCCGCGCTGGATGGTAATGACCGGGAACCCGGCCCCAAAGTTCTGGCTCAACAGGGCGATTGCCAGCCAGGCCGTCACAATCAGCGCCGACCATTCCACCGCGTAACCCTTGCGGTCGAGCAGCAGCCAGATCCAGGCAAAATTGGTGATACCGTAGCTGAAGCTGAGCCAGAGCAGGAACCAGAACGGGGCCGCCCCCTGCACGAGGCGCGTCCCCAGCAACCGGTAAAAGATGCCGTAATCCACCAGGAAATACAGCACACCGGCCAGCAACCCGACCAGCAGTGCCAGCCGGCGCTTGAAGATCAGCAGCAGAGCTGCAAAACAGTGCCAGCCAAGCAATGTCCAGAAAAATATAGAGGGTGTTTAGCGTACGGGCGGCGACAATTTGCATGGATCTCCTTGTTTTCCCAGGTGCTCTCTTCTTCTCCCCAAGGTATTGAAATGTATTTCATCCCTCAATCGGCCCGGCTCTTCCCCTGAACAAGAAGAATGGCCTCTTGTGCATGGTCAAGCATGTGTTGCAATGTTATGGCAATTTCATGTCTGGACATACTGTACCCAGGCTTCGCGTATCACCTGATCCCGGAAATACCGGCTGATAAATCCGGGGGTATTCAAGTCGACCTTGTGTCCCAGGATTTGTGAAAGCTCATCCTGCATGGCAAAGAATTTCAATCCGGGTGTATGCCCTGGCTCAACCTCTACCAGCACATCAATATCGCTTTCAGGCGTGAAATCTTCGCGCAGTACTGATCCGAAGAATGCCAGTTTGCGGATGGAGTTTCTACGACAAAACTCCGATAATTCCTTACGAGGAATTTTGATCTTCATGGTGTTCATTGTTCGTACATTATAGCAAAGAGTTGATTATTTGTTCCTGCAATTGCTGACAATCAGATACACCTTACGCCTTTCCCATCCACTCTCCTCCGCCACATGCTTGGCAAGCGCAGATGACGACTCGCCGGATTTGAGTCCAAGCCGGATGGCGGTCATCAGCCTGTCTTCTGTCCACTTCTGCTTTTCAGCTCCTGTTTTTCCCGCCACTACCAACGTAAACTCGCCGCGCGGCGGGTGGTTGGTGAAATACAGACGTGCCCCGCTGAGCATGCCGCGCCAGATCTCTTCGTGGACCTTGGTCAGCTCACGCGCCACCGCCACCTGCCGGTCGCCCAACGTGGACTCGAGGTCGGCCAACCCATCCAGCAGGCGGTGCGGAGCTTCGAGGAAGACGAGCGTGTAGGGCAGATCGGCGACCCGCCCCAGGAGCACCCTGCGGTCCGGCGAACGCCGCGGCAGGTAGCCGAGATACAGGAAGGCATCCGTGGGCAGGCCGGAGGCGGCCAATGCTGCGATGGGTGCGGAAGGGCCGGGGATGGGGCAGACGGCATGCCCGGTTGCAATCGCCGCACGCACCAGCTCGTAGCCGGGGTCATTGATGGCCGGCATCCCGGCATCCGAGACCAGGGCAACATCCCCATGAGCCAACGCCACCAGGACTGCGTCGAGCTTGGTCAGCTTATTGTGCTCAAAATAACTAGTCAGGGGAGTGTGGATGTCGAAGTGGGTGAGCAATTTCATCGTCTTGCGCGTATCTTCAGCCGCGATCAGGGCGGCTTCCTTGAGGATGCGCACGGCGCGCGGGCTCAGGTCTTCCAGGTTGCCGATCGGGGTGGCGACGAGATACAGGGTGCCCATGGGACTATTAAACCACAGAAGAGGGAAAAACAAAAAACGCAATTCGTGATTCGTTATTCGATATTCGTTATTCGCGAAACGTTTGGAATAAAGAGGATGGGGGAAGGGATGGGTGGTGTATACTCTCCAGATGGATTGCAGAGAGAGGCGAAAATGAAATTCCTTAAAGCACTTCCGATAGGTATTACGCCATTGATCCTAATGAGTTACGGCTGGTATCTCGGGCAGCTGCATAAATCCGGATACGATGTAGCGGGGATATTTTTATTCATCACTGGGCTGGCTGGGCTGGTTCTATCCATCCTCTTCCACCTGATCACGCGGAAATATGCCTGGCATGAGAAGTGGTATTTGAATGCCTTGATCGGATTGGCAGGTTGCGGGATCGTTTTCACTCTGATATTCATATATGCGAGATTGCATGGATAAGGGACTCTTTTTAAATTCCCGCCCCATCCTTTTCCGTATGCACGCCGTTCAACGCATGTTTGAGCGGAAAATCTCTGTAGAGAATGTGCGGCAGGTGCTGCAATCGGGGGAGATGATCGAGGATTATTCCGACGAGATGCCGGCCCCGGGCGGTTTGATCTCCGCCAAACGCGGCCAACGCCCCATCCATGTTGTCCTGGCGGAAAACACAGAGGCTGACGAGCTGGTCGTGATTACGGTCTATGAACCTGACCCATCGCAGTGGAAGCCGGGCTTCAGGAGCAGAAAAGAATGAAATGCTTCATCTGCAACCAGGCTGAAACGGTTCCGGGCACAACCTCCGTCCTGCTCAAACGCGGCCATCTGGCCCTGACCATCAACAATGTTCCGGCGCGCATCTGTCCGCACTGCGGCGAGGCCTATGCTGACGAAGCTGTGACGGCAAGCCTGTTGCACCAGGCCGGGAAAATGGCAAAGGCTGGGGAGAAAGTGGCTGTGCGCGAGTACGCGTGGATGGAGTCTTGATCACCTGGCTTCCTTCCGGTCAGCGGCACGGATCAGCGGCAAGGCAGGGGCCAGCAACAGGCCAGAGATGGCAATGGCAGCCGGCACGGAGAACAGGCTGGCAACCAGGCCAATGAATGGTCCTCCGGCAATCTGCCCGACAGCATCCACCTGCCCGGTCATGGATAGGACAGTGGCACGCACATCCGAATCAAGCCGCTGGTTGACCCAGGCATCCGTCAGTGGGCCGACCAGGTTGCGCAAGGCCCAGAGCAGCACATATATGCAGATGGTCAGGCCCAGGAAAGGCGACCAGGCAAAGAGAACGATGAAAGCTGCGATCCCAATGGTGATGCCAAACATCAGGCGAGCGATCAGGCGCGGCTGGGAAGTGTCCAGCCGTTTTTCGATCAGCGCTGTGGCGGCGATTGCCAGGAGCATACCGGAGACCATCAGAACACCGAAAAATGCAATCTCATTATTTCCGAATAAGGCCGGCAAAGCGAAACGCCCGAGCAGGTGCCTGACCCACAAGCGGTCGAAGCCTTCGCTGTACAGGCCGTAGAACAGGCCCATGCCCAGGATGGAGATCAGGCGCGGGCGCCCGCGCACGGTTCGAAGGCCGAGGCGGAAAGTATGCAGCATTTGTTGATAGGAATTACGCTGCTCCATGGGGGCCGGGTGAAAGCCATTCTCTGGCATGGTCAAGGCAAGAATGCCTGCCAATATTATGAATAAACCGCCGCTGGCAAGGATCGGCAGGTTGACCTGGCGGCTGCCGATCAGAATGGCCAGCAGCATTCCGGCCAGCGATCCGCCCAGGTTGTATTTATTGGCACGCAGAAAAGCCTGGTTGGCGCGTTCTTCGCCAATCTCCTCGGAAAGCCAGGCCTGCCTCGAACCGCTGGTAAAGGTATATCCCAGCCCCCACAGCACCTGGGCGAGCAGGATGGTGGCGAACAGCGGTAGAAGCCCTTCCAACAGAAAGCCCAGCCCGACAAGGCAAAAGCCGATAATGATCGACAACCGGCGGCTGTATATGTCTGCGACGATACCGGTCGGCACCTCGCAGAGCAGGACGGTAAGTTCCAATGTCGTCCCAACCAGAACCAGTTGCAGCGGCGAAAGTCCAGCTACGCGGATCTCATACAGGGAGGTGGCAGTAAACGCCAGGAAATAGAACAGCGAACTGGCCGTCTCGATGAACAGGTAGTACTTGTAGGCGTGGTTTTCTTGATCATGGTAGTGACGGCTTTAGCCGTTGATGCTGCAAGAAAAAGCGACTGAAGTGCTACTACAAATGACGGGCAATAAATGCCCTCCTCTTGCAGGACAGGAGGAGGGCAGGAGAATGGTTACCTACAGGCAGACTTAATGGTGGTTGGCGAGCAATTGTTTCAATTCCTGTACAGGGCCTGCTCCGGCTGGGTGAAATGGATGGCCTGCATGCCAAACGTGCGCGCACCCGGTCACATTTTCCGGGAAATCGTCCACGAAGACAGACCCGAGGGCTGTAACCCCCAGCTGTTTCAAGGGCAATCTGGTAGATGCGCGGCATCTGGTTTCGCCATCCCCGACCTCGGCCGAGATGATCATGGCATCGAAAACGTCCTCAAACTTCCTGTTGACAATCCACGGGCGCAGTCCCGACCAGGCATTGCTGATGAGACCCACTTTAACCTGCCTGCGCAAGCTGCGCATGAAATCCAGCAAACCAAGGTCAATGATGTCGCCTGCGAAAAATTCGCCACGGATGGCCGGGGTCTCCGATTCCGGAAGGTGCAACCTGCGGATGACTGCAGCCCAGTGTTCGTCCTCGCTGAGCTGGCCGATGCTGGCCTGGCGGGCGGTCTCACTATCAAAGACCAGTTTTATCAGATCCTCGTAATCCAGACCAAGTCGTTCCGCCAGGTGCTGACGCGGCGCCTGGTACTCGGTGCGGACGATCACGCCGCCCAGGTCGAAATAAACGGCCTGGAGGGTCATTTCTTCGCTGACCCGGCAGGTTGTTTCTTGTCGGATGAGGAAGATTTTGCCTTTGAAGCGATTGTTGAAGCAGGTTTTTCGGCCGGGGCCTCGGCCTGGGAGGCTTCCTTCTCCATCGTCTTGATGGCTTTCTTCCAATCCGGGAAGAAACGTTCCATGCGGGCGCGTTCCACGCGGTTGGCGCGGCGGCATTTCGGGCAGTGAGCGTCGTAATAGGTTTGTTTGTGTTCCTGCATGTGCTCCAACCCGGCAAGCATTTCATCCTGGCTGATGGAGAACATGGTCTGGCAGTAGGTGCAGCGTAATTGCATGGGAGTTCTCCTTTCGGACGATAAAACGATTGTAGTTATTCGAACAACCTTATTTTACTCCATCGGCTTGCGATAGATGGTCTGTTGCCTGACCTTGCGATAACCAACGCCTTCGTAAAGACGAAATGCGCCGGAAATGTTCTGAGAGTCCACGCTCAAGGCGGTCTCGGTCATTCCCATTTCCTTGAACATCTGCATACTCTGGACAAGCAACGAACGCGCCAATCCCAGCTTGCGCCATGGGCGGAGGGTGCAGATACCTTCCGTATAACCACGCTTGCGCTTATATTGCGCGTTCTCGTCGGCGAGGATGAAGTTATGGATTACGCTGGCAATCTGGTCACCGGCCCAGGCCACTTTCCACAGTTCGGGGTTGAAATCCGGGTTTTCCAGTTGCGACCGGTATTCTTCTTCGCTTTCATCCCGAGCGCCCCAGTGGTCCCGGAAGGCTTCATTGCTGGCTTCGAAGATCGGGCGGACATGTTCCGGCTTAACCGGGCGGACCTCGAACCCTGCAGGCAGGGGCGAGGGGGGAATTGGTTCGCTCAAGTCACGGACCATGTGAGTCTCGTACCGGACCGCCTGGTAGCCACGCCTTTCGAGCAGGGCCACCAGGGCATTTTCCGTATCAAAGGGCTCAGCCTGGAAAAATTTCGGCATTTCCTTCGGATGATCAGCGGCAATCTCCAAGCCTCTCTTCTCCGCGGCATCCCACATGGCCGAGCCGATGCCTTTCGCGCGCCAGTCCGGGTGAAGGCATCCGTACGGATGATACAGGCGAATCCCCTCAGCCAGTTCGTCCCACCAGATGCGTCCGTAGGCGATCCCCTGTCCACCCACTTCGGCAAAGAGCATGTCCGTCTGCGGGTCGCTATTTACGAGATGGCGGTAGTCTCTGGCAATATCCTCCACCTTGGTGGTACGTTCCACACCATCGGCGACATTGCAGAGGTCGGCAAGTGCCGCCATGAGCGGATAATCGGCCTCCCCGCCGAAGCGGCGGAAGGTCAGCTCCGGGACGGTTGGAGCATTCGGAATGACAAGTTCTTCGTTCATCGGACTCCTTTTTTCCTATTACCCAAAGGAATGGGTTTGCCATACCTGAATACATTCTGCGTGATATGAAATCCCACTGACTCGGCAGTCCGGATCATGGCAATATTCCCGCTGCTTGTGCCCAGGTGGGCAGTATCCATGCCGCGTTCTTGCAATAGGCCCAGGCCGCGCTGCATCAATGCCCTGGATAAGCCCCGCCGCTGAAAATCGGGATGGGTGGCGATTGGATCAGTGCAACCACGCTTCTTTCCAGTAAGCGCATTTGCCTCCACTTCGATGAAACAGACGCAGTAAGCAGCCAGCTCGCCGCCTGGCGTCTCCGCGACCAGGTCCATCTCCGGATCGTAGGAAGGCGTCCGCATCATCGACAGCTTATATTCCACTGTCATGTTCTCCGTCCCGTGGGCATGGCGGTGCAGCCTGACCCAGTCCCCGGCCTCCGCCTCTCCGTGGAGCGGCCGGATGCTGAACCCGGCGGGCAGTTGCGGTTGCGGTATGGGATCAGCCAGGAAACGTTCCAGGTGGACAGCGCCGCCTGCCTGGCGTTCGAAACCGAGATTTTTCAGTCCGGCGATGCGTTCGAAATTATCAGAATAAGCACTGCACTCCAGGAGAAAAATGCCTTCATTGATCAGCCGGGTCCGTCGAATGGAGGTTTCGGCCCAGGAAATTACGTCAGCAGCGAGCCTTATTTCCATCCAGTTAGGTGCAACTTCAAAAGTCAGGTTCGCCGAATCGTGATCCATATCCAGGAAGGCAAAACAGGCCAACTGGCCAAGGGGATCGATCCACAGGCGGGTACACGCTTGTATTCCAGGGACTGCCAACATCTCCTGAAGATCGAGGATGCCTGGAAAATCGGTGAACCGATCGAGCGGCCTGGCCTTGATCAGATCAATCATGGCCTGCAAATCGTGCGGCCCTGAATAAGCCCGATCGTACACCACGTAATTTGCCATACGATTATTTGTCCTCGAGCTGATCCCATTCCTGGCGCAGGATGCCCATATGGAGCATATCGGAGCGCTTGCCATCCCGAAGCAGGAATTCACGGATGCGACCTTCGTGTCTAAACCCACATTTTTCATAGGAACGTATGCCGCGCGGGTTCTGCTCGAAGACTGTCAGCGAAATGCGGTGCAGGTTCAATTCGGTGAAACCATAACGAAGCATCAAGCGCATGGCATCCGAGCCATAGCCTTTGCTCCAGAAATCCGGCTCACCGATGCCGATGGCCACGTAACTGTCACGATTGATCCAGTTGATGCCGTCAAAGCCAATGAACCCGATAAGTTTATCCTCAGCCAGCGTCCGAATGGCAAAGTCCAGGTGATTAGGCATGAAAGAGTCAATATCCTTTTCAAACCATCCCTTGAGTATCTTCGCCGACCATAGGTGAGCAGGATCGCTATCCAGCAGGCGGAAGTACTCTGAGTTCTGATTCCAGCGCGCAAAGGCCTCGGCCATGACCTGTGGATCCTCGGGGGAAAGGCGGACGAGCCTGCCTTGATACATTACGGTGGTCATAGTTTTTTCTCCCATTTCGTGCGCAGCAAGCCCATAAGGACCTCATCCCAATAACTGCCATCATGGAAGACGGCTTCACGCCGGCGGGCCTCCTCGTCGAAACCGGCCTTTTCAACCATATGAATGAATGGGAAATTATCTGCACTCGACCAGACAGACAACCTGTGCAGGTTAAGGTCATAAAAGGCAAAATGCAGCAGCAGGTCCAGCGCGTCGGAACCGTAACCATGCCGGCGATCCGAGACATCGCCAATGCCCATGTTCAGTATCCCGGTCCCGTTATGGAAATCAATCCAGAAGATGCGCGCCAATCCCACCAACCGGTTGTCATCCCTGGCTCGCAAGGTGAAGTGGAAGAGATTTTTGGTCTCCTCCATCTGTTTCTCCACCTTTTCCAGCAGCTTGCGGACGGCCTCCACCGAGAGAGGGCGGGCCACCCCGTCCAGAACGGAACGCCAGAGCGGGTCATGCGTCCAACAGGCTACGACCGGCGGGTCTTTTTCGTGGTCAAGCGGCCCTAAACAGACCAGGCGACCCTCATATAATGAATTGGTGTTGTTCATCATCCTCCTTTGTTTTTTGTCTACACCCGAGCCCCCAAATTACCCGGCAAATAAAAAGGCCACGGGCGGGAGCGCACCGTGGCCTGAACGAACATGCAGGGTTCCTACCGGTCAACAGACGCACTCCGCAAAATCAGATTCTTGCCGCTGGCAAAAGCGGTGCAAATTTGCAGGGTTTGAATGAATGTTTTCAGCATGAAGTGCGCCTCCTTTCCTTTTTTCATTTCCAATCCTGGTATTTTTGAGGGAGAAAAGTGTATCATGGGGTGGAAGGTCAGTCAAGGAATTTGAGGTACAATCCAGCCGATGTCCGAAAATCGTTACTTACCGGATCCAACCCGGGTCAGTATTTTGACCGCCTCGATATTATTGGCTTTTGCGCTGACGCGAGTCATCAGTGCACCGCATTATGAATTTACCATTCCGCTGATCGGATGGTATGTAACCTTGTCACTCAACTTGAACACCCTGATCGTGCTCCTGGCTGCCGGCATGACTGCTGCCGGGATGAACTGGCTGCTGCGCACACATCCATCCCTGGAACAAGGGGAAACTCGTGAGCACTGGCTGCTCCCGACGTTGACGGTGCTGGTTATAGGAGTTGCCCTCTATACTCTACCGCCGACAGCCATCTGGTGGTTGGAGTTCGGGCTGGGTGCGATCCTGCTCCTGGTGGTTTTCTATGCCGAGTTTGTGGCCGTCGATCCGACGGATGCGCGTTATCCGTTTGCGACGGCGATTTTAACGGCGCTGGCATTTATCATCTTTCTTATCCTGGCAGTCGCACTGAAAGCTTCGAATGCGCGCCTATACCTCCTGGGTCCGGCACTCTTTATTGGAGGCGGCCTGGTTGCACTGCGAACGCTGCACCTGCGTCTGAATGAACGCTGGGAGGGCGCCTGGGCAATTGGGATCGCCATCGCCACTGTCCAACTGGGTGCAGCCCTGTACTATATGCCATTAACTCCGGTCCGTTTCGGACTGGGATTGCTGGGCCCGGTCTACGCGCTGACTTCTCTGGCAGTCGGCCTGGCTGAAGGACGTACCCTCCGCCAGTCGGTTTTTGAACCGGCCTTTATGCTCATCCTGCTGTGTGGGATGATGGTCTGGTTTCACTAGTGTTTTTTGAGGGAAATCCATTTTGTGTTTTGTGTGTTAACATTTGTGCCAGAGTTCTTGATTCAAGGAGCCTTTAATGCAATTGCTGGTCAATGCCTGTATCCTGCTTGCGGCATATATTTTCGGTTCCGTCCCATTTGGCCTGATTGTCGTGAAATTTATGACTGGCAAGGATATCCGGACAATTGCCAGTGGCAGAACGGGCGGAACAAACGCCATGCGTGCGGCCGGACCCTGGGCCGGCATCCTGACTGCCATTCTGGATATTCTCAAGGCGGCAGTGACGGTCTGGTTGGCACAGGCTGTCACCTCCAACGTGTGGATCCATGCTCTGGCGCCTATTGCCGTTATTCTGGGACACAACTACTCCATCTTCCTGGTGGAGCGCGGGCCTGAAGGCCGGGTGCGTTTACGCGGCGGGGCGGGTGGTGCGGCTGCCGGAGGTGGTGCGTTTGGATTGTGGCCCCCGGCCGGCTTAATCCTGATACCAGTTGCCTGGCTGATCTGGTATGGAAGCGGCTATGCCTCGGTCACCACCTTGAGTATAGGGCTGGTGACCATCGTGATCTTTGCCGTGCGGGCCGCCCTTGGCCAGGGGCCCTGGGAATATATCCTATACGGTGTACTGGCAGAGATTTTGATGATCTGGGCACTGCGCCCCAATATCAAACGTTTGATGGATGGCACAGAACGCAGACACGGGCTCCCAGCCAGGCTTGAGCAACGCAAGCAAGCCAAAGGGAAAGGTCCGAAAGATAACATGTGAAATCAACCGCCGCACTTTTCAGGTGCGGCGGTTTGTTTTACTTTTTCGTGGCTGCCTCTGCTTCGGCTTGTTCCTGCCGGAGAAGCGCGCGTAAGTTACGACGATGAAGTTCTTCGGCCAGTCCGCCCAGATTTACGCGGCTTTTCCCACTGCTCTCCACCTTATTTTCATCCAGATAATCCAGGGAAGCTTTGCGGCGGGCAGCCGTTTTGGCTACTTTGCGGATGTTGGTCAGGTAATTCAGGTTTTCCCTGACGGCTGCTTCGATCTCCCCGCGCAGGATGATATCGCCGTGTCCCTGGATGATGTTCTCCAGTCCCATCCGTCCGATTTTCTTGATCGTAGCGGCTATATCGTCTGCGTTGCCATCGACGATATAAGGTAGAGGCATGAAAGCATCGCCGGCAAACAGGACGCGGTCCTCCTCGATCAGCACGGCAATCCCGTCTGCACTGTGACCGGGAGCCGGCATAATGGTCAGGTTCTTTTTGCCTACGCGCAGCGTCAGTACACCCTGGTCGAAGGTCAGGTGCGGCAGGACAATCTTTACCTGGCGAAAAGCCGGATTCTGCTTTTTGACATTTTCAAGGGCCGGGATGGCACGCTCGGCCAACAGCTCGCGGCACAGGGAATGGGCTATGACGGTTGCGCCGGGGAAAAAACAGTTGCCCCAGGTATGGTCAGCATGGTAGTGGGTGTTGATAACATAGCGCACCTGGATGCCCACTTCGTGTTCTACAAAGTCACGGATGGCAAGGGTTTCCTCGGGCAGGGCCAGCGTATCAATGACGATGGCCCACTGCGGTCCGGCCACCACGCCTGCCGTAACTTGCGCGTAGATTTCACTTTGGAACCAGTAAACATTTTCAGAAACGCGTTCGTGATGCATACAAGCCTCGATAAAAAAGATACCTTAATCTAGCACAAATGGGGGGTAAAAGTCAAGAAAATGTCGCGATTGATCACTTCCCGCGCAGTTGGCCCGCTCATGGCAGTTGTCCTTGTTGCGATCCTGCCAACGCATACACTTATAGACAATCATCAGTTGGTCCAATTGCCTCTTGCCCTTTCTCTCCGGAGACTGTAAAATCATTCCACAGGGGCAACCCCATATGCAGAATTCCGACCAACCCACCCCCAGTGCTTTCGAAAAACTGACGGCTTTCCTGCCGCTCATGTGGCTCTCGCTGTCATTCCTGTCCGGCATCGTGGTTGCCAACCAGATTCATCTTTCCCGGAGTTATTGGCTTGCTCTGGCTAATAGCGTTCTCCCTTTGCAGATTCCCCTCAACCGGGGCCTCTGGCTGGTTCTGGCCGGCATTGTCACTCTCATCTCCTTTATCATTTTTATCCTTCGTTTTTTTCGTTCGCGTCTGCGCTCCAAGCTCTTCAAGCGGCCATCGTCCACCCTGTTGCTTATTTTTCTCTCAGTCAGCGTCTTCTTTCTCGGTGCAGCCCGCTACCATTCCACCATCCCATTTGTAGACGCTCACTACATTTCCTGGTACAGCGACCGGGAATACGAAGTGCTCGTCACCGGTGTTGTGGTCAGCCCGCCCGATGAACGGGATACATACATCAATCTGCGCGTGGATACTAATGAAGTGAACACCGGAGATGAAACGCTCCGGGTGCATGGCTTGATCCTGGCGCGCCTGGCTCCCACGGGTAACTGGCACTATGGAGATGAAGTACGCCTGCGCGGGTACTTGAAAACCCCACCAAGCGGCGAGGGTTTTTCCTACCAGGATTATCTTGCCCGCCAGGGCATACGCGCCTATATGCCGGATGCCGAGGCCACCCTCCTGCCATTCGTCGGCGGGAATTCCCTACTGCGCCTGGTCTATGCTTTCAAGGAACAGGCTGTTACCCGCATTTACCAGATCCTTCCCGACCCGGAAGCCTCCTTACTGGCCGGCATCCTGCTAGGCAATGATAACGGCCTGCCAGCCGACCTCCAGCAGGCCTACAAAAATACCGGTACGGCTCACATCATCGCCATTTCAGGGTTCAACATCGCCATCATCGCCTGGTTGTTTGTGGCCCTGTTCAGCCGCCTGCTGGGGAAACGCAAGGGCGCCATTGTTGCTGTCCTCGGCATCATCCTATATACCGTGTTGGTGGGCGCCACAGCTTCGGTGGTGCGCGCTGCCATCATGGGTGGATTGGCAATTTTCGCCCGCCAGGTTGGTCGCCGCCAGAATGGGCTGATCACCCTTTCCTTCACCGCCGCAGTAATGGCCATTTTCAACCCGCTGATCCTCTGGGATGTTGGCTTCCAGCTTTCCTTCGCCGCCAGCTCCGGCTTGATCCTCTATGCCCAACCCCTGGAAGATTGGGCGGTCAGACTGATCTCCCGTTTTATCCCATCCGAGAAAGCCAAAAAGATCGCCGGGCCCATTTCAGCCTATCTGCTCTTCACCCTGGCTGCCCAACTGACCACTTTACCGATCATGGCCTACCAATTTGGCCGTGTTTCGCTCATCTCACTGGTCGCAAACCCCTTTATCCTGCCCGCCCAACCTGCGGTGATGATTCTGGGCGGGCTGGCACTCCTGCTCAGTTTTATTTACCTGCCGCTGGGTAAGTTGGCGGCTTGGGCTGCCTGGCCGTTTATAGCCTACACCAACCGGGCAGTGGAGTTTTTCAACAATGTCCCGCACGGCGTGATCGTGCTGGGGGAATTCTCGCTGGTGTTCGTCCTTCTCTTTTATGTCTTACTGCTCACCTGGACCTTCGCCCGGCCGCGCTTGAAGGGAAGCTTACAGGCAGCCTTGATTCCATCCTTGATCATCGCCGCCCTGGGGATATCAGGCTACCTGGTTTGGTCGGCTGCCTTCGCAGCTCCGGATGGACAGTTACACCTGACTTTCCTCAATGTCGGCAGCGCAGATGCCATCCTGATCGAGACGCCCTCTGGTCGAACCGTTCTGGTGAACGGCGGGGAAAGCCCTTCGGTACTCGCAGCCGCCCTTGGCCGGCGTCTCTCGCCATTCGAGCGCCATCTCGACTGGCTGGTGGTTGCCTCTCCGCAGGAACAACAGGTGGCTGCCCTGCCGTCCATCCTGGATCGTTTCCAGATCGAGAATGTGTTGTGGGCTGGCAGCATGGATGCCTCCTATTCCGCCGAGGCGGTGACCAAATGGCTGACCGACAACGCCACGCCGGTCACGCTGGCCTATGATGGAGCAGTGCTTGACCTGGGGAAGGAAGCCAGACTGAAGACCCTGGCTGTCTCGCCGCGCGGGGCAGTGCTGCTGCTGGAATGGCAGGGGTTCCGGGCACTGCTGCCAGTCGGAATGAACTTCGATACAATGACTGAACTGGAACAAGGGGAAAAGATCGGCACCGTTACAACGCTCCTGCTGGCAGATTCAGGCTTCGCCGCACTCAACCCGCCGGAATGGATTGCTGCCCTGCATCCGCAACTTGCCATCCTGTCCGTGGTAGCCGGTGACCCTGACGGTTTGCCCGATCAAACTGTTTTAGATGAACTGAAAGGCATCACCCTGCTGCGTACTGACCAGAATGGCTGGATTGAAATCACCACGGATGGGGCTGCGTTGCGCGTGAAAGTTGAGAAACAGGAAACGCTGTACCGGCAGGAAAGACAGGCCCGCTAAATGAATAAACCATCCATCTCGCGACGCGACTTCCTTAAATTGACCCTGGATGGTCTCCTGGCATTTGGCGGCATATTGGGGCTGGGGGGCTTGATCCGATTCTTGAGCTACGAGACCGAGCCACCCCAACCAACCGAGTTTGACATCGGGCTCGCAAATAATTATCAACCGGACTCAAGGACACCCTTGCCCGAAATCCCGGCGGTACTCATCCAGGATAATGGCAAGTTTTCGGCCCTTAGCCTGGTTTGCACCCACCTTGGCTGCACCGTCGAGGTCCAACCGGATGGATTCGCCTGTCCATGCCACGGAAGCCGCTTCAACCGTGCTGGTCACCCGGTCAAGGGTCCTGCCACGGCGCCGCTAAAAACGCTGCGGGTCGAACAGACGACTGACGGAAAACTCATTCTGCATACAAAGTAAAGTAAAGTGATGCGACCTCAAGAGGGGGGAGGGGGATGGGAAGAGCCGTAGTTCCCTGTTGTTGATTAAGATAGTTCGGTTTCTAATCTGAATCTAATGCAATTAAGACAAATCCGATGTAATATATATACAAGACATCTGTCCCTACTTTATTGGTAAAACAACAGGTGTCTACCATCGAAGGTCTGTATGCCCCCCCCATACCGACCAAGATCGGTGGTGTCCCCTCCCCCTTAGATCACCAGGCCTTGTGCCTGGTGATCGCTTTAATAATAAGGAACCTTCTCCTCATGACGGGTACATTGTGGTTTAATAGAGACATGACCGAACCCGCGAAAAAGTTCCCTGTGCATGGCTGGCTAGGACTGGGGCTGGTTTTTATATTCTGGGCCCTGAACTGGGGGCTGGACGGTTTGCGCACCCAATGGGCGTTCTTCCCGCTCTGGCTGGGCTATTGCCTGATGGTTGATGGCCTGGTATTCTATCGCACTGGAACATCCCTGTTAAGCCGCAGTTGGCGGAAATATATGGGATTATTCATCGCTTCTTCGCCGGTCTGGTGGCTGTTCGAGTTGGTTAATTGGCGGTTGCAAAACTGGCATTATGATGGAGCCGAACACTTCTCGACTTTCATGTTCTGGGTTTGGGCCACGCTCAACTTCACGATTGTCATCCCGGCTGTGTTCGGGAGCGCTGAGCTGATGCGCAGCTTCATAAAGAATCCGGTCAAGGGTCCAATCATCCGGCCGACGAAAAAGACCACAATCGGTTTTTTCCTGGCAGGCTGGGTAATGCTGGCCATGATGCTGGCCTGGCCGAAGGTTTTCTTTCCCTTTGTTTGGGTTTCCATCTATTTCATCCTGGAGCCAATCAACATCTGGCTGGGTCAGCGCTCGCTGGTGGAGTGGACCAAAGACGGTAACTGGCGTCCGGTGATCGCGCTCTGGCTTGGCGTGCTCTTGACCGCCTTCTTCTGGGAGATGTGGAATTATCTCTCCTACCCGAAGTGGGTCTACCAGGTTCCCTGGGGCAACTGGCCGCATATTTTTGAAATGCCCTTACTGGGCTATGGCGGTTACCTGCCTTTTGCCCTGGAGCTCTTCGCCCTTTACCATCTCATCGCCGGGTTGGTTGGCCAGAAGAGGGCCAATTACGTGATCGAGGCCGAGGACTGATGACTTCATGAAAAATCTTCCAACACAAAGGGCACAAAGGATCACAAAGAAGGATTGAGGTGTTACTCTTGATGCTCGAAGCGATTTTGCAGGAGCAATGCAAACTGGATCCAGGAAGGCCGGTCCTGGCGGGAGTATCCGGAGGACCAGACAGCCTGTGCCTGCTGGGCATTCTCCGGGAGGCTGGCTACCGGGTCATCGTGGCGCATTTCAACCACCAACTGCGTCCTGAGGCGGAGCTGGAGGCAGCATCTGTTTCCGAACTCGCCAAGCGTCTTGGCCTGCCTTTTGTGAGCGACAGTACGGATGTGCGCAGGTATGCCCAGGAGCAATCCCTTTCGCTGGAAGAGGCTGCGCGGATCTTGCGTTACCGATTCCTGTTTAAAGCAGCGCGGGAGCAGGCTGCGCAGGCTGTCGCGGTCGGTCATACGGCTGACGACCAGGTCGAGACAGTCCTGATGCACTTTTTGCGCGGGGCTGGATTATCCGGCTTGAGAGGGATGGAATATCGTACCATCCTGCCGGTCTTCGACGCGCGGATCCCGCTAGTGCGACCGCTGCTGTCACTCTGGCGGGTCGATACGGAGGCCTACTGCCACGAAAACAGCCTACAGCCGCATTTCGATGTATCCAACACGGATACTGTTTATTTTCGCAACCGGCTGCGGCATGCATTGATCCCCGAACTGGAAAAATACAACCCGCGCTTTAAAGAATCCCTGGTGCGCAGTGCGCATTCCCTGCAGGACGATCATTCCATTTTGCAAGAAATACTGGACGGTGCATGGAGGGACGTTTTTATCGAAAAGGGGGAGGCCTGGGTGGCGTTTGATCGACCCAAACTGATCAGATTATCGCGCGGCCTGCGGCGCAACCTTATCCGTAGGGCAGCCGAGTCATTGCGACCTGACAGCCGTGATTTCGGATTTGAAGCGTTGGAGCGGGCAGCTGCATTCACCGAGGCTCCAGCCGGGAAGCAGATCGATTTTATCAACGGCCTGTATTTGTTTGCCGAGAAGGAGAAAATCTACCTGGCAGCATATGAGGCCGATCTGCCTGTTGCGCATTGGCCGCAGGTGGGGGAGAAAATCGTGATCAGAGATCAGAGATCGGGAGTAGAGAAAAGGGATGGCTGGCAGTGAACTGAACCTGGAGCTGGGAAATGGATGGGTGCTGAAAGTGGAAGAGAGACCGGGAGATGATGAAAGCTGGAGGGAGAACGCGGATAACTGGTCCGCCTGGCTGGATGCCGATAAAATTCCCGCTGGAGAGCTGGTCATCCGATCAGCGCCGTGCGGGGATGTGTTCGCACCGCTTGGGATGGGTGGGCAAACGACCAAAGTGCAGGATTACTTTATCAATAATAAGATCCCGCGACGGGCACGCGCACACTGGCCGCTGGTGTGCGTGGGCGGGCAGGTCTTGTGGGTGGTGGGATACCGGATCGCGCACCCGTTCCGGATCACGGAAGATACCAGGCACGTAATGCACCTGGAAATGAAAAAACTCCCGCAGACATGATGGTCGCAGGAGTCAATCCAGACCATACGATTTGCTCTTTACGTTTTACCCACTCCCCGCCAACTGCCTCAATTTCAAATGGATTTCGCGCCACTGGATCTTCGATATGCCCAGTTTCTGGCGGATCTTGTCAGGCTCGATATTATTCAGGTAATCCTGCAGGACGCAGGTCCAACGGCACATGTCGAAGGATAGGTGCTTGGGCAGGCCGGCATCCTTGCCGATATCCTCAAGCAGATATTCCAGCCGGCGCGGCGACCAGGGGAACAGGCGGTCCACCGGGTTATACTGGTTCAGATATTCATCATAAGCAGGAATCCAATCCTCCGGCAGGGTCAGGTTGCGTTCCTTATAACGGTTGGACGGGCTGGCATACCGGATGAAAATGACCGGCCCATCGGGGGCTTGCAAATCAACATGGTTGAGATGGATCCCCAAGCATTCGGACTTCTTGATGCCGGTGGCAAGCAACAACGCCAGCAACGTATAAGGACGCGCATCCGGCCGGGTCTGGCGGCGGTAGCGGTCGGCAGCCAAAAGAACAGTTTCGATCTCTGCATCGGTCAGGACCTCGGGAAGGGGACTGAGCACCGAGTGCTGAACCACCTTCTCAGCCGGGTCCACAAGAATTGCCCCACCCCGGTGCAGCCAGCGGAAGAAGGATTTTATGGCGGTGACACGCCGTGCAGAGACTCTTGGGCGAACACGGAACACTGCGCTCATGTTCCAACCAATGCAGGAAGTTGTTCAGGTCGTTGGTTGTAATGGCTCCCAGCGTCCGGTCAGGTGGCAGGACCTGCGTCAGCAGGCGGACGTCAGACAGGAAGGCTTTGACCGTGTTGAGCGAACGGCCTTGATCATTGAGATACATCTCCCAGGCATTGAGTGCCGGGATGAGACCGGTCTGAGGGGTAAGATGGGCAGTGGATGATTCGGACATGGAAATCTCCTTTTGAGGTGTTCCTGTAGTGTCCTGCACCCGGGGAAGTGCAGGCATACATCTTCACTGCGTATAGTTTAGCAAATGCGCACAGAAAAGTCAACCGGAATTAGCCACAGGTTGCCGTCCACCCCTTCTATGGCGTCAGCCCGGCCGGGTTAAAGCACGGTTGGTAGTCCGCTCCGAGGATGAGGACATAATTTATGTCGGCCTGTGTCGGTGCAGTGACAATGGCCGAGGATGGTAATCCAAGGATGGCCAGGATGGAAGTGGCCCTGTTCAGGTCCGGAACAGCTCCGAGGTCGTAGAGCAGCGAATTGGCATAATCCAGCCGGTCGGCCATGGCGAGGCGGGTGTTGTAGCCGGCATAATTTAGACGCTCAGCTGCCAGCGCGTCCCATGCGGGGTTGGTTGTGCCGTTGCGAATCTCAACGGTCAGTGCATCCTGCTCCGCAATGCTGGTCGAGGGCGAGAGAGCTTGTTGGAGCATGGACTGGATCGCCGGCGCATTGGGGAGCAACACTGAGGCACCTCCGGGTGTCATCCAACCGGTGACTTCGTCGCGCCCGATGTAATAACTGCGGATATCGGCATTGTTTAGATGCAGAGCCAGGGGTGCCATTTTCATGACACCATCCAACCTAAGGTCGGTAATTACTGAGGAACTGAAGTCGCTGTAAAGTTGAGGGATTTTGCTGATGGCATTGATTTGCAAAGCGCGTGCATAAAGGGCACGAATAACCTCCTGCGAACGGCGGCCGCGGTCAAAATCGCTGGATCTTTTGCGGGAGCGGGCATACCATAACGCCAGGTCGCCATCCATGTGGACAATGCCGGGACTGACCGTGTAGAGCGCCCAGTTGTTTTCATTCTCAGGATCATAGCTGGGGTCAATCAAATGCCAGTCGGTATAGGGGCAGAAGACCGGCACATCCAGGCCGCCCAGGGTATCCACGATGCGGCGAAAACCATCAAAATCCACAATTGCCAGGTGATCTATGCGGATACCCAGGTTGTAAATAATGGTATCCCTGAGCA
The DNA here is from genome assembly GCA_963801385.1 of uncultured Chloroflexia bacterium. Lineage (GTDB taxonomy): Bacteria > Chloroflexota > Anaerolineae > Anaerolineales > Villigracilaceae > UBA877. Next base: position 31,227 of record CAWDEV010000015.1, read on the forward strand.
GGGCGGCGCCACCGCCCGGGTATTGGTGCATTTCACCATATTCATAGGCAGCGTTGACGCGGTCCATGCCGATGGTTGGTATATAGACGTACAAGTCACGCGGGATGGAGATGAGCGTAACCTGCCCAACCCCAGGCCGGATGGCTGCGATGATAATGGTATCCGTCCGGAAATACGTCTGGCCGGGACGCTTGTCGGAACCAAGCAGCAGGAAGGTGACCGTCTGGTTATCGGTCAGTACGGTGACCGGTTCGGGAGCATACGGTGGAGCATAGAAGGACTGTGGAGCAGACTCGGTGGGCAGGATTGCATTCGAATCAAAAGTGGCGGTAATCACATCCGGTAAGGGCGTATCAGCGGCCGGAGGAAATGGAGTGGGAGTCTCGCCTTCAGACAAAGGCTGAAAAGGGGTCAGCGTGGGAGTCGCGTCCGGAGGCACGGTCGCCAGGAACAGGATCGTGGGTGAAGCGGCAGGCGATCCAACAGTTGCATTTACCGGGAGAGCCGCACAGCCAGTCAAAGCCAGGATGACAAGTACCGTTGTCAGAAGTGTTCTTCTCATGAAATTCCTACTGCATGTTTCTGTAATTTCCGGGCGGCATCTGTTTTTGGCAGGCGTATTCAGTAAAGTGTATCCACCCGTTCAGGAAAGCAGGGAAATGAAGTTATCATACAGAGTCAGTTCCCCCGATAAGTCATCCAAGGATGACTGGCAAAGCTGTTGGGGACAGAGTATCTGTGGGGACAGGAATATCTGTTGGGAACGGAGTCTCTGTGGGGACAGGAATATCCGTTGGGAACAGGGTATCTGTTGGTACAGGGGTATCGGAAGGCAGGCTTGTCTCTGGCGTATTGGTCGGCAAAAAGGTTGGTGTAGCCGCCGCAGGAATGGTTGGCAAGGGGGTGGCAGCCCAAGGGGGTACATAGAGTTGCTGCCCAACAAACAAGTTATTGGGGTCAGCCAGGCAATTAGCCTGTTGGAGTTGGGCTACAGTAACTCCGTAAGTCAGGCTTAAACGGTAGAGTGTATCGCCGCGTTGGACGATATAGATGATCCAGCCGGATGGGTGACCGCAGGGCCACGGGGTTTGGGTGGGTACAGGAGGGACATAGATCACCGAACCGGGTAACAGACCGGTCGTCAACAAGCAATTGGCTCGCTGGAGGTCCGCGACGCTAATCCGGTAATAAATTGCAAGTTTAGAGAGGGTATCGCCGGATCGAACGGTGTAAGGCAGCCAACCCAACGGATGTGGACAAGTGGTCGGCGACGGGGATAGAGTGGGAGTCCAGGTGAAAATCAACGAGGCTGATGGCGTTGGGGAAAAGGTGGGGGATAGCGTAAGAGTCAAGGTGGAGGAAGGCGCAAGAGTTGGTGAGTGGGAAGGCGTGGGAGAATCCGCCGAAGATGTTATTTGCTGCAAGGATGGAGAATAAGTTGGCGTCAGGGTTGGCGTGGAGGAAGCCAGGGCGGTAGTCATGTTTCCCTCGGCCAGCGAGAGGGAAAAGCTTCCAAGAACCAAACCAATGGAGGCCAGTGCTACCATGATCGCCAGAAACACATGCCGCAAATTCTTCATCGCTAGCTCTCTGCTGGCAGTTCTACCATTATCGGTATCCGAACGCTGAAGGTGGAGCCTACGCCTGCCTCTGTTTCGACCCAGATACGTCCACCCTGCGCCTCGACGAGTTCCCTGGCAGCAGATAGTCCAACCCCGGTGTCACCAAGTCCTTGGATCAGAGGACTACCGGCTTGATTGCGGCGGTCGAAGACACGCGGTAAATCCTTCGATGCAATTCCGCCACCATTATCGGTCACCTGAATTAAGAGGAAATGGGCATCCTGTTCGGTTTGCATTTGGACGCGCAAGGTGATATTTCCCTCTGTTTGCGTGGCAGCAGTAGCATTCTGAAGCAGAAGGATCAGGATTTGCTGAAGAGCGTCGCGATCGGTCTGGATGCGCGGGGCAGCAGAAGTGAGATCCAGGCGCAAAGTGATATTCTTTTCGCGTATCTTTGTACTGGTAAAAGCCATGGCGTTATCGATGATGAGGTTCAGGTCGAATGGCTGCGGTTTAATTTCCGTCTTGCCGGCCTCTTGATTGGTGTTCTGGGTCAGGTCCCCCAGCTGTCCGGTCGCGCCAAGTTGTGCCGGGCGTTTTTCCAGTTCGAGGATTTTAGTGTTCGCATCAGCCAGAGCACTTTGCATATGCGCATTCTCTTCCAGAGCCTGGCGTAATTCGCGTTCCAACTGATCATCGGCCCCGCCCGGCGAACCAACTGCATGGCGCAGTCGATAATTCTCGGCTTTCAGTTGCTCAATGATATCCTGCGCTTCTTCCTGCATGATCGTCTGTAATTGCGATTGGGTCATTTTTCCGCGCTGACCCTCCAACTCGACAGCCATTTGTTCGTATTTCTTTTTTGCTTCAGCAGCCCGTTCCATTACGTTATGGGCTTCTTTAAGAGAGCGGTCGCGCTCGATTTCCTGGGCGGCAGCGCGCTGGCTGCGCTCGAGGATGGGGATGAATAGCGTTGAGGCATTCGAAAGATAGATCTGGTCCTCGGCGCTCCACAAGCGATTGGAATATGGCGAGAGCAACAAAACACTGCCTAAAGATTCACGCTTTGGTGAATTGACCGGGATGCTGAGTAAATTGCCGGGGTTGCCCAGGCCGAGGGCCTGGCCCAGGTTCTTGAGATCAGACGAGGTATTACTTACCGGCAGACGCAGTGGACGCCCTCGCTGGATGGCATTGGCAAGCAGAGGAATGCTGCCCCGATCCATCGTGGTGCCTCCAAGATCTTTCTCGTGAATCAGGTCGTACCCAGAGGTGATGGCCAGAGACTTGTCTTTACCCTGGCTGATCAGAAAACACATGTCTGCTGACATCGCCTGGGCAATCCCGCGCACCAGGGCCTGGCTGATCTTGCTGGAGTCAGTCTCTGCGGCAAGCAACATGAGGGCATGGAACGTTTTAGGATCCGTGCCATAGCGCCTGCGGTCCGGAGCAGGTTCATCAATTTCTCCAGATTTGACGACAGGGGCTTCCACCAGCCTGGGAAATGGGAACCGCTGTGAAAGCGTCAGCAGAATGGGGAACATGGCAAATTGCGTTAGCCGGACGATACCAGGGAAATTACCGTCCATGGGGGAAACCAGGCTGGCGAAATGCCCCAGAAATCCCAGGATGAGCATGGCCAGGCCATAGCTCCAGCCATTTGGCCTGCGCAGGCCGATCGCCAGGATTCCGAGCAAAATGACTGCGAGACTAAAAACCTGCCAGCCTTTTTCATACACAGACAGGTTGAATGAATTGGAGAAATTCGGGGCCCAAAGAGCAAGTGTCAGGGCAAAAGCGACAAGGCCAAGCAAGTTAAGCAGAAGGGTGGCGGCATCCGCCATGCGCACTGGTTCAGGAAAAACCCATAACCAGACGATCCAAACCAGCGTGAGCAGGGTCACTACCCGGTCGAGTGGCGGAAGGATCACTTGAGGACTGAGTGGCCCCTGCCAGACTAATCCACCCATGGTAAAGAGCACCAATTGCATTCCCAGCATAATACTCAGGCCGATGACCGTCCGCCGCTCCTGAGGAAAATTACTGGCGCGCAGGGATTGGATAGCTACCAGTAATGCACCTGCAATCGAAAATACCAGCACAAGATGATAGACGAGATTACCGGGTGGATTGGTTAGAAGCGTTAGGACTTTTCCAAGAAACAGACTCATAAGTGACCGCCTGCGCGATAGTAGTACTCTTGTAACCTCTTAATATACCAAGGAGAGGGGGTTATGTTCCAAGCCTCCCCTGCTGGTTGATAAAATGCTACTTCTTAATAGTTTACCCGATTTTACACATGGGGTATATGGCATTTTCACAATAAAGAAGAACATCATTTTTGACCAGTAAAAGTATCCACGCAGTGAGCACTGATTTATAATCCACGTTGTGAAGAAATCAACCTCAACCGGATACCGATTTCGATTCTGACGATCCGTGTGGTTGGCAGGCCAAACCTCTGATGGAGCAATAGTCCCATGAAACAGATTTCCTCCTGTCTTTTGATCTTCCTGGTTTTTGTGCTTACCGCCTGCCAACCATCCCTGATTTCCAACCTGGTTGCACGGCCAGGCGAGAGACTTTTCTGGGATGATTTCTCGGATGCCTCAGGGAACTGGCCGCAAGTATCAGGTCCGAACGGAAGCCTGGGTGTCGTTCTTGGAGCATACCGAATCCAGGTTCTTGCCACCCATTATGAAGTGCTGGCCACCCCCGGGCATACCTTCCGGGATGTACAGGTAGAGGTAGATGCCACCCGGCAAGCCGGTCCGCTGCAAAATATGTTTGGGCTTGTGTGTCGTTCCAGCCATTCGAAGGACTTTTACTTCTTTGCGATTTCCAGCGATGGCTATTATGCACTCGGGAAAATTATAAACGGTAAGGCCGCTTTGCTCGGTCAGGAAATGATGGCTTATAACGCCAATATCCTCCCGGGTGATAGCCCGAATCATCTACGGTTTGACTGCATCGGCGAGACCCTGACGGGTTATGTCAATGGCCAGGTTATCGCCACCAGCAATGACGTTGATCTTCTATCCGGTGATGTTGGTCTGGTAGCCGGCGCGCTGGATACCACCGGCGTGGATGTGGCTTTTGATAATTTTGAGGTCCTTAAACCATAAGAGTGCGGAAAACCGCCCATATGGTAAACTGTGATGAGAGCATGAAGATATTTCTCGACACCATTGGCTGCCGCCTGAACCAGGCAGAGATCGAAGCCCTGGCCCGCCAGTTCCGGGAGGCCGGGCACGAAATTGTGGCCACTGCAACGGATGCCGACCTGGCAGTAATCAACACCTGCACGGTCACCTCGGCGGCAGCTTCAGATTCACGCGCCGCCATCCGTCGGGCCAGCCGCCTGGGTACGGACGAGGTGGTTGTCACCGGCTGCTGGGCAACCCTCGAGCCAGTCAAGGCTGCCGGAATTCCCGGTGTGCGCAAGATCGTTCCCAATATGCAAAAGGAGAGACTGGCGGCGGATCTGCTCGCGCTGCCACAGGAATTCTTTGATCTTGAGCCACAGGCCCGCCAACCCTTGCCCGGCTTGCACGCCCGTACACGCGCCTTTATCAAAGCCCAGGATGGCTGCGACAATGCCTGCACTTTCTGCATCACGACCGTGGCCCGCGGCGCAAGCCGCTCGCGCCCGGTGGAGCATATCCTTGCAGATTTCCGGTCGGCACTGGACGGTGGGGCGAAGGAGATTGTGCTGACAGGTGTCCACCTCGGTTCGTGGGGCATGGATTTTTCAACTCCTTTGCATCTCTTTGACCTGGTATCCACTCTCCTCTCCCGGACTTCCATCCCGCGTCTGCGCCTGTCCTCGCTGGAACCCTGGGACCTGGACACAGATTTCTTTTCACTCTGGCAGGATGGGCGCTTATGCCGCCACCTGCACCTGCCGCTGCAATCCGGAAGCGAAGCAGTATTGAAACGCATGGCACGCAAGGCCACACCGCTTTCCTATGCAGCGCTGATACAGGCGGCGCGGAAGGCCATACCGGAGGTGGCCATTACAACCGATGTCATTGTCGGCTTCCCCGGCGAGACACAGGGCGAGTTTTCCGAGACGCTGAAGTTCGTCAAGTCCATGGACTTCGCCGGGGGGCACGTCTTCACCTATTCGGCCCGCCCGGGTACTCCGGCGGCGCGCATGCATGCGCAGGTCCCGCACGAGATCCGGAAGGAGCGCAACGCCATTCTCCACGAGAGCTTCAATGAAGCCGCCCGGGAGTACCGAAAGCAATTTATCGGCCGGAGTCTGCCGGTCTTGTGGGAATCCACCTGCCAGTTGTCTGACCTCGGCTGGCAGCTGGAAGGCCTTACCGATAATTACATGCGCGTTAAAGCAACTGCGCCGGTACCAAGGTGGAACCAGCTGGATAGTGTAAAATTGATGGAGAATGAGATGGATGGAATGCGAGGCCTGATCGAAGGTCTGCCATAAAAAAAGAGGAGAAAAAACATGACAGCTCAGCTTATTGACGGGAAAGCCATTGCCCAGAAAGTGCGCGAAGAAGTAGCCGCGGAAGTGGCCAGGCGTACGTCAGCCGGGAAGCCCCAACCTGTCCTGGCAACTGTGCTGGTCGGCGACCGGCCGGATTCGGCAGCCTATGTAAGCTCCAAAGGCAAGGCCTGCATGGAATTGGGCATGGGATCGATCAGCGAGCACCTGCCCGCGGATGCGACCCAGGCACAGGTCGAGGAACTGGTAAGGGCGCTCAATGCTGATACTAAGGTAAGTGGGATTCTGGTCCAATTACCAATGCCGGCGCACATTGACGAAGAACGTGTGCTGTCCATCATCGACATTGAAAAAGATGTGGACGGTTTCTGCCCGATCAATATTGGCCGGCTGGCTCAAAAGGGACGCCAACCGCTCTTTGTGCCATGCACGCCTTCAGGCTGCATCTACCTGCTCGAACAGGCAGGCGTGAAGATCGAAGGAGCCAATGCGGTGGTGCTGGGCCGCTCGAACATTGTCGGGATGCCTGCGGCGCTGCTGTTGATCAGACAAAATGCCACCGTAACCGTCTGCCACTCGCGCACACGCGACCTGCCAGCTGTTGTCCGGCAGGCGGATATCCTGATCGCGGCCATTGGCAAAATGGAAATGGTACGCGGCGACTGGATCAAGCCCGGCGCGGCGGTGATCGATGTAGGGATTAACTCAATCCCGGTGCTTAATCCGGATGGCACGCCTGCGATCAGTGAAAAGACCGGCAAGCCCAGGCAAAAGTTGGTGGGGGACGTGAAATTTGATGAGGCCGTACAAGTGGCGGGCTATATTACCCCCGTCCCCGGCGGCGTCGGCCCGATGACCATCGCCATGCTGATGCAGAACACCCTGCGGGCGGCGCAGATCCAGCAAGGGGAGTGAGTAAAGCGTTTTCAGCATTCCCGATTGGGGGACTGGTTGTACATTTCCTTGAAATAAACTGGAAGTCCGACAACTTCGGACTTCCAATGCTTTTATTTCCAGTTGCTGCATCCTGTTTAGAAAAAAAAAGGTTCGCGACAATCTTCGGATAAATACTTAAGGCAAAGGATGCCAGATCAGTGATAGCAGGATTGCAACAGCCGCCAGGAGCGCCCCGATGGCGGTGAATATAACGCTAATCTCAAGAACTTCGTGCTTAATTATCAGGTAAGTTGGCAAACCAGCAAAAACACTCTCAAGTTCGCTGGCACTGGATGCCAGGTGATATGTTCCGCCCGTTATGGAGGCAATTTGCTGCAACATGGGTTCATTGAGCGCCAGGCGGAAGCCACCCCCGCCCCCAAAACCACCACCGCCGCCACCGCCGAAGCCTCCAAACGGGCTTTGAGAGGCATCCGGCCCGTTAAGCGTGCCAAACCCAATTGTATAGACGCGCACCCCGCGGGCGGCAGCCTGGTTGGCTGCATCCAGTGGGCTGGGACCTGCATTGCTGGCTCCGTCTGTAAGAAGCACAATGATATCGGGGGCATATGCGCCCTTGGGTACCGGCACCGGTTCCGCGCCCGGCTGGTTGGCAGTAATACTTGGGGCAACGTTCTTGTCCACCTGGGAGATGGCATCCAGAGCCACCAGGATTCCGCTCCCTATGGCTGTCCTGCGCCCGGCGGTCAGACTTTCAAGTGCAGCCTGCAATGCTTCCTGATCTGTCGTAGCTGGCTGGATTATCTCTGCAAAACCAGAAAATGCCACCAACCCAATCTGGGTCCCGGCCTTCTGGTGCTGTATAAAAGTAAACGCGGCGTTCTCAGCTGCCTGGAGGCGGCTGGGTGGAATATCACGTGAGCGCATACTCAGCGAGACATCCATGGTCAGGATAATTGTGGTCTGGCTGGTGGGTATGCTCAAGACGACAACCGGACGTCCCAGTGCAAATACCAGGCTGGCAAGACCAAGAAGGAATAAACCAACCGGCAGGTGGCGGCGCCAGTTTGATTTTTGGGGCAGCGCGGCGCGGATGAGTGCCAGGCTGGAGTAGCGCAGCGCGAAGCGCCTACGCCGCGAGGCCCAGATATACAGGCCAACCAGGATGGGGATTAATCCAAGCAGGAAAAGGAAGCCAGGCCAGAGAAATTCCATGCACTACCTCCGATCCATATGAATCATTTCAATCGCAGGGTCACGGAAGACGGCTGTACCACACGAGTGAAAACAGGCCACCGATCAACATGAAGAGGATGCCTGTCCCGGCAAAAAGGGCCGTGAGTTCGGTCTTCTCCGGTTTGGTGACCAATTGCGTGTCGAGATCTTTATAGATCTTGAGCAAATCCTGTTCGCTCTGGGCGTGGTAATAAGTACCTCCGGTGATCTTGGATATTTGTTGCAGGGTTGCCTCATCCAACTGGGTGTGCAGAGAGAAACCGTTGATATGCACCGTGGTCCCGGTTGGGCTGCCAATGCCAACGGTATAGATGCGTACGCCGCGGTCAGCGGCCGTCTGGGCGGCTGCCAGTGGGTCAGGGTTTTCGTTGTTTTCGCCGTCGGATAGCAGAATAATAACTGCCGGAGTATGTGTCCCAGGTGGCACGGGGGTTGGCGTAGGGCTGGGCGTGAGCAGGAGGTTACTATAGATCTCCGGAGGTAACCCACCACTACTCCCAACGGCTATTGCGTTGAGCGAGGCGAGGATGCCCTGTCCAACCGAAGTACCGGTTTGCGGAGCCAGACGGTCGATGGCAGCCAGGACGGGACCCGGATCGTTGGTAGGAACCTGTATCGAAATTCCGGTATCGCTAAAAGCGACAACGCCGGATTGCACAAAGAGCGGCTGATTTTTCACAAAGTCGCGTGCAGCAGCTTTGGCAGCTTCCATACGGGTTGGTTTCATATCGTCGGCGGCCATGCTGCCAGATATGTCAAAAGCCAGGATGACGGTCCCTTCGGTCCTCGGCAAGGCAACTACGGCCTGCGGGCGTGCCAGTGCGATTAACAATACTATGAGACCTGACAGAAAAAATGCCATAGGGATGTGCCGACGCATGCCGGGCTGGCGCCCCCTGACACCTGGTTCAAAACCGACCTTGTTAAAATCAACAGTCAGTTGCCGCCGATGCCGCTGTATCAAGAGATAAATCAGGATGAACAGCGGAATTAATATCAAAGAAAAAAACATTGCAGGCCAGATAAAGGCCATATTGGAATCCGTAACTACTTTCTTCGCTGCCGGCGATAGGAGGCAAAACGTACAATAGCACGAACCAGGTCGTCATCGGTTGACAACGGTAAAACATCCACACCTGCACGTTTAAAGGCCTGCGCCAGTTCTGCTTCACGTTTCTGTGCGGCTTCTTCAAATCGCTGGCGGAACTTTCGGTCGTGCGTGTCCACAAAAATTTGGTCGCCCGTCTCAGCATCTTCCATAACAACCATACCAATATCGGGAAGCTTGATTTCGCGTGGATCCCAAAGGCGGACAGTGAGCACTTCGTGGCGCTGGTTGAGCAAATTCAATGTGCGTTCCCACCCGGGTGCACAAATGAAGTCCGAGACCACGAACACCAGACTGCGTTTTTTCAATGAATACAATCCGCTTTCGAGCAGAGGTGTCAGGTTCGTAAACGGGGCGCGGGGTAATTGGGGCTGTTTGATTAAATCATGGATGAGCCGCAGCACCTGAATGCGACCGCCGCGTGCCGGAATGGTCAGCTCAATGCGGCTATCGTAGAATATCGCGCCCACCCGGTTGCCATGGCGAGTCAACAGCCGGGCCAGCGTGGTGACGAAATCGATCAACACGGTGCGTTTCAGACTCTGAAATGTTCCAAAATCCACCGAAGGGCTGAGATCAAGTAGAAACCATGCCGTGATTTCGCGGTCTTCGACATATTGGCGGATATAGGGAGTATTCATGCGCGCGGTTACATTCCAATCAATGTAACGTACATCGTCCTGGGGTTGATATTCCCGCAGGTCAGCGAAATCCACCCCATATCCATAGAACAGGCTGCGATAATCGCCCTGTAATAGCCCGTCCAGGCGGCGGATAACGTGCCAGTCGAGACGCTGCAGGATTCTTTCAGGCGTTGAGGCGGGTGTCAGCGTGTTCATGGAGCGGTACCACCGGGAGTGGAATGCGGTCGAGGATTTTCTTCAAAACCTCATCACTGCTCACATTATCTGAGAGTGCCTCGTAGGTCAATACAAGGCGATGGCGCATCACATCGAGGACCATATCAGAAACATCCTGCGGCAGGACATAATCCCGTCCCCTTACAAAGGCCAGTGCGCGGCCAGTGAGGATCAGGTTGATCGAGGCGCGTGGGCTGGCACCAAACATGATGTAATGCTCGAGCTCATTCAAGCCAACCTCCTTTGGGTTGCGGGTGGCGGTTACCACCTTTACCGCATACTCAATCAGGGCCGAATCCACGAACACCCGATCGGTCTCCTGCTGCAAATCCAGTAACTGTTTTGTGGTCAGCACTTTCTGCATGGACTGAAGCAGACCGGTCATGCGTTCGACGATGACAAACTCTTCGGTCGAATTGGGATAGCCGACCAGCACCTTGAGCATAAAACGGTCCACCTGGGCTTCCGGGAGAGCGTACGTTCCTTCGGTCTCAATGGGGTTCTGAGTGGCAAGCACCAGGAATGGCTCGGGTACCTTAAACGTCTCCCGGCCGATGGTAACTTGATGCTCCTGCATCACTTCGAGCAGGGCACTCTGGACCTTGGCTGGCGCACGGTTGATCTCGTCCGCCAACAGCAAGTTCGTAAAAACCGGACCGAGCGAAGTGTTGAATTCGCCGGTTTTTTGATTATAGATGCGGGTGCCGATCAAATCGGCTGGAACCAGGTCCGGTGTGAACTGGATACGCTTGAACTCGCCGCCAATTACATCCGCCAGCGTTTTGATGGCCATTGTTTTGGCCAGCCCCGGAACTCCCTCCACCAGGATATGCCCGCGTGCAAGCAGGGCCACCACCATCCGTTCCAGCAGATGATCCTGCCCGACGATCACCTTTTTTACTTCGTATAAAACTCGTTCCATCGGCAAGCCATGCTCAGAGTACGAATTGTGATCCATTGGCCATCTCCTTTATTATTTAGTGAAACCTACGTTATCACCAGGACATTCCCATACTGACTGGAATTCTGTTTTCCGTCATTCAATCCAGCGGCATTCCGGCTGCTCCGCCGGCAACATTGATCGGTATGGCGAATCCAATACCGACAAAGAAATTTTGATCCGTCGGATTTATAAGTCCTTCGACGATACCGATTACTTCGCCATTGCGATTTAACAGCGGACCTCCCGAGTTTCCAGGATTCACCGCCGCGTCGATTTGGATCAAGCCTTTGAGGTGTATATTGCTGTTTTTCGGTTGAAATGTCCGGTCGAATCCGGAGATAACGCCTGCGCTCATCGAGCTGTATAAGCCGAAAGGATTCCCGACCGCATAGGCATCATCACCGACCTGCATGGCCTTCGGGTTTCCCAGGACGGCGGGGACGACCTGGCCCGGAAGGTTATCCGGTGTCAAAACAGCAATATCATTCTCTGGCTGCTTGACCGCAACTGTTGCCGTGGAGGTTGTGCCATCCGCGAATGTAACCTGAATATCGGTGGCGTCCGCAACGACATGCAGGCTGGTCAGGATATCGCCACTCGCATCAATGATAGTTCCGGTACCCAAGCTATCCTCAGTTTTACCGTCTTTCCCGGGAAGCTTCGATTGAATCAAAACAAGCGACGGCTGGATAATCTGATACACGGCCTCAGAAAATGGTGCCGGAGATGTGGCAGAGGCAAGTGCCTGGCTTACTGCGGTACTGACATCATTGGTGGTTAGGGGTTGCGGGCCGGGGACAATGAGATGGTAAATCAAAAGCCCGGTTAGGGCAGCTGCAACGCCCAGGATAAACAGGATAATACTCCGCATACTTTTGCGGAGGCTTTGCAAGCGTTGCCGCCACATTTCTGACCTTGGAATAGGTGGTTCATCCATTTTTTACTCAGGAGGAATTTGGCCGAATGCCTGGTTTCAACCGGAGCATAAAAAGGCCATGCCTGAATACTATTTTCCCAGAAAATGATGAACTGAACATGAGAAATATATTATAAAAAATACCTTATTGGTATTAATATTTTCTCTGCTGCGGGGATTCTTTAAATCTGGTTATCCGATCCTATTCGTATTTGAAACGCAGGATCCCGATCCCAAAGAATAGCACTGCAAAACCCAACAAAATCCCCGCCTCGGGGAGGATGGCCGCCAGGCCCTGGCCGCGCAGTACGATATCCAGCAAGCCGCGCATCGCCCAGGTGGTCGGCAGGATTTTCACGATATTCTGTACCGCTTGAGGGAACATTTCCAGCGGATACCAGCACCCGCCCAGCAACGCCATGACCATGCCGATCATGACGCTCAAGCCAGAGGCCTGGCCTTCGGTCTTGACGAAGGTGCCCAGCGCGGTTCCCAGGGCAGCTGCTGCCAGGGTGGCGCAGACCATCATCACCGCCAATGCGAGCGGTTGTACACCCCAGTTGATCTTCATTACAAAGATACCGAAGCCGATCAACAGCAGCATCTGAACCAGGGCGGTCAATCCCTGACCGAAGATCGTTCCAAGCAGATAGGTGCTTTTCTGGGTGGGCGAGATCAAAAGCCGCCGCAGGGTGCCCATCTGACGTTCGTAGGCGAACATCGCAGAGATACCGATCAAGGGGACGAAAACCCAGGTGATCAATTGTCCCGCAGAGGAATTGGCGCGCGGATCATAGTCGATCGGGTCGCTCGTTGTGCCTTTTGATTCCATCACACGGATGGGAGCTGTAGAGAGCAGGGATTGGGCCTGATTCAATGCGTCGTTGAAATAAGCCTGCCGGTCCACCGTGGAAGCAAAAGGCTGGAACTGTTCGGCGCTGGTCACGCTATTGTTGGCGATATCGGCGGCACTGCTGACCCGGCTGATGACAGCCATCACGGCCCGCTGGGCGATCATGGCATTCATGTTATTGGGCTGCTGACGGAGTTCGAGCTGCATGCCACCCTTTTCAAGATGGGCGAGGTCGAACTCACTTGGGATGACCAGCACCGCCGAGACTCTGCGTTGTGAAAACTGGGTTTCGGCCTGTTTCAACGTGGCTGCGACGGGGCGGACAGCCTGGCTGTTTTCCAGCGCAGTCACCAGGTCCGCCGAAAGGGGCGAGTTGGCCTGGTCAACAACCACCAGCCGGACACGGTTGTCGCTGCTGGCGCCGGTCCCGCCGGCCAGGATGACGGTAAAGACCACCGGCAGGATGAGGAAGAAAAGCCATTCCGCCCATCCGCTGAAGCGCAGGATGGTATCCTTCCAGGCAATTGCAAAAATCTTTTTCATTTGGAACTCCTATCTCTCCGTCAACCCGCGCCGGCTGAAAAGCACCACGGCGATGGCGAACAGGAGCAAACCCATGACCAGCAGGGCCAGGATGGGGGTCAGGATGTCGTGCAACCCGCCGCCCAAGGCCAGGGTGGTGAAACCATCCACACCCCAGGCGTTGGGGGTAATCTTAGTAACATAGCGGAACCAGACTGGCATGTTATCCATATTGACGAAGGTGCCGCCCAGGATGCCAAAACTTAGCATGAGAGCAGAACCGATTGCGCTCACCTGGCCGGGGGTTTTGGCAATGGCAGTAAGGAGCATGCCCCAGCCGACTGCGCCAAAGACCGCCGCCAGCACCAGGGCCAGCACAGCCAATGGATCACCCCACTGAAGTTGGAACAGGACGGTGGTACCCAGGATAAGGATAAGCATCTGGGCCGCGCCGGTCAGGAAGATCCCGATCATCTTGCCGCCCAAAATCTGGGTTGCGCCGGTTGGAGAGACCAGCAGGCGCGGCAAGGTGCCGTGCGCGCGCTCGGTCAGGAGCGTCCGCCCGCCGTAGCTGACAGTGTACATCAGGAACATCAAAGCCATGCCAGGAGCCAGCAAGGCCAGCACGTCAAACCTAACTGCTTCCCCACCGGGGGTGAGGTTGTTTAGCGTAATAGACGTACTCTGGCTGGCGGCCTTTGCCTGGCTCATACCGGCGGCCTGTCCAACCGCCTGGGCTTGTTGAGCCTGGATGCGGCCGCTGGTCACAAGCTGCGTGACCGCCACTTCCCCGCCGACCCGGCCCGCCTCCACCTGGCTGATGAACTGATCCAGGATGGTTTTAACCACACCGACACTGGTGGGAGTGGTTGGATTGGTGTACAGCTCAACCTGGACAACTTTTCCCGGGATGGTTTGCCCTTGAGGCGGGACAATGCTGTCAGTAAAACCAGCCGGGATGAGGATAGCCGCCACAGCCTGGTTATCATTCCACCAATTTACGGGCAGCGGAAAGGTCATCAGTGATGGTCGGGCTACCAGGTCACCCAGGTCCCTGGACTGAAACAAATCCACCAGGGCAGTGCCAAGCTGTTTTCCATCCTGGTTGATCAATACAACCGGGATGTGGCTGATGCCGTTCGAAGAGCCGCCTGAGAAGCGCCCGGTCACAAACCCCAGGCCGAGGGTCAGCAGGAACGGAGCAAGCAGCATAAGGACCAGGGCAGCCCTGTCGCGGAAGGCAAGTTTTACATCTTTGAGGCCAATGAGAATGAGTTTATACATAGGAGTATCCTTAAAGGTAACCAGGCGATCAGGTGATCAGGTAATCAGGCAACAAAGTACTGATTCCCTAATCCCTTAATGCCCTTCCTGTCAGGTGCAAGAACACTGCTTCGAGGTCCGGCTCCTTGATATCCACCGAGCGGATCTTGATACCCAGCTCATTGGCTTTGATGATGACAGGGGCCATGATCTCTTCCGCTTCCGGGGCGATGACCGCCACGCTGTGGTCAGTAATATCTGCTTTCAACACGCCGTGTATCTTGCGGACGGAGGCGGCCAGGGCCTCACCGTTCTGGCTTTCATCAATATGAAGGATGAGCGTATCATTCTCGCCAACCTGGCGGTTCAACTCTGCCTGGGTGCCCAGGGCGATCAACTCGCCATGATCAATAATGCCCACCCGGTCGGAAAGCTCTTCGGCTTCTTCCATGTAATGGGTTGTGTACAAAACTGTCATACCCTGCTGATTGAGCGATTTGACCGAGTCCAGGATGGCACGCCGCGACTGCGGATCAATGCCAACGGTGGGTTCATCCATGAAGAGCAGGCTCGGCTTGTGCAGCAAGCCCACACCAATATTGACACGACGCTTCATGCCA
This sequence comes from uncultured Chloroflexia bacterium, assembly GCA_963801385.1. Lineage (GTDB taxonomy): Bacteria > Chloroflexota > Anaerolineae > Anaerolineales > Villigracilaceae > UBA877. The sequence continues at coordinate 46,475 of CAWDEV010000015.1, forward strand.
CCGGAATAGGTCTTCACCCGGTTATTGGCCTTGTCGGCCAGGCCAATCTGCTCGAGCACCTCGTCCACGCGGACCTTGAGGGCTTTTCCCGAGAGGCCATACATCTGGCCCCAGAAAACCAGGTTTTCACGCGCGGTCAGGTCATCGTAGAGGGCCAGTTCCTGGGGCACCACGCCGATCAGATTGCGGACAGCCATGGGCTCTCTTGTAATTGAATGCCCACCGATCGTTGCTTCGCCACTGGTGGGAGTATAGAGCGTGGAAAGCATGGAAATGGTGGTGGTCTTCCCGGCCCCGTTTGGGCCAAGCAGGCTGAAGATCTCACCTTCCCTGATATCGAACGAAATCCGGTTCACGGCGGTAAAGTCGCCGTATTTCTTTACGAGATCTTTAACTTCGAGTATGGCTTTCATAAAATTCTCCTGAAAAGATAGGTGATATATCCTTTTTACGAAGGCAGATCATCGATTATTCTTCTGGCGGCCCCTATACACCAACAGAATCAGGCCAACAGAGATCAGAATGGCTGCATATACCAGGTTGAGGTCTTCCCAGCGGATGGATCCATGCGTGACCAGGATGCTTCCGCCGAGCACGGCCATGATCCCGCCCGGGATGAGCGCCCACCACTGGGTGCAGGTGAAAAGGGCGGTCAGAATAATGATGAGGAACCAGCCAAAAGCAAAGCAGACCAGGAAGAGACCGTTCTGATCGGCCGCAGGGAAAAGCCAGGGGCCTTCCATCGCCAGGATGCCCAGGCCGATCCCGCCCAGGACGCCACCCGGAATGATCCAGCCGGTCCGATGGGAAAAAGAGCCCCAGACCAGCATTAGCAGGCCGAGCAACAAAACAATGTAATTGCCAATTTCGAGCCAGCGCTGCAAAAGAGTCGCTGCGCCAAAAAGGATCAGAACGGACCCAGCCGCAAGGCGATGATTCCGATGGGTGTTGATCTTCTTATCAAGTACAGGATCCATTTGTGCCTCCATTTCTTATTCGATGGTCGCAAGGATACCCCTGGAGGCGTGTAACAAACAGTGCCGGGGGATAGAAACCGGCTTTATTTAAGATAGATTCTTTCCATGACTTCAGGAGGATAATGGGCGGCTTGCACCCGTGACTTTGGATAGAGACCAGAATGCCAAAAATTCATGGACTAAAGACAAAGTCCATGCAGGATCACAAAGGTGATTTTTGTGAACCCTGACGTCACTTTCACCATTTTTTTAGGAAATCAACCCGAGTTCCTGACCCTTCAACACAGCCTGCGTCCGGTCGCGCACCCCAAGCTTATCGATCAGGCTGGAGACGTGGTTCTTGACCGTTCCCTCGGTGATGACCAACTGCCCGGCGATCTCCCGGTTGGAGAGTCCGCGGGCGAGCGCCTGCAGGACCTCGCGTTCACGTTCAGTGAGCGCGGCAGGCAGCGATTCCGAAAAGCCTGCCGTTTTGGACGGCTGCTGCCGATCAGCCACCGCAGCCATGCGGGAGAATTCAGCCAGCACCTTGCGGGTCAGCCTGGGCTCAATAAGCGCCTCGCCGGCGGCCACCCTGCGGACTGCCTGTGCCATTTCTTCGCTGCTGATATCCTTGAGCAAATAGCCGCGTGCCCCGGCTTTCAAGCCTTCAAAAACCGTCTCGTCATCCTCGAAAGTGGTCAGGATAATAACCTTGACCTCGGGATGGCGCATGCTGAGCTCGCGCGTAGCGGCCACCCCATCCATCTCAGGCATACGCACATCCATGAGGACGACGTCCGGGTGCAGAGCTTCGACCTGCTGGATGGCCGCGCGTCCATTGGCAGCCTGACCGACCACCTGGATATCCGGCTCGATCTCCAGCAGCAGCCGGATGCCCTGGCGGATGAGAGTCTGGTCATCGGCCAGAAGCACTTTTATCACGGCTGACCTCGTGTAAAGGAAGCGTTACATCCACCTGGAAACCTTTTTCCGCCATCGGGCCGTAGCAACAGTCACCACCGAGCTGGTCCACCCGTTCACACAGTCCTTCCAGCCCGTAGCCTCCCTGGCTGGTGAAACCCACGTCCGGTTTCTGCCCGTCGTCGCTGACCGCCAACCGGATGGCTTCTGCAGAATACTCCAGTTTCACCTGGATATGCCTGGCGCCCCTGGCATGCTTTTGAACGTTTGTCAGGCTTTCCTGCACGGTGCGGAAGAGGGTCTGTTCGGCAAAGGCGGAAAGTTCAACGGGGGTGCCGCTGTGCCCAAACGTGGATTGCAGCCCGGTGTGCTCATTGAAATCGTGCACCAAGTTCGCGATCATCTCCACCAGAGGCTGGCTTTCCGCCGCAGGCTGGCGCATCATTCCCACGCTGCGGCGGACTTCCTCCAATGCCGCCTGAGCTTCACCGCGCGAGACCTGGATGGCTTCCGCGGCCGCCTGCGGATTGCGTTCCACCAGTTTTTCCGCGGCCTGCAACTGGATACTCAGGACCGTCAGGTGATGGCCCAGCCCGTCGTGGATGTCACGTGCCAGGCGCATACGTTCCTCGGCAATCGCGAGCTCCTTTTCTTTCTGGTGGGCCGCTTTCAAGGCGATATTGGCCGCCTGCAGATCCTTCAACAGGCCCTCTGCCCGCCGGGTCTCCTGGGCGGAGCGGCTCTCCAGCAGGACGAACACCAGGATAAAGATCATGCCCGCCATGAATTGCGCGGCAGTCTGAATCAATTGTGCATTCGTAATGCCATAGGCTTTGAGAATCCCCAGAGCAATCCCCAGTGTGACGTAAGAATAGATCGCCCCAGCCGGCCAAACTCCAAAAATGATGGCAAACTGGGCAGCCTGCATAAACACCAGGAAAATGATTTCGCCGCGCCCAGTGAAGGCGAAGGCTGCCAAAACCAACAGGTTGGTGACGATATTAATCGCCCAATTAAAAAAGCGTTCATGCCGGCGGATTACCTGCCAATTGGATTGGAACCACAGGATATTGATCAGCAACAGCGATCCAAGGGCCAGCACGGTAGCGTAGAAGCGCCAATTCAGCTTTTCATTAACCGGGTATTCAAGGATAAAGATGACCAACACGGAAAAGATCATGAAGTAACTGATCCACTGCATGAGCATGGAACCTTCCGTGTTCCTTTTGAACCAGTTGAGCAGCCTGGAGGTATTAGAAGAGGGGGTCTGCATGGTTTTAATTACACAATTTTCGGAGTAATTGACCTTGCCGGCCAGAGCTATGAAACAACCCGATGTGTGTCCGCCAACCGCACCAGCCGGGCGGCGATGCTTTCCACATAAATATCCGGCACTCCGTCCAGGGCCTTCGACTGAAGGCGCAAATCAACCGGGTCATTGACATAATCCACCACCAGAAAGCGACCATCCTCCGTCAGGGCGATTTCGGTGGAGAACAAGTGCAGGCCGCAAATCTGAGCAATCCGGGCCGCGTACTCGCGCAGTCCCCGCAAACCCAGGCGGGCCTTTTCCTCCGCCGTGACGCGGGTATAAACATGAGTTTGCTGGTCCCACCAACACGGATAGACCGCTCCATCACAGACCAGGACGCGGAACCAGGCTGGCCGCCCGTCCAGGTTGCACGTGGCAACGTGCGCCTGCAGAAGATATTTTTGGTTCGGGTATTGCTGGCGTGCCGAAAGCACCTGCTCCCAGGAGGTGGCTTCAAGGATCACTCCGTTCCCACCCCCCTCACAAGCCGGTTTAATGACAAAACTCCCGCCCAGCAGACTCAGGTCAGATGGATGGATGAAGGAATAATTGGCGAATGGGGAAAGGATGATCGTGTACGGAGTATGTAGGCCCTGGCTGATGAATTCCAGGTGCATGGTGGCTTTATCCGCTGACCAAAGCGTCCGCTCCTGCGGATTCAGGCAAAATAGATCCATGCCGAGTTGCCCAATCCACCAATGGCTGGAAGCATGGATCAGATTCGGAGGCGCGGTCCAAAAGGGTGGTGCAGGCGATTTCCCCGTTTTGTAATCCCGCCAATACCTGATCCAAAGTTTGGGGGGTAACTTGCAGGAGCGACACGCCGCGCAGAGCGCAGGCGGCTTCAATCATATGGACGAAGTCGGCGTCATATTCCCAGTTCCAGGCCAGGCACAGGTCATACCGCGACATCTGAAGGCATTATAGAGGCTATAGCGGAGAGAGTCAACCAAAAAAATAACACTTTTATAATGAGACCCAAGGGTGCATCCGGCCGCTGCAGGGGCGCATTGCTTTAGTGATACTTGAAAAAATAATAGACCAGCTTGATATATTCATTCGTGAGCGTGATAAGCCCGGTTTCGTTTTTCCACCAGTCAGTCTGATCAAAGCCTATATGAGGAGCTGCCGCCATTTCCAGTGTGACCGGCAATCCTGCAAATGTTTTTTGGAAAATCCACCTGGCACGCCGGGTATGGAAGGCTGAAGTAACCAGGATAATCCTGTGAACCTGGTTGGCTTCGATATATTGTTTTACCAAAACTGCCTCATCAAACGTACTGGTCGTACCTCCAGGGAACGGCAGAATGACCATTTTTTCGGGCGGCACACCGAGCTTCTGCATTACGCCCACGGAAATATCGGTATCATTGGGCACCAATCCCAAGGTCGACAGCCGGTGTGTTTTCCGCCCGGGCAATGATAATTTTGGGCGCAAGTCCCTGCAGGTATAACTCGCTGGCCCGGAATGGCCGGGTGTCGTAATCGCCATTGAGCAGGACGATGGCATCGGCTGGCTGGAGGCTGTCCTTAATGATCAAGGCATCGGCAAAACCGGTCAGGATGCTGGGAGCGGAACGTAAAGGCCAGGATAAGAAACAGCAGGAGCAGCGCGCTCGGCGACAAGAATGGCTCGCAGAGTATGCTGCTTATTTCCAGAGAATGGGCACGCGCCAGGCAATCCTGCACCCCTGCCGTTTGGCCGGGTGTTCACTTAACAATCCAAATCCAACCCAACACGGTCAGCGGGATGAAGAACAGCAGCACCGCCAGCGTCCCGGCGAGAGCGCCGTGCCCTTCACGTTCATCAATCAAGCGGATGGATGGGTAGAATCCCTCCATCTTCCAGCGTGGGCCTCCAAACCAGGTGAAGAGTACCCCGCCCAGCAGGCCGCCCAGGTGTCCGAAATTGTCCACACCTTGGGTGCTGAAACCAATCAGCAGGTTGATGCCGGCCACATACAGGACATTCATCAAGGCGCGCCCGGCGCGGTTACCCAACAGTTGACGGTTCTGGTAAACAAAGATCCCTTCGGCTGCGAGCAGGCCGAAAACGGCCGTGGAGGCGCCCAGCGAAGAACCCGGCGTGAGCAAGAATGAGAGCACGTTCCCGGCATAAGCCGAGAGGAAGTAGAGCAGGGTAAAACGCCAGTGACCGAAGCGAGCTTCCAGCCCGCGCCCATACAGGAAAAGGGCATACATATTGAAGCCGATATGCAGGAGTCCGTACGGCAGGGTGGAATCATGCAAGAAAACCGGCGTGATGAGGCGCCAGAGCTGGCCGGCGCGGATCAAGGGACCATATTTGACACCCAATGCGGCAACCACATCCCCTTTAAGAAAATATACCCCGGCAAGCTGCAAGAGGTAAATGAAAACGGTTAAGCCCAGGATGGAATAGGTTACATACGGTTTGACATTCGGCATGGCCACCTGTATGGTGCGCGGCGGCGGCGTTTGCGGGTACTGATCGGGAGGAGGGGATTGATTCATATTATTACACTACCAAACTTTTTATCCTTATATACTAGAGGCTCACTTTGCGGTGATTGACGCGATGATGTTCAGCCCGGATAATGGCGGTGACGGTATCCACCGTCTCGTCCAGGCAGCCATCCGCATTGACGATGACATAGTCAAACTCGGCGGCACGCTTGAGCTCCTGCTGAGCGGTGGCGATGCGCAGGCTCAAATCTTCGGCGGTATCCGTCTTGCGACTTCTCAGCCGTTGGACCAGCTCCTGCTCGCTTTGCGTGGTCAGGAATACCAGCACGGCCTCCGGCGCCAATTTGCGCACCGTGGCAGCACCCTGAACGTCCAGGCGCATGACGACATCCTGGCCGGAAGCCAGTGCATCCCGGACCTGCTTCTTGGAGTTGCCCTTATAGTCGTTATAAACGAGAGCATATTCAAAAAACTCGTCGTTCTCGATCATGCGGGCAAACTCTTCTTTGGAGACGAAGAAGTAGTCCCGGCCGTTGACCTCATTCTCACGCGGCAGGCGGGTGGTGGTAGTGACAACAAAATGGAAGGGCAGGTCGCGCGCTTTCATGGCGTGCAATACGCTGTCCTTGCCTACGCCTGAAGGTCCGGAGATGATAATCAGCAGAGGCTGGGGGTCGTGGAGGTTGAATTCAGATTCAGTCATGCGTCTATTGTAACCGATAGGAGAAGGTAAACAGGTAGACAGGTAGACAGGTAAAGAGGGAGCAGGATAGGGATGGAAGAGAAAAAGAAGTAGAATGATGAATGAAATTTGGGTTGGAAGGAGGGGATAAATGACGTTAAAATAGGGGCATGCCATTCTATGACTATACCTGTCTCAATTGTTCCAAGCGTTTCGACGTGTTCATGAGTTTTTCCGAATACGGCACCCGCCGCGTCACCTGCCCGCACTGCAAGAGCCGGAAAGTCCGCCGGGGCATCCCGCGCGTGCGCGTGGCCAAATCAGAGGAGAGCCGCATGGACTCCCTGGCTGGCGATTTTTCCGATCCATCCGCCCTGGCCGGATTGGAAAACGATCCGCAGGCGATGGGGCGGATGATGCGCAAGATGGGGAAGGAAATGGGCGAGGAGATCCCGCCCGAATTCAACGAGGTGGTGGACCGGCTGGAGAAAGGCCAGAGCCCGGAGGATATTGAGAAGGAAATCCCGGACCTGGGCGGAGGGGAGATGGGTGGGGGAGATATGGGGGAGGAGTGAAATATTCGTTCCGCGGAACGACGGAGGAACGACTAATTTTTGATTTTGGATTTTCGATTGATGATTTGCGAGGCGAATTAAAGTCACTCTTTTTGAATTTTCCGCGGAACGAATGGGTAATGAGCAGTTGAATAGTCTCATAGTCGTATGGTCTGATAGTGGTGCAGCGGGATCGCAGGAGCTGCAGTGCCAATCGTTCCGTGAAACGAAGAGGAACGACTGAGGGCGAAATGGAATTGTTTCCGCGAAACAAATGAGGAATAATCCGGGGGAAGATAGCAGGATAAGATAATGGTAAAACGACAGAGGGCAGATGATTCAGCATGGAAGGGGCCTTTTCAACCAGATGGCAGCCTGAAAATCAGCGATGCTGAATATTAGCACAAATGTTCTTGTTTGAGAAGGGTGGAAACTGTTTTTTAGTGCGGTTTGACCAAAGTGGAGCAGGCCCCTTTGCTTTTGAAACCCGGAAGAGCCCAAGCGACTCAAAGCGTGAGAGTCATGGGCGCCATCTCCAGGCCTTCGTATTTTCCAAGCCAGAGGAGGCCTCCTGGAGGATGCGGAAATGGTTGTGCTCCTCGGCGGACAGTTTTTTGAACATGGCGCGGCCCTGCGGATCGGTGATCTCGGCGGCCAGGTCGGCGTAGGCCTTTTCGGTCTGCCGTTCGAGTTCCATCGCCCGGCTGATGATGTCCAGGACGGTCTGGTGGCGGGGTTCCTCGGCGGCCTGCGGCTCGAGCAGCGGCGGCAGGGAAAACTCGCGGCCTTCGTAGGTAATGGCATTGCCCTTTTCCTTCAGGCTTTTTTCGAGCACCGTCAGCCAGTGGTAATGATAATTCTCAAATTTCACCAGTTCTCCGAACAGCTCCCGGCCGGAAGTGCTGACGCACTTTTCAGCTGCATCGGCGTAGAACTCGGCGGACTTTTTTTCATTATCCTTGGCCACACGGACGGAATCCAACAGGCTGGTTGTTTTCATGGCTAGCTCCTGAAATCCTTTCGGATCATCCAAGGCGGGCTTGCCGTGCTTAGTATAAACCTCCTGCGCCGGGATATCAACGGGGGATGAAGGCAACCTGGCAAGGCTTTAACATTTTTCGGGGAGTGCCAATGCTCATCCGCTGACCTGCATCGGACAATAGACAATGGACGATGGACGACAAAGACCGTTCACGAATTTGCACGAACTGCTCACCAACGCCGCCCTTTATTCCTCGCCTCACTCTCCCAGCGGACATTGATCGCTGTGCAGGTACTGTGCGGCATTCCGCCGGCGTGAATGCACGCGTCACGCGTGCATGCGCCAACCTCAGCAGATCATCGATATTCAGCAGGAAAAGTCGCGAGATCCCGCCAGCCACCGCCAAGCTCTGTTCATGCTTGGCAGGATTGAATGCGACCCCGGTCACCCCGGAGCCATCCCCGGGCAGGCTCAGGATTTCGGCTCCTGATGCAACATCCCATAACCTGGCCGTGTCGTCCTCGCTGCCGGTGGCAATGATTTTTCCATCCGGGCTGAAGGCCAACGATTGTAGCCCCGAGCTGTGCCCGACCAGGGTACGTAATTTTGATCCACTGGAAGCGTCCCACAGGATGGCCGTCCCGTCGCCGCTTCCAGTGGCGAGCAGCGCTCCGTCCGGACTGTAGGCCAGGTCGCGGATCCCGGAGCCGTGGCCGGTCAGGGTGAATAATAACTCACCCGTTTTCACATCCCAGATTTTCGCAGTGGCGTCGGTGCTGGCGGTGGCCAAGCGCGTTCCGTCCCGGTTGAAAGCCACGCCGAGGACCAGACCTTGATGCCCGCTGATCTCACGCACCAGCGAGCCGGTTTTCACCTCCCAGATTTTGGCAGTGCCATCGAACCCGCCGCTGGCAAGCAGCTCCCCGTTTGGGCTGAACACCAGGTCGCGCACGCCGTTGGCATGTGCAACCAGCGTGAAGAGTTTCCTGCCGGTCGCCGTGTTCCACAGAATGGCCGTACCATCCAGGCTGCCGCTGGCAAAACGGCTCCCATCCGGACTGAACGCCAGGCTCAACACTTCCACGCTATGACCCTGCAAGGTCAGCCGCGCTTCACCGCTGTGAGTGTCCCAGAAGGTGACCGAGCCATTCCCGCCGTTGGTGGCGAACAGGCTTCCATCCGGCGAAAATGCCACGCGTGTCCCAAAGCCCGCGACCGGGCTGACCACCGTCACGCTTTCTGCTCCAGGCAGCAGGCTCCATATCTTCACGCTGCCATCCAGGCTGGTGCTGGCCAGGTTTGTTCCAGCCGGGCTGAATGCCAACCCCATCACCCAATCCGTGTGACCCGGGAGCGTGAACAATTCACGTCCCGTGGCTGCTTCCCAGATCTTGACGACATTCCCGCTGGTACCGGCCAGCTGGCTTCCGTCCGGGTTGAACGTGTCGGAGAATGCGTTCGGGATACTGAATAGTTCCTGGTATGCAAGCGTGGTTTGACCGTCCGTATTGTCAAGGCTGATCTGCCAGACGTGAATGGTTCCATCCGATAACGCCAGCCTGTGCCCGTCCGCACTGAAGGTCACCCCGCTGACCACACCGGAAAAATCCGTGGTCTCGTTCAACAGCTTGCCGGTACTGGTGTCCCAGAAGCGCACCGCAGCGTCGTCTCCGGCAGTGACCAGCCATTTCCCCTCCGGGCTGAAGGTAAGGTTTTCGATTGGCTGCGCATGCGCCGGGATGTGAAACAGCGCCTTGCCCGATGCGACGTCCCAGATGATCGCCGTCCCGTCCCATGCGCCGGAGGCCGCCAGTCTTCCATCCGCACTGATGGCAATGGCGGTTACGTCGGTTTGTTGACCGTCCAGGGTCCTGAGCAGATTTCCAGAAGCCGGGTCATAGGCTTTGACCAGATTCCGGTCAGCGGCGTAAAGCACCTTTCCATCCGGGTTGTACGCCAAGCGCTTGGTGCTGACAAAGTCGCCCGGTTCCGTCGTTCCTAGCAAACGGCGGACTTCCCCTCCACTTGCCGTGTCCCAGATAATGATCGTTCCATCCTTGCCGATTGTCGCCAGTTGTGTTCCATCCTGGCTGAAGGCCGCGGACAGCACCCCGGTTGCATGTCCTTTCAGGGTCATGCGGATCGGAGAAGAGACCAAGGCGCGGTGCAGGGAGTCCAGCGATTCGGGCAAGATGGTCCCATCGGCGGAACGCGTCGTCGCAACAGATTGAAGCGCCAGCAGGATGCTCCGTTCGGGATCGGCCGCAAGGTTATTGAGCGAAACCGAAGCCAGTTCGCGGGCAGTGGCGCTGCGGCGTTCGGTCTGGGCGGTGAGCGCGGCCTGGCGGATGCGACTGCCCTGGTATAAGGAAACCCCTGCCATGATGAGGGCCAGGACGAACGCGCCCAACAGGTAGAAGGCGCGCTTGCGTAGTTGGACCGCGGCCTGGCGTTGGGTTTCTGCCAGCTCCCGGGCGGCGTTTAGCTCGCGTTGACGCTGCGCCTCGCGCCCGGCTTCCTCTCGTCCGGCCAGAGCTTGCGAGGCTGCCAGGAAATCCGTTTCCGCGGCGCTTAACTGGCTTGCATGTGTTTCCGCCCAACTGGCGGCCTGGGCCAGGCGCGCCCCCCGGTAAAGCTCGCCCACATCGCATCCCTGTCGTTCCCAGCCTTCTGCTGCCAGCGTGAGGTGGCGGTGCAGGCGCAATTCCTCGCGATTCTCCTCGAGCCAGGCCCTCAGGGTCGGCCACTCCCGGATCAAGGCTTCGTGTGCCACCTCGACCATCTGGTTATCGATGATGATCAAGCGAGCATCGGCCAGTTTGCCCAATACCTCCCGCACCTTGCCGGCTTCTTCCGGTTTATGGATGATCTCGTCCAGGGAGGCCCGGCGGCGGGTATCCGCGGTCTGCTCATCTTCGCCCAATTGCGTCAGGCGCAGGAAGATGTCCCGGGCAAAGCCCCGCTCCTGTTCATCCAGTTCATCTTGAAAGAGGCTGTCGGCGGTTTCGGCTATCGCTCCCCGCACTCCTCCGGAAGAAAGATACCCCGCCACGGTCAACTTGTGGCCCTGGCGCCGCTGCCAGGTTGCCAGCAGGGCATGCGAGAGCAGGGGCAGCGCGCCTGGTTCGGGGGAATGACCCGCTTCGGCGCCTACATCCTGAAGCAACAACTCTACCAGGCCCGGTTCCAGCTCCCAGCCGCCGCGCCGTGCAGGTTCCTCGACGGCGCGCCGCAACTCGGCCAGTTTCATCGGGCCGATGTATTCCTGGCTGTTGGCGAGGGCCTCGCGCAGGGCCGGGTAGGGAGCACAATGATTGTAGAAGTCGGCGCGCAAAGCCAGTACCACAAACACGTTGCCCCCCGGTTCGCTGCAGGCGGTCATCAGGGCATCCACAAAGGCGCCTCGTTCGGATTCGTCGCGGCACAGGCTGAAGAGCTCTTCGAATTGGTCAATGACCAGCAGCACCCCCCTGTGTTCGCTCCCATGCGTCCTGGATTGTTCCTTTTCCAGGATTCGCCTCGCAGCGAGATACGCAGAACGCGGCTCGTGTTTCAGGTCATCCATCAGTGCCGCCATCGAAGCGACCGAATCCGGTTGTGGATTCAAGATGGATGCGAGCCTCTCCAACGGACGATCCGTGGGGCTGAATGTACGCACCTGCCAGCGAGAGAACGGCGCGGCGCGCTTCAGGGCTGGAATCAGCCCGGCGCGTACGCTGGACGATTTGCCGCTGCCCGATGCGCCCAGGACTGCCAGGAAACGCCTCGCTAACGGATCCGAAAGGCTGTCTTTCATCCGGTTGACCAGGTGGGAGGAGAGTTCCTCGCGCCCGAAGAAGATTTTGGCATCCTCTTCTTCAAAAAATTGAAGTCCTTTGAAGGGCGCCTCGCCATCGGCCGGCGCGGTCACGTGCGGGGCGGCTGCCGCAAGTTCGATCAACCGCTCAGCCACCTCCGGTTCGTTTTCCAGATCGAGGGCGGGGATAAAGCGGGCGGTGATGGTTGCCATGTCAGGGACGCGCTGGTTCAGTTCCAGGCGGCTGATCTGGGCAAAGCTATACCCGACTGCCAGTGATAATTCGCGCTGGGTCAGCCCACTTCGTCTGCGGAGGAATTTGAGCAGGTCGCCGAAATTGGCAAACCGCTCAAGAGCCACTTTGGGGGCCTGGCTGGTCATGGGGGGCACTTCTCTCTCCTCGATTCGGAAAAACGGCCTTCGGTCTTTATTATAAACCAATTCTGCCTTATTTGGTGAATTTTGGTGAATTTTGTCCACATTGGTGAGCCGGAATTTGCTACCATGGGCTCATAACCGAGATCCAACCAAACTTTCCTCGGCAAGGAGATCAAATGAACAAAAACCGTTTCTTCAATCTTTTAGTGATCGTAGCGCTGGCAATCATGGCCGCCCTCACGATTAATCAGGCAGCGGCAGCCGATCGCATTAGTTCCGCCTCATCGAATGGAGCAGCCTCCCTTTCAAGCCAGGCCGGCCATTTGACCAGCGGGTTCTGCGCAGCCCCCGGCGCGAGCCGTTCCGCCATCCAGACAGTCTATGTGGAGCAGAGCGGAAGCTGGATGCCAACCATCAATGGTGTCCCCACCGGCGTGGAAGGCGGGCTGGGACAAGTGCTCAATGACCGCCGATCCTGCTCAAATTAAGGAGTTCAGCATGAACCACTTTTTCTTGGAAATGCACAGTAAGGAAAAATTGAACGCGATGAGGCGGGAAGGGCTGACCAGCCAGCAGCTCCGCCGGTCCGGTGCACGCCGCAATGATTTTGCCCATGGCATGCCCAGGCTGATTGGCATCACGATATTCTTTCTTGGAGTACTTGGCTTGATCCTTCACTGACCTCCATCATTGTGCCCCCACCATTTGACAAGGATTGGGAAGCTGGCAAGCGGACGTACGCAGGAGCCACCTGCGTACGTCTTGTTTTTTTAGAAAGCGCCCGGTGGAAGTTCCGCACGGTAAGGGGTTCCAGTTTTCCTTGTTCCCACCGAAAGAACATATATTCAAGAAAGTCAAGGGGGAAAATTTATTGGCAATAGAGGATTGAAGATTGGATTCCCATGCTGTAACTTATTTTTGGATCACAATAGGCTGACACACGGGTCCGCCCCTACAACGGGCAGGCACAAGGCCTGCCCCTACGGGTTTCAACGGGCGCTTCTGCACGGAGAAGGACGGGCAGGAACAAGCCTGCCCCTACGGGTTTCAACGGGCGCTTCTGCATGGAGAAGGACGGGCAGGCACAAGGCCTGCCCCTACGGGTTTCAACAGGCACTTCTGCACGGAGAAGGACGGGCAGGAACAAGCCTGCCCCTACGGGTTTCAACGGGCGCTTCTGCACGGAGAAGGACGGGCAGGCACAAGGCCTGCCCCTACGGGTTTCAACGGGCGCTTCTGCATGGAGAGAAAGGTATCGGAGGACAGAACCTCGCCAGCCAGGTGATTAACGACACGAAGGAACCCGGCCTCATTCACGCTGCCGCGGTCAAACAGTTCGGAAAAGGCAGGGTATATGCGGGAGACGGCCAGATTGAAGAATTATAATAAAGTGCGATCCTGGTCTAGTAGTCACCATCCGAAGAATATTCCTTCAGCCTCAAGAGAGGTGTATGAAAAGGAAGGATGGAAAGGCTAGCCGGATCAAGAAACAACCCCCAAGCAACGGGACGGATATTACAAAAGATGGGAAAAGTATTAAACAGGGAGGTATGGGCGGATAATTCTAGAAGAAGTAAACAGAATTCAATCCAAAGAATATTTTTTTCGGCGGCGGGCGCTGATCAGCGGGCCAACCAATTTACGCAGCAGGTACTTGGCCGGCAAGACCCCCAGCCAAGAGCCGCCATCGCGGTAGTGGACCTTGAGCATTTCGGGCCAGCAGCGATCGTCGGCGGCAATGGTTTTCCCCCCGGTGTGCAGGCGAAAATTGGCCCAGACCCGCGGATGATATTGAATCGGGGCCAGGGCCGCCAGGCGCACCCACAGGTCGTAATCCATGGCGAAGTAGAACGCAGGGTCAAGCGGCCCGACCTTGCGCCACAGGTCGGCACGCCAGAAGGAAGATTGCTGCGGGATGTGGACGTAGCCGCGCCGTAAACGCCGGTAACTGGTCTGGGCGGCGGGGAAACGACCGACAACTGTGTCATTCTCATTGATAAAATTGGCGTCCCCATACACCATTCCCACCTCGGGATGCTCCTGCAGGTACGCCACCGCCTCCCGGACGGCATTTGGTTCGTAGGTATCGTCAGAATTCAGCCAGGCAAGGATCTCTCCCTTTGCATGGGCAAAGCCCTTGTTGATGGCATCCGTCTGGCCGCGGTCTTTTTCCGAGACCCACCAGGCCAGGCGATCCGAATAGCGCCGGATAATATCCAGGCTGCCATCGGTGGAACCGCCATCCACGAGAATGTACTCAAGATTGGGATAATCCTGATCCAATACCGAACGGAGGGTGCTTTCCAGGTAACGCGCCTGGTTGAAGGAGGGCGTGACAATCGAAACGAGAGGCGAGTTCATATCAGGCATGACTCACGGCTTGAGATTGTAGATCAGGTAGCCATCCCCGCGTTTGAGCAGCGGATAATTGTCAGCCAGGTATTGCTTCAATTCCGGCTGCCTGTTGAGCTCCCCAAGTGAGGTGATCACAAACTCATCCATGCCTTTCGTATTCGCGGCAAACTCGGTTGGAAAGTCCGGTGCGGATTGCCCGGCCAGGGTGCGCAGGTCGGTATCCATGGTGCTGGGCCAATACGCCCCGCTCACCCAGCCCCAGTAGGCCAGCCGGTAGCCGTAATCCCCGGAGACCTGGATGATTTTGGCGCCCTGCCCGATGACCTTGCCAAGATCCCGGTAGTAGGCAATATCGTCCCGGTAATTGGCCACTGCCATGGTATTGCGCGCGCCCCACATTTGCATCCCCACGCCGAGCATCAGGATCCCAGCCAGGCCGGCCTGCCAGATCCAGCCTTTTTTCTCCACCACGGTGCGCACCAGGAAATCCGCCACGGGTATCAGGCCGAAGGCGACCACCAGGAGGATCGGCAGGTGATAATAATCGTGGGTCAGGAAGTGATAGGGGAAAGTAAAGCCATAGGCGAGGTACCCAACCCACAGGCCGATGGCGATGAAGCGCTCACGGTTGGTGGGATAAAGCAGGATACCGACCAGCGCAGCGAGCATGGCCGCGAAGCCGGAAAACCCGGCTGCCATGAAGATCCAACGCCCGTAAAAAGATGGATCCTTCCAGTAAGCCGGAAAGAAACGCAGCCCAAACTGGCTGCCCAGGTTACTGGTGAGGATTCCATAGATGTAGTAAACGACAGTGGGGACAAGCGTGATGCCAACCAGGAGCCAGGTTTGTTTATCGGCAAAAATCCGTTTCCAGGAGCGCCGGCTGAGCACCAACCCGGCGGCGGCTCCCAAAAGTCGGAAAGATCGCCACCGATTTGACGAAAATCGTCAAGCCGGTCAATACACCGGCCAGGATGGCCAGTTTCCAGGTGCGGTACTTCTCCCAACAGTAGAGCGCCCAGAGCGACCAGGCAATCATGGCCACCATCAAGGGATCGGGCAGGAAGGCCCGGCTGACCGTCACACCGAAGGGGACAAACAAGAAATACGCCACGGCAATAATACCGCCGGCCCGCATGGACATCTCCCTGGCCAGCAGCCAGATGGCAACCCCGCCAATCAGCCAGAACAGGGAGGCATACAAGCGACCCATCCAGGTCTTCTCCCCCGCCAGGTTGTACGTCAATGAAACCAGGCCTTCCATGATGGGAGGCTCGATCAGACCCTCCGCTTTCCACTGGCTGACCGCCAGCTCGCGCTTCCATTCCGGGACGTCGGCCAGGCGCTGGTAGTACATCCCACGGGCAATGATCAGGGAACGATATTGGCGTACCATGTAGAAGTCATTCGGCAGATCGGTCAGGTCGTAGAGCCGGATGCCGAGGGCGGCGGCGAAAAGCACGGCCAGCAGCACCGCAGTCAACCAGGGTTTGGCGAAGATTTTAGGTTGCGTGGCGACGTCCATTTTTAGCCGTTTTCCTTATGGCTGATTCTGAATGGGATGTTGGAGGTCGAAAATGACATATTCATCCGTCTGGGCGTAAACAGGATAGTTATTGTAGAGCAGATCCTTGATAGCCGGTTCCTTGTCCAGCTCCCCGAACATGGTGACAAGGAAATACTGTTTCCCGGCCGTGTCGTGCTGGAAAGTCTGCAGGAGATCGACATTCTGCCCGGCCAGGTAACGCAGGCCAAGATCCGCACTGGTGAACCAGGCGGCCGAACCCTGCCAGCCCCAGTAGGCCAGGCGGTAGCCATAATCCTGGGTCAGGCCGATCACCTGGGCATCATGACCAAGTTTATCACCGATCTCGGCCCAGAACTTGGGTTCATGACGATAATTCGCTTTCACGTTCAGGTCACGCGCGTACCAGGAGGGTATGGCGATCCCGACCAGCACCACCGCGACAAGTACCAGGCGCGGAAAGAGACCCGGACTCAGCTTGTAAAAACGCTCAAAGAACAGCTTTAAGCCGGGCGACATCGAAATGGCAACCACCGGGATGAAAGGCAACTGGTAGTAATCATGGGTGAAGAAGTGGTATGAAAAGGTCATCCCAAAAAGGAAATAGCCGACCCACAACCCGATCAGAAGCGGCCGCTCACGCCTGGGATCGGCCAGGAAAATGCTCAGGGCAGCCAGCAGGACAGCCGTCCAGCCGATGTTGGCATTCACCGTAAAGGCCCAGCGAAAATAGAAGGCCGGATCAATCCACATTTTCGGGAAGAAGCGCAGGGCGAATTGTCCCTGCATATTCAGTTTTAAAATTCCATAGAGCGTATAAATCCCCACCGGCAGGAGCATCAGCCCGGCCATGGCCCAGACCTGCGGGTCGCGGATGGACCTTTTCAGAGCGTGCGCCCCGAGGACAACCCCGGCAAATCCGCCCACGATGATGAATGCCGACAGGTTCTTGACGAACAATGCCGCACCGGCAAAGACCCCAAATGCAAGCGCCCATTTCCAACTGGCGGTATTCTGCCAGCGAAAGAGGGCCCACAGCGAGAAGACAATCAGGCACACCATCAGGGGATCGGGCATGAAGGCCCGGCTGGCAATCACTCCGAAGGGCACGAAAAGGTAGAATATCGTCGCAATCATGGCTGCGCTGGTGGAGGCAAATTCCCGGATGAGCAGGAAAAGTGCCAGCCCGGCAAGCACCCAGAAGAAGGAAGAATAGATCCGGCCAATCCACAGGTATTCCCCGGTAATGCGATAGGTCTGGGCGACAATGTTCTCCAGGACCGGCGGCTCCACGATGCCCACATTGCCCAGGGAAATGGCCAGGCGGCGGGTGGCTTCGGGGACATCCGTGACATACTGGTAATACATGCCGCGGGCTTTCAAGGCGGAAAACAACTGGCGCGTGCCGTTGAAATCCAGCGGCGGGTTTGTCAGGTTGATCATGCGCAGCCCGAAAGCCGCCAGAAGAGCAACTGCCAGGGCAGCTTTCCACAGCCAGGGATGTTCCTGGAAGCTGATCTTGGCAAATGGATTCTTCATGGAAGCTCCTGAACACGATGGGTGGCAAAATCACTTCCTGCATGCATTTGGCACCTCGGTCACGGTATATGGGTCCTGGGATGAGGCGGATCTGTAACTGATATCGTCAAGCAATTGAAAACTTCCACCGAAGTAGGTATCAAATATTACCCTGAAAGTGTTCACAGGTGTGATCGTATCATACAGGGATCCTGAGCCCTGAGGTAGATAATAAGCGTTCAAAATGCCCAGATGTTGGGCTTTATCATAGGCAAACCCCGGGCCATGATCACCCTGGAGGAGGATGACCGGAGGCGTGGCGGAATGGGCGATGATCGCCGCGGTTACCTCCGGTATGACTTTGCTGATATAAACAGCCTGGCGGCGATAGCCTTCAAAATACGACACGCGGTCGGTGGAGCTCCAGGATTCAACGTACTGGCCGTCGGTCCCAAAATCGAACGGGGGATGCGGCATCAACAAGTGAACAAAAACAAATTTCGGCCCGGGCATGGTAGGCAATACCTTGAGGCTGTCCAACACATAACGGACTCTCTCATAATGGGGCGAAGTATTGCTCCCGGGGTTTTGAGCGATGTTCAGGTCATACAAAGCCCGGAGAGAGGATGTTTTTACCAATAGATCCTCGAACTCATTCCAGCCACTCCAGGTTGTCCGCCCGGGTTTAAGATACAGGCCGGCATCGTACCACTCCGTCCACGAGAACCCGGTTTCAAAGGCAACGGTCTGGTAACCCAGATCCTCCAGGGTATAGCGCGTCGCGCTCCACTTGATATAGGGAGACTGATGGGAACTGTCATGACTTCCAGGAACAAAGTCATCGCCGAAAGCGCTCAGGTAATTCAGGTTGAGGGATGATACCAGCGAAAGCTGCGTACTTCCATAATTCGCCTGGCTGCAATTCGCCACAAAAAAACCCTGGGCACGCAAGGCATCCAGGAAGGCTGTATCATCGAACCCCATCAGCTTGTTAAGGGTATCCGTATTCCCGTAAGCATCCAGGATGATGTAGTAAATATCCGGGGCAGGTTGACCGGTGGGCAGCTTCAGGCCGGGAAAACCATGCTTGGGGAGTTCCGCCTGGGAACGTCCCAGGTGGATAAAATACGTCCCCACCTGGACGAGCGGAAATGCCACCGCTACAAGCGCGACCACATTCAGAATGGGAGCGACCCGTTCAGGTTTTTTGGTCCTGCGAATGGTCAGCCAGATCCCAAGGCAGGTCAGCAATACCCATACCGGTAAAAGCAGCCGGTGCCGTGCCAGCGGGATGGCAAAGGGAATGCTTTTCAAACCCGAGTAAACATGCCCATATGCAAAGAACATGATTCCCAGGATGCTTGCCGTGATGGCTGCCAGATGCCAATTTTTAAGGAACAACCTGAATAATAGTGTGAAAGCCAGGACACTGCCCAGGCTGACGAGCAACGGGCGCCATAAATACGTTGACTGTACTTCGGTTACATTGTGGGCATACAGCGCCAGAACAGGGTAAACCCCAAAGAGAAGAGCATACCAGGGTATTTTTATGAATACTCCTGCAGCCGATGTTGGTTTCATTTTTTGCAGATTACCTATTCAACGATCGGGTGCGCAGGGCATCGTACAGGTCGCGGATTTTTTGTGCGCCCAATAATGAGAAAAAAGCCAGCAGGATGTGCTTCCAATCGCCCAGGGCGGTGCGGGGGTGGAGCCGGAAGGAGCGCCAATAGGAACGCAACGCCTCCCGGGAATGGCCGGCATCCGTGAGGTAAAAAGCATCAAAGCGGTTCACCCCCGCCATGATGCGCTTCTCATTTGTGACCATGACCTCAGAAAACTCCGGGCGGGATTTCAAATCCTCAATCAGCACCCTGGCTTCGCGCCCATAGGCCGCTCCGCGGGTGCGATTCTTGGCCTGGTCATGGTAGCGGGCGGCTGCCCAGGTCTGGGGCATGTACACGATGGGGGCCTTCTGAGCCATGCACATCCACAGCAGGTTGTCCAACAGCAGCTGATAATCCGAATTGAGGTATCCCACTTCCTGTAAGACCGAGCGCCGCATGAAAGCTGCCGGCTGGCAGATAATATTGAACGCCATCAGGTCCGCCAGCGTGTACTGGCGGGCGCGCATCAGGTTGAAGGGTTTGCCCTGTGCATCGATCGCCAGGGCATCGCCGTAGATGAGGCCCGCCTGCGGGTGGGACTGGAAAGCGGCTACGGCTGAAGATACCGCCCCCGGGAGATAGAGGTCGTCGGAATTCAGCCAGCCAACAATTTCCCCGTGCGCCCGCCGCAGACCCTTGGTGACCGCTTCCGGCTGACCAGAGTCTTTTTCGGAAATCCACCAGGCCAGGCGGCCGGCATACCTGCGGATGGTCTCCACGCTCCCATCGGTGGAGGCTCCGTCCACCACCAGGTATTCGATGTTGGGATAATCCTGTTCCAGCACCGAACGCAAGGTGGCTTCCAGAAAACGCGCCTGGTTATAGGAGGGAGTAACAATCGTGACGAGGGGGAGTACAGCCATGATCAGAACAGTGAGAGGTAATCGACTTTGGGGAAGACGGTCAGCTTGCCGCCGATGGTGGCATCCAGTACCTGGCGTCCAGCGGATTCATAGGCCTGGCGCGCCAACCGGTAGCCGATTTCGGAGGTTTCAAAATCCGGGAGTTGCCAACGGAAGCCTTTGCCAAAATAAGCAGGGTTGAAATGGTTGGGGTCATCGCCTTGCGAGACAATCGTGAGGTTGGCTTTGCCGGGGACATTTGAATTATGGTCCACTCCAACCAGGATGACCTGCTCGAAGCCCATATGGAAAGCAAGCTGAAGGGCAACGTAGGTAACCGTGGCACTTTCCCAGACCCGGTGGCGGACATCGCGGGCAAAGGAG
The DNA here is from genome assembly GCA_963801385.1 of uncultured Chloroflexia bacterium. Taxonomy (GTDB): domain Bacteria; phylum Chloroflexota; class Anaerolineae; order Anaerolineales; family Villigracilaceae; genus UBA877. The sequence goes on from CAWDEV010000015.1 coordinate 66,795, forward strand.
GGGTTATCGTAGGTTGTATAAAGGAATGCAGCCGGGAGCGGACCCGCCGGGAAGAAGTGGTGGGAGCGCCAGGAGAGAAATTTGGGCATGGGCAGGGCGGAAATGTCGTCAACGCATTGCTGGATGACCAGGTCATTGACTGAGACAAAATAGGTGGTGCTGAAACCTAGCTCAGGAAACATCAGGTAAATCCGGTTCAAGCCGAAAGTGAATTCAGTCCTGAGCTTGCTCAAGTCAGTCTGCTTCAGGCTGGGACCATTGCCGATAATAAAGGCGCGCTGGCCCTGGTGAATATTTTTCAATCCGGCCAGGCGTGCCAGGCTGGCCCGCCGCCAGGGATGCAAATATACGGAAGGCAATTCCGGCAGGTGCATCAAACCACTGTACGTCTTGCGTAGAACGGTCCAACCTGGAGCAGGGATGATCCGTTTCAAAGTTTGTTTTACGCCCATATCCGGTTCCCTGTTATTCCGTGCTCAACCTTGCCGTGGCGCCGCCGTCCACGATCATCGCCTGACCAGTCATGAAGGAGGATTGCGTGTTATCTGCCAGGAAATATATGGCCTGGGCAATTTCCTCCGGTTTACCGATACGCCCGTTGACCGTCTTGCGGGCCAGATTGTCCAGGCGGGTATGAATGTCTTCACCGGCAAGATGTCCGCGGTCCAATCCGGCGCGCAGCATGGGCGTATCCACTGCGCCGGGCAGGATGGCATTAACGCGGATGTTGTCATTCGCAAACTCGATGGCAACGGCGCGCGTCAAAGCCAGGAGGCCGCCCTTGCTGGCTGCATAGGCAGCGATGTTGGCGGAAGTCTGCACGGCATGCACAGAAGAGACGTTGACGATTGCCCCCCCACCGGATGCCTTGAGGAATGGATATGCCAGCTTGGAAAGCAGGAAGGCCGGGCGCAGGTTGTTGGCGATCACCATGTCCCACTCTTCGACGGTAGTCTCCACGAGCGGTTTGGCCACCTGGACCGCGGCGTTGCTGACCAGCGCGTCCAGGGTCTCCGTAAAGGCCTTTACCTGGTTGAAAATGACTTTCATCGATTCGGGCCGAGAAATATCGCTTTGGATGAACAGGCCGTTGGCAGGGAAATCCCCGTCAAACCGGTTCCTGTCCACGCCGATGACGCGCCAGCCCATATCCGCGAACAGGAGAAGGGTGGCACGGCCGATGCCGCCAGCCACGCCGGTGATGAGAACGGTCCTTTCAGATTTGTTATTCGAAAGTCGAGGTTCTGACATGGTTTTTGCCTTCTTCATATGATTTACATTCCTGGCAATCCGTTCAGGCGTTTACACTTTCATCCAATTTCATCCCAAGTCCCTCGATCAAATTTCTGATCGTATTCCAGTGAACCCGTTCCCAGGCAGCCGGGCTGGAATTTGCATTGTGCGGGGCGAGCAGGACATTATCCATCGTCTTGAGAGGGCTGCTGGCAGGGAGCGGCTCAACTTCAAATACATCCAGGGCGGCGCCGCCAATTGTACCCGCTTTCAATGCCGCCACCAGCGCGGCCTCATCCACGATGGAACCACGCGCGGAATTGATCAGGACCGCATTCCTGCGCATCAAACCCAATGTGCGGGCATTAATGAGCCGGTAGCTGGTCGGATTCAGGTCGCAATTAACAGAAACAAAATCCGAGGCAGAGAGGAGCGCCTCGAGAGAGGTCATCTGGATGCCGGTCTCGGCGATAAAGACATGGTCAATTTCGACAATATCGTTGCCGAGGACGGTCATTCCAAAGGCACGCGCACGGCGGGTGAGCGTCTTGCCAATGGTGCCAACTCCAATGATCCCAAGAGTGCACTCATGCAGCGCGCGGCCGGGGATCTTTTCCCAAGTGCCGGCTTTCACGGCCTTATCCATCCATGGCTGCCGGCGGGCGAAAGCCAACAGGTAGCCCATTACAGTATCGACCACGGGCAGGGTGAAGGCATTTACGGTCCGGCAGAGTTTTATACCCAGGCGGGCGCAGGCGGCCGCATCGATCGAATCGACCCCCGTCCCCCACTTGGAGATGACCTTCAGGCGCGGGGCGCAGAGCTCGAGCACGCGGGAGGTGTAATGGTCGTCGCCGCAGATAGTCCCATCGAATTGACCGGCGTATTTCAGCAGGCCGGCTTCATCGAGACGTTCGTGGACCTCGGGGGTGATCAGGTCCAAACCGTAGTGTTCGAGCAGCGGGCGGAAGCGGTCAAGGGACAAGAGCATGTAGGGGGCAGAAAAAAGGATGGTTGGCATGGGCAGACTATTGACCTGAGCAGGGATTTGAGCCCTTCGAGAAATCAAACACGTTCGGGACGGGCGAGGCATAACTGATATCTTCCAACAGAGGATACTCCGCTCCCAAATAGGTGTCAAATATCAGCCGGAAGGTGTTGACGGGTGAAACAGCCGGATAGAGCAGGTCATTATGGCCAGGCAGATAATACGCATTGAGGATCTTGAACTGGTCGCTGCCCTTCTGAAGCCAGGGAGCATGGTCGCCCTGGATGACAATCACCGGTGGATTGGACGATTCGGTTAAGAGGGTCGTCACGGCCTTTTCCATCTGATCGTCAATATAGGCAACCTGGTTCCGGTAGCCCTTGAAATAGTTGTCTTGCGAATAAATGCCATTCGCATCCATGAACAAGGATGGGTTGGTGGGCGAACCATCCGGAGCAAAAACGAAGAGCGGATGTGGAATGACAAGATGAGCGAAAATGAACTTAGGGCCGGGCATGTGCGCCAGCCTGTCCATGCTACCCAAGACCAGGCGGGTGCGATCCCGGTAACGCTGTCCGTCAATCCGGGCAAGATCTACCAGCCCAAGATCCTCCAGGTGGCGGGCCGGAGTGGTACGGATGAGCAAGGTTTCGAACTCGGTCATTGCCGACCAGACCAGCGAGGGCGCCAGATAGGTATCGGCAGTTGTCATTTCGGTAAAAGCGAAGCCGCTTGCAAAAGCAACCGTTTTATAGCCGGCATGCTCCAGTTCGTAACTGACGGTACTGTGGAGGATGGACTCCCAGAGTTGTGTGCGGTCTGCATTTTCAGGGGTGAACTTGTCGTTCAGGTTTTGGAGATAATCCAGATTTAACGAGGATCCCAGCGAGACATCGGTGCGAGGGTAGTTGCTCTGGCTGCACCCCGCCACGTAGAAACCCAGGTTCTGCAGGTCTGAGACAAAAGCGCTGTTGTCATATTGAAGATTGTTCTTCAGCAAGTCAGAACGCCCGTAAGAATCGAGGATGAAATAATATATATCCGGCGGAGTCTGCCCGGCAGGGACATGAAGCGCCTGGATGGGAGCTTTTGGGTCTGCCGGCTTGTTCGTTTCCGTAACCGCTGGAAGCGATTTATTGACCACCTGGACCGCCGAGACCAACACCAGCCCAAGCGAGATGACATTCAGAGTCAGGGCAGCATTCTGGAAGCGGCTGCGAGGCAGGCCGGCCCAGACCAGCGCCAGGATGGCAAGGACCAGCCATAATCCACCCAACCAGGCAGAAAACGGAAATTTCGCCATCTTTTGGAGCAGGTCAAAAACGTGACCGTAGGTGAAAAACAACACAAGAATTGCAGTTGTGGCAAAAGCCGCCCGGTGCCAATCCCGATAGAACAAGCTGAAGAGCAGGAAAAGCAAACCTGCAACCGCGACGGAAACAAGCAATGGACGGATTCCGGCAGTATAACGGACCTGCGAAATATTATGGGATAGCAGCGCCAACACCGGATAGGCGGCAAAGGATACAAAATACCAGGGAGCGTTGAATACCTTGAGAAATTTTTTCATGGGGAAGATCTGGATTTCCGAATACGTCCATCATCCTTCAAGGAGTGGTTTTATTTCCTACGGTGCTGCAGCAGGAAGCCGGTGATGGCAAAATCCAACTCTTCGTCAATATCCCAGGCTTCATCAGCATCCATTTCAAACATAAGCGGGCGGTCCCCCAGCCGGTTGCGCCGTCGTTCCAGGTTCTCACGGGTGAATATATACATGCAGGAATTCTCTTCAAAGACTGGCGGCAGGTCCTGGGTCTGGATCAGGGTATCCGGATCATGATTGAGCGCCTGTCCGTGCTGATCGTACAGGCGGGTATGCAGACGCGTGACCGAGAAGAGCGAGTCATGCGCCGGGTAATCGGCCAGGAAGGTTTGTATCGCCTTTGAGACGGTCCCCGATCGCAGCAGCGGGTTGGTGCTGTGGGTCTGCAGGTAGAAATCTGCTTCGACCCTGGAAGTGTCGTAAAGCAGGATTTCATTCATGGAAATGGTATCCGCGCGCAAGCTCCCGGGGCGCGGCAGAACGACCACCCCGGGGTAATCCCGCTGCAGGCCATCCATGATCGGCTCGGAATCGGTATCCACGACGATGGTGGAAATCTCCGTGACGGACAGCAGTGTCTCGATGATATGCTGGTAGAGCGGCCTGCCAGCCAGCTGACGGTAGTTCTTGCCGGGGACGCGCTGGCTGTGGTGGCGCATGGGAACAAGAGCAACGAGTTTGGTCATAGGGCACTCATTATAATGGATTGGTTTGAGCGCAAAACGAGTACTACCACTCCAGTGCGTCACCGTTCAAGTCAACATAGATCGGTCCATCCAATTCAGGCGGATTCGACAAAACTTTCGCGATCCTCTCCGCCGCTTCTGCAGGAGTGATCGGCGCCTCTGGGCCGCCCATGTCCGAGCTGAACCAGCCCGGATGCAATGCCAGGACTTTAATGCCTTCCTCCTTCAAGTCATTTTGCAGGATCCGGCTGGCCATGTTAAGGGCAGCCTTCGACATGCAGTAGGAATACTCGCTCTTGCGCCAGCAGGATCCCATCGAACCGGCTTCCGATGAGAAGTTGACAATGAGTTTCCGCGTTCCCCTTCTTATAAGCGGCAGGGCATACTTGATCACCATCAGCGGGCCGATGGAATTTGCCTGGAATGTAGGTAAATACACCGAAAAATCAACCTGTTCCAAGGACAAACGAGATTGGTCCAGATCAACAGCCGCATTGTTTAGAACCATGTCGAGGGCATTCACCTGACAGGCCATTGTTTCCAATGCCTGCCGGACGGAACGCTCATCCCCCACGTCGCAGGGATAGAGTTGCAGACTCGGAGAATATTTTTCCTTCAGCCGCAACAGTTCACGGCTTTCCCGGCGGTTGAGGGCATGGATATGGTGCCCATCCGCCAGAAGCTTTTCGGTCAGAGCCAGACCAAGGCCCCGGTTGGCACCGGTGATCAGAATTTGTAAGTTCATCATTTTATTCCTTCTAGCGCGGATGACCTTCGGGCGGCCAGGCATCCAGTTTAAAACCCTTATTGTGCAAAAGCCCATCGAGCAATGCACGGGCGGTGGGCGATGTTTGCAGGGCACGCCAGGGGAATTTTTTCAGTCGCACATACCCAATGGGAGGAGTGGACTCGATAAATTCACCAAATGGCAGGGAAAAGCAATAGTAACGGTAATACATGAAGCGCCGGGTGCGCCTGACCGCCTCTTCCGGGACCTCAAGCCGGGCTGCCGCCAAAAACGATTCCAGGCGGTGCAGGTAGGCCTGCCGGTCGCGCTCAAAATATACGGTATCAAAGTCAACAAATGGGGCGCGGGCAGCTCCCAGGGCCGGGACGCCCATCAGCATGGACTCCAGGCCAATCTGGGAGTTATATGTCAGAACGAATTTTGCCAGCCGGACGAGCTCGTACGAGCTGATGCGTTCCTGTGGCGCGATGAAGACTGCATTGGGGAACCCGGCGGCTTTTTGCTCGAACCACATGGCCACAGACTCACGGCTGCTTTTTCCCGGGCGGGCCTCGTCGGGGTGGGCGCGCAGGACAAAGAGCGTCCCGGGATGTCCCCTGAAAACCTCCAGCAGCGCATCCAGCCAGGCGAACATATCCGGGAAGATCACATTGGCATGCAATTGGGTGGTATCAAAGATGACATTGGTAAAGACCGCGACCACTTGTTTGAACGCGGCAGCTTTTTGCACCAGCTCATCCGGCAGGCTGCGCATCCCATCCCAGAATTGGATACCGGCCATGCTGAATTCGCCCTGCAGACGTTTCTGCAGGTCGGCATCCAGGCGGGCATTCTGTTCCGGCGTGAGGTCCACATCAGGAATGGTGATGGGGTAAGTGGTGACATCGCCTTCAACGAAATAGCCGCTGAAGGGCTGGAAACCCGATTCGTGCGTGATGACGCGCACGCCGCACTGGCGGCACAGCCAGGCCGCGGTCGCTTCGGGGAAGTGCATCCCGTTGAACAATACGGCTGCCTGCGGTTTGACATTTTCCAGCAGGGCGCTGAACTTGCGGGCCACATTCCAGGCAGAGAGCATGAACTCGCGGCAGATGAAACGTGTGGCATCATCATCAGCCAGGGTCTGCAGGCGCAATCTCCAGCGCAAGGAGGGCAGGACCAGGGAGCCCAACGGGAGAGACAGGTCAAGCCCCGGGAGGATCTTTTCGTAGCGCAGGAGCTCGTCCAGGCTCAGGGTGCGCAATTCTGCGGCCAATTCGTCATCCTGTTGCCAGGTAAAAATCCTGATCTCCGCCCCGGTGGTATTCACCCTGGACTGGCGGGTGCACATTTTACAAGGCATGGCCTGGGCAGGGGCATCCTGATCCGTGCCCAACACGCAGCGGCTCATCCCGCTCCAGCAGATGAAATGGATGACCCGCACCCCGCTGAGGCGCACCACCCAGGAGGCCAGCAACGAGAAAGCTGCATTTTGGCTCAGGCCGGAAAGACGGGTGGAGGCGTTAAAAAACACGATCGGCAGCCTGCCTTGATCTCCGCGAGCATGGCTGGCCACCCGGCGCGCCATCCATGCCAGGGAGAAGAGTTCAGAGAACCGTCTAAGCCGTCTACTTAATGTTGACATTTTTTAAGGAGTGCATGGATAATGAATCCTTGTGAACGCAAGCTTATTTTCATACGTCGAGTAATAACTTACGTCCGGCAGGAGCGGCAAACCTTGTCCAAAATAAGTATTCAAGACCAGCCGGAAAGAGTTTACCGGGGTGATTTCCGGGTAAAGGACTTTCGCGCCACCGCCAGGGAAATAGTATGCAATCAAATTGGCCGTACGGGCTTCATTGTCAATCCCATGGTCTCCTTGAATGATGATGACCGGCGGATTCCTGGAATGATCAATAATCGCCTGGACCGCAGCAAACGCCCGTTTATTCAGGAATTGTAACTCGTCCGCCAAGCCCTGATCAACAGAATTGGACACCACGAAGGCGCCACTGGCATCGAAAATGTACGGAGGGAAGTGGGGCGCCAAAATATGGACAAACACGAATTTTGGCCCGGGTAAAGACGGAGAACTTTCCAATTGGTCAAACTCAAACAGGATACGATCGTAAATTTCCTTGCGAGGATTTTGAAGAAGGGCATCCAGCCAGGCAGACTTGGATTCCTCGACAAGGCGCAGCAGCGTGGTCCTGACAAAGAGCACCTCGAAATCAGAAAGGTGCGTGAAATCAAAGAATGAACTGACCACAGGCCGGCCCTCGCTAATATAATAATCCGCATCCTTGAGCTCAGTAAACCAGATCCCGCTGTCAAAGGAAACGATGTTATAGCCCAATCCTTCAAAAAATTGCCTGGCCTCACTATGAATAATACTATCGATTAAATTGATCCCATGAATGTTTGGGTTAAGACCCTCAAGATAATTCATATTGAGAGAGGATGCCAATGAGAGGTCCGTCATGGCATAATTGCTCTGGCTGCAGGAAGGGACGTAAAAGCCGGCTGCTTCCAGTTGCTGGATGAACCCACTGTTATCCACATGGTGATACTTCAGGAGCATGTCCTGACGGGGATATCCATCCAGGATAATATAATACACATCCGGCAACTGATCTTGCGGTAACGAGGAGCCTCCTGGTGCAACCGCCGAGGCCACTGCATGCCCAGATCCCGTGGCCGGGCGATACCTGTGCCACTCAAAAACCCCAATCTGGATGATCGGGATAAGCAACAATACCAGGCTTACCAAATTTAGAATCCAGCCAAGCGATTCCGACCTTCCGGGCCGCCTGTAAATCCACCAACCCACCAAGCCAAACAACACCAGCCAGAGCGGGAAGATAAAACGATGTCTCCCAATCAGGGCTCCGAATATTCTCATCCCTTCCAGAGCCCCATAAACATGCCCATATGCATAAAAGAACACAAAAAACCAGGAGCAAAGCAAGGCGGCCTTGTATTCATCCTTGATCCGCCAGCAAAAAAGAGCATAGACCGCAAGGGAAAACAATGCTGCAATCACAATTGTTCGCAGGCCCGCCGAAATAACCATCTGGCTGATATTGACACTCACCAAACCCAGGGCAGGGTAGATTCCCAGCAATAACGGAAAAAAGATGCGCCAATTCCTTCTACTCATTTAGGTATCTTCAGTTCCTGTAAATCCCGGCTAACGATCGGGGTCGCAGGGGTATTTGACCTGGGAAAACTTGTAAGAGCTGGTGTACTTGGAGTAATAGCTGATATCCGGCAGAAGCGGGAATTTCTGCCCGAAGTAGTTATCAAAGACCAGCCGGAACAGGTTGATGGGGGTCAGGGTGGGATACAGTACGGATTTGGCGTTTCCCGGGAAATAAACTGCCATGAAGTTAGCCATGCGATACTCCGGGTCCCGCCCGTGGTCAGCCTGTAGAATAATGACTGGTGGAACACTGGATTGTTTTATGATGCTGGTCATGAGGGGAACCAGGCGGCTGTTCAAGTATTGGATCTGATTGGGATAGCCCGGATCGGCAGCCTTGGTCACAACGAAATCTCCGCTGGGATTAAAGACATACGGCTCATGAGGAGCGATCAAATGCATGAATACAAACTTGTGCCCTGGTATGTTGGGCACAGAGGCCAACTCATCCAGGGCCATCAGGACAAGGTCAGCCTTGTGCTTCTCCGGTGTCTCAACCGGTGAAAGGGTGGAAGATAGCCACTTGTTGCTTGCTTCTTCAACGACGCGTAGGGCCGTGGTACGCAGGAAAAGAACCTCAAATTCCGAGATGCTCTTGAAGTCCAATAGAAAAGCGAACGGCTTATATTTTTTGGTGATGAAATAGTTCGAATCCGACCACTCGGTCCACCAGATATTATTCTCAAATGAAACCGTTTTGTAACCGTGGCCTTCAAAAAATTTTCTCACCAGGCTGTGTTTGATCGCGGTGTTAAATGCGACCACGTCCTCTCCATGGGCAACCACCTCGGGCAGGATCTGATCCAGGGTGTTCATATTGAGTGAAGATGACAGGGAGAGTGCTGTCAGCCCATAATTACTCTGCGAACAGCGGGGCACATAGAATCCGATATCTTCCAGCTGGCCAATGAAACCACTGATGTCGAGATGGTAATTCTTTAGCAGGATATCATCCCGGGCGTATCCATCCAGGATGATGTAATAGACATCGGGTAATTGATCTGTGCCAACGTTTAAATTCCCCTGAACCGACAGGCCTGCATTCCTTTTCTCTGCCACCGGGTGGGCACGCTGCCATTCAAAAACGCTGATTTGAATGATCGGAATAACCAGCAGGACGATGCTGAATATATTCAGAGAGCGAGCCAGGGATTTTGACGGCCTGGCTTTGTTTATGATCCACCAGGCCCCAAGGCCAAACATGGTCCACCAGAGCGGAAACAGGATGAAATGCCGGCCAAGCAAAAATCCAAAAACCTTCCAGCCCTCAAGTGCATCGTACACATGCCCATATGCAAAGAAGAACAGGAAAAACCATGCACAGGATAAGGCTGCCTTATACTCATCCCGGACTCGCCAGGAGAAAAGCGCATACTATCGCAAGCGAAAAAAGGGCTGCAATAATAATGGAACGAACCCCGGCAAGAAAAACCATCTGGCTGATGTTGACACTCACCAGGCCAAGAGCCGGGTAAATTCCAAGCAGCAGTGGATAAAAGATGCTCCAGTTCTTTTTACTCATAAAGGCTGGCCTTATTGCAGGTCCTCCCGGGCTTTGTTATATGCTTCAGTAAGACGCTGGATGGCCAGGACGAAACCCTGCCCGGCATGCTGGTGCCCGCGCCAGATCTCAGGGATCATGGTACCGTGGTAATCCTTCGTGACCCGGAAGAAATGGACCCAATCGATATTGCCTTCACCAATCTGCAGGCCTTCCCCGTCCAGGCCGGATCCATCCGAGATGTGCAGGTGGTGGGTATACGGCAGCAGGATCTGCACCTGCTCATAAAAATCCAGGTGCGCCCAATTGCAGTAAAGTTTCGAATGGCTGGTATCGAAACAGATATTCATCTTTCGCGGAAGGATGAAAGCGCGAATCTCATTGGCATCCATGAAGGCGTTCGTAATCCACTGACCGCCAAAGTACCAGGGATGAGGCGGCAGGTTCTCAAGCAGGATTTCCACGCCAGCTGAATCGATCTGCTCCACCGAGCGGCCCAGGTTATCATACAGGGGCCGGTTATCCTGAATGTGCTGGTCAAGGGTCATGCCGCCGGTATGGACGATCACCTTGGGCGTGCCTTTGAAGTGGCTGGCCATGTCACGCGTCTGGTTAATGGCTTTCTGGATCAGGGCGACGGAATCGACGCGCTGCTTTTCATCCTGCGCACACAGGTCCACCAGCGTGCGTTCCCAAAACTCAGGAGCATGCACGACCAGCGGCATATCGTAATCGATCCCGGTATACTTATCGTTCAGATCAGCATCCGTGAAATGGAACTCCAGGAAACGTGGTTTGTAGACCAGCAACTCTTCGTAGTCACGGAAGCGCACGGTAAAACCCCATTGCATCGGAAGCGTGTGTTCCATATCCAGTTCGGGGTGAAAACCAAGATCGCCTTCGACGAAGGGCTCGTCGACCTCTATGGCCCGTTCAGTACGCCGGCCGAGTAATTCCGGATAACGCTGCGGAGAAAGACCCAGGCCAGGCCCCTTGACAGTGACCATCTCGTCGGTGATGATCTCGCCAAGTTCTATACGCCGTGCCGCGACCAGGCTTTTGGCCAGGGTTTCACGATTGAGGACCTCGCCACGCGAGAAGAATTTCTCCTCCCCTCTACCCAGCGCCAGGGACACCATGTGGATATCCCGTACCATTTTCTTAAATCCCTGTGGCTCCAGGCTGGCAGCATGATCGGGCCCATCCATCGCCCGGTCAAGGGTGATGTGCCGTTCGATGATGGCTGCACCCAGTGCGGCTGCAACCGTGGAGACGGCAATGCCGCGTTCGTGACCTGAATATCCCACCGGGACATCATATTTACGCAATTGGTCCATATAGCGCAAATTGATATCTTCAAAGGCTGCCGGGTAAGTACTGTTACAGTGCAACAAAGCAAATTGAGCCTTGCGCTCCTTGAGATATTTAACCGTGAAATCCACCTCGTCCGGGCGGGACATCCCCGTGGAAAGAATGAGCGGCACCTTTTTCTTGATCAGATGGTCAAGCAGAGGCAGATTGGTCAAATCTGCAGACGCCACCTTGAAAGCCGGAACGCCGAGGGTTTCCAAAAAATCAGCGCTTTCCCGATCAAAGGCGGAACACAAAAAGGTGATGCCCTTTTTTCGGCAGTGCTCAACGATCTCGTGAAATGTGCTTTCCGGCAACTCCACCTGCTGCAGAATGGGAAGCAGATAACGCAAACTCTTCTCGCCTGCATTGACATTATCCAGGTATTTTTGGGGATAGAGGGTCTTCAAATTCCGCTTCTGAAATTTGACAGCATCCGCGCCGGCATCCACGGCGATATCGATCAACTCAAAAGCCAACTGCGGGATACCATTATGGTTAACGCCAATCTCTGCGATAATGTATGCGGGATGACCGTCGCCAATTATGCGGTCACCAATCTTGATCTCAGCCACGGGAACCTCCTGATTGTCCATACGAAAATTGTTGCGAAGGTTCGCATTTTGAGTGAGTGCAGCTCCGGCGCACACTCAAAATGCGTCTCTTTGGAAAGGGAATTTTACCTGCCAAGTGCATAAACATACTCGGTTTCACTGACATGCAACAATGGCAGACCCAGGGAGCGGATCCGGCTGTCAACGTCGGAATAATTTTTATAGCGGGTGGAATCCACCACCACATAGGTCACGCCCAGCTGCCTGAGCAGATCCACGCTCTCCAGGGATGGGAAATTCAGCATAACCGGCCGGATGCGTGTGTATTGTTCCGGCTGGTTGGCATTGAAATCCCCACCCAGGAAGGGTTTTTGATGGAACAGCGTGTAGTAGACCTGGCTCTGGCTGGACTCCTGGTCAAAGGGAAACTGCGCCAGCGCTCCCGTGTTGGGCTGCGCCGCCAGCCAGATGTCCACCGGGCGGGGTTTGGTCGGGCGTAAATCCTTCAAGACACCCGGATAAAAGTCGATGAACACCAGCAGAAGAAGGCCGATCCCAACCCAGTACTTAATTCTGGTGGAGGCTGATTTTGTCAGCAAGTGGGCGCCCAGGCCAGCCATCAGGCTGGTAAAAATAAGCGTGAACAGCCCAAACCGCATCATCACGCGCATTTTCGAAAAAAGGGGCACGTAGCGATAAAGGTAATAAGCCGGCAGGTAAATCGTCGGCATGTCCGTACGGTGGAAAAGGGGCTGCAAAAACCCGGGTAATGAGACAACCAACCTTCCCAGCCAGTGCAGCTGCATCCCCAGCGCGATCACGAACGCAACCGCGGCCGTCAGGATGGCAATCCCCAGCAATTCTGGATGCCGGAGCTGGCGGCGCTTGATCCAGGCAATAACCGCGAGTACGAAAGCCACCGCCCCGATATAGAGAGTCAACTCATGGTACATTTCCGGGCTGAAGGTATCATCGATAGCCTTTCCCCACAAGAACTGCTTGATGGATGGAATGACAAAGTCCGTCGGGCTGGCCGAAAAACGGTTCATGTATTCGACCGGGCGCGTTTCGAGGCCGTTCTGTGAGCTCAGGCGGATATACGGCAGCATCGAGAGGCCCACCAGGGCAGCCGCCAGCAGCCCAAATGCCAGGGAGCTTTTCCAAAAAACTGCATGCTTCAGGCGCTTGTAGCCTTTGAACAAGATGAATCCCAACAGGAAGACGCCTGTCATCAATACGGTCATGTACACATAATATGGGCTGGTCAGGCCGATCAATCCGGCCGCGATGCCAGCCATCAGGACCGGCTTCCAGGAAAATTTTTCCTGCTTCAACAGGTCAAACAGGCCCCAGAAGTAGAACGGGAACCATTGCGTGCCCACCAGGTTTAAATGACCTACAATAAAATGCACCATGCGGTAGGGCAGGAAGGCGAAGACCGTCCCGGCAACCAAAGCAGCCCACGTATCGTCCGTCAGGTGCTTCACCCACAGATACATGGCCCAGCCGGAGAGGACGAAACTGAGCAGCATGGCAAAGTTGTATCCCCAGGTCGGGCCAAAAAGCATCCCTCCAGGCAGTGCCAGTGCCACCATGGCCGGCGTGACATCCGTGGTCGCCAGGTTCCAGCCCTGCGGGTAATTCAGGTAGGGGGCAAAGAATGGAGAAATCTTCAGTTGGAAAAGCGCCTTCTGATACCAACCGACCAGCCAGATAAAATAACCACCGTCCCCACCAGCAGCAGTCGCCATGCTGCCCATCTTGAGAATCAAGGGATACGTCATGATGATGCTCAGGATGGCAAAATAGACGAAAGCCAGGAAAGAGGGCCGTCGGATCAGTTTCAGGAGTCTTGTGGAGAATGATTGCATCATCCGCAATCCAGACCTACCAGCAGCTCCGTCCCCCATCGATGACCAGGTTGGAACCAGTCATGTATGAGGAGGCATCCGAACACAGGAAAAGGATGGCAGCCTGATATTCATTGACTTTGGCCATGCGGCCCAGGGGGATCAGCCGGTCAAGGCGCTCAACAAAATCATCCGGCTGGTTATTGTACACGCCGCCGGGAGAGATCGCATTGACCCGGATACCGCTATCGGCCCAATAGGTGGCCAGGTAGCGCGTCAGGCCGATCAGGCCGGTTTTCACCACCGAATAGGTGACTGGTTTGACCGGCTGCCTGTCCTCGGGCAGGCCCGGTTTACGATAAAGGCGCTGATCCGGTGCAATAACTGCCAGGTCAGAGGCCACGTTAACAATGACCCCCTGCTTGCGGCGGGCCATTTCACTGCCGATTACTTGTGAGCACAGGAAAGCACCCTTGAGCCCGACGTTCAGGTCAGCATCCCACTGGGCGAGAGGAAAGAACTCCAGGCGGGAGAATTCCACGTCGGCTTTGTTTTCCATCTTGGGGTTGTTGGCGGCATTATTAATGAGGATGTCGACCCGGCCGTACCGATCCAGCACGGCCGACAGCAGATTTTTGACACTCGCCAGGTCGGTGATGTCGGTCTGGATGGCCCCAGCCTGACCGCCGAAACGCTCCTTCCAATCCCGGCTGTGCGGGTCGACCGCATCGATGCGGATATCCGCCAGGACGGGTATGCCGCCTGCCTGGGCGATCGCCTCGGCATGCTGCTGCCCGAGAAGCCCGGTCCCGCCGGTGATGACCGCCACCCGACCGGTCAAATCAAATAAATTCTTTGCACTCTGCATGCTTTTTACCTTTCCAATTCAACAACTTTCCCGGTGGCCAAGGATTCCTTCGCCGCCAGGGCCATGCGCAGACTTTGAGCACCAGCTTGCAGGCTTACCAGCGGCGTCTGCTTCCCCTGGATACCATCCAGGAAAAACTTCAACTCGTCCAGGAACAGCTGGTTGCGTTGGAAGCCTGCGTAGGAAGTGGACTCAACCTGATTACCCCTGCCATCGAAGACGTCCACCATGAGCGCCCGGATATCCACCAGGATCTTCCCGGCATCGCCGATGATCTCACAGGAACGGCTGGCCGGGTTTTGAATGTAATCCTGATGCAGGCTGATGGGAATAGGTTGACCATCCAGCATGCACTCCATCAAAATATCGGCTGTGTCTTCCACATCCACTTCCAGGCTGCTCAGATGTCCTCCCAGCCCGAATACACGCCGGGGTAACCCAAACAGCCAATAGAGATAGTCCAACTCGTGGATTTGTGAAAGGATCACGCCTCCCCCCAGATCCTGGCGTGCAGCATACCCCTGGCGGTAATCCTCATAAGTATGCCAGCCGGGCAGGTATTCGCCGACTACGGCTCTCACAGACAGGATCCGGCCAACTTTTTTCTCTTGAACAAGGGTATGCAGGCGCTGCAGGCAGGGGTGGAAACGCATCTGGTAGCCAACCACACCTGTCAGGCCGCGGCTTTCCACCAGGCTGATCAATTCATCCACATGTTCCAGGTTGTGCGAAAGCGGCTTCTCGATGAACACTGCGCAACCCTCCCGGGCCGCCCGGATGGCTGACGGGACATGCAAGCTGGTGGGGTTACAAATGAAGGCGGCCTGAGGTTTTTGGGCCAGGGCTGGTTCGATATCCTGGAAAATGGCCAGGTTGTATTTTTCCTCCAGGCGCGCCCCTTCTTCGAGCTTAAGCTGGTCGGTGAGAACCGGCGGATTGGGACGCGGATCATAAGCGATGATCTGCATGTCGTTTCCCGCCAACATCCGCAGGTTACGCAGGTGGCGCTGCCCGATTCCTCCCAGGCCCACGATGAGAATTTTCATCTTACCCTATCCTCAGAGGCTGTTTAATAAGTGAAAATTCACCACGGATGAACGCAGATAAACAGGATTTAGGCTGATGAAAAAGCCTGTAAATCCCAAGATTCATCCTGAATCTGTGTCCATCTGCGTTTATCTGCGGTAAAAAAAGAGTTTCTAAACGGTCTCTCATGGTTGAAAACCTTCACTTTGAAAGGATGCGTTTCATAATGAAAGCGCGATTCTGCCTTGCCAAGGCGACCTCATCCCCACTGGCGCCACGTGCCGCCTGCAAGATAAAGTCCCCATGATAGGCAATTTTCTCCAGACTTTCAGCCAGGGCCTGGAAATCCGCATCACCCGTCCCAAGCGGGACCGTGCCTGCGCCCAGCAGGCGATCCTTGATATGGACGCTGCCCACCCGTTCCCCGTAAGCAGCAAATTCCTCACGCGGGTTGAACCCCAGGGAGGAACTGTTCCCGGAATCGTAGTTGGCCTTCAGCAACGGATGCGGCAGTTGAGCCAGGAGTTCTGCAAAGCGAGCCGGATTCAGGGAGGTTTCCAGGTGGATTTCGATGCCGGTCTTCCCGGCCTCCTGCAGGACGCCCTTCAAGAGGGTCACCACGCCGTCAAATTCCTCCGGGGTATTGATGCGGGAAGCATCCACGAACGGTATTACCATCCGGTTGATGCCAATCAGGCGGCCGCGCTCCAGTAACCAGTAGAAAGTATGCAGACGGTCATCCAGTTCCGCCTGACTGGCGCGGACGAGCGGCTTATCCATAAAATAATCTGCACAAATGGAAAGGATTTTTACCTTGTGCTGCTGCGACAGTTGCTTGAGTTTTTCCAACCCGGCATCCGTTGCCAGCGGGTTGACGTCGGCTCCATAGAGGTCGTAGATCCATTCGATGCAATCCAGCCCAGCCTGGCGGGCAAGTGCGAACTCGTCTGCCCAACGCTCGCGCGGGAAACATTGAAAGCGGTTATCCGTGGGGGGAACCAGGCGGCCTTGCATGATACCAATATGTGTCATTTGTCTCCGTGTATATTCAGCAGATGAATTTAGCGGGCGGGTTTCGTTTTGAATGCCCCACAGGTGAGACCGGGGGCATTCAAGGCCGGAAAGGATCGCTTTCCCGATAGAGACATCTCAAATCGAATTTTCTATGCGCTGCCACCATTCGTATCGACGCGGCGCAGTTTTTTCATGATCGGCACTTCGCGTTCTATCACGCGCTTGACGCCATCTCCCATGGCCGTCTCGACCAGGCGGATATCACGAACCATGTGGGCGATCCCCTGTGGTTCGACAGAGGCAGCCTGATCGGATCCCCACATGGCACGATCCAGAGTGATATGGCGTTCCACCACGCAAGCACCCAGCGCCACAGAAGCGATGGTTGTGGAAAGCCCGGTTTCGTGTCCGGAATATCCGATTGGCAAGCCAAAGCGTTGTTTCAGCATCGGGATGACGCGCAAGTTCAATTCTTCGTACAGAGCCGGGTAAGTGCTGGTGGTATGCAGGATCGCCAGATCTTCTTTTCCCAGCACCTCAACGGCGTGATCAATCTGTTCCAGGGTGCTCATACCAGTCGAGAGCAGGACCGGATTTCCCTTGGAGCGCGTGTGCCGGAGCAGCCCATCATCAGTCAGTGAGGCCGAGGCGATCTTATAACACGGCACATTAAACTGCTCGATGAAATCAACCGACTGTTCGTCCCAGCACGAGGCGAACCAGGCGATATTATTCTGCCTGCAATGACGATCGATCTCGGCATATTCCTCCACGCCGAATTCCAGGCCGTACTTTAAATCCCCATTGGTTTCGCCGAAGGGGCTTTCCCGCGGGCGCGCCAGTTCCTCGGCAGAATAAACCACATCGATCGTCCGCTTCTGAAACTTCACCGCGTTGCACTTTGCCGCGACGGCCGCATCTATCAATTTTTTGGCGATGTTGATATTTCCGTTATGGTTTATCCCAATTTCTGCAACGATGTAACAGGGATGGCCGTCACCGAC
>CAWDEV010000016.1:0-509947 GCA_963801385.1 uncultured Chloroflexia bacterium
TATTTTCCGCGCGCATTTACGGGAAATAGACTCTCCAGTCAACTTTGCAGAAATTTATTTTCCACCTAGCGAAAATAGTTGCCTATCAGGCCATTTATCGATATACTATTACCCGACTGCCGTTCATAGGCGGTCAGGCCGTCTACGCAACCGAATGGCAATGTGAATTGAGATACCCCAATCAAGGGAGACCATTCATCTGGAGGCAAGTAATCATGACAACCCCACTGCGTCCCGAATCCCCCAAAGAACCCCAGCCTGCGCCCGCCAACCAACCTGAGCGTGTGTCCGCCGCGGAACTCCGCAGCGCCCTGCAAGCCCTGACCGAACGCCTTGACCAGATCGAAGCCAACCTGGCGGCTGTACGCGAGGGATTGACCGCCGCCGCCAGCCAACCCAGCGCCAACCAGCCCGCCGGCGAGACTGTGACCGTCGACGCCTCCATTCTGCTCATGTCCTACGATGACAACGGTCAGCCGGTTTACAAGGTCAAAGGCGGACAGTACATGAAGTTTGGCATCCGCGTATGGCCGGAAGTGCTGCCCACCCTGGAAGTGGATCCCGCCACACTCAAGCCAGGACCCAACCCGATCAATCTGCGCGTGCGCGTGCTGATGGGCGAACATGGCCCGCGGAAAGTGATCAGCCTGGCGTAGTTTGCTAGCTCAGGAACAAAAGTGCAACACCGGCCATGGCAAGCGCAGTCCCCGCAATGGCCTGCCAGCCGAAGCGTTCCTTAAAGACAAAGTAGCTGATCGGCAGCATGAAGATTGGCGGCAGGGCCATCAGCGTACTGGCCACACCTATTTTGGCATTTTGGACAGCCAACAGGCTCGCCGATACACCAATGACGGGCCCGAACAGGGCGCCGAAGACGACCCAGCCAAGCGCAAGCGGATTTCTTACCATCCTGG
Organism: uncultured Chloroflexia bacterium; assembly: GCA_963801385.1. Lineage (GTDB taxonomy): Bacteria > Chloroflexota > Anaerolineae > Anaerolineales > Villigracilaceae > UBA877. The sequence goes on from CAWDEV010000016.1 coordinate 915, forward strand.
TCAAAGTGTCCCCAGCCTGGCGCTGGAACACGGCCACGATCCATAATGTCACGAAGGCCGCCAGCATTCGAATCAACGTCCCCGCAAAGGGGGAGAAATTCCCGGCCATCCCCTGCTGGGAAAGGACCAGCCCGGTCGCCTGCCCGCAGGCTGCCAGGATGCCAAACAAGGCGCCCTTGCCCGTGATCTTGTGAAACTGTTCATTTCCCGGTTCGGGACGAACCATAACCACCCAGAAAGTCCCCAGGAGTGTGACCACGATCCCGGTAATCTGAATCAGGTGCAGCGCCTGACCAAAAAAGGCCCAGGCAATTCCTGCACCGATGATGGGAGCCAGGCTGAGCAGCAGCAAGCCAAGGCGCGGACCGATCTCGCGATAGGTCCTAAACAGGAAAGCATCCCCCACGGCGAGCCCGATGACGCCTGAAAGAGTCAACCAGCCCCAGCGGGAGGTACCGGCATGCAATGGGATGGGCTGGCCGAATAAGACCGTATTGATCAGCAAAAGTGCCAGCATGGCAAGCAATACGCGCACCCGGTTTGTGATCTGGGAGCCAACCAGCTGGGAGGACCTGGTAAAAGCGATCGCCGAGAGGGTCCAGCAAAATGAAGTAAAGAGGGCAGCCAGTTCGCCGATGGAAGTCATATTACCTTCTTAATAAAAAACGGGAGCACCGCTCCCGTTGGTAGAATCAGAGGCTGTCCCTATTATATTGCAAATCAGGGCATGTTTAGAACTTTCACAATGCGCTCCATGGCCCAATCGATCGTCTCCTTATCGATAATCAATGGCGGTGCGAAGCGGATGATATTATCGTGCGTTTCTTTACAAAGAACGTGCTCGTTCTTGAGCATTTCACAGAAGCGCCTGGCGCCTCCCGCTTCAGGCTTGAGCACCACGCCAACAAAGAGGCCCTTTCCGCGGATATGATCCACATGCGGATTGGGTGTTTGCCCCAGCTTCTTCCTGAGTTCAGCGATGAAATAATCACCCATCCTGGCAGAATTCTCGATCAGCCGCTCTTCCTCCAGGACACGCAGACCTTCGCGGGCGACGGCTGCGCCAAGCGGATTGCCGCCGAAAGTTGAACCATGGATACCGTAGGTAAAAACACCCAGTATCTCCTTGGAGGACAGAACTCCAGAGACAGGATACAGGCCGCCGCCCAACGCCTTTCCAACGATCAGCATATCCGGGTGTACCCCCTCATGGTCACAAGCGAACCATTTCCCGGTACGCCCCAAGCCGGTCTGGATCTCGTCTGCCAGCATTAAGACATTATGCTTTTTGCAAATATCGAAAACTTCCTTTAAGTATCCTTCCGGAGGCACAATCACACCCGCCTCGCCCTGGATTGGTTCGAATAAAAATGCGGCGGTATTGGGAGATATGGCCGCTTCTAAAGCGCCTGCATCACCGTAGGGGATAATCTTAAAGCCGGGTGTGAAGGGCCCAAAACCATTGCGATATGAGGGCTCCGATGAAAATGAGATAATGGTGATCGTCCGGCCATGGAAATTGTTCTCGCAGGCAATGATCTCCACTTTATCTTCCGGAATGCCTTTTTTCTCGCAGGCCCATTTACGGGCAGCTTTCAGGGCAGTTTCAACGGCCTCCGCGCCGGTGTTCATGGGCAGGAAATTCTCATACCCGGTCCGTTCACTTAATTCTTTGCATAACAAAGGGAATTGATCATTGCGAAAAGCGCGCGAGGTGAGGCTGATCTTCCCAAGCTGTTCAATCATGACCTTGACCAGGCGCGGGTGCAAGTGTCCATGGTTGAGCGCCGAGTACGAACTCAGGCAATCCAGGTAGCGCTCGCTTTCTTTATCATAGACCCAAACCCCTTCTCCCCGCTCAATGACAACATCCAGGGGATGGTAATTGTGAGCGCTGTATTGATCTTCGATCTGAATCAGTTCCCTGCTATCCATATTTTTATCTTTCCCGGGATATCGATCACCCAATTGGTTCATCCCAGTTTATGCTTCTTTACAAATTCATCCAGGACGCCCTCAAGATTGGGCCGGCCGATCTCCTGCAGGTTGTAATACACCCGGGTGTACGGTTTTTTGATCTTGATGATCCGGCTTAGATCGATTGGGGTTCCAATGACGACCGAGTCGCACTCGGTGCGATTGATGGTGGTTTCCAAGTCCTTTAGCTGCTGCTCGCCATAACCCATGGCCGGCAGGAGGACGCCGATATTGGGATACGTCTTGAAAGTATCCTTGAGCTTGCCCACTGTATACGGGCGGGGGTCGACAAAACCGGCAGCTCCGAATTTTTGCGCGGCCACCACGGCGGCACCGATCTTCATCTCGCCGTGGGTGAGGGTCGGCCCATCTTCGATCGCCAGGACCATCTTCCCCTTGATGACGGAAGGATCATCCACATCCAGGGTGGAGGCCGCATCGATGACCGTGGCGCCCGGATTCACCACAGGCGATATTCTTGCGCACCGTCTCGATCCCGGCCGCGTCCGCACTGTCCATCTTGTTGATCACAACCACATCCGCCATGCGCAGGGAAATTTCACCAGGATAATAAGTCAGCTCATGACCCGGGCGGTGCGGATCGACAACAGTAATTTGCAGGTCGGGTTTATAGAAGGAGAAGTCATTGTTGCCTCCATCCCACAGGATTACGTCGCAACCTTTCTTATCTTCTTCAGCCGCCCGCAGGATGGCCTCATAATCAACGCCCGCATAAATGACATTGCCGCGCACCACGTGCGGTTCATATTCTTCCATCTCTTCGACCGTACACTTATACTTGGTAAGGTCTGAGACCTTTGCAAAGCGCTGGACCTTCTGCTCGACCAGATTTCCGTAAGGCATGGGATGGCGAATGGCAACGACCTTGAGCCCTTTTGCCATCAGGATCTCGATCACCCGGCGGGAAGTCTGGCTCTTCCCGGACCCGGTCCGGACGGCGCAGACCGAGATCACCGGCTTGGCACTCTTCACCTGGGTATCTTTGGGACCCAACATGCTGTAACTGGCGCCTGCAGCTTCGACAATTGCTCCGGTCGCCATCACACGCTGGTAGGTGACATCACTGTAGGAGAATACACATTCATCTGCTTTCAGCTTCTTGATCAGTTTCGGCAGATCCTTTTCCTCATAAATGGGAATGCCTTTCGGGTAGGACTTTCCTGCCAGTTCGGCAGGATAAGACCGTCCGGCAATATCCGGGATCTGTGCAGCCGTAAAGGCCACCACTTCATAGGCTTCGTTGTTCCGGAAATAGGTATTGAAGTTGTGGAAATCACGTCCGGCCGCGCCGATGATGATCACTTTCCTTTTAATCATATATTTCTCCATTCTTGGATTAGTAGGTAATCAGGAAGTCAGGGTTTGGTTGATCGGATAAATCAACAACCAAGGGTTGCCACCATGATTGCCTTGATAGTATGGACACGATTCTCCGCTTCATCAAAGACAACTGATGCAGAGCTTTCGAAGACTTCCTCGGCAACCTCCATGGAAGCCATGCCATATTTTTGAAAGATCTCCTCGCCGATCTTGGTTTCACGGTTGTGGAAGGCCGGCAGGCAGTGCAGAAATTTTACCCGAGGATTGCCGGTCTTTTTCATTACCTCAGCATTGACCTGGTACGGGGAAAGCAGCTTGATGCGCTCTTCCCACACCTCTGGCGGCTCGCCCATCGAGACCCAGACATCCGTTTCAATGAAATCGCAATCCTTGACACCGCTGTCGAGCTCTTCGGTCAGGGTGATCTTTGCGCCGGTTTCGCTGGCGATAGAAAGGGCGGTCTCCACCAGGTCGGGTGCCGGCTGCACCGAACGGGGAGCCACCACGCGGAAATCCATGCCCAGCTTGGCCGCGCCGATCAGCAGGCTGTTGCCCATGTTGTAGCGCGCATCCCCCAGGTAGGCCAGTTTCACCTGGTGGAGGGGCTTGTCGCAGTGCTCCATCATGGTCAAAAGGTCAGCCAGGATCTGGGTGGGATGAAATTCATTGGTCAGGCCATTCCAGACCGGGACGCCGGCATATTTTGCCAGCAACTCCACTCGCTCCTGCCCAAAACCGCGATACTCAATGCCATCATACATCCTGCCCAAGACCCGGGCGGTATCCTTGAGCGACTCCTTGCTGCCCATCTGGCTTCCGCTGGGTTCCAGGTAGGTCACATGCGCACCCTGGTCATGAGCAGCCACTTCAAACGCGCAACGTGTGCGGGTGGAGGCTTTCTCAAAGATCAAGACGATGTTCTTCCCTTTGAGACGCTGCTCTTCAATTCCGGCATACTTGGCAGCCTTCAAATCGGCCGAGAGTTTCAACAGGTACTGAAGCTCCCCAGGGGTGAAGTCCAACTCCTTCAAGAAATGCCGGTTGCGTAAATTAAATGCCATGTCTGATTCCTTTCGTGATCTCTATTCATTTCTAGGATATGCCAGCAGGAGAGGCATGATCCTGCCAGTTCCTACTCCCGTGCTATGTCTGACAGTCTAGCTCACCAATTTTACCATTGTCAGACAGGCGACGGATGCCAAGCGACGGTAGAAAGCCGTAAACACTAAGGATACCAAGACCACAACGGAAGAGATCATTCGACTTATTTTGAATACTTCATGGCCAAGGGATGAATCACATCGTTCGCATCACAGCCGCGGAACTCCGCACCGCATAATTATCACATTCCATTTTTAAGGTAGAATTCCCTTACTCAATCTTCTCCCAATATTATAAGTATTGGACCGACATGAGAGCTCCCGCGAAAAAAGGACTTAATCGCTATGGCATTCACAACCCCTGGCTTTAAGACAGCCCTGCAGGATTTCCGCGAGGCTCACCAGCAGGCTGCCTTGCAAGAGATCATTGGGCGGCTGACAGGCCGCTCCACCCGATTACTGTCTTATGATGAAGTAGCGAAGAAGCTCAAACTTAACAGTCGCTCTGACCGCGGTGTTCAGACCATCCTGGTCAATGCCATCGTTGGAAGTGTGGGACGCTATACAGACTTTACGCGTACCTTTCTGCCTCGACAGAAGCAGGACGGCCAGCGTTGGGCGCGAGTCAAGGCCGTTACTCTCAAGGAGGGCATTCCGCCCATTGAGGTTTACAAGGTCGGCGAAGTGTATTTCGTCCTGGATGGCAATCACCGTGTCTCCATTGCGCGACAGGAAGGTGTGGAATTTATCGATGCCCATGTGATTGAGGTTCAAACTCCAGTGCCGCTCACGCCCGATATTCAGCCGGATGATCTCATCGTCAAGGCCGAACATGCTGAATTCCTGGAATATACCCGCCTGCCAGATCTGCGTCCAAACGTGGATATCAGCCTGACTGCCCCCGGTCAATACAAGAAACTGATCGAACAGATCCAGGTGCAGTATGTCTTATCACGCCAGGAAAAGGGCTGCGATGTCCCCCATGAAGAGGCAGTCTTGTGCTGGTATGATACTTATTACCTGCCGATGGCTGAAGCCATTTGTGAACGCGGTCTGCTGCGATGGTTCCCCAACCGCACCGTGGCTGACCTGGTGTTGTGGGTATCCGAGCACCGCGAGGAGCTGGAAAAGGAATTGGGGTGGTCCGTCCGCCCGGATGCGGCTGTAACCGACCTGGCGGTCAGGCAAAGCAGTCGTGCCCAAAGCCGGGAAGAAGCCATTGGCACCTGGCGGCAATCACGGCTGATCGACCGTTACACGGAGAATCTTTTCCGCGACATATTGGTGCCTGTCAGCGGCAGTCCAGCCAGCTGGTATGCCGTGGAGCAGGCAAAGGAAATTGCTTTACGCGAGAGTGCACGCGTGTACGGCTTGCACATTGTCAAATCCGCCAAGGACAAGAAAACGGATGAAATCCGAGACTTGCAAGCTCGTTTCGAAGAGTCCTGCAAGAACGCGGGAGTGGAAGGGGGGTTCCTGGTGGAGACCGGCGATATTCCCGGAAAAATTTGTGAACGGGCACTCCTCACCGACCTGGTTGTGCTAAATTCCTCCCATCCGCCTGCAGAGGGACTAACAAGTCTTAGCTCAGAGATCCGTTCGATCGTCTGGCGCTGTGCACGGCCTCTCCTGACCGTTAATCAGAATGTCAGCTGCATGGACCGGGCATTTCTGGCGTTTGATGGCAGCCCCAAGGCCAAGGAAGCCCTATTCGTGGCCACCTACATGGCAGAGAAGTGGATGACCAGGCTGACTGTCGTAGCAATTACCGACGGTGATCGCGTCCCGCCCAATGTTTTCGATTATCCGCGCGCCTACCTTGACCTGCACGAAGTGGAGGCCGAATTTATACTGACCGGCGGCCCGATTGACGCGCTTCACCGGTTAATGGACGAACATAATATCAATATTTTAATCATGGGGGGGTACAGCGTGCCGGTCTTCCAGGAAGTTATGAAAGGCAGCGCGGTAAATTACGTACTACGCGAAAATCACTGCCCTGTTTTTATATGCCGATAGGAAGAAACACTTACCATGCGGGAACACCACCAACGCACGATTGATCGGCTGGTTGCGCATTTTGAACACGACCCGGCCTTTCCAGCCCTGATCGTTGCGGGTTCGATTGCCCGAGGCTGGGAGAAGGATGACTCAGATGTGGATATTATCTTCATCGCCAGCGATGAAGAATACGCCCGTCGCCTGCCCAAGCGGGAACTGCATTATTTCAGCAAAGATTTTAGCGATCACCCTGGTGTTTACGTGGACGGCAAGATCCTTGACCTGGCATTCCTGAAAGAAACAGCCGAACGCGGAAGCGAGCCGGCGCGGGCAGCGTTCAAAGGCGCGATCCCGGCTTATTCCCGCCTGCCGGAATTGGAAGACATCCTGAAAAAAATCCCCATTTATCCAGAGTCACAGCGGATGGCACGCATTCAATCTTTCTATGCCCAGCTCCAGGCGATGCTATGGTACGTGGGCGAAGCGGAAAAGCGGAACGACCCTTACCTTCTCCGGAAAATGAGCGCCGATCTGGTCCTTTTTGGCGGGAGGTTGATTCTGGCCCATAACCGGATCCTGTTCCCTTTCCACAAGTGGTTCATGAAAGAACTTGAGGGGGCTCCTGATAAACCGGATAACTTGATCGCTCTGGCAGAAGAGCTGTTGGCGCTTCCAAACACAGAGACCGCCGAAGCATTCGCCCGATCCATCCTGGATTTTTCCGCCTGGGACGCGCCTCCAGAAGGCTGGCCGGCGCGCTTCATGGAAGACACCGAGTGGACCTGGCGCAAGGGCTGGACGCCCGTCGCCGATTGTTGAAAAAGCAATAAAAAAAAGACCCTCGCTCTGGCGAAGGTCTTGAAGGAGCTGGGGGCAGAGGATTCGAACCTCTATCGGCTGATCCAGAGTCAGTAGTCCTGCCATTGGACGAGCCCCCAATTTATTCCTAGCGGGCGGATTTTACCATGTTCCGAGGATATCCGTCTAGGGAGCGCGTTCACTCAAATATAATGTTACTGAAAGATAATCGTTCACTCAAAAGAAAATGTTACCGAGGGAACGATGTCCGAAACAGATCCAATGGATGTAAATGAACGACGGAAGTATTTTCACAAGATGCGCACTCGCTACTGGCAAGTGAAAGGTCGAGCGGAGAAAAGCCATCTGGTGGAAGAGATGGTGGCCGTGACGGGATTACACCGCAAGTCCATCCTGCGGTTGATTCATGGTGATTTGGCGCGCAAGCCTCGCCGCAGGCAACGCGGGCCGAGCTATGGTAGTGAAGTGATCGATGCGGTACGGACGATTGCCCGCAGCCTGGATTATCCATGTGCGGAACGCCTGCAGCCGAACCTGATCTGGATGGCTGGTCAGTTGGTACAGCATGGTGAACTGGTTCTCTCGGAGGAAGTATGGGAGAAGCTGGTGCGAGTGAGTGTCTCGACAGTTCGGCGGATGGTGCCACCCAACCTAGCCAAGCCCGAGCGGGTAGCTTATCGTTCGAGAACGCAAGCGACTCCGAGGCATATTCCAGCCCATATCCCGATGAGACGGATTCCCAACCAGGAGGCGCAGCCGGGGCACTTTGAAGTGGATCTGGTGCATCATTGTGGGATCAGCCCTTCCGGCCAGTACCTTCACACCCTGCAGATGACGGATGTAGCCACGGGTTGGTGTGAACCGGTCGCCACCCTGGGGCGCAGTTACCTGGTCATGCAGGATGGTTTCGAGCATATTCAACATCGCTTACCTTTCCCCATCCTGGAACTTCATCCCGACAATGGCGTCGAGTTCCTCAACGACCTGATGATCCACTTCTGGGGAGAACATATCTCCCAGGCTTCCCTCAGCCGCAGCCGCCCGTATCACAAAAACGACAACCGCTTCGTCGAAGAGAATAACTCCAGCCTGGTGCGGGCCTACCTTGGTTATCAACGTCTGGACACGATTGCCCAAACCAACCTGCTCAACCAACTCTATGACAAGCTCTCGCTCTATCACAACTTCTTCCAGCCAGTCATGCGCCTGACCGAAAAGATCATTGATCCTGAAACCAAACGGATCAAGCGCATCTATGGCACACCTCTCCCCCCATTTGACCGCCTCTGCAAGGCAGGCATCCTCCAGCCAGAATTGATACAACGCTTACATAACCTACGAAACGCAACCAACCCTTGCTCCCTTCGCCAAGAAATCCATGACTTGCTCGACCGCCTCTTCGCCTTGCCCAATGCTCATGAGGGTATCCCTGAAGATGTCCACCAAACCATCAGCCTGTGGAAAAGTGGACAGAAAAGCACTGCCCACTTTTCCACAGACTCTACTACTGCTCCGCTCACTACTCCCACTACGAAAGGAGAGGATGCTTCGGTAACATTATCATTTGAGAGAACGGTTGCCGTTGAGTAACATTATCTTTTGGCTTGACACGGGGAGATCATATCCAAACGAAGATCCTTGGTAAGGTTTTCTGAATAATTCTAATTATCCCTGGAATAACCTTCGCAAGGATGAAGGGTTAAATCCCTGATATACTCGCACAAATATTTGCTTAGATTTCGAAAAAATATTGCTTATCGACTGATTAATTCCTTCATTACAGGAGACTTGCATGGCAGAACAGAAATCCGGAGCACAGATCAGCACGAAAGCATTCATCCAGGCGGTTGTGATCATCTTTGTCCTGATGATCGCCGCCGGCATTCTCACCCGGGTGGTCCCGGCCGGGCAATATGCAAGGGTTGAACAGGATGGCCGCCAGGTCATCGATGCGACCTCCTTCCAACTGACAGACAGGCCTGATTATCCAATCTGGCGCTGGTTCACGGCGCCTTTTGAAGTACTCGGGGCGGAAGGCAACATTACCGTCATCGCCATCATCCTCTTCATCCTGCTGGTCGGTGTGGCGTTCGCCGTGATGGATAAGAGCGGCATCCTCAAGTCGGTCATCTCGCGCATCATCAAGGCTTTTGGCGGGCGCAAGTACGCCCTGCTGATGGTGATCGCCTTCTTCTTCATGGCGCTCGGGGCTTTCTTCGGGATCTTCGAGGAAGTCATCCCGCTGGTACCGATCATCATCGCCCTGGCCTTTTCGCTGGGCTGGGACTCGCTGGTGGGGCTGGGCATGTCCATCCTGGCCACCAATGTCGGTTTCTCCATGGCGGTCTTCAACCCGTTCACCATCGGCGTATCGCAAAAATTGGCCGGCTTGCCGCTCTTCTCGGGAGCCTTGCCGCGCGTGATCCTGTTTGTGGCAGGCTACGCCATCCTGGCATTGTTCCTGCGGGCATATGCCAGGAAGATTGACAGGCATCCTGAAGCCAGCCCGGTTTATCAGGAAGATCAGAAGGAGCGCCTGCGCCTGAGAAATTTCGAGGTGGATAAAACCGATGACCCGCGCATGCGCAGGGCGATCATCTTTCTGGCGACCTTTTTCGCTTTGATCCTGGCTATCCTCATCGCCTCGCCCTTCGTCAGCTTCCTTTCCGATTACGCCTTGCCGCTCACCGGTTTGCTATTTGTCATCGGCGGGATCGGCGCCGGGTTGATGGCCGGCGTGGGACGGAGAGTCTGGAAAGCCGTCTGGGATGGTTTCCTTGGGATCGCTCCCGCCGTGCCTCTGCTGATGATGGCCGCCAGCGTGCGCTATATCGTCCAGATGGGCGGCATCCTGGATACCATCCTGCACTGGGCCTCAACCGCCTTCACGAATGTCAATCCCTTCGTGGCCGCTTTGATGATTTATGGCCTGACCCTGGTCATGGAGCTTTTCATCACCTCCGGCTCGGCCAAGGCCCTGCTGCTTGTCCCAATCATAATCCCGCTGGCCGACCTGGTGCACGTCAACCGCCAGATCGCCGTCAGCGCATACTGCTTTGGGGATGGCTTCTCCAACCTGGTCTACCCGACCAATGCAGCCCTGCTGATCACGCTCAGCCTGACGGTTGTCCCCTATCACAAGTGGGTCAAGTTCCTGCTGCCGCTCTGGTTGTGGATCTTCCTGGCAACGGTGGTCTTCCTGGTATTGGCTGTGGCCTTCGGCTACGGGCCGTTCTGATCATTATGGAATTATTAAATTCCTATACTGATATGATCTCGAAGAACAATCCTTGGATAGTGGAGCGAAATGGTGCTCAATCGGCTCATGGAAGTATTTGCATCGATTTAAAACCATTTGACCATTCTAAATCTGGTTTAGAGATCCGGCGTCAAGCGTGAACAGCGCTAAAGCGTATCCAGAATCCCAATGGCCTGCTTCAATCTTTCGAGCACTTTTGCCTTCCCCACAATCTCCATGCTCTCAAAAAGGGGCGGACTGACGGTCTGTCCCGTCACTGCCATGCGTAAAATGCCGAAGACCTGGCTGGGACTGAGGCCAACCTGCTCCACCAGCGCCCGCATGGGCGGTTCGGCTATTGCAGATGTGACCTCTGGCAGCGCCGATAGTACCGCGTAGGCTTTGCGCGCCACCTCTGCGGATTGTATAGCATTCAGGTTCTTCGCGATCAGATCCTCGGGCCTGGGGCTCACGCTCTCCTTGAAGAACCAGGCTGCAAAAGGCAGGCAGTCATCCAGGGTGACCAGCCGCTCACGGATGAGCGGGATGACCCTCAGCAAAGTGTCATTGTCCACTTCAAGGTTCTCTTTGATGAAATACGGTTTGATGCGTGCTGCCAGATCAGCGGTTGTCAACCGGCGGATATGGGTGGCGTTAAAGTGATCCAGCTTGGCAAAATTGACCGCTGCCGGGGAGGGCGTCAGGTTGGTCACATCAAACCGGGCGATCATCTCAGTCAAGCTCATCACTTCATCTTCCGAAACGCCCCAGCCCATCAGCACGATCCAGTTCAGCACACCTTCGGGGATATATCCCAGCTCTTTCATGTCACCCGTAAAAATGGAATAGCCATCTTTCATGGCCAATTCCGTGTCCCGTTTACTTAATTTGCCTTTCCCGGAGGGCTTCAAGAAGATCGACAGATGCACGAAGATCGGCTCCTCCCAACCGAAAGCACGGATGACGTGCACATGCAGCGGCATGGAAGGCAGCCACTCGGAACCGCGTATGACATGGGTTATTTCCATCAAATGATCGTCCACCATTGCAGCCAGATGATAAGTTGGAAGACCATCCGATTTAAGCAGGACGGAATCATCCAGCGCGGCATTCTCTGTGACGATCGTTCCTCGCAGCAGGTCGGTGGCGGTAATGGAACCTTCCTTGGGCATCTTGAAGCGAATAACATGCTGCCCGCCTGCCAGGGCACGCCGCCGGGCATCATCCGGATCCAGGTTCCGGCAGGTGCCATCGTAACGCGGGTTTTGCTTGTTCTTCATCTGCTCCTGGCGAACCCGGTTCAGCCTTTCGGGGGTGCAGAAACAAGGGAAGGCATGCCCCAGTTCGACCAGCTTCCAGGCATACTCCGTATAGACGGCCCGCCGCTCGGTCTGGCGATAGGGTCCATGCGGACCGCCAATATCAGGGCCTTCGTCATAATCCATGCCCAGCCAGTGCAGGCCGTCAATCAATTCCTGTTCTGCAGTCGGGCTGTAGCGTTTTTGGTCCGTATCCTCGATGCGCAGGATGAAGTCCCCACCTGTGTGGCGCGCCAGCAGGAAAGGGTAAAGTGCAGAGCGGGCATTGCCGATATGCATGCGCCCGGTGGGTGAAGGAGCAAAACGTGTACGAACAGGTTTCTGGTTCAAAATAACAATCCTCAGGATGGTATCAAAAAAATATGGGATCCGCCAATCTGCACGAATTCTTTAAAATTAGCGGTGATTTGCGCAGATTAGCGGATAATAAATCCATTTCTCTAATAATCGATCGGCTTATGACGCAAGACCACACTCTCGACCAGCCCAATACCCAGCATCAGGGAGATCAACCCGCTGCCTCCATAACTGATAAATGGGAGCGGTATGCCAGTCACCGGGATCAGGTTCAGGTTCACGGCAATGTTGACCACCGCCTGGAAGAAGATGAGAATGGCAACTCCGTACCCGATCATGGATCCAAAAGGGTCGCGTGCCAGGCGCGCGGCGCGCAGGCAGCGATAAACGATAAACCCAATCAAGAAAAGCACGAAGAGCGCACCAACAAGTCCCAGCTCCTCGCCGATCACCGAGAAAATAAAATCATTGTGGCGGACCTTCATGAAACGCAACTGGGTCTGCGTTCCATGTCCATAGCCATTACCCACCCAGCCACCCGAGCCCAGTGCAGCCAGGGCCTGGGATACATTATACGTAGCGCCATAACTGGCATTTTCAGGCGGGAAAATAAAATTTGTTATGCGCAAGCGTTGGTAGGGTTGAAGAAAGAAAGAAAATGCTACCACTGCCAGTACAAGGACCACCAAAAGGAGGATCCCCAATTGCTTCAGCTGTAGTCCGGCTACCCAGGTCATGGCTGCCCACAAAATCATGACAACGATAACATTGCTCAGGTTTGGTTGGATGAAGATCAGTCCAGCTATGCCAAGAGCGATGATCAGGCTTTTCAGCAACCAGCCCCAGTTTCGCCTTGCATCGATGTTCTTGTCGAAAAAATTTGCCAGCGCCAGAATGAAAACAATCTTTGCCAGCTCAGTGGGTTGGATGGAAATTAATCCAGTCTCGATCCAACGCGTAGCGCCAAAGCGGGTCCCGCCAACGATAAAAAGCAAGAGCAGAAATACAACGATCACGAAATACATGGGCACAATCGCCCCTGACCAAAAGCGGTAATCGATCGCAGCGGCCAGGATGATGAACACAAACCCAATTCCGCCAAATATCATCTGGCGTGGTACCAGGTTCGCCAGGTTCTCGTTCCCGGCAATCGCAGAACGGATCATGGTTACACCGAATACCAGGGCTATAATGACCGCCCCCAGCAGCCAGAAATCGAAATGGCGCCAGAAATTGCTACGGAACATGGTGGATAGAGGTTTTTCTTTGCACCCGGGCTAACGTGCCCGCCTGCGGGTTGCGCTCTTGAGGGGGATGTCGGCTATCAGACGCTGTTCGCGCCCATCCCGTGCCATGTTAATATTCACAGCCATCGGATCAATAGCGATATGACGTGAGATGGTTTCGATCAGGTCGTCCTTGAGAGATTCCAATTCGGCAGGAGTAAGGTCTGTCCGGTCGTGTATTAAAACAAGTTGCAGGCGTTCTTTGGCACTGTTGGCGCTTTTCTTGCGTCCAAAAAGGAAAGACATCATGACTTCCTCCACAAGAGCCGTTGAAATACATTCTGTGTCTCCAGGTCAAGGAATGGCACCTTTTCTCCCATTAACCGCAGTGCAATGTTCTGGAATGCCTTCCCAGCCTTATTTCTTCCATCCAATGCCAGCGGCAGTCCTTTGTTTGAAGCCACAACGACATAATCATCCTCGGGCACAATCCCGATCAATTCAATCGCCAACAGGTCAAGAACATCATCGACGGAAAGCATGTCACCGCGTCTGACCATGGCCGGGTTCAGCCGGTTGATGATCAGAGCCGCCGGACCTTTCCCTTCGGCCTCCAACAAACCAATCACCCGATCTGCGTCACGCACCGCCGAAATCTCGGGGTTGGTCATGACCAGCACCCGGTCGGCGGCTGCTATGGCATTTTTAAAGCCGCGCTCGATGCCGGCTGGAGAATCGATTATTATCCAATCCACTTCCGGACGCAGTTCATCACACAAACGCACCATGTCACTCGGCGAGACTGCCGTTTTATCGCGCGTCTGTGCAGCCGGGATGAGGTAAAGGTCAGGCAATTGTTTGTCCCGTATCATGGCCTGACGCAAACGACAGCGGCCTTCGATCACATCCACCAAGTCGTAAACGATGCGATTCTCCAAGCCCAGAACCACATCCAGGTTTCGCAGGCCGATATCGCCATCAATGCAGGTCACCTTCTGGCCGCGCGCAGCCAGGGCAACACCAATATTGGCAACTGAGGTTGTTTTTCCAACCCCGCCTTTTCCTGAAGCAATTGTGATTACTTTCGCAGTCATTTCACCTTCCCGTCAACACATGCCAGGGTTCGGCTGTCAGCTTTCGATCCTGCAACCGGGCCACTTCTGGCTGGCTTTTACCTGGTTTCTTCGGCGAAATGGCAATCTCACCGGCAATGCGCAATTGTGTGGGAGCCAACTCCAATGCACAAACAACTGCGTTTTCGTCCCCTTGAGCACCGGCATGCACCACGCCGCGCAAGCGCCCCCAGACAATAATACTTCCACCGGCAACAATTTCCGCGCCGGAATTGACGTCACCCATTATGACCACATTACCATTGTATGCAATCCGCATACCAGAGCGAAGTGGGCCTCTGACCCATTTGGCGGCGTCCTCTGGCGGTGGCTTGACGATTTCCGGAACTTCCACCTGGCGCGGCTTTGAAAGGCGCGTTGCCAATCCCAGATTCTGTGCGGTCCTCTCGGTGATCGGAGATTCGCTCAAGACCGCCCAAAGGGAAACGCCCCGTTCTGATAGAGTATCCCGCAAAGCCGACAAATCAGCTACACGCAACTCTTGCGAGCCCACATCCAGCGTAACCCGCCCACCCCGGAAGAACGCTGACCTGTTTTCAATATTGTCGATGAAAGCCGCCACCAGTTCCGGCCATGCTGCACCTGATAGAGTGATCAGCAAACCGTCTCGAATGCCTTTTATTTGAACTAAGGAGGAGGTTTGGTCCATAATTCCCAGAATTATACTTCCTTAACTGCTTCTTGTATAAATTTCCGGACAGATATGGATTCACGATCCAGTCCTGGATTGAAAACATGGTATCATCAAAGCGGAGGCATTATGTCCCGGATTCAGGAATTCGCCACCCAAATCACCCGAAATGTTGAAAAAGTGATCATTGGAAAACCCGAGGCCATCGAACTTGTGATGGTCGCTTTGTTATGTGATGGGCACATCCTGATCGAGGATGTTCCTGGTGTAGGGAAAACCATGCTTGCCCGGGCCTTTGCTATTACTCTGGGCGGACAATTTAAGCGACTGCAGTGCACTCCTGACCTCCTGCCCAATGATGTAACCGGGGTTTCGGTTTTTAACCAGCAGAGTGGCCAGTTTGAATTCCGCAGCGGCCCGGTTTTTGTCAATATTCTGCTCGCCGACGAAATCAATCGCGCCACCCCGCGTACGCAGTCGGCTCTCCTGGAAGCCATGCAGGAACAGCAGGTCACGGTGGACGGCATCACGCATGCATTGCCGCGCCCATTCCTGGTTATGGCCACCCAGAACCCGATCGAGTATGAGGGCACCTTCCCACTTCCTGAAGCCCAGCTCGATCGTTTCCTGATGCGTATCGCGGTCGGTTACCCGGCTTTTGTCTATGAGAAGACTCTGCTGACCCATCTGCAACGCGAACATCCCATCAATACCCTGCACACTGTGGTGGATGGGAACCAACTGACAGAATTCCAGAAAGAAGTCTGGGAAGTGCACGTCGACGATACCCTCCAGGATTACATTATCCGCCTTGTCTCCGCCACTCGCAACCACCCGGACCTGGCACTTGGCGCGAGCCCGCGCGCCAGTCTGGCGCTATTCAAAGCCTCCCAGGCCCTGGCAGCTCTGCGCGGGCGCGACCATGTTATCCCGGATGATATCAAATATCTGGTACCGGTTACCTTAACACACCGCCTGATCGTCACATCCGAAGCCGAATTGCGCGGGCACAGCGCGGCCGCAATCATCAAGGACCTGCTCAACAACACGCCCCTGGAGCTCGGCTCGCTTAAGAAGTAGTGAAAATTGCTTACTGAAGCGGTTATTCTACTGGCAGTATTGCTTGTAAGCATAGCCTTGGTAAAGGGTGGGTTTGCCCTTACAATCATTTACCTGTTCCTGGGAATTTATATTATCAGCCTGGTTTGGACGCGCCAGTCTGCCCGTAATATCTCATGTGAACGAAAGTTTGAAAAACGCGCCTTTTGGGGAGAAGAAATCACAGTACATTTGGAAATCCGCAATAAGGGCTGGCTGCCCATCCCATGGCTGCTTGTGTATGAAAGCCTCCCGGTTCAGCTTGCCGCAGGGAGTTCGATAAAACGCGTCCTCAGCCTGGGTCCGCATGGCCAGACAGAGATCGTATATAAGCTGGGGGCGTACAAACGCGGCTATTATCCGGTCGGCCCATTCACGACCAAGCTTGGCGACACCCTCGGCCTGGCTGATATTCAGGAGCTGGAGAAGCAATCCGATTTCATTACAGTCTATCCGCGTATTTTGCCTCTTACAAAGGCTAAACTTCCATCCCGTTCGCCTTTGGGAACGCTACGCCATCATCTACCCATTTTCGAAGATCCGGTGCGCATACGCGGCAAGCGCGACTATGTGGCCAGCGATTCCTTGCGGAGGGTGGACTGGAAAGCCAGCGCCTCCACCGGACGTCTGCAGGTCAAGCAATTCGAACCTTCCATTGCTCTGCAAACTGTCATCTTCCTGAACTTGAATGCATCCGAATATGGAGCTAGGCATCGCATTGATGCGACCGAATTGGCGATTGTTGTCACGGCATCATTGGCGAACTGGGCGATCATCCAAAAACAATCCGTTGGTCTGATAACAAACGGGGTTGATCCAAATACAAAAGAACAGACTCTTCAAACCATAACGTCTCGAAAAGGACGCGGGCAGCTTGTCCACATTCTCAATCTCCTGGCGCGCATCCAGTCTGGCTCAGCGCGTCCACTGACTGATATGCTCAACAAAGAAACACCCAATCTACCCTGGGGAACGACGGTTGTGATCATCAGCGGCTCCATTGACGAAGCTTTGTTCGACGCAATTTTCCAGATCCAACGCCGAGGGCAAAATGTAGTTATGATCATCACTGGCCTGGGCGCCAATACCAGATCGGCTCGCCAGCATGCCAGGCGCTTTGGTTTTCCGATCTACGCTTTTCCGAATGAGAAAAGCCTGGATAACTGGAGACAAAAATGACCGAAGCCTCCGACCTACCCACCGGCAGGCAGGCCTGGTTGGTTTATGCCAGCTATGTAGCCGCTTGTGGCATGGTGATCTGTTTCGCGGTCACTTTTGTCCTGTTCCTAAGATGGCTCTTCCCCGCCTGGGATACACGCGGCGTGGTCGTTGTCTGTGCGCTGGTGGTGGTGGAGGCCTTCTTCTCGTTCTGGTTGGTAAAACAACTGCCAACTGCACAAAGGCAGATCGCCTATTACCGTGGAACGGAACTGTTTATCCTGCTGTTGATCTTGAAGATATTTGCCGACCTGCATGCTGGTTCGACGGGCCTTTGGAGTAGCTTTTTACTCTGGCCGGTTCAATTCCCGTTCAATATATTAACCAGTCAATACCTTCTCACTTTGCTGCCGGCACTTGCATCCTGGTGGGGAGGCTATCTGTTCGCCAAAGATTTGTCCCTGCTGGGATCGGAAGACGCTTCCATTTTGGATGAACGGTTCAAAACGACCCCGGTCCACACCGTGATCCTGCAGCGTTTTTTGGGCTTGGGAGTGTTTGTGGTCATACTGGCGGCCATACCGGCTCAAAACGTAGTCCAGATCTCCATGCCGGTTGTTTCCAATGGTATCCCGGTGGTTGTTGGCTATTTTATTCTTGGTACAATCCTGCTCAGCCTGACAAGGTATATCAGCCTGGAAACCAAATGGTGGGAGGACCGGCTGTACATACCGGTTCAAATCCCCCGACGCTGGTTTACATACAGTGCATTGATCCTTGCCGTGCTAGTCCTGCTGATAAGCCTGTTGCCCACCAATTATGGGATGGGGTTACTTGAGACATTTAATGCTGTATTGCGCCTCATATATCAACTTTCCGCATTGATATATCAGTTGTTCTTGCTGGTCATTTCTCTCATTTTCAGCCTGCTGGCAAGAAAATCAGTGGATTCACAGACACCCATACCACAGGTTACCCCACCAACCGTGGATCTGACCGCACCCAGTATAAGTTCATTTAACTGGGATTTTGTGAAGGCGATTCTTATATGGGGCAGCCTGATCGCCCTGGTTATTGTAGCCCTGCGTCAATATATTGCCTACAACCGTGATCTGTCTGAAGAGCTGCGGCGTTTTCGGCCCTTACGTTGGCTGATAACCGCTTGGAATCGATTCAGGGCCTCCCTGAAAAAAGCCAACAAATCTTTGGGTGTTTTTATTCAGAACAGTTTGAAGCGTTTACGCAGCATGGGTCCGGAATCGGCCATCCCGGGAGAATGGGACTTCATCAACCCACGCCGGTTGTCCCCTCGCCAGAAGGTGATTTTTTACTACCTTGCCCTGGTGAGACGCGCCAGGGAAGCCGGCCTGCCACGCCAGGACGGTGAAACCCCTTATGAATATGCGCACTCACTTACCTCCAGTCTGAAAGAGGAAGAAGAAAACGTGAATGCAATGACAGAATCCTTCATCGAAGCCCGCTACAGCCGGCATGATATTCCTGTAAAAACAGCCCGCCAGGCAGAGTCCATCTGGAAAACCATCCGGCATGTGTTGCAAAACATGCGCAGATCCCGCCAAGAAGATAAGCCGAAGGATAATTAGCCGCCGAGCAGGTCGCCCAGCGCAGCTTCCAGTGTCGTAAACCGGAACTCAAAGCCCAATTCCTGCAACTGCTCGGGAAGCAGGTACACCCCATCCAGTACCAGCGACGACATTCCGCCCAGTACCAGGCGCAATATAAAGGCTGGGACAGGCAGCCAGTATGGGCGATTGAGTTGCTTTGCAACCGCACACATGAATTCAGCGCTGGATATTGGTACGGGGGAAGTCAGATTAAAAGGTCCACTGGCATCTGGGTTTTTCAATAGAAAGCGGATTGCAGCAATTTCGTCTTCAAGATGGATCCAGGGAAGACCCTGCCGTCCATTGCCGAATCGTCCTCCAACAAATAATTTCACCGGGAACATCATGATCGGAAGAATCCCTTCCCGGGCCGAAAGTACGATGGCTGAGCGGACGATGACGCGCCGTAAACCCATCTTTTCAACCGGGTCAGTGGAACCCTCCCAGGCCTTGCATAGCTCAGAGAGAAAATTATTCCCCGGTGCATCTGCTTCGGTTGCGGGAGTCAGGTCACGTGAACCGTAATAATTTACACCGGAAGCCTGGATGAGCACCTTTGGACGCGGTGAGGCAGCCTGGATGGCTTCAACCAGCGCCCGCCCGCCATCCACCCGGCTATTCCAAAAACGCCCTTTCTGCCTCTTCGTCCATGGCCACTTTGATGTACGTTCTCCGACCAGGTTGACTACGGCGTCCATCTGGCTTACCAATTCTCCCCAACCCGCGCTGGTCTTCCCATCCCAGCCAACTGCCCTGGCCCCCTCCTGGAGAAGGGCCGCACCGGGATTACGGGTTAATACCCAGACCTGGTGACCCTCCGCCAGGAGGGATTTTGTCAGAGCCCTTCCAATCATTCCAGTCCCACCGGAAATCAAAATACGCATGCGCTGCTCCTTTTTATGAGCGGGACGAAGTGAAAATTCCCGCGCCCGCCTTGGACCTCACGCCCCATAAAGAACACAGGGCAAGAAGTACCATGTTAAGGCCAAAACTCTGGCGTGGGGCAAGCTGTTCGTGCTGCAGGGTAAACATTCTCTGGAGTATAATACACGCCAACGTGTAAAAATATGAACGCGCCGGTCCTGGTCCTTAACGCCAATTTCGAGCCTGTCAATGTTTGTAATACCCGTCGCGCCATTGGCTTGATCCTTTCCGAGAAAGCCAACATGGTGATGAATGGTCGCGGTTATATCCAGACTGTCAAACAAGCACTTCCGCGACCCTCGGTCATCCGGTTGGAGCAGATGGTTCACCGTCCACGCCTGCAGATCAAGCTGACCCGAAAAGAGGTATTTCGCCGCGATGGTTATACTTGCCAGTACTGCGGACGTCATACCAGCGACCTCACTGTGGATCATGTTCTACCCAAACACCTGGGCGGAGAGCATATCTGGACCAATGTAGTGGCAGCTTGTCCAGCCTGCAACCATCGCAAAGGCGGCCGCCAGTTGGGAGAAGTCCACATGCACCTTCTCAACATTCCCAGGCAACCGCCTGTCAGTGCTTATTACATTTTTGGGCGTCACCTTGAAGAGAACGCCGAATGGGAACAATTCATCAAGGGTTGGTAAAAGAGCCACCTTCCGGTGGCTCTTTTTTTTAACCAAAATCCAATACCATATAATCTTCTGCCAGCGTCACCGGACCGGCAAACTGCTGCCGGGCTTCAGCTGCCAGGTTGCCGGAGGCGAACTGCCCGGTTGGATAGTGGATCAAATACAAAGATCCCACTTTTGCGAGGCGCGCCGCCTCCCCCGCCTGCGCTGCAGACGAGTGTCCCGGCAGCGCGCCAGAGGCCTCGTGCACCAGTACATCTGCACCTTCCGCCAATTTTAATTCCTGCATGCAAGGCTCGGTATCGCAGGAATATGCCAGGATCTTGTTCGATTTGGAAAATTCAATCCGCAGACCGATGGTTGGGACGAAGTGTTGCATGCGCGTGGCAAAAATATGGAACTCATCCCAATCAATTACTGAAACCAGACCTTCTTCAGACAGGCGACAAAACCTGACCGGGAAGAAATTCGGCCATTCGGTCCAGTTATACATCCCCATGAGACTTTCAATACGATCGATGGTATGCGCCAACCCATAAACGTTCAATGGCTGGAGACGTCCCATCAACCACATATTCATCAATAACTGCGGCACACCGGAAACATGGTCAGGATGGAAATGGGTCAGGATCAGATCGTCCAGTCGGTTAAAATCCACACCGGCTTTCTGGAAACGCAGGTGCGGGCTGTTTGGGCAGTCAATTAAGACAGTGCGTTTCTCCCCCGCCACAACCATATGGGTGTTCTCATGATCCTCGCCAGGGATGGCATTTGAGGTTCCCAGAAAAATCAGTTTTGCCATTGTAACGGCCGGGCTTCTAGTCCAGGTCTTCAGTATGGATTGGACCTGCAACGGTGCGTCGCGGGCGGTGGTTCAGGAACAGCATCACGCCCGCAGCCAGTGCCACAAAGATCACAAATGTCTGATTGAAGTTTATCCCACCGACTTGGGATGCATCCAGGCGCAGGAAATCCAGGCTGAATTGCCCAATGGAATACATGATCATATAGACATAGAAGAGATCGCCGGGCTTGAGCCATTTTTCAAAACGGCGGCCCATCCAAAGCAGGATCGCCATGTTGAGCAAATTCCATAATGACTCGTACAAAAATAACGGGTGGAAATAATCATTGTTCTGGAAACCCGGAACGCGGTGTGCCGGATCGATATATATCTTCCAAGGCAGGCTGGTCGGTTTCCCGTACAATTCCTGGTTGAAGTAGTTTCCCCAGCGACCGATCGCCTGGGCCAGGGCCACCCCCGGGATGACGGTATCCGCCAAACCCAGGAAAGAGATTTTCTTGTTCCGGCAGTAAAGCCACAAAGCAAAGGCGCCACCGATGATCGCGCCGGGAATACCCAACCCGCCATTTCTGATGTTGAGCATATCCAGTGGATGAGTCAGATACCATTTCGTTGTAATGCCCTGTTCCACCATGGAGGGTGGCGGGGTGAAGATGTGCCAGAGTCGTGCACCAATGATCCCGGCCAGGACGGTCCAAAAAAGCACATCCCAGATGTAATCCGGATTGGTGCCGCGCCGCTTAGCCTCGGCCTGTCCAAGAAAAGCTGCAGCGACCACGCCCAACATGATCAGGATTCCATAAAAGTAAATGTGGAAGGAGGTGTTCAGAAAAGGAATAGGAATATCAAAACCATTCGGTAAGGTTCGCATGGATTACTCCTGAGACTGGGATAATCGACGGAGAGCCTCCTGCCGCACGCGGAAAATCCGTTGTAAGGCCGTGATATTGGCAAAGATGGCGATGATGATCAAGGCGATCAGCGCCAGGGGAGGATAGAAACCACTAAAAATCAGCCCTGGGATGAGCACGAGATAGCGCTCGACGCGCGTCAAAACGCCCACATTCGCATCAAGTTTGGATGCATCTGCGCGCGCCTTGACATAAGAGACCAGCACCGAGCCGGCCGCAGCCAGATAGGAAAGCAGGATGCCAGCCAGGTTGCCCTGCAATAAATAATGGATTAGAAAACCCAGGAAAAGAAACAGCTCCGAATAGCGATCAGTTACCGCGTCCACGAAGGCTCCCCAGGCGCTGGCTTCATTACGCAAGCGCGCCAGCGCACCATCCATGGCATCCACTGGTCCCATCACGAGCAGAAGGATACCTGCCCAGGTCAAATGGCCGAAAGCAATTAGAACTGCGACCCCCACCGTTCCTGCCAGCCCGATCAATGTGACCGTGTTTGGGCGGATACCGATACGGTTCAAGAATTCGGCGATGGGATGATAATACCAGCGGAACCAAACCCGCATCTTATCGGAAAAGGATTTCTTTTTTTGGTCGGTTGGTAGAGTCAAATGGCATTCCTTCCTTAATCGAGCGTCAAAACTGGGCTATGATACCACATTCATATCCTAATCATCTTCAGGCAGTTCCTCGTCATCTTCAACCGGATCGAGCAGCACCTCGCGGTCACGCCCACCCCCCATCGAAGGGCCCACCACCCCCATCTCTTCCAACTGATCCAACAAGCGCGCTGCCCGCGGATAGCCTATCCTCAGCCGGCGCTGCAACATGGAGGCACTGGCACGCTGTTCTTTCTTCAAGAGCGTGATTGCCTGTTCCACCAATACCTCATCACCGCTTTCTGCTTCCACCTCTGATAGTATACTTTCCCACGGTGGCCGGATATCCCTTTCTGGCGTCATCTTCTGCCAGTGGGCAATCACGCGCTCGATCTCCTGGTCAGTGACCATCACCCCCTGGGCACGGACCGGATTGCCCACTTCCGGGTTCAGGAAGAGCATATCCCCATGCCCAAGCAAAGTCTCCGCGCCGGGTAAATCCAGGATGACGCGCGAATCCACGCCAGAAGCCACGGCGAAGGCCAGCCGGGCCGGGAAATTGGCTTTGATCAAACCAGTGACAACATCGGTACTGGGACGCTGGGTTGCCACCACCAAATGGATGCCAGTGGCACGCGCCATCTGCGCCAGGCGTACCAGGTTGTGCTCGGTTTGATCCGGCGCAGACATCATCAGGTCGGCCATCTCGTCGATCAGAACAACGATGCGCGGCAGGGTCAGCGCGTCCTTGCGGCGCTGGAGGCGGCGGTTGTAGGCATCAATGTCACGCGCTTTGGCGGCCTCCAGCAATTGATAGCGGTGTTCCATCTCAACCACCACCCAACGCAGGACTCCCAGGATGCGCGTGACATCTGTCTCAACTTTGCCAAAAAGATGCGGCAGACCGTTGAAACGGATCAACTCGACCATTTTTGAATCGATCATTACCATGCGCAGGTCTTCGGGCGCATTATTCATTGCCAGGCAGGTTGCCAGTGCAGCAATACACACCGATTTGCCTGAACCGGTTGTCCCGGCGATCAGCAGGTGCGGCATGCGTGCCAGGTCGGCCACCAGCGGTCCGCCGGAAACATCCCGACCCAGTGCAATCGTCAGCGGCGAACCAATCCTGTAAAACGCATCCGTCTCCAATAATGGTCGCAGGCGCACCAGCGCGGATCTCGAGTTTGGCACCTCGATCCCTACATAAGCGCGTCTGGGGACCGGAGCTTCAATGCGCAGGCGTTCTGCCGAGAGCGCCAGGGCAAGATCCTTCTGCAGGCTGGCAATTTGCGCCACACGAACTTTCATCTGCTGGGCGTCTTCTTCGGTGCCCTTCTTGATAAACCCTGGTTGGACAGCGAACTGGGTAACGGTCGGGCCGATGCGGAATCCAACCACTTTGGCCGGGATGCCGAACTCGGAAAGCGTTTTTTCAATCAGACCGGCGGTCTGATTAATACTGCGTTCATCGGGACGGATGGACTGTTCACCCAATAATATGTTTAATGGGGGCAGGCGATCACTGCGCGGTTGTGGCGCGGGCGGATGGCTATCCTGCCGGTCCGAAACCTTGAATGATTTGCGAAATTCCGGAGGTAATTTCTGGGCGGGTTTCTTAACTCGATCTTTGGCATCTTCTGATACATTGATATCATCAGAAGGAAGCGGGGAGATTACCGGATTTTCCGATCTGTCATTTTGGCCAGATCCTGCCGTGGAAGTTCCCAGCTCCGCACCAATATCCTCTCCAGCTTTTTTCAGCAGCCAGTTCTCAAGCGCTTTCCAAAGTCCAAAAGAGGTCAAAATCGCCAATCCCCACAGGATAAAAATGATCAAACCACCCCAGATTGGGCCAAGATAGCGGACGAACACCATTGCAAGTCCCCAGCCGACCTGGCCTCCCCACATATCCCCCACCCCCAACTTGTTTCCGTTGATCACCGATGCCAACGCCAGGGTCAGAAATGCCGCCAGTTCCAGGGCAATGACGCGATCCATGTGAATCCTGATCGGCTGGACGCTGCGCCGGAAAGCCAGAAAACCTGCCAACCCGGCAAAGAGTACGATCAGTAAATCCCCCCACCCGATCCATACATACAAAAGGTTCACCCAATCTTCAAGCAGGCTGCCTTTTGAAAGCCGCAGAATCCCCAGCAGGGTCATTAATCCAAATGCAATCAGGAACACCCCGAGGATATCCCACAAAAAACGCCCAAAATGGACTTCGAAGCGCGCCAGGCGATCCATCCAATCGGAAAAGCGCGTTGGGTTGGAATGATCATTCGATGGAACTGAAGGGGGTTTTTGCGTGGTTGAGTTCGGCATATTAATCCAGCTTCATGCTCAAGCCAAGACGCTGGCGGGAAGCATCCACCTGGAGAATCCGTACCCGCACAGTCTGACCAGGAGAAAGAAAATCTTTGACTGCCTGGTTGGACGGCATGGGAATTTCCGAGGCGTGAATCAAACCCTCAAGTCCCTCTTCAAGACGTGCAAAAGCACCGTACGGTGCCAGGGCTGTCACAACCGCTGGCATAATAATATTGATCGGATACCTCTCATGAGCAGTCTCCCACGGGTTGGAAATCAGTCGTTTAAGGCTGAGTGCAATCCGGCAGCGCTCAGGAATCACTTCCATTACCAGCACTTCGACATGCTGCCCCACTTTACAGACCTGGTTGGGATGGGCTACACGCCCCCAGGAAAGTTCAGATATGTGGATGAGACCCTCGACCCCGCCCAGGTCGACGAAAACACCAAATTCCGTAATATTCGTCACTTCACCGCTCAGGTGTTGTCCAACCCGAATGGTGCTGAGAAGTTCAGGGCGTTTACCCGCCTCTGAGCGAGCTGCGCGCTCAGAAAAAACCAGGCGGCCTTCTTCAGGAGAGCATTCAATGATCTTCAACCGCAACGTACGGCCAATATAAGAAGTAAGAAATTCTTCGCGGCAATCTTCATCTGATTGGAAAGGCAGATCCACCAGATGTGAGCAGGGAACGAATCCATTCAAGCCCTGCCCTTCGACCAGCAACCCGCCTCGATTTTGGCCTGTCACAATTAATGAAACAATTTCATCCTGATGATAAAGCGTCTGAGCCTTGCCCCATTCGGATGATGGATTCAGGGTTCCTTCTGCCTTTTGAACCTTCGCCGCCGGTAGGGAAGCCCGGCTTTCTTCTTCCTCCAGAACCGACGCCCACCAACCATCATCCAGGACTGGAACATCCTGGTCGGAAAACTGAGAGTCAACCATGGGCTTATCCAACCTCCTTCCCGTTTACACGTGCCTGCGTCTGGCGTTCCATGTCAAGGATAACACGGGCAACTTCCTCAATGGCAACGCGCTGTTTGCGATAAAGATCGGCTTCTGACATCGCCAGGCGAGTGGCGACATCGCGCACCTTTCTTCCCTCGACGAATTTCATTTCAAGGATGTTGAAAAGGATCCATTCACCGGTAAAACGCCGTTCGCCTTCCGGGCGGACATTGTCCATCGCCTGCCGCAGAATGGATCGTAAAGCATTGGCAGGATTATCATTATGTTCTTTAAATTCCTGCTGGACTATCTGGAGATTGAGCAAGGGATTCTGGGTCAGCTTAGGGCCCCCCCAATAGTGTGTCAGGGCATCACGCACCCATTCCGCCATATCGGATTCGGGAGGCAGAGTCTCTTCCAGGAGGCTGGCCTTGCTGTCATAACGCCCGACCGCTCGCAGGCGCTGAAACATTTCCACCTGTGGGCGCAGATCCTCCAGGGAGCGAAAAACGCTGCGCTGCAGACGACGATCCTGCAGAGCCACCAGAGCCCGCTGCAGAAGCATTTTGAGTCCCTGGCGTTGTTCATGCAAAATGACCTGGTCGGGTTGATGGACGACCCCGAGTAAACCGATCATAACCGGGGAGCCTTCCAAGGTCTCGGGAGGTTGGAAGAGGGGGAAAAGCCAGTAATCTCCCCAGGTATATTCATCACCGTTCCCATTCCCTGCATGGTTGACGATCTGCAATGCCTCGGACAGGTTGGAATCTTTCAGCAGCGGTGTGCTGCCCGTGGCAACCACAAGCGACAATTCCTCTCCATCCAACGCAGCCACAAACGCCGCCGGGGATTGTAAATGATCACGCACAGCTGCAAGAACAGCCTCCAGGAACTGCCGCAAATCATTCTGCGTGATCAACCGATCTTCCAGGTTCTGCAAGAGCACCAGGTCCGCCCGATCCCGGCCAAAGAAGATAAACCGCTCCCAGAGCGGCGCAACCAGCGTGATCGTATGCTCTAATAAAAGCACCGTGGCTACCATCATGGCTGGAACTGCCGCAGAGTAGATCGTCCCAAAAAGTTCACCGCTGCGCCGGACAATGGTCATTACACCCAGGGCAGAAGAAGCTACCACGGGACCACGCATAATCCATTTAAAAAGGCGGCTTTTCACAACCCGGTCAGGCCAGGAAACGCCAAAAAAGGCCACTGCATATGCCATAAGAATGATCAGGCCGGTCACCAATAAATTGCTGAGCGTTGCTATTCCCCAAAAAAGGAATGGATAATGGCCAGCCAGGCTGGAACCGTATAATAGATATGGGAATGAACCAAGAGCCGGCGCGGCGGCTCCAGCCAGTAAATAGCCCATGCGGCGGCGGCCGGAGCGTGTCAATGTACGCCGGTAAGCCCGCCCAAAATTGATCCATGCCACCACCATGATGACAACATAATATACCGTGAAGATCTCTGTCCAAACCGTGCGCTGCAGGAAAGTTGCAGGCTGCACATTGCTCACCATCGGGCCAAGCAGATATCCAAGGGCCAGCAGCAATAAAAATATTACGGAGACGAAATACACCAGCCGCACGATAATGCGCCGGCCCCCGTGTGAGGGTTGACCGGTCGTCACGAGAATGGCATCCGATAGATGCAGATAAGCCGGGGGCAGGAAAATGATCCCCAGCCACTCCAGGTGTAGAAACAATCCAACCACCTGGGGAGAGCTGGATGAACTCTCCAATGCTTCCGAGGTAAAAACCGTTACCACGCACAGAAGAATGATCGCGAATGAGCGGGCAACCCGATCGCGCAAGTTGAAGGACAGGGCATACAAGAATAATGAAAAGGCCGTGATGGCAATCCCGGCAGTGAGAATTTGATTAACAGTAATAATCCCCTTAAGTAAATCCTGCGTCCAACCGCTAAGCATACAAACCTTTCGAAATTCCTGCTCAATAAATTGGAAGGAGCATGGACCCCTTCCTTTCTTACTGGTACGTGCTTTTCTATCAACTACCGGATGGAACGTCCAAAAAACAGGGCGATATCCTGAGTTTCGTAATACAGGTCATTATACCCGCAGAATTCATAGCCAAGTTTCCGCGCCAGGCAAATCGCCGGGTTATTCTTGGTTGACATTTCCATCAGCGCCCGGTTATCCTTGCGATCCACCGCCCAGGACTGTGCTGCAAGAATGAGTGCCATGGCGACCCCTTGACGTCTGAAACGGGGTGAGATGACGATATCGGTAATCCAGGCGGTGCGGGGCAGAATCAAGTCGCTCATGCGGATATAACCGATCACCTGCCCGGCAATCAATGCCACCAGCATACCCGCCCGGCGGTTCCAAGAGTCTGGCAAAGCCGACACCGCGCGCGGATAGGGTACCGACACAGGACGCGGCAGGCGGATCTCCCGAAAAAGGGCTCCGAGCTGGCCTTGCTCGCGTTGAACATCCATCTGCCAGACATATTCGGTTTGACAGGCATGGTCAATCATTACCAGGACGGGTACATCGGTTGCAACTGCAGGACGTATCTGAACTTCAGGCATAGTGCACCTCACGGGGCCTTGATCCGCAATGGGATGATACAGGCGGGTAATTCATTCCCTTGGTTATCAGTGACCACCAACCGCAACTGGTAATCTCCTGTTGCGATCGCAGATGTATCCCAATTTCCAAGGTCCCCATCCTGAACGGGTTTGCGGTTGGCCAGGATGGTGGCCCAGGTATCCGCGCCAATCGGAGAAAACTCATATTTATAAAACCCAAAGTTGGGGACATTGGCAGTCCCTTTCAGGGCAATCGAGCCTTGAACCTGTTCGCCCGCCTTGGGGGAAGTGATATCGATCTGACCGATGATGCAACCGGTCGCCATGGCGGTTTGCGTGGGACCAGGTGTGCCGGTCCCGGTGCTTTCATTGGATGTGAGTAGGAAGGTACTGGTTGGCGTCAAAAATGGATTGATGGTTGGGGTGGAGAGCCGCGAAAGCGCCGGGATGTTTGGCACCATGAAAAAAACCAGGGCGAATTCCGCCAATCCCAGGAAACCAACCAGAACCAGGGTAGAGATTGCCTGGTTGGTGTGTCGCTGGGCAATTTCGCGCTCCAACCCGTAAGCCGCCCCGCGCATCTCGTTCCGCGCCTTTATCATCCGGCGCAGGCCAAATAAAGCTCCCAGGGCCAACAGCACAAAAATGAAGGGGGCCAAACGAATAAAAAAACTCAGGACCGCTGTCATTCCACCCCGCTAAAGCGCTCTCAGGACACCACGGATGAGCATCTCCAGTTTTGGGACGATCAGGCTGCCGGCTGCCAGAACCTCTTCATGCGAAGTGACAGTATTCCCATCCAGGTTGGCCTTATTGCTGATCCCGGAGAAACCCAGCACGCGCGTCCCGCCATGGCGGGCTACAGTCACCTCGGGGACGGTGGACATGCCGACCGAGTCTGCTCCAGCCGTGCGCAGGAAGCGCAAGTCCGCCGGAGTCTCAAAGGAAGGTCCACTCAAACCAACATACACGCCCTCATGCAGGAGGATATTATTCTCCCGGGCAACCTGGCGCGCCAGCTGGCACAACGCCCGGTCATAGGCCTGGCTCATATCCGGGAAGCGCGGCCCAAATGCATCCAGGTTCGGCCCGATCAACGGGTTCAAGCCAGCCATCCCGGCCAGGTTTAAGTGGTCAGTGATCAGCATCACGTCACCCGGTGCATAATTCGGGTTGATCGCCCCGGCCGCGTTGGTCACGATCATAATCTCAATCCCCAGGCGCTGCATCACGCGCACCGGCAGCGTCACCTGGGCCATGTCATAGCCTTCATAGTAGTGGATGCGTCCCTGCATCACCAGCAATGCCTGCCCATCCAGTTCACCGGCGACCAGGCGCCCGGCATGCCCTTGCACCGTGGAGACCGGCCAATCGGGTATTTCGGAATACGGAATAATGGTTGGATTTTGGACCGCTTCAGCAAGTCCCCCCAGACCCGTGCCCAGGATCAAGCCGATGCGCGGCTGTATCTTCATTCTCGCACGAACCAGGCTTGCAACGCGATCGATGGTTTCCAGGCTGATGGACATGTCCGTCCTCCAAAATCCTTAAAAAATGTGGCTGAATAGACAAATTATATCTTAACTCCCGTGGCTGCACGTTGCCCTCGAAGGCCACTCAGGGCGACTACACAAGGTCGGCAAGGGGCGACCACACAAGGTCAGCAAGGGGCGACCACAAGGGCCGCCCCTACATCAACACCTGGCGAAATGCCTCAACCGTCCTTTCCACATCTTCATCATCGATCCAATAATGCGTGACCAGACGATAGCTCTGCTCGCCGGTCGCGCCGATCAACACACCGCGCTCTTTCAATTTTTCCATATACTCCTCGGTGCTGCACTTCACCTCGGCGGCCAGGGAGAAGAAGACCATGTTCGTCGCCGGCATGCCCATCTCGAAAATAAGGCCCGGGAGCTGCCGCAGACCTTCCGCCAGGTTCTTTGCCCGGGTATGATCTTCCACCAATCGCCCGGTCATCTTCTCCAGGGCGATGATCCCGGCGGCTGCCAGGATGCCGGCCTGGCGCATGCCACCGCCCAGCAATTTACGCAGGCGCTGCGCCCGGGCGATGAACGTCTTCGACCCGCACAGGACCGACCCGACCGGCGCACACAGGCCCTTGCTCAGGCAGAACGTGACCGAATCGACCGGCCCAGCCAGGTCCCTGGCGGAGACACCCTGGGCAGCCGCAGCGTTGAAGATGCGCGCCCCATCCAGGTGCACGTACAGGCCGCGCCCATGCGCGAACTCTGCCACCTGGCGTGTATATTCGGGCGTTTGATATACCCCGCCACAGGCATTATGCGTGTTCTCCAGGCAGACCAGGCGGGTGACCGGTTCATGCGGATCGTCCGAGCGGATGGCCGCGGCTACCTCATCCAGGCGCAGCGATCCATCCGGCTGGTTGGGCAGCTGGCACGAGTGCACCCCGCCCAGCACGGAAATCCCGCCGGCTTCATGCAGATACACGTGATTTCTTTTTCCAACAATGGCTTCATCGCCGCGCTGGCAGTGTGCCAGGATGCTGATCAAATTGCCCATGGTCCCGGAGGCGACGAACAACCCGGCCTCCTTGCCCATCCTTTCGGCTGCCAGCTCCTGCAGGCGGTTGACGGTGGGGTCCTCTCCATATACATCATCGCCGACTTCAGCGGAAGCCATGGCCGCGCGCATTTCGGGCGTTGGCTGGGTGACGGTATCAGAGCGCAGGTCGATATATTCCATATATAAACTCCTAAACAATTAACCACGACGGACACAAAGGTCACGACGGGTAAGACCTCTGATTATTGATTCATGGTGTACTTTGTGTCCTGCCATGAAAGTAGAATGTAGAATGTGGACTCCGAAGTCTCCGACTTCGGCCAACGTCTGGAGACGTTGGACAATATAACAAGAAAATGCCAATTCTTCGTAAAGATTAACGGTAATTCCCGGCCTGCAGCGCAAACAACCGGGCATACTCGCCGCCGCGCTGCATCAGCTCGGCATGCGAGCCGGATTCCGTGATCCTGCCCCCGGCCAGCATGAAGATGCGGTCGGCCATGCGCACGGTGGAAAAGCGGTGGCTGATCAGGATGGTCGTACGCCCGAGGGCCAGGCGGCGGAATTGCTGAAAAACCTCGTACTCGGCATCCGCGTCCAGGGCGCTGGTGGGCTCGTCCAGCACCAGGATCTGGGCCTCGCGGATGAAGGCGCGCGCCAGGGCGATCTTCTGCCACTGGCCGATGCTCAACTCATGGCCTTCCTCGAACCAGTTGCCGAGCAGGGTATCGTATCCGTGGGATAAGCCCGCGATGAGCGTGTCCGCGCCGGCAGCCTGCGCAGCCTCAGCGATCCTGCCATCATCGGGGGGCAGGGCAGTGTTCCCCAGCCAGATGTTCTCGCGGGCGCTGAGCTGGTAGCGCGGCATAGTCCTGGAAAACCACGCTGACCTGGCGGCGCAGATCCGTGGTGGCAAATTCGCGCAGGTCCACGCCATCCAGCGTGATGCGCCCGGCGGAGGGGTCGTACAGGCGGCAGAGCAGCTTGACCAGCGTGGTCTTGCCGGCACCGTTGGCTCCGACCAGGGCGATGTGCTCGCCCGGGTGGATGGTCAGCGAGATGTCGTCCAGCACCGGCGCATCGCTGC
Organism: uncultured Chloroflexia bacterium; assembly: GCA_963801385.1. Taxonomy (GTDB): domain Bacteria; phylum Chloroflexota; class Anaerolineae; order Anaerolineales; family Villigracilaceae; genus UBA877. Next base: position 33,198 of record CAWDEV010000016.1, read on the forward strand.
CGGCATAACCAAAGCGCACATGCTCGAAGGCGATGCCCTGGCGCAGGGGAAACGTGAGCGGGCGCGGCGAAGACGGTTCGAGGATCCCCGGCTGCAGGTCAAGGAACTCGTACAGGTTGGTCAGGAACAAGCTGTCCTCATATAATCCCGCCAATCCTGCCAGGATGGAGGCCAGGTAGGCCTGGCCGCGCTGGAAGGCCTGGTAGTACATGACCAGGTCACCCAGGGTGAGGATGCCGTGGATGGTCTGGTAGGCGATGTAGGCCAGCGCGCCGAAGGTGGCCAGCGTGCCGGCGAACTGGGTGATCAGCTCATTGCGCGAACGATGCTTCACCAGGCGCAGGCGTTCGTTGCGCAGGATGGTGCGCAAATCCCGGTAACGCCGGATGAAGAGCTCGCCCAGGTTGAACAGGCGGATCTCCTTGGCATGCTGCTCACCGGTCAGCAGCCACTGGATATACCAGGACTGCCGTTCCGAAGCGGTGCGTTTACGCTGCCAGGCGAAGAGCTGCTGCGAATAGCGCAGTTTCACGAACAGGCCGGGAATGGCGGCCAGCAGCAGGACAACGGCCACAACCCAGTGGAGGGATAGAAGCAGCCCGAGCAGGGCCACCAGCGTCAGGCTGCTCTGGGCGACCTGCACCAGGCCGTTGACGATCTGGGTGGGACGGTAGGGGGCTTCCTGCTGGGCGCGCTGCAGGGTGTCATAATATTGCGGATTCTCGTAATAGGTCAGATCAACCTGCACCGACTTGGCATGGATGATGGAAGCCATGCTATCGGTGACCGCCTGCGCCTGCACTTCGGTCACCAGTTGGGCCAGCGAAGCCGCCAGGGCGCCCGCCAGGGTGACTGCGCCCATGCCCAGGATGAGCCATAGGGTGTGGGTGAAATCCGGCTGGGTGGATTTAAGCGCAGCCGTGACCGCCTCCACGATCAACTTCAAGAGGTAGAGCGAGGCCAGCGGCAGCACGCTTTGCACCACCAGCAGGACCAGGCTGGCAATGGTCCAGCCCGGCGAGGCCTGCCAGACCAGGCGCACGGCGCGCCGCAGGAGCAGCAGGCGGTGCAGGCGGGTGCGGAGGGGAGGATGAGGGTCGCTCATGGATGGCATCATTTTACCGCGAATGGACGATGGACGATGGACGGCGTGATTGCCGGTCAGTGTCAGGTGAGGGAGATGACGATGGACGAGGACGATGGACGATGGAGGTGTTCCAGGGTAAGTGATCCAGTGTCAAGTGAAAGATGTATGTATTCGGTGTAAGGTGCGGGGGGAAGATGGAAAGAGATTGTTAGGATTGGTGATCGGTGGAGATAGGGGACTACATAGAGCCTGGGGGACCGGTGTTGAGGAGGCGGACGAGTTCCTCCTGAATGATCTGACGATCTTTTTCGAGCTTCTGCCATTTTTTCCAGGCCAGGCTGTCTTCGAGGGGCTCAATATCCGGGAAAGGACTGGAAGGAGGTTTACATGCCGGGGAAGGCTTGGAGGGAGATTTTGATCTGTAGGAAGGTTTTGCGGCAGAGGGCGGCCCGGGGGCAGGCCGGTGGTGAGCGGGGAGGTGCCTTTGAAGATGGGGTATATCGGGTAAAAAGGTTGAGCCTGCTTGCGAACCCGTTGCTTAACCGACCAGGCAGAACGGGCCAACTGCATGAAGAGCAGGGCGGTGCAATTCTTCCAGGTGGGTTTCACGCGTGGGTTGAGAGCCAACTTTCCGTTGAAGGTGGTGGTGAAGGTGCCTCTCTTCACGAGGGTGACGAGAGCGGTGGAGGATTGCATGCGGAAATGGTTGTAGAGGGCGAGGAGGAGGGTATACCAGCGGCCACTGCGGTAAAGGCGGCGGTAATAGCTGCTGCAAAGACGCGGGGCGGGGAAACCGGCGGGGAGCTCGGACCAGGTATGCCCGGTGGCCATTTTCCAGATAATGGCATCCAGCAGGAGGCGCGGGGAGGTGCGGGGACGGCCAGGGGACGGTCACTCCCGGCCCGTCTCCAGTGGCAAGCGCCATCTGGAGAGGGGAGCTGCAAGGCGGGAAAGCGCTGGAGGATTTTATGATATTCCTGCAGGATGGCGAAGTCCTGGAAGTCGCCGGTGTAGGAGTATTCGGTGAAATGCCAGCGATTGGCGGCGATGATGACGGGGGGTTCGCCAGTGAGCCAGTCCAGATGCGGGTCGGGCGGGAGGAGGGGGGCAAGGACGGACCATTGGGAATCGGTGAGGCTAGTCTGATAGACTGATAGTCGAGGAGTCTGATGGTCTAATCGTTCATGAGTTTGATAGTTTGATAGTCTACGAGTTGAATGGTTGGGTGGTTGAGGAGTTCTGATCGTCTGATCGTCCCTGGGTTGAAGAGATGGGGAGATTAAATGCACTTTTTTGAGGAACGGGAAAAAACGAATTGGCGTCGCGGGTGATGTTGGAGTCACGATAGGCGTATTCAAACCAGGTGAGAGGGGATTGGGCAAAGTCCTGGAGGAGGTTCGAGAGGCTGGTGGCGAGGCTGAGAGGGGCAAAGACAGCGGACTTGAGGCGGATCAACTTTTGTTCCAACTGAATGGCGTGAACCTCGTGCGCAAGCGAAGGGAGCGGGATGCGGTCAAGCGCCTTCCGGGCAGTTTGCACCTGCTGCAGGACCTGCTTTGGGGAAACGGCAGGATCCCGGAGGGCAGCATTTATAGTACGAATTTGGAGACGGATGGGGGCAAACTGGCCGGGATCGAGACGGGAGAAGGTGCCGTCACGGCGGGCATTGCGGTTGCCGGGCTGGGCGCCGCGGCGGCGAGGTGGGAGGGGAGATGGGGAGAAGGGGAGACACGGAGAGGGGGAGACCATGGGATTTTAGATTTTAGATTGAGGATTGAGGAGGAGAGATAAGAGAGTAGAGGATCAGGCAACAAGGCAATCAGGTGATCAGGAATAGAGGCATCAGGCGACGAGGTAATCAGGTGATCAGGAATTAGGCACTCAGGCGACGAGGTAATCAGGCAGCCAGGGATAAGAGATAGGGGAAGGCATCGGGGCAGGATCACTCCTGTGGTTAATTCTAGCACATATGTTCTGGATTGAAAAGAGGGAAGAGCGAGGCATATGATTTTTTAATATTATTCTGTATCAAGATGGTGTATAATAAAAACAGTGGTAAACTAAATTTACCTGGCTGCCATTCATAAACCGCGGGATTTTTTGCATCGGGTTTGTTTCGGAATAAGATTGTCCAAAAACAAATTTCTTTTTTCCAAAGGGAGATGCGACATGAAAAAACAATTGGCCTCAAGAATAACCTATGCCCTGATGATCGTGCTGCTGGCGCTGGCAGCGCTTCCCGCCAGGCTAGTGAGTGCGGACGTAACCGTCACTGGTGCATCAGGTGGTGGGAGCATACCAGCTGATACGGCTGCCGATGCTTCCTCGCCTGCATGGACAACCCTAGTGCGACAGTCACAATTCAAGAGCAACTTGGAAGCGGTAACGGCGACTTTTCTGCAGGAACAAATGTGACATTGATTCTTGGACAGCCCGCGGTTGGTTTCCAATTCAACACTGCGGTCACTCCAAGCATCGCTCATCCCGCCGGCGACGAACATCACGAGCCAGTCAATTGCTATGACTAATTCCTCTACTATTACCATCACTATTACCGTTGTTGGCACGAACTCCAGAACACCCTCACCATAGGAAACCCAACTGGAATTCAAGTGCAACCAACTCATGTAACACCGATTGCGACGGGTAAACATATCTACCGACCTACCTCTGGTGGGGGGACCGCCGTTATTGCTGGTATAAGCACTAACGCCGACGGTTCCGGAGGAACCAATTTCGGGACCTGACCGAAGTTACCCCCGTAAGGTATTCCGTTGCCGATGGCAACTGGAATGCGACGTCGACATGGTCTGCAACATCCGGTGGCGCGGCGGGTGCAAGCGTACCGGTAGCGGGTTATGATGTTTATATTGAAGGCGGGCATGATGTTACAGTTACAGCCAATGCAGCTTGTGGTAATGTAGATTTCACGTCGGCTACTGCGACTATTGAACTGACGGGTCAACTCTGGCGGGATTTGGTATTACCGCTTCTGGAGCCATAACCATCCCAGAGCAGGTTCAGGCGTCAACTTAAATTGCTGTTGGTGCCGATCGCACGTTGACCATGCCGGCAGCATTGATTGGTACGGACGGCGGTACCAGTCGTAGCGACCATGCAGGTTACCATTTCTACGGAACTGTTAGTGTTGCTGGTAATGTTACAACTGATGATAACGGCGCAAGCGCTTCAATTACGTTTACAGACTGCCGGACTTCTACAGGTGGGGGGCCAACTGCATGTCTTCAGGAACAGTTCGGGGGTACGTTAACCAACTGCATACTGGCAGCACTGTAGACTATAATGGGGCAGGTGCCCAAACAGTTAAATCTGTTAGTTATTTCGGCAATCTTATACTTTCGCGGCGTGACAGGCACGAAGTCCATCGGGACGTGGCAACGGCTGTGACCGACGCGTTATGTGGATAAAAGGCGCCGGCGCTGTCAAGGCCGGCGTACGGTACGCAAGCGGCATAACGGTAAATCGTAGGAGAGACGTTGGTTCGGCGATGCTGATGTAGGTCAAAGGGCACGGGGAATCGGGGTGGTAACGGGTTGTACAACTGGTGGCTGCACCGCAAAGGTTCGAACCTATTGCACCGCCGATACTCGCGGGAGTAGAGTCAGGTTGGACCGCCGGCAACGGGAGGGCATCGAACGACGCCGGTTACGATGAACTTACTTCCACGCCAAGCGCCAGGGCAGCAGCCTCACGATCGACTGGTCGACCGGGACCGAGACGGGCAACGTGGGCTTCAACCTGTACGTGCAGGACGCAAATGGGAAGCACAAGCTCAACGCCCAACTGATCCCATCCACGGGCTTCACCACGCATACCCCGCAGGACTATCATTTTGCGACTAGTGGATTGGTCCTCAGCGGGACGGTCACGTTCTACCTGGAGGATATGGATTTCCTCGGGAAGACGATGCTGCACGGGCCGTTCGCGCTGGATGCAGGTGTATGGACAGCGCGTTATCCCCACCTCGACGAACTGGCAGCAGATCGCGGCGGAATGCAGCCAGCACAGCGGTGCTTGGAAAACGCTGCGCGGCGTACTAGATAAGAAGACCGGCCATTGAATTGTAAGAAATAGAATGACAGGGATCTGGCGAATGAAGCCGGGTCCCTGTTTTTATCTGCTGATCCATGCAATGTCGCCTAATCTTGGAAATAGGCCACGTCCAACGCGAACTTAAGGCCAGGGGTCACATAAGATACGTCACTACAAGGATGGCGGAGAAATGTGGGTCACGTTTCTTGTTCGTGTGGATTGGCGTAGATTAGCGGATGGGGGAAGTTGATGGGGTCACGTAAAATGTAGATACTTATAGGTTTATACCTCTGAATACTCATTGATAACATACCCCTTCGAGCGAAAAGAGTGACATCTGGGGACGCTCGTCCGCTGACCGTAAACGGTCATGCTCAAGAACGAAGCCTGCTGAAGCAGGCTGGCGAAACCTCGTTTACGAGGCCCGGTTGATGAGATTAATCGTCGGGCGTTCATCTCTATTCGGAAGACCTAGTTTAGTTCAATCCTTCATCAAAGTGGGGTACAATCGAAAAACCGATCCTGCAAATATGGATCTGCTTAAATTAAGCAGAAAATAGAACGCGGATGACACGGATGGAGCGGATTTTCGCGGATAGAACGATAAAAAATTTTGGATAAAACGAAAAAAGGCCCAAAGAATAGCCTACATGCTCGAATTCCCCACTTCCCATAGGAGAGGCACATGAAAAAACAATCCATCGCAAAGATCACCCATGTACTGATGATCAGCATGCTGGTGCTGGCGGTTTTGCCTGCCAGGTCAGCCGGCGCAATAAAGGTTACCAACAACAATGGAATGGCCAATACACTGCCGGGGATAAGCGGCGAAGCCGAGCGCGACGATGACATTCTTCCATGCCACGCTGCAGGGCAGAGTTGCTCTCGATCGACTGGTCAACCGGGAGCGAGACGGGCAACGTGGGCTTCAACCTGTACGTGGAAGACGCAAATGGAAAGCACAAGCTCAACGACCAGCTCATCCCATCGACGGGCTTCACCACGCATGACCCGCAGGACTATCATTTTGCAGCCAATGTAGGGCTATTCAGCGGGGCAGGTCAAGTTCTACCTGGAGGACATGGATTTTCGACGGGAAGACGGTGCTGCACGGGCCGTTCGGCGCTGGACCAAGGTGTACGGGAAGCGCATCGACCGGCACCCCGACGGACTGGCAGAAGATCGCTGCCCGAGGATGCCAGGCTGCAGAAGGCAGAAGATCTGGCCGACAGCCAGTCGGTGAACCAGGCCTTGCAGGAGCGCCTGCAGGCGCAGGGCGCCCCGGGCAGGCAGGCAATACCATCCTGCTGGCCGGAAAGCAGCGCCATACACGCTGTACCTGCCGCTGATCATCAAGCCGCCTGACTCCACGCCCCTGCCGGTGGTGCGGATCGGGGACCTGCTGGTCAGCCAGACCGGCATCCAGCGGGTGAGCTATGAGGACCTGCTGGCAGCCGGGCTGGACCTCTCCGGCCAGATCGCGGCGCATATCGCCCTGACCCTGAACGGCCAGCCGGTGCCCATCACGGTCAACAGCCCTGGGACCTTTGGGCCGGGCAGCACGATCGAGTTCTACGGGCAGGCGCTGGATACGCTGTATACGAATACCAACGTCTACACCCTGTGGATGGACCAGGCCTCGGCGCTGCGGGTGAACGAAGACACCACCCCCGCAGATCCGCTTGCGACGCCGGCCTCCTACTACATGGAGACGGCCCTGGTCAATAACAACAAGGGCTACGATGAATTATCCACCACCGGCGACCCGTGGTTCGATACCCGCATGGTTGCCTACACCAGCCCCGTGGTTGGAACTACCCGATCAGCGTGGACCATTACCAGAACTGGAGCCGCGACGCCTTCCTTGCAGGTGAATGTCTACGGCGGGACCGATTTCCCAGGCAGCCCGGACCACCACGTGGTGATGAGCTTCAACGGGACACAGGTGGCGGACCAGACCTTCGATGGATCTGAGACACGTCCGTGGTCAATGCGGACCTGACTGGACTGCTGATTGAAGGCAGCAATACCCTGACTATCCAGCTGCCCGGTGATACCGGGCAAGCCAGGCGACGTGGTCTACCTGGACCAGTACAGCGTCAGCTACCCGCGCTCCTTCTGGGCAGTGAACGGCGGCCTGAAATTTGAAGCGCAGCGGGTCCGTCTTCGAGGTGCAGAACCTGGCGGATGCCTGACGTGGTGGTCTACCGCCTGCAGAATGGGACCCTGACCAGGCTGGATGGGGTGACCATCAGCGGGAGCGGCCCATATACCGCCCGCTTCAACGGCAGTGACTCAAACGGCAGTCTATTACGTCGCCGGCAGCAGCGCGGTGCTCAAACCGGGAATCCGGGCGGCACGTGTCCAGACCAATATCAACAGCGGCAATGCACAATACCTGATCATCTCCCATCCCAACTTCATTTCCGGATTGACCCCGCTGGTGCAGGCGCGCACCGCCCAGGGGCTCTCGGTCAAGGTGGTGAATCTCTACGATATCTATGACCAGTACAGCTACGGCGTGGTGGATCCCCAGGCGATCAAGGCCTACATCGCCCACGCGGCGCAGAACATGGACACGACGTATGTCCTGCTGGTGGGGGATGACACCTACGACTACAAGGATTACCTGGGATTGGGTTCGATCAGCTTCATCCCCTCCATTTACATGGCAGTGGGTGACGTGGTGCAGTTTGCCCCGGTCGATCCAAAGTATGTGGATGTGAATAATGATAATATACCTGACCTGGCCATCGGGCGCTTCGCCGTGCGCACACCGGCGGAACTGGGCAACCTGGTCAGCAAGACCCTGGCTTATGCCGGCAAGACCTATGGCAAGACCGGCATCTTTGCAGCAGATACGGGGTACTCCGGGGCAAGCAACGCCTTACTGGCAACTCTACCAGCGGACTGGACGACCACCACGGCCTACCTGGATAGCATGGATGTGACCGCTGCACATGCCGCGCTGCTGGCGAGCATCAATGCGGGTGTGGCCCTGACGAGCTATGCCGGGCACACGGATGACTGGGAATGGACCTGGGAGGGATTGTTCAGCATCTACGATGCGCCGGGCCTGACAAACACCGGCAAGCCGACGCTGATCACGCAGCAAGGCTGCTGGAACAATTATTACGTCAATCCAACCTATGACAACCTGGGGGATGAGATGTTGAACAAACGACTCACAGGGAGCGGCAGGCATGTTTGGGTCGACGACACTGACCTTCGGATCTGAATGAGCAGGCCTTTGGTGTTCTACTTCATGCCACGGCTGACGCAGCCAGGCCTGACCATCGGCCAGGCGGAGCTGCAGGCCAAGCAGGCCCTGGCGGCAAGCTACCCGGATGCGCTGGATGTGTTCCTGGGCACCTTCCTGATGGGTGATCCGGCCATGGTGGTGACGCCTTAAGATGAATAACCCTTGCGAAGGTTTGGCTGGTACCTGGCATTTCGTTGTGACAAAGAACCCGATGACATCTGCGATTTTGTCAGTCGAGTAACCTTCGCAAGGGTGTTCCCGTGGCAAGCCTTGCGAAGGTTTGGCTGGTACCTGGACTTTTCGTTCTGACCATAAACCCGATGATATCTGCGATTTTGTCAGTAAGTAACCTTCGCAAGGGTATTCTTAGCAATGAGCCTGATCCTGGCACTCTGGAACCGCAACGGCGAGCCGGTCGACGAGACCCTGCTGCGCGTCCATGCTGGCTGTAAATCCCAATCCGGCAAGCGATGGGCAGGATTTCTGGCTGAAAAACAACGTCGCCCTGGGCCACCAGCATTTCTGGATCACGCCGGAGGAACAAAACCAGCCGCAGCCGCGCCTGGATAAAGAAAGCGGCTGCGTCATCACCTGCGCGGCCAGGCTGGATAACCGCCCGGAATTGATGCATGCCCTTGGGCTGGATCAAGTTCCGGCAAGTTCCCTGAGCGATGCGGATCTGATCTTGCAAGCCTATCGCCGCTGGGGCATTGAATGTGCGCCGCACCTGCTGGGGGACTTTGCGTTTGTGCTTTGGGATCCCGCCCAGCAGCAGATGTTCGCCGCCCGGGATGCCCTGGGCTGCCAGGATCTGCACTATTTCCTCAACCAGAACTACGTGCTGCTGGCCACCCGCCTGAATGTCCTGCTGGAGCATCCGGCGGTGCAGCCAAAGCTGAATGAAACCAAGATCGCCGAATTCCTGGCAGTCCAATGGGGGGATGATGTCAATACCTTCTACGATTCCATTTATCACCTGCCGCCGGCGCACTGCCTGCTGGTGACACCCGAAAGCTCGCGGCTGTGGCGCTACTGGCAGGTCGACCCGGGCAAGATCATCCGCTATGCCCGGCAGGAGGAGTACGCCGAGCACTACCGGGAGCTGATCAAGACGGCTGTGCGCGACAGGCTGCGCAGTGCCTATCCAGTTGGGATCTCCCTGAGCGGCGGGCTGGATTCCAGCTCCCTGGCCTGCCTGGCCGCCGAAGTGCTGAGGGAGACGGGCGCTCCTCAAGGACGCCTGGGCAGCTATTCCTATGTCTTCGATGAGTATTCCAACTGCGATGAACGCGCATATATCCAGCCCGTTCTCGAGCAGGCCAAGCGCCTGTATCCCATTCGTCCGAAGATGGTAAAGGGCGATTCTCTCTGGCCGAGACCCTTTAATGACAGATTGGTTGATCCTGCGGGATTATCCTGGCCAGGATCCATACTATTACCTGGTGCAGGCCATCCTGCAGGCTGCCCACCAGGACGGGGTGCTCGGTTGATCAGCGGCTTCTACGGCGACGACCTGTATTCCGGTGCAGAGTACTGGTTGGCAGATCTCCTGCTGAGCGGGCAGGTGCGCCAGGCTGCCAGGCTGCTGGCCCAAGCCGCCCGGCAGGAAAGCCTGAAATGGAATTTGCTGGAGCTATAACCTGCGGGCGATGCTTCCGGCAGGCGTAAAGAAATTCTATCGCAGGCTGCGCCCTAGGATCCCTGAATGGGTGGAGTGGATCCCTCCACAATTTGCCAGCCGGAACGGTCTTGCCAGGCTGGATAGCCCTGCATTCATCCAGCCGAAATTCCGCCTGCCCGGCCAGCAAAACCGTTATTCGGCCCTGTTCTTCACCGGCTATCCAGAAAGCTTTTCCGGTTATCAAATTTTTGGCTGGGAGAACGGGGTGGAATTCGTTTTTCCCTTTGCGGACCGTCGGATCGTGGAGTTCATGCTTGGCGTTGCCCGGCGACCAGGTCGCCTTGCCGGGTCTTTCGCGGCGGATCCTGCGGGAGGCGACTGAAGGACAGGCTGCCTGAGACGGTCCGGCAGCGCCAGGGGAAGACCGATTTTTTTGCCCTGTTCGACAAGGGCGTTTATGAAGAAGCCTTTCCGGCCATCACAAAAGCCCTGCTGCATTCGCAGGTGCTGGAACGCGGCTATCTGCGCAGAGATTGGTTGATGGACGAGCTGGAGCGCAAAACCAAATACCCGGGAGGGCCTGATCATCTGGCTGGCGTTAAGCGTGGAGACCTGGCTGCAGAAATACTGGTGATTCCAGTTTTTTAATATTAATCAGATTAATCCGTGGTATAATTTTTTCATATAATAGTTATTATTTGGAGGCGCTATGCAGACATCCCCGAAATTAATAGGACGAAAAGTCTACCGATCTCCAAACCCCCATCCAGAAAATATACACGAAACCGGAGCTTGTGCTATGGGGGGATCTCCGTGGGTTGACACTTGGTGGTTCGCCAGGACGTGGAGAAAGTGGTTCTTCTAACACAAGGAAAAATACTGGGCCATGATAGGCCAGCGCGCGCTCCTGATAATCATACTGAATTTTCCTGAAACGTTTAGCATTTAACAATTGTGACCTTTACCCGTAGCAAAAGAGACAGACCAGTAAAAACTCTTGGTCTGTCTCTTTTTGCCAACATAAAAGTTATCGCCGAACTGAATTCGAATAATTCCTATGTTGCAGAATACCAATAAACACGTGGTGCTCTCGCAGGACGTCATCCTGCGGTCGGTCGAGGAGGAAGTCGTCCTGCTCAACCTGAAAACAAACCAGTATTTTTCCCTGAACCCGGTGGGGGCGCGCATGCTGGATGTGCTCACGCAAAGCGCCTCGATCGAGCAGGCTTTTACCAGCTTGTTGGACGAATATGCGGTGGATCCGGCTGTTCTGAGAGCCGACCTGCAGGAACTGATCGAGAACTTGCTCAAGCAAGGCCTGGTCGAGATCGTTTGAATGGAGAGATTCAACGGAGCCGGCCTTCCATCGCCTGGCGGGGCAGACCATTTGGATCGAACCGGGAGTGCCTGAACTGCAGCCTTACCGGGTGGACAGCCAGGCTTCCCCGCCCCCGCAGATACCCGACAATCTCCCCAGTCTGGCAAAGAATCCACCGGGGCTGCAGATCGAAGGGTGGTTGTCTGACCAGTTTTCGACCATCTCCTTATGGTGGGACGGTCGCGGTACCTTGATGGAAATCCCCGCGGTGGGGCGCTTCTGGACCGCCGCGGATGGGAGTGTCGTCTGCCAGGTCTCCCAAACGCCGGATGCGGACCCGGCTTTTTTCAAGGAAGCCCTGCTGGGGCCGCCGCTGATGTTGGCCCTGGCCCTGCAGGGGAGCTGGTGTCTGCATGCCAGCGCAGTGGAATATGGCAACAAGGTGATCGGATTCCTGGGCGGATCCGGTTCCGGCAAGTCCACCCTGGCAGCCTTCCTGGCCGGTCAGCCGGGGGTACGGCGCGCCGCGGATGACATCCTGCCGGTGACCTGGCAAGACCGCAGGCTGTCCGCCCGGCCGCATTTCCCCCAACTCAAATTGCCTGGCGACCAGCAGCCCGGCCCGGGGTTCCCGGACAAGCTGCCTCTTGCGGCCCTCTACCTCCTGGACGAGCAACCCACGATCTCCATTGAGGCGCTCGGACCCGGAGACTCCACCCTGGTCCTGGCCGGCCATACGGTGGCGGCGCGCCTGTTTGACCGGCAGCTGCTCAGCCGGCATTTCGAATTCTGCAGCCAGGTCGCGGCTATCATTCCAATCCGCAGGCTGGCCTACCCGCGCATCCGCTCGGAACTGCCGGCATTATGGCAGGCCTTGCAGGATGACATGGAATTCTGGAAAATCTGAGGCAGCATGGACTCGTGGAAATCGTTGAGGCATAAGCGGCAACTTGCCAGGGGGCTTTCCATGCGGGATTGGCTGGCGCTTGTGCAGGCCTGGTGGGCGCTTCTCGGTTTCAACCTGGCTCTGCGCTGGGTGCATCTTGACCGCCTGGAGAAATTCACCCGTCCGGGTTCAGAAAAAGGGCCTGTTCCGCCCGATGCCCTGGTTTGGGCGCGCCACAGGCAGAGATTGGTCAGCCTGGCCGGCCGTTTGCACCTGCCACCCATGACCTGCCTGCCGCGCGCCTTTACCCTGCGCTGGATGTTATCCCGGCATGCCATTCCATCCCAATTGTGCATCGGGGTAAACAAGACTCCAACGGCGTTCAACGCGCATGCCTGGGTGCAGGTGGAGGGCGAGGCGATCGGTGAACCTGAAGATATTACCGAAAGGTTCAAGGCACTCGAAGGCGTTGAGTGATTCGATATTGTCAGATTAGATCTTTTTTAACCACGACCCCAGAAAGAACCCGGGGCAGGCGGACACGACCCTGAAGTACACCGGGCAGGCGGTGCACAAAGGAAAGCTGTTTTTTCTTTTCTTCAATTCCTTTGTGTTCCTTTGAGACCCTTTGTGGTAAAAGCTTTTGAAACTTGGACCAAAATTCGATATTGTCAAGGGAGTCACAGTCACTGGTCAAAAATGATGTTCCTTCCTTATTGTGAAAATGCCATATACCCATCGTGTATAATCGATTAAACTTATAAGAAGCAGCCTTGTCCCGGATTGTACGGGATATGGCAGGGGACGGACCTGCCAGGCGGGCGGATCCAATCGATAAACAGCTCCAGCCACTGAGCCTTCGCTGGCTGGCGTTTGGAGGCTGAACATAGGACAGCGGAACCGATCTTCCAGGGGATATGTCGGAAGGGCGGAGCATGGAAGGACAATCAGGATTTAAACACGACCCCAGAAAGAACCTGGGGCAGGCGGACACGAAGGACTGACGGAAAGAAAAGAACTAGAATTTAAACACGATGGACACGAAGGAACGCGAAACTTCACGAAAGAAAAGAAAAAACGTAAAAAGATTCACCACGACCCCAGAAAGTACCCCCTGCACAAAACGCAGGACAGGCGGGGCAGGCGGCCACCAGGGTTCGCTAAGCAGGGTAAATGAAGATCTGTTTTATTATTTTTTCCTTCGTGTTCCGCCTGCCCCACGCTCTTCAGTGGGGTCGAGGCCTTTGTGGTTAATTCTTTTGAGACTTTATTTGAAATGGATTTTTTAGTTGAGCAATGACTTAAAAGATAAGTAAATTCCATTCGAAAGGGTAGACAACATGTTTCAAGCTGATCAGAACCAAATCGATCCATCCATCAGTGACATCAAAAAATACTTCTATCTGTTCTGGTCCTGGACCTGGTTGATCCTGCTGGTGGGACTGCTGGCAGGCGGGTTGGCGTATTATCTCTCCAAGCGCACCATACCGATTTATCAATCCTCCACCAAGCTGCTGGTGAGCAACCCGACCAGCCTGGGCACCATGGATACCAGCACCCTGGTGGACGTCTATTACATGACCAGCACCTATGCAAAAATGCTGACGGATGGACCGGTGATGCAGGGGGTGATCGACCAGCTCAAACTCGACATGACCCCGGTAAAATTGCAGGATGCCATCACCGTCAAGAACGTGCAGGATACGCAGCTGCTTGTGGTCACGGTCTCGGACCCCAGCCCGGCCCGGGCCGCGGACATCGCCAACACGATCGGCAATGTCTTTTCCAGCCGCGTCCGGGAGCTCCAGTCACAGCGCTACACAGCCAGCCTGATCGGCCTGGAAAAACAGATCAACGACATGGAACAGCAGATCAATACCACGAAGCAAATCATCAATACCACGACAGATGCATCCACACTATCACAGCTCAAGGATCAGCTGGCCCAATACCAGGACATCTACACCAACCTGCGAACCAGCTACGAACAGGTGCGCCTGGCCGCCGTCCAGACCGGCACCGACGTGGTCGTTTCGGAGCCGGCCACCGTCTCGACCATTCCGGTCAGCCCCAAGACGACGCGCAACACCGTCCTGGCAGCCCTGGCGGGCATCCTGCTGGCTGCGGGGTTGGTATTCTTCTTTGATATGATCAACGATACCATCCGGGATCCGTCCATCGTTTCCAATAAATTCAACCTGCCCACCCTGGGCGTGGTCGCCAGTCACAAGGAGAAAGATAGCCGGCCCATCTGCCTGACCGAGCCGCGCTCCCCGGTGGCAGAATCCTTCCGCTCGCTGCGCACCAACATCATCTATTCCGGCGTGGATACCACCCTGCACCGCATCCTGATCACCAGTTCTTCGCCGAGAGAAGGGAAAACCACCGTCACGGCCAACCTGGCAGTCACCATGGCCCAGGGTGAGGTGAGCGTGGTCCTGATCGATGCCGACTTCCGCCGGCCCGCCATCCATCACAAGTTTGGCATTCATAACCGGGTGGGGTTGAGCGACATGTTCCTGCCCAACCCGCCGGTCCAGGTGGTGCGCACCGTCAAAGGCTCCAGCCTGGCCGTCATCACCTCCGGCGCCCTGCCCCCCAACCCGACCGACCTGCTGACCTCCCGGAAAATGAAGCAGATGCTTGAGCTGATGGGCAAGAAGTGTGACCTGATCCTGCTGGATACGCCCCCCATCCTGAGTGTAACGGATGGCTATGCCCTGGCGCCCAATATGGATGGGGTGATCATCGTGGTCAGGCCGGGCGTCACCAAGATGGGCGAACTGCAGCAGGCCATCGCCAAGCTGCGCGGCGTCAATGCGCACATCCTGGGGGTGGTGTATAACCGGGTCAGCCCCAGAAGCCGGATGTTCGAGAACTATTACTACTATCATAAGGGGGACGCAAAGGATGTGTATTACGAAAAGGAGGCCGGGAAGGAAAACAAGAAGACTTACCTGTCACCGGCGTAAGAAACCTCACCACGAAGCCTACGAAGAGGGAGTTTTTCACCGAAGGGACACCAAGGGAACCCAGTAAAATTTCTCTCTTTCCTTCGTGTCCGTCGGCCATCGTGCTGAATTTTTTCTTTTTCTTCCTTGTTCTTTCCTCCGCGTTCCTTCGCGGTGAGCATCTTTCCCAATATGCAAGACAATCCCGAGCGCGAAATCCTCCTGAAGCTGCTGCGGGCTGAGCCAGTGCCTGCGGCGGCGCCGGAGCAGTGGCCAGCGATCCTGCGCCTGGCCCGGCAGCACGGGGTCGAGTCGCTGCTCTACCGGCAGCTGCAGTCCCCCGGGTGGAAAGACCAGCTTCCGCCGGAGACCTGGCAAACCCTGCGGGCGGACTACATGCTCGCGGCCAGCCAGAACAGCCTGCTCTACCATGAGCTTGGCAAGGTTCTCTCGGCGCTCCACCAGGCAGATATCCCGGTGATCCCGCTCAAGGGCGCCTTCCTGGCCGAGCACATCTACGGCAACATCGCCCTGCGCCCGATGGTGGACGTGGACTTGCTGGTCAGGCAGGCCGACCTGTGGAGAGTCGAACAGATATTGGCGGGACTGGACTATCTCCGCACTCTTCCGGGCAAAGGCGAAGATGCCAGCCGCCATGTCGGCTACCAGCACGCCCAGGTCGGACTGAGTATCGAGATCCATTGGAACCTGGTCCAGGAGGCGCTTGGCCTGCACGTGGACATTCGGGATGTGTGGAAGCGGACCAGGCCCGCGCAGGTTGCCGGGGTTGAAGTTTCCATCCTCTCGCCGGAAGACCTGCTGCTGCATCTTTGCATCCATGCGGCTGATCACGCCTTCGGGTTGGGGCTGCGCCCGGTGTGCGACCTCACCGAAACGCTGCGGCACGATCAAGGCGCGGATCGATTGGGCCTGTCTGCAGCAGCGTGCCGGCATGTGGCGGGCAGACAAATGCGTCTACGTCGCCTTGTGGCTTGCCAGGAAATACCTGGCTGCTCCCCTGCCAGCGACCTTCCTGGACCTGCTCCAGCCGCAGCAACCCGATCTCCGTTACCTGGCGCTTGCAGAAGCAGCCCTTTTTGACGGCGTTGAGCAGCCCAGCGAGAGCGCACCAGCCCCGCCCGATCCCATGCAGACCTGGTCTGCCAACAGCACGCGGGCTAAACTTTCCATCCTCTTCCGGAGGATTTTCCTTTCCCGCCAGGTCATGGCCATGAAGTACCGCCTGCCCCCCACCTCGCTGCGCATCTTTTTGTACTACCCGCTGCATCTGAAGGAATTAATCCAAAGGAATGGCCGCCTCGGCTGGCGGGTCATGCGCAAAGACGCTCAATCCAGCCCCACAGCGCAGAATGATGGTGTCGCGTTGAGAAGTTGGTTGTTTTCTGGGTAAAACCCAATCATGGGGGTACAGGCATTTTGTATTCTCAGGGATATCTGTAAATAGATAGCAAATTTAGAGCATATTGAATGAGGCGTATTTTTAACCTGGCCTGGTTGCCCTTATTTATCCTGGGTGTGGGATTTCTATTCCGGGGATCGTTGATAAGTTCAGCCTTGACCAATGCAAGTATGGTTGTTCTCTTAAAGCAATCCTCGTGTGATCAAGTCGAAAGGATTTGCTACCCATCTAAATTGCCAGAAGGGGACAAAACCCGGATTGCCAGGGCGCAGCAGTGGCTTGAGGCTGCGCAAAAATGGCAGCCCAACTCAAATACCATCCGCTTGCATCTCGTGGAAGTTTTATATGGCCTGGGGTTCCGAAATGATGCAGCAAAGCTGTCTCTACCCTTAGATACCTATCCTGCAGGACGCAGTTTCCTGGTACCAATTGGACTACTGCAAGATTACAAATATTATCTTCTTACCGCCCAGCAAATGTCCATGGCCGGAAATTGGCCGGAGGCAGTCAAGGATTTTCGAATGGGCCTGGCATGGGGCGGTGAGACAGACCCTGCCAGGTGATCTGCAGGGCTTTTATTTAGCGCTTGCCAATTCCTATCAGGAACAAGCGCAAGCCGATCCGGCAAGCCGCCCGCTTGATCTTACCTGGCTGGCAAGTACCTCTTTTTGAGCGGACAAAAAGCGGAGGCTCTCCCTGGTTGGAACAGGCCATGGCACATGCCCGGGATTGGAAAGCTGTCACCTGAAGAAATGGGCAGGGCATATATTGCCATAGGGCAGATCCTCGAGGCACAAGGCAATCTGGTGGAGGCGCGCCAGGCGCTGGAACAAGCCGTCATTCACTCCCCGAACTTGCGCGAAGCGTACGTCGCACCTGATCCATCTTTTACGCACCCAGGGTGAAACATCGACAGCCGGTCAGATGGAAGCCCAATTGGCAGCCCTGGGACCCGGTACCATTCTAGGCCGGCAGGCGATCAATTATCAAGTTTTGACCCCGGTGACTTTACCGGATGGCTGGACGCTGGTTGGCTATGACCTGGATGAAGAAAGCCTGGAGAGCGGCGGGCCGCTTGAGATCCTACTGTGGTGGCAGAAACCGGATGATGTACCAGGGAGGGAGAAGCCTGGACTCAGGCCGGCCCTTATTGGTTGGAATGGCGCACGGTGACAAATATGTTCCCGAATGCAGGTTTTGAATGGGGGACACGCGGAGATGGCATTCCTTTGGGGCAGAAGGCAGAATTATATGGTGCGGCCCCGGGAAGTCTGCAGGTTAGGAAGGTTTCGCGTAACGGACTGGATACGCTTGCATTGGCTTCTAATAATTCCCCAGAAAACCCCCAGATAGCATTAGAGGGTTTCTTCCTTGTAGTGGATCCGAACATGTATTACTTAATGGCCGGCTGGCTTTGGGATGAAGCGGGCTTCGCCAATATCGGGAGAAATTGTGTGTGGGAGGGAGGCGGAATGCCTTACTATATTGCTTATGATTTTGAGCCTCGCCGTCCACGCAGCACTTGGGTACATGTGGCTGACCTTAATGTTACTTTTCCCGGTCACCAACCCACCTATGATTGTGAAGTGCTATTAATCAACATCAATAAAACAAAATCGACAGCACTTTGGGACGATATTTTATGGATACCGCTCTTATCACCTTAAGGTTACTGCTTTCGGTTTGAAGAATCCTTCCCCGGATGTTAGTAACAAGGAACAGCAGGTGACCATTCACAAGTGGGGCAAAAAATCAATCCCCAGAACTTTTGGCAAATATCCTAACCTGGTGGAGAGGTTAGTAGCAAAAAACACAACCAATGAGGCAGTGAAATGCCAGATTTCAGACAAACATTTTACGATCATTATGTTTCAAGATTCAAGGGGAAGGAGGCGCAAATGAAAAACGACTCTCTTCTTTCCTTCTTTACATGGAGTGAATACAAGTATGGGCCACTATTGGAAGGACTGGAAACCGATAGCAGAATCCTCGAAATTGGATGTGGCCCGGGTTATATGCTCAAATTTCTCGAGAAACGTGGTTTCAAACAAGTTATGGGAATTGATATTTCAGATGAGCAGATTCAGCTAGCCAGAAACCGTGGGTGTAATGCGGAAGTTAAAGATGTATTCGAATTTTTAGACGGAAAGCATGAGGATATTGATGCAATCATAGCCCTGGATTTCATCGAGCATTTTCACATAGAAGAGTTAATTTCACTCATGAAATTGATTTTCAAATGCTTGAAGAAAGACGGAAGGTTGATCCTGCTAACTCCCAACGGTGAAGGGCTATTTCCTCGTCAGATCATCTATGGGGATCTTACTCATCTGACTATATTTACTCCCGATTCTCTTCAACAGCTTCTAAGAGAAGCTGGTTTTATTGATTTTCACTTTTATGAAACAGGGCCTGTACCAAAGAATTTGTTGGGTAGATTTCGATTGTTGTTATGGAAGTTTATCAAGCTCGCGGCTAATGCTGTTCGCAAAATCGAAGCAGGAAAATCTCAATTGATCTGGACAGAAAACATGATTTGCTATTCAATAAAACATGTCGAATAATTTTTGACTGTGAATCGCCTTCTCACTCTATATAAGAGAAACATAGTAGTTAAATTGATCAAATTATTATTTTCCAGGCGTACTTTATGGCGACTGGGGCGTTCTTTATATCTTATCGCCAGAGCAGACATCGGCAATGATATGAAGACGAATGGAGAAATCACGGTTCAAAAAAAAATAATGAAGAATCTGCTCGATACCAACGAAAGAATAATATTCTTTGATATTGGAGCAAATATTGGCGATTGGACATTGTCGGCACTCGAACAGGCTGAGAAGTTAGGGATCGGTGAGCGTTTCGAAATTCATTCATTCGAACCGGTACCAGATACTTTTAAAAACCTGAGTAGGAATATACAGAAACACAATCAATTCAGGAAATCAGTTCTACTTGTAAATCAAGCTCTTTCAAATATCGAGGGTGATGCTGAAATGTTTATTGAAGGTGTAAATGAGGGGACGAATTCTTTCTACCAAGATGCAATGAATTTGGGAAGACAACGAATTAATATTCAAAGGACTACAGGGGATAAATATTGTTCGAGTTTAAAGATCAACAAAATACATTTCATGAAAATTGACACGGAAGGACATGAAATGGATGTGCTTTTTGGCATCCAAGGATTAATTGAATCAGAAAGGATATTGGTTATTCAATTTGAATATAACTTGCGCTGGATATATTCACGCCATTACTTAAAAGACGTGTTTGATTTTATCAGCGGTCACCCATATAAGATTGGCAAGATAACTTCAGAGACTATTGAAGTATATGAAAGATGGCACCCGGAATTGGAAAAATTCTTCGAAGGAAACTATCTACTCATTCATCAAAAATCGCTCAAGTGGTTTGATTTAATGGAAGGTAGTTTTGATGAATATAACACATACGGCTGTTAGCAATAAATTTTCTTCATAGGGCTATGTTTCGCTATTATAACTTTGGCCTTTTTGACATCTTAGAGTGAGAGAAACCTAAGCAATACCGGTACCAAATTCCCAGTTCAGGAAGAGCAATGAATTTCAGAGTAAATATATGACAATATTGCCTGACGATTTAGTCGCAAGGGAAAGTAGCAAGAATTCCCCTACACGGGTTGAAATCCTTGATAAAGCTACAAAGTCAGTAAAATGGACTTTTTTAGCTGGTCTGGCGCCGCGGGTAGTAACACCACTTTCTACGATCATTTTGGCTGCAATTCTCACACCAGAGGATTTTGGAGTGGTGGCGATTTCAACGTTTGTGATTAGTCTCGCTCAGATCATGTCCACGCTTGGTATGGTTCAAGTTCTTATTCAACGCCGGTCAAGTGATCTAATGCAAGCTGCCTCAAATGCCTTTTGGATTAACCTTTTCACAGGATTGGGGCTCTATTGTTGCATATGGTTGCTGGCACCCAGTCTGGCACAAGCATATCTAAGCCCGATTCTGGTGGATGTACTGCGGGTCTCAGGATTGGCACTGCCATTGAACGCGCTGAGCTCTATCCCTTCTGCCCTGATGCAGCGCGACCTGGACTTCCGGATGTTGCTATGGATGAATATTACTTCCATGGCAGTTCCGGCCGTGGTATCTGTAATTTTTGCAATCATAGGGCTGGGCTTATGGTCATTGATCATAGGTACTTTAGCAGGAGCCCTTGCCAGTACCCTGGTGGCCTGGTTATCCGTGCGCTGGCGACCCAAATGGCAAATGGAATGGCTAATCATGCGATCTTTACTCAAGCCTGGCTTCTGGAATCTTATTACAGGTTCCCAAACATGGCTCGTTCTCTATGCTGATAACGCTTTAGCTGGACTATTCTTTGGAACTGCCGGACTCGGTGTCTATTCAATGGGTTTTAATCTCGGCAGCCTGATACCTGGTTTCTTGATTGGAGTGGTAGGTTCGATTTCCTACCCGTTATTCTGCGAACTTTACCGTAAAGGAGAACTTATAAGTGTTTCCCTAATGCAACTTCAGGAGTTGACGGCAATAATCCTTGTACCAACAGCCTTCGGAGTATCAGCTGTGGCCAACGCATCCGTAACTCTGTTATATGGAAGCCGCTGGACGGGGTTGGGAGTAGTGATCGGATGGCTTGCAATCCTACCGGCCACCGCCAACTTGTGGGGGCTCAATGGCGAAGCGTACCGGGCGATGGGACGTCCGGACATCTTGGCAAAATTAGTTGGCGTTGCAATCCTTGTCATGTTCCCTCTATTGATAATTACGCGCCCGTTAGGTCTGAACGCTTTTGTTATCGCTCGCTTTGCAGGCGCAGCGGCACTGCCAATCATTAACATATTTGTGACTGCCAGGGTATTCAAGGTTCCCATCAAGCAACAGCTTAAGATATTGGTTGTGCCTGTAGCGGCTTCGCTGGTGATGTTTATGATGGTCAGATCATTTCTCCGGCTATTTGAGCCGCTTAACGGCCTGGAAGGATGGCTGATTATATTGGCTTCCATCGTCATCGGGGCATTAATTTACTTTGGTATTGCTTGGTGGCTTCGGCGTTCGGTGGTCTTAAATGTTGTTCGATTAACCCGCCGGGCGATGATGCGAGGCTGAATTGAATAGACCTAATATCAAGAATCCACAACACAATCCAGCTTACCCGTACTTCTAGACCATAAACTGTTTCTTATATTAGTTGAAACACAATTTTGAGAATTCCATAATGAAAATTGCAGTTTTTATATCACACCCAATACAAACTTTTTCGCCTTTATTCTCCGAACTCGCCAAACTTGTAGATATTAAAGTATATTACTACAGCGATTTTGGCCAGAGAGATAATCAAATTGATCCAGATTTTGGCGTACCTGTAAAGTGGGATGTGCCTCTTCTGGAAGGTTATAAATACGAATTTCTCAAGCCAATAATCGGGAAAAAGCAGCCAACCCTTAAATTTCAGTTATTAAATAGGGGATTATGGAGAGCCGTTATTCAGGAAAATTGGGATTATATATTGATTTTTGGTTATTCATATCTGAGTAATTGGATAGTATGGTTATTCGCGAATTTACTTCATAAGCCGATTCTTTTGATAAGTGATTCGGAATTACTTCATAAACGAAACTCATTGAGACTTATCATAAAAGAAATACCAATTCGTCTTTTTTTGAAAGGTATAGCTATATTTTTCGCGGCGGGTGACAATAATAAAGAATATGCGATAAGATATGGAGTACCTGAAGGAAAAATATTTTTCGCTGGGCTACCTGTGGATATTACTCGATTTAGAAAACATTTTCTGTCTTCTAATAAAAATGATTTAGAATTGCAATTCAAAAAGAAGTTCGGCATTCCAGAAAATGCAAAGGTAGTTCTATTTTGCGGTAAATTAGTTGAGCACAAACGGCCACTTGATCTTGTAGCAGCTTTGAATTTGATATCCATTAAATCACAAATTATCGGATTATTCATTGGAGATGGACCTTTGAAAAATAGATTAATTTCAGAAGGCGGAGAAAGAGTTAGGGTTACGGGTTTTATAAATCAAAAAGAAATTCCGATTGCTCTAGGATCGGGGGATTTGTTGGTAGTCCCTTCGGATTGTGATCCCCATCCTCTCGTTGTGACTGAGGCAGCCAGTTTGGGAATACCATCAATTGTTAGTAATAAGGTCGGTTGTGTTGGCCTTAATGATGTTATTCGAAATGGAGAAACAGGTCTTGGTGTATCCTAATGGAAATATACATGAATTAGCGAACGCAATTACCATTTATTAAACGATCATCTGACCTATGATCGTATGAGCAAATCAATCTTCTCGATATCAGAAACCCAAAGCGCCAGTTATATTTCGATGAGGATTTTTGAAACGCTATTAAGTATGAAAGCCGAATTTAGCAATAGACCTCACGGATAAACTGAACAGCACGTGTAATACTTCTTCATGGTAAGCTTATAGCGATATCGGTTTCGTGGCAATTCACTTTCAGCATTCAATTTAAGGACCGGAATTTTTGAAATACAATGAAAGTAATATTAACTGGCATCAATTTCCCCGATTCGCTGGAACGTAATATACTGGTTACTTTACGTGCTTTAGGGCATACTGCCGAGTATGCCCGTGATTTTCCCTGGGCATACCATAAAAATCCCCTGATTCGATTTGCTGCAAACACCTTGTCTCATTATCCGCGATTTGAGATTTATCGCAGCCAGCATATTGCCCGACAGGCCATCCGTGGCAAGACCCGATCTCTTTATTTCGGTCTACTCCTGGCTGCGGCCGGAAGCTGTGAAGAAAATCCGCGATGCAGGCATTAAAGCAGTGCTTGTTTATCCAGATGCCATTGTCAACCTGGGCAGGCAATATGCACTTCTGGCACCTTATCACCGACTATTCTTCAAAGATCCGTATGCGGTGCGAACATTTCGGGATAAAGCTGGATTACCAATAGAGTATTTACCGGAAGCATGCAATCCGATGTGGCACAAGCCAGTGTCGCTGACAGATACTGATTTACAGAAATATGGGTGTGATATAACAACTGCATCCAATATGTATCCATATCGTATGCGAGTGATGGAATGCCTGGAAGGTTATAATCTGAAATTGTGGGGACCACCCTGGCCATTTTGGCTGAACTCACCATTAAGCCGCTATTACACCGGTAGTGAAGTCCACGAACTCGAGAAAGCCAAAGCGTTCAACGCGGCCAAGATCGTGGTCAACACAATGCACTATGGCGAGATAGAAGGCGTCAATTGCCGAACATTCGAAGCAGCCGGCTGCGGTGCGTTTCAAATCGCTGACTGGAAACCTACACTGCCGGATTTGTTCGTGCCCGACCAGGAGATCGTGACTTTTACCAGCCGCGAGGAGCTAAAAGACAAAGTCGATTATTATCTTACACCATGACAAAGAACGCGAGCGGATTGCCAAAGCTGGTCAAATTCGGGCGCATCGCGATCACACTTATGCGCAGCGCATCCAACAAATATTAAAATCGCTCTCAATGTGATGCATAATTCAGAGTAAATCATATGATTTTAATCAAGCCAGGAATTTCACAAGATGAAATTTGAGAGTTTTCGAAAGGCCTTCAGAAAATTATGATCATTGATCACAAGAGCAGGATCCAAACATGGATTGTTGCTGTTTTATTATTCTGCGCAATGGTTGTTGCGCTTTTCACGCTGGGATCATTTGGAATTATCAAGTTCACGCCGCATAATTTTGGGCTTAATTTCGATCTGGCATGCATTGGTCTCACCGTGTCCATTGTGATTGTATTGGTGATCTATTACCTGGACAGGAAAAAATTCGATTTCTTTGAATTTCCGGTTTGGTTTACGCTCAATATCTATATCCAGATTATTCTAAATGTCTGGCTTTTTCAGCGCGACTACCGTTTCTACAGTCCGTGGCTTCATAAACATTCAAGGAGAGATGGCAGTTAAAACAATTCTTTTGTTCTGGGGAGCCTTGGCGATCATATGGGGAGCCTATTTCTGGCGAATCCGCCTTGGGGATCAAAGAAACAAACCGCAAGTGGTTGATGATGCCAGGCCACGCTTGAAGATTCTTGGGGCTGTCTGGCTTCTTACCTGGTTGATCAACATTTATTTTACACTCACCGGAGCCCAGGGATATTTAAATTCCCAGACCAGTTTTGTTGGAGGAAATTATCTATACTTTGTAAACCTGATCAATGATCTGGCCACTTTTAATTTGTTGATCTACTGCTTTAAAATCCCGACCAAGTGGGGAATAGCATGGATCACTGCTTGTTTGTTCTTCAAGATTGTTGATAGGGTTGATCATAGGCACCAGAGCGGCGGTATTTATTTTTCTATATGTTGCCATATGCTATTATTATGCTCGCGGTCGTATACCAAGAACCTGGCTGGTTATCGGGGTCATATTATTAATCCTGTTTGCACCAATAGCAACCACATTTCGTAGTAATTTATATAGACAGCGGTTATAGCCGCAGTTCTGGAGCTTCCTTCTCAGAACGTGTTCTCATTCTGGAAAGAACGATTGTTGACACCATAAACAATCCTTTTTCAAGTTTATTGGAGTCAAACCCGCAGCCTTTATGAAGACCGCCAGAGCGGCCTTTTTCAGGTGTCTGCAGCATTTCTGGCGGTTCACCCAAGCATACGACCGTTTATCTTTTTCGATGTGCTAAAACAAATATCGGATTAGCATAATTCCCCGGTTTTTATGGCCTGAAAAACCCACAGCTCGCCCATGGTTCACCAACATACTCACCAATTATTTGGGAGCTAGGACTGAATATTCATTCGAAACTTCCGGGATGGTCGCTGATGCTTACCGCGTGGGAGGCGTTGTATTTTTATTCCTGTGGTTGGTAGCTATTACCTTTATTTGTAAATGGTTATATCATGCAGGACCTGGGAGCAGGAGTATTTCAGGGATAGGATTTTATTTAGTGTCATAACAGGAATTATCACTTATGAAAATGATATCTTTTCAACAGTTATGAGGATTCTACAATTTGGAATTATCTTATACTTTCTTAATAATTATATATTTTTTGAACAGCGTAAAAAGCTCACTCAGAAAGAAACAAGTATTTGAAGCTGCTGGGAAGACTGTGGACCGATAAATCAACAACTGCTTACACAAAGATCAAATCATTCACTGAATTAAATAGGAGAAATAACCTGGTATGACTCGGATCCTCGTTGCCGCGGCAGCATTCGATAGCGAACGTGGAGGGGGAAGCACGCGCATTGCATATGATCTGGCGACAGGACTGGCAATGCGGGGACATCAAGTAACTGTTGTGTGCGAGGACCGGTTTAACAGTGGAATCGAACACGAAGTGGAAAATGGGAAAACTATTCTGCGCTACCGATTACCAAGAATGGACCGGTTAAGTCTTCGACGGCACAAAGAACATATTGATGCTGTTAAGGCCCTTGTGACCAAGTACCTGGTCGAATCACCAGATGTCATTCACGGTCATACCCCCCTGCAGTATGTTGCAGTACTTGATTTATTCAAAAATCAGGTTCGGGGTTGTTATACCATCCATTCGCCCGACGATAGATGAGTTGCGTATCACCTGGGGTGGGCAGGGATTGGCGGGCAAACTAAAATCCTTATTTGGACTTTCAATTATCCGAAAACTTGAGGCTTCGATTTTAAACTACTCATCAAACCTAACCGCATTATCACAATATATAACCGATCTCATTGCCAACCATTATGGAAATAGCATTGTTCAAAAAATCCAGATAATTCCAGGTTGGGCAGATACAGCACGCTTCCAGATCCTTAACGAAAGAAGAAATTAACACAGCAAAAAAGCAACTGGGGTGGCCGATAGGTGTTCCAATATTCTTTGTGCTCAGACGGCTAGAGGCACGCATGGGTCTGGATAATTTCCTGCAGGCCTTAGCCATAGTCAAAAAACGTGGATTCAACCTGCACACAATTATCGGTGGAAGCGGGTCCCTGGAGATGCATTTGAAGCGGTTGTGCGAAGCCTTGGGATTACAAGACAAGGTGACCTTTATGGGTTTTGTCCCAGCGGTTCAGGTTCCCCTTGCATATGGCGCATGTGATGCGTCGGTTATTCCTACAGCGCAACTAGAGGGCTTTGGTCTTATCGCTTTGGAAGCATTGGCGTGTGGAAAACCAACGCTTGTAACACCAGTAGGGGCATTACCTGAGGTAATGCAAAATTTCGAATCCGGGTGGATCGCCAAAGATGCTACGCCAGAAGGGATTGCTGATCTTCTTGTTTCATTTATGCAAAATCATTTACCAACGCATCCTCCACAGGATCTCCGTAATGGCATTTTACGGAAGTATTCTTTCGAACAAGGTTTGAATGCGTATGAAAAAATATTATCAGGGTAGGGATTTAAGAATTGATAATTCTTCCCATTTTGATAGCCACCCTATGCGTTGACGCCGACAGTGCAACTGCAAAATCTTCAAGAAGCTTTTATATTTAGTTCAATCGATCGGGCGTTACTCTATCCTTGGCTGAGTGCTTATTACTCCAACGGCGGAAACTACCATTAAGGATAAAAAGAGAAGATAATAGGAAACCATGCGAATTCTCATTCACGGTGTTGCTATGCGCAAGGAAGGCGGCGGCTGGCATCATCTGAAAGGTATTATTGATGCGGTTGGTAAATTAGACATAGGCAACGAATACCTCCTGTGTTTAGATCGGCGATTTAAATTTAACAGTCCTTATGCGAACGTGCATGTAATTCCAGTAACTATTCATTCACTATTAAATCGATTATGGTGGGATCAAGTCTCCATGCCTCTGTTTATTCGAAAGCAAAAGGTGGGTTTAATTCTGGCGATGTTTGTATTCGGCTCTTACAAGCCTCCCGTTCCCCAAATTATTTTCCAAACCAACTCGCTCTTTTTTTGCAAGGATTATTTAGATAATCTTCCCAAGTTTTCGCGCTGGGGATTAGAATTGCGCCTACGTCGCAAAATGGCATACTGGTCAATGTTAGGTTCAAATACAATTGTTGTTCCCTCAAATTCGATGAAACAGATGATTCTGGAATATTGTCCGCAAGTACCAGCTGAGCAATTCCAGGTTATACCACATGGTTTTGATAAAGAGCATTTTCAAGCTAGTCAGCCGCTAAAATCGGATTTGCAGGCAAAACTGGAAGGAACCTCCAATGCCAAGCGGATTTTGTATGTGAGCCATCTGGAACCTCATAAGGATGTTCAGACTGCTATTCAGGCGATGCATCTATTAAAGGGAGCGGGCGAAAATGTACAATTATTTCTTACCTTGGATTCCAGAGATGATCCAACAGCTTTTGAATCTTTGATGAAAGAGACAGAACAACTTGGTCTAAACGATGTTATTGTCAATTTTGGGCGCGTGCCCGAAAATCAGATCTATCAACTCTATCGGCAAGCAGATATTTTTTTATTTCCTTCTCTGTGTGAATCTTTCGGCTTTCCAATGAAAGAAGCGCTATCAGTAGGCTTACCGATAGTTGCATCTGATACCTTGATTAATCGTGAAATCTGCGGAAATGCCGCATTATACTTCACACCGCGAGATTCAAAAGATGCGACTAGACAGATTAGTAGGTTACTCCACGATCAAATATTAGCTAAAGACTTACGGTCAAAATCGAAATGTTGTTTTGACGCCACAACTGAAACCTGGGATAGTTATACGCGATCAATAGTTACAGTGATTAATTCAGTAATAAAGGATGGCCATTTTAATGTCTAAATCACAAATGGTTCCGATCACCGCCGTAATAATTGCTCAAAATGAACAAGCCAACATTCGATATTGTATGCGCTCAGTTAAATCCTGGGCGTCAGAAATCTATATCGTAGACTCCTTTAGCACGGATAATACAGCTAAAATCGCCGAGGAAGAGGGGGAATTGTTGCCTTCCACGAGTTCTTTGATTGGGCGTCACAGCGTAATTGGGCCCTCGACAATTTGCCGCTGAAAACCGAATGGATCCTCTTCGTTGATGCTGACGAGCAAGCTACAGATTTGTTTATGCAGGAGGTAGATTCCTCTCTTGCCGCAGCACCGTTGGATGTTGCCGCACTTTCTATTCATTTGGATTTTGTCTTCTTAGGTCGGAGTATGCGCCATGCCTTTGAAGCACCTGCGTTTATTCGTTTGGTTCGGCGCGGCAGCGCACGTTGGCGAGGCGTAGGTGCGCGGGAATATTGCGAGGTCGATGGCCGCGTGCTTGATATTAACAATCGTGTCTTGCATGAGGACCACAAAGGTCTTTCAAACTGGGTCGAAAAGCAGAATCGTAACGCGACCCGGGAAGCGCGCGTTTTATTTGACCGCTTAACGCAAGAAAGCCAGGATGAGTACACGAGGAAGACGTCGGAGCGCAGGTGGCGCGCCTGGATCCGTGAACGGATTTGGAACAAAATGCCACTATTTATCCGCCCCTTATTCTATTTTGGGTATCGTTACATACTACGCGGTGGGTTTCTGGACGGTTACGCAGGACTTGCGTATACCTTTCTGCAAGGTTTCTGGCTTACTTTCCTAATTGATGCAAAATATTATGAATTCCTCCAACAGTCTGAACAAAAATAACAAATAATGTCCCTTGATGAAAACCTAGCAATGGTTGCCGCATACGCAGCGAAAGTTCTGCTTGGGTAGCTACTTGAGGAAGAATTAAATATGGCTCCAATTGATGACAAGTTGTTCCAAGAAGAAATGAAATCGAATATACCTACCGATGCCTCATTATCTAAAACAGAAGGAAATTCAACGTCTACTACACCAGTACAATTACATTCTCCGCTAAAAAAATGTGTGGTTTGTGAAAGCTCTAATATAAGGTTTCGTTTTATTAAGAGACAAGATGGTAAGGAATATTCAATTTGGAAATGTAAAAAATGTGGTTCGGGTTTTCTAAATCCTCGTCCACCACAGATTTTTCTTGAAGCTATATATTCTCGTTCAGGTCACGGATTGGTAAAACCGGTATCTTTGCAGGAAATATTATCAGCAGAAAAATCTTATCCAAATTCCACGATTGATGCGAAGAGATTGGTACAGGGTGCATATCAACTACTGAAAAAAAGAGATCCGCTAAATTTGGTAGACATTGGATCTGGTTATGGCTTTTACTCAGCTATGGCTCTCTCTTTAGGTTATTCAGTGGTTGCTGTGAATCCTAGTGTTTGGGAA
This sequence comes from uncultured Chloroflexia bacterium, assembly GCA_963801385.1. Classification (GTDB taxonomy): domain Bacteria; phylum Chloroflexota; class Anaerolineae; order Anaerolineales; family Villigracilaceae; genus UBA877. The sequence continues at coordinate 63,010 of CAWDEV010000016.1, forward strand.
AACAATGTCTACGAACAGATGAACGGTTTCCGACCTATTCAATTAATGTTCGAAAACGTGGATTTTGGAGATAAGAAGTTTGAAACAGTTATCATGAGCCAGGTCTTAGAACATATCCAACAACCCAAGATGATGTTAGAAAAAGTACGAGAATTGCTAAGTGAAGGCGGAATTATAGCGATCGCTGTTCCCAATATAAATTCTTTTCGTACGAAAATAATTGGATACAGAGATAATTCCTGTTATTGGGTGCCAGAGCATTTGAACTTTTTTTCTTATAAGGGCTTGCGTTATTTATTAGAAGACGTTGGATTTCAAATTGTAGATTACACTGTAGTAAGTAGAATTCCCTACACTGCCTTTAGCAAAAAATTTAATCTCAGTGGTTGGTCGTCTGCAATTTCTAATAAATTAACTCGTGTTGGCCAGGTTCTACCTTTGATACTATTTGATCGGTTAGGATTCGGGCTATATCATAATTTTTGGGCTAAGAAGATAGCGGGCTAATTATCATTGCACATGCTCTGAATGAAAAGCAAATTTTCAACTCGTTCAACTCAATTTTGAACGGCTCTGTAAAACCTGCCGCCGGTTTTATTTAGAGAATTTTGATGCCAGGCGAGCACCTGAGTTTTTAAGACCTGTATTGGATTCAAACGTAAACAATGGGCCTCATCCCATTCTCGATGAACCATCCCATCAAAAGAGAAATCATTTCTAAATTATTCTTGGAGAAATAATGTTTATTCTTGGTATCAATGCTTATCACGGCGGCTCATCGGCCTGTCTTATTAAGGACGCACAACTCATCGCTGCTGCTGAGGAGGAGCGCTTTACGCGTATCAAGTATTGGGCAGGTTTTCCGGTTCATGCCATTCGCTTTGTACTGGAACAGGCCGGCATAACCCCGCAGGACCTTGATCACATCGGTATTTCACGACGATCCCAGTGCAAACTTAATGCAAAAAGTGTTATTCACGCTTTCAAAACGTCCCAGCCTGGATCTCATCCGGGATCGCTTGACGAATGCTTCCAGGGTCGGTGATTTGCGCAGCATTTTCTCAGAAAAGCTTGGCGTTCTCCCCAAAAGCCTGAAGGCTCAATTTCATAATGTCGAACACCACCGCGCGCATCTGGCTAGCGCATTCCTTGTTTCACCGTTCCACGAGGCGGCTTTATTTTCGGTGGATGGCATGGGCGATTTCGTCAGTACCATGTGGGGGACAGGCAAGGACAACAGAATTCAGGTGACAGACAGTATTACTTTTCCACATTCGTTGGGCTTCTTTTACACGGCAATTTCCCAGTGGTTGGGTTTTCCAAAGTATGGTGACGAAGGTAAAGTGATGGGCCTGGCTCCCTACGGACAACCCCGTTATATTGATGAATTTAGACGCATTGTGCGGGTCCAGCGCGATGGGACGTTTGAGTTGGACCTTGATTATTTCGAACTCTGGTCTCAAGGCGTAATGATGACGTGGGATGACAATGAACCAACCATTGGGCAGCTCTTTTCAGATAAACTTGTGCAGATCCTGGGAGAAGCTCGTATTCCGCGTTCCGAAATTACCAAACAACACGAAGACGTGGCTGCCAGCTTGCAGGTAATGCTTGAAGAGGCGGAATTTTCACTGGTCCGCAAATTGCAGCGCGAAACCGGGCAAAAAGCCTTGTGTATGGCTGGCGGGGTTGCGCTTAACAGTTCATTTAATGGTAAGGTATTACCGCAGACTGATTTCACCGATATATTTATCCAACCGGCGGCAGGAGATGCTGGGACAGCGTTGGGTGTCTGCTATTATATTTATCATCATGTATTGGGAAGACCTCGCGCCTATGTGATGGATGATGCCTATACCGGGCCTGGCTTTGCCAATGATCAAATTGAGGCGGTTTTCAAAAAGTATAACCTTGCATACGAAACATTGGATGAAACTGTCTTAACCAAACGGTCAGCTGAAATTGTCGCCCGCGGCGATGTGCTTGGATGGTTTCAGGGACGCATGGAATGGGGACCGCGTGCGCTTGGCAATCGTAGTATCATCGCTGACCCTCGCCGCGATGATATGAAAGATATTTTGAACGCGCGCATCAAACATCGCGAAAAGTTCCGGCCGTTTGCGCCATCGATCTTGCTTGAATCGACTGGCAACTACTTCGACCAGACCTATCCTGACCCTTTCATGCTTAAAGTCTACAATGTTCTTCCGGAGAAAAGGGAGGAAATTCCGGCAGTGACACATGTAGATGGCACCGGGCGCTTGCAGACGGTTGCCAAACCGTCAGCGCCGCTGTACTGGGAGTTGATAAACCAATTCGGTGAACTCACCGGTACCCCTGTAGTGTTGAACACATCGTTCAATGAAAATGAACCGATTGTGTGTTCCCCCCAGGAGGCGATTGAGTGTTTTCTGAGGACGAAAATGGATGCACTGGTAATGGGGAACTATTTAACCGTGAAGCATGATTAATTGAAAAATACTCGAATTCTTCTTTCCACCTCCGTATAAAAATCAGTAGATAATGAAAAAAATGGGGCAGACAGTAAAGTCATGCCTGAGAATATTCTTGTTGTCTCTGAATTATATTACCCTGAAGAAACCTCGACTGGTTATTATCTGACCAGGATTGCCGAAGGATTGGCACAATTCTATTCTGTGGATGTGTTGTGCAGCCAGCCCACCTATTCCGAGCGTGGCATTCGGGCCCCGGAGCGCGAAGAGCATAACGGGGTAAGGATTCAGCGTTGTCGAGGGACAACTCTTAACAAGGATTTGTTGATTTTTCGTTTAATCAATTTGAGCACGATCAGCATATCCATATTCTTCAATGCCTTGCGGAAGATAAGGGAGCAGGATATTGTGCTGGTCGTGACCAACCCGCCGTTGCTGCCCTTTCTGATCAACTGGGTGTGTAAGTTGCGCGGCGCCAGGTGCCTGTTATTGATCCACGATGTTTATCCGGAAATTATGGTCGCGGCGGGAATGCTGCGGGATTCGTCCATCCTGGCACGTGGGGTGGCCTGGTTCACTCGACGGTTATATCAAAGCGTTTGCCGTATCATTGTGCTTGGGCAGGACATGGCTGACCTGGTTGCCGGTAAGCTGAATGGGGAATCGTCCAAAATTGGCATTATTCCCAACTGGGCAGATCTGGATCTCGTGTCACCGGGCGACCGGAGCAAGAATGTCTTGTTGCGTGATTTGGGAATAACCCATCAATTCGTGATTGGGTATGCTGGAAATATGGGACGCACCCATGATATAGAAAGCCTGTATCAAGCTGCGAATGTCCTTTCTCATGAAGACGAAATACATTTTCTGTTTATCGGTTCGGGAGCGAAAAAACAGTGGCTGGAGCATACCCTTCAAGACAAGCCACTGCCAAACCTGACAGTTTTGCCCAGGGTCCCGCGCGAGGATTTGGCAACAATCCTGAATGCGTGTGATGTGGCGATCATCTCTTTTGTGCCCCGGATGGCGGGCGTCTCAGTTCCCAGCCGGATGTATAACATCATGGCAGCGGGGAAACCAATTATTGCCATCGCCGATGAGAATTCGGAACTGGCAATGGTTGTTAAGGAAGCACAAATAGGCTGGGTGGTACCCCCAGGGAATGTAGATCAAATTGTCGCTGCGATCCAGGAAGCCCGGACTAATCCGGCCAGCCTGGCAGATATGGGACGGCGGGCTCGTCAGGTGGCTGAAGCCAGGTACTCATTTGAGCGGGTGATCGGGTCTTACCACAATTTGATTCAAAGCCTCGGAGATACAATTGCGTCTCAAGCATGAACAACTGATACTTATCACCGGCGCAAATGGTTTTCTGGGTTCTGAAATCCTACGCCAGGCGCTGGCCGCTCACATGCCTTTACGTGCTACAGACAAGCATGCGGAATCCATGACATCCGATGTGGATTACCGCCCCGCGGATATTCTTGATTTATCAAGTCTTAATCCTCTGTTTCGTGAAGTGACCCGGGTCATCCATGCCGCTGGACTGGCGCATGTCTTCAACCACGCCAATACTCATTCGGTGTCTTTCAAATCCATCAACGCGGATGGGACCGCCAACCTGGTTCGCGCCGCGGCATTCGCTAGTGTCAAACATTTTATCTTGATCAGTTCGGTATCGGTATACGGTCTCACTACTCAGAGGCATGCTTGACGAAAATGCGCCCTGTTTTCCCCAGGGTCCCTATGCGCAGAGCAAGTACCAGGCAGAGCAGCGTGCCATCGAAATTTCGCAGCAATCTGGGATGGCACTCACGATTTTACGTCTGGCAACGTTATATGGAGAGCACGATCCGGGTAATGTGGCCCGCCTGATGCGGACAATTGAAGGAGGCCGCTTTATCTGGATAGGCGACGGATCCAACTTGAAGAGCCTTTTGTATCGGGGCGATGCAGCGCGTGCGTGTATTGAGGTGGCGTGTCACCCCGGTGCTGGTATAAAGATATATAACGTCTCTGCCCCGCCCTGCAGCATGCGCGCCGTGATCGAAGGATTGGCAGCCGCCTTGGGACGGCCTCTCCCCCGGCTGCATCTACCGGCTGCTCTGGTGCTGCCGCCTGCCAGGTTGATTTCAAGAATGGCCGGGGAGCGTGGTCGCCTGGGCGATTTATGCACTACCCTGGAGAAATGGCTCGCAGACGATGCCTACGATTCCAGCCAATTTCAACAGGCATTCGGATATAATACACGGATGGGATTGAAAGAAGGTCTCCAGCGTGAAGTAACCTGGCATCGCAGCCAAATCCTTTAAAGATCTCCATAAGGCCTTAATGCATCTCCTCTTTATTTGTTTGGGCGCTTTTTTGTTAAGTTATATGGGTGTCACTGCCATCCGCCGTTGGATGGTGCGCCACAACTTGCTGGTTGTTCCCTGCGACCGCAGTAACCATTTTGTGCCCACTCCCAGCACCGGCGGCCTGGCGATCGTCATTGCGGCCCTGCTCGGGATCGGGCTGTTTCTGTGGATTGACCACATCCGGCCGGTAAATGGTGCCTTCCACCTCTTATTGGGTGCTGTCATCGTCGCCGGGATCAGTCTATGGGATGACCTGCACCCGCTCCCCTATTGGTTGCGGCTGGCTGTGCATATCGCCGTTGCCGGCCTGGTTGTGATCGGGGTCGGCTACTGGCATGTTTTACAGATCCCCTTTGTCGGTCAATTGGATCTCGGCTGGGTTGGCCTGCCGGTCACGCTCTTGTGGATCGTGGGCATGATCAATGCCTATAATTTCATGGACGGTATAGACGATATTGCCCCCGCGCAGGCCGTGGTTGCTGGGACCGGTTGGGCCATCCTGGGTCTGCTGGGCAGCCAATCCTTTATTGCCGGGATCGGCGGGATCCTGGCCGCCAGTTCCCTCGGGTTGCTGCTTCACAATCGGCTGCGGGCGCGTATCTTCATGGGGGATGTCGGCAGCGCTTTCCTGGGGTATGCCTTCGCGGTCTTGCCCCTGGTTGCGGCGCAGTTCGATCCCCGCTTCACGCTGGCCGGTGTGCTGCTGGTCTGGCCCTTCCTTTTTGACACGCTGTTCACTTTTTCCCGGCGCCTGCTCCATCATGAGAACGTCTTCAAAGCCCATCGTTTCCACCTCTACCAGCGCCTGGTGACCACCGGTCTTTCTCATCTGCAACACCACCTTTTTATATGTTGGGCTCTCGCTCACCGGCCTGGTTTATGCTGCCGTCCTGTTGATCGGCTGGCGTTGGGCCGATTATTGGATCATCCTGATCGGCATATTGTCCCTGCTGCTCTGGCTGGGGACCCGCTGGCGGGAGCGCTCCATTCCAAAGCCCCCGCCCCACCCCGATCTTTCCCCCCGCCGCTTCTAACCTCTCTTCCCCATCCCCGTCTCCGTATCTCCCCCTCTCCCCATCTCCCCTTCTCCCATCCCGCGTCTCCCTCTCGTCCCGTCTCCCCTTCCCATCGTCCATCTGCATCTCCCTCTCAATCCTCTTCAACACCTCCTCCAACTCCTCCGGTAACCTCGCCTCAAATAGTCTCGGTTGAGTCTCCCCCGGCAGTACGATCTTCAGACGGTACGCGTGCAGGAAATGCCTTTCCAGCGCGACCGTCTTTTTCTTTTTCCCATAGACGGTGTCGCCGCTGACCGGGCATCCCAGGAAGGCCATGTGCACGCGGATCTGGTGCGTGCGTCCGGTCAGCGGGTGCACTTCGAGCAGCGTGTGTTCGGGGAAACTTTCCAGCGTGCGGTATTCGCTGACCGCCCCCCGGCCTTTCTCCAGCGGCACCACGGCCATCAGTTTGCGCTTGGTGGCATTGCGCCCGATCGGGGCTTCCACCCGTCCGACCGGCGTGGGCGGCTTTCCATCCACCAGCGCCAGGTAGATCTTCTCCACCGTGCGGGTGCGGAACTGGTCTTGCAGCCAGCGATGCGCCCGTTCGTTTTTTGCGATGACGATCAGGCCGGAGGTGTCTTTGTCCAGGCGGTGGACGATGCCCGGGCGCTCCTCCCCGCCGATCCCTTCCATCTCCGGGGCATGTCCCAGCGCTGCCTGCACCAGGGTGCCGCGGTCGTGTCCCGGCGAGGGGTGCACCACCATCCCGGCCGGCTTGTCCACCACCATCAGCTCCTCATTTTCGAACACGATTTCCAGCGGGGTGTTCTCCGCCACCAGCCCGCTCGGGACCGGGGCGGGAATGCGTATCTCCACGCGCTCGCCTGGTTCCAGGTCCCGCCCGGTTTTTGTGACGGTTTCCCCGTCCACCGTCACCAGTCCCTCCCGGATCAATCCCTGGATTCGGCTACGCGAAAACTCCGGCAGGCAACCCGTCAGGAACACATCCAGGCGCTCGTTTTCTTCTTTTTCAAACCGGAAGGCTTCGAGCCGCTCACTCACCTTTAGCCTCGTTCTCACCCGGTACACTGACCACATTTTCATCCAGCACGCGCCCGGCGCTTTCGTTCCCACCTGCTGCAGCCTTTGCAGCCGCTGCCGTTTCCGCTGCGTGCCGTTTATCCGCCTGTTCCGTCAGCCACACACCCAGGATCATCACCGCCACGCCGACCGAGATGCTCGAGTCAGCCACGTTGAAGATCGCAAAATTTCCGACCGAGATGAAATCCGTCACGTGCCCGAACTGGAAGCGGTCGATCAGGTTGCCCAGCGCGCCGGCGAACATCATGGAAAGCGCCAGTCTCAGCCACCAATCCTTCCGGGAGGTGCGCGGCAGGTAATACAGGATCGCACAGGCAACGATGACTGCCAGGATCTTGAAGATTGTATTGCCGTTCTGAAAAATGCCGAAGGCCGCCCCGGAGTTGTACCAGTAACGCACCCGCGCGAAGGGCATCAGCCAGCTCAGTCCGCCGGGCAGCCAGTCCCCTCCCAGCGCTACATTTGCCCGCACCCATGCTTTCGTCCACTGGTCAAAGCCGATGATGCTTCCGGCGATCAGCAACAAGATCAGGTAATCTGCCCAATATTTCTTGATTAAGTGGCCGATCGATTCCAGGTTCATCTGCCCTGGGTTTTTTCCAGGCGGGTAAATATCCATTAATTTTCATCCTCCGTGATATAGACGCGCGGTACGCGCGTGTTGATGTTGGTTAAGATCTCGTATGGGATGGTGCCCGCCCAATCTGCCAGGTCCTGGACACTGATCGCGATCCCATCCGCCTCCCCAACCAGAGTCACTTCATCCCCATTGAAAGCCGAATCCGCCTCGATATTGACCATCATCTGGTCCATGCACACCCGCCCCACCTGCGGGTATTTTTTGCCCCGGATGATCACCTGCGCCTGGTTGGACAGGCTGCGGAAGTAGCCATCGCCATATCCCACCGGCACCGTGACGATGCGCACCGGGTGGTCCGACTGCCAGGTGGAGCCATAGCTGACCGGGTGCCCGGCCCGGACCACTTTGAAATAGACCACCCGGCTCTTCCACGCCAGCGCCGGCCTGACCTGGACTGTTTGCTTCACCTGTGCCGCCGGGTAGACGCCGTACAGCATGATCCCGGGCCGCACCATGTCAAAGGTGCTCTCGGGCAGCTGCAGGATCGCCGCCGAGTTGGCCATGTGCCGCATGGGCATCGGCAGGCTGTTCTTTTCATAGAATCGCAGCACCTCGTGGAAGCGTTCCAGTTGCAGCCGGGCATGCGCAAGGTCCGGCGCGTCCGCGTTGGCGAAATGCGAGAAGATCCCTTCCACCTCGACATTTCTGCAGCGCAGTGCCGCTTCCTGCAGGCTCTGTGCGCTGTAATAATGCACCCCGATGCGCTCCATGCCGGTGTCGATTTTCAGGTGGACTTTTGCCTTGACGCCCATCCCGGCCGCCACGCCATCGATCTGCTCCAGGCGTTCCACCGAGGAGGCCGTCAGGGTCAGGTCATGCTGCAGGTACTGCGGCACCTGGTCTCCCCAGATCCCGCCCAGGACCAGGATCGGCGCCTTGACGCCCAGTTCGCGCAGGTAAATGCCCTCCTCCAGCACCGCCACGCCGATATAGTCCGACAACGGGCCCAGCCACTTGGCCACCTCCCCCAGGCCGTGCCCGTAGGCATTCGCCTTGACGATGATCATCACCCTGGCCGGCGCGACCCGTGCGCGGATGGCCTGCAGGTTCCGGCTCAAGCGGCTCAGGTTGACCTCGGCCCAGGTGGCCCGGATGGTATCGCTGTTGGCAATGACGGGTTGGTTGATGGACATGGGGCTGATTGTAATGCTTCTTGGGGGAATTGGGAGATTTTCATTCCGAGGGGAAAAAAGACTTACGCCGTTGTGTCCTTTGTGTCCTTTGTGGTGAGCTTTTTTAAGATATAATCACGCCGCTGTTCGGAGAGGTGCCAGAGCGGTTGAATGGGACGGTCTCGAAAACCGTTGTGGCCCTTCGGGCCACCGTGGGTTCGAATCCCACCCTCTCCGCAAAAACAAACCCTGGAGGTTTCCAAAACCTCCAGGGTTTTTACTATCCATCCACAGTCCTCACCCTCGCCCGCCGGGTGCTGGTCAGGTGAATTATGCGCTCTACTTCTCTTCTGTGGGAGCCGTAGTCTCGACAGAAGCCTGATTCTCCGCCTGGGCTGGATTCTCTTCCGGCTTGATCGTCTTCCGGATCTGCTTCAGCCTCTCTTTTTCAGCCTTCTTCTTTTTCTTATCCAGCTCTTTCTGGCGCTTCTCGTATTGATAATTTGTTTTTGCCAAGGGGTCATCCTTCTGGAATGGTCTTCCACTAAAACCGGAATCATCCTCCGGGGTCAAGTCTTGTCATTATAGCACCCTTCCAGGCATATCCGTCCCAGCCAGGAGTGGTCTATTCTTCCTCACTTACCTTGACAAATCAGAAAAAATGTTCTATGTTTGTATTGTTTTCACTCACCCTTGCGAAGGTTTATTCGGTGCCTGGGCATGCTTTGTGGATTGGACTCCTGTTTTGCCTGACAATCTGCCAGGAATCTAACCTTCGCAAGGATACCGTGAGTAGATACTTTATTTTATGCATGGTTCTAAACTTCTCACTTCCCTCATCCTGCTCATTGCGTTTTACGCATTACGTTTTACGTTTTACGCATCTAACGACCTGACACTTTGCAGCAAGTGGTGGTCGAGTAGCCCCGAATGGTTTTTGAGGGGCGTATCGAGACCACAATTCAGGCTCCAATATTCGTTTCCCAATTTCGAATGCCTCCTCAAATCTCACTCATGTGGTTCTTCATTATTAACTTCTGCTTTCATCCTCCCGTAGTCGTTCCTCCGTCGTTCCGCGGAACGAATATTCCCTCATTCAAAGGACATCCTTTCATCATTCCCAACCGCCAATACCGACTACCAAATAACGAATAACCATCACCGAATAACAAACCCCTGATCACCCGATTGCCTGATCCCCGACTACCAATACCGATTAACGAATACCGAATAACCAGATCCCACTGCCTGTTTACCTGTTTGCCTGGTTGCCCGATTACCTGTTTACCTGTTTACCTGTCTACCTGTTTCCCTGTTCCCCTTCTCAACTACTCACTACTCTCTAATCTCTTCTCTCTATGGTAATATTATCCTATACAAAACCATGAAACTCAAACTCGCCCTCGCCCAGATCAACACCAGGCTTGGTAACATCCAGTCCAACCTGGAAAAGCACATGTCCCTGGCCAACCAGGCCTCCCGGGACGGGATGGATCTGCTGGTCTTCCCCGAGCTTTCCCTGACCGGTTACGTGCTCCAGGACCTCGTACCGTCTGTTTCCTGCCGTCCGGTTCCCGATGATCCGGTCTTTGCCCCGCTCCTGGACGCCAGCCGGGCGATCGACCTGATGGTCGGTTTTGTGGACGAGGATACCCGTCACCGTTTCTATATCGCCTCGGCCTACCTCTCCCAGGGCAAGGTCCTCCACGTCCACCACAAAGTCTATCTGCCGACCTACGGCCTTTTCGACGAAGGGCGGTTCTTCGCCCCGGGTGACTCTGTGCGCGCCTTCGATACCCGCTTTGGGCGTTTCGGGATGCTGATCTGTGAGGATTTCTGGCATGCCTCCCCGCCCTACCTGCTCTGGCTGGATGGGGCCGATGTGCTGCTGTTCCAGTCCGCTTCGCCGGGCCGCGGCTTGAACGGCGAACCGAAGCTGGAAAGCTCCGCCTGGGTGGAACATACCAACCGCGCCTATGCCGGCTTGTTCACCACTTTTGTTGCCCACGCCAACCGCTCTGGTTTTGAAGACGGCTTGAATTTCTGGGGCGGTTCCACCGTCTTCGACCCGGATGGCAAGCTGGTCGTCCAGGGACCTTACTTCGAGGAAGCCGTGACCAGCTCCGAGATTGGACTTGAACCAGTTGCACCGCACGCGTGCCCGCATGCCTCTGCTGCGGGACGAACGCCCGGATATGGTGCAGCGTGAACTGGAAAGGATCCTGCATGGAAAATAATCTTTCCATCGATACCGGCCTCGTCCGCAAGATCCTGACGGCATTCATCCATACGGAGATCACCCGGGCAGGCTTTTCCCGGGCAGTGCTCAACCTGTCCGGCGGGATCGACTCGGCTGTTTCGTTTGCCCTGGCAGCCGAAGCCCTCGGTCCCCGGAACGTTTTGGCGCTCCGCCTGCCATACAAGGCCTCCTCGGCCGATTCTCTCGATCATGCCCAGTTGCTGATCGACCAGTTTGGCACCCAATCAGCCACCATTCCCATCAGCGGGATGGTGGATGCGCTCATCGAGCGTGAGCCCGGCATGTCTGAAGTGCGCAAGGGCAACATCATGGCGCGTGCCCGCATGATCATCGCCTACGACCAATCCGAGGCCTTCAAGGGACTGGTGGTTGGCACCGGCAACAAGACCGAGATCCTGCTCGGCTATACGACACTTTACGGCGATTCGGCCTGTGCGCTCAATCCCATCGGTGACCTCTACAAAACCCAGGTCCGGCAGCTCGCCGAGGCTTTGCATATCCCCGCTGCCATCATCGCCAAGCCCCCCTCCGCGGACCTGTGGGCCGGCCAGACGGACGAAGGCGAGCTCGGTTTTACCTACGCAGAGGTCGATAAGCTGCTCTATTTACTCGTCGACCAGCGTTATCGCCCCGAGGAGTGCATCGAGGCCGGGTTCGCAGAGAAGTTCGTCCGCAAAGTTGTCGAGCGTGTCCGCCGGAACCAGTTCAAGCGCGGTCTGCCTCCCATTGCCAAGCTTTCCAACCGTACCATCGGATACGATTTTCTCTATCTGCGGGATTGGGGAACGTAGACCAAGAGAAATGAGACAAGTAACGAATAACCATTAACGAATACCGTTTCTTCGTTAAACATTATTTGTAACTCGTCCCTTCTTCCTTATCACCCAATTACCTGATTACCTGCTCCCTGTTCTCTACTCTCAACTCTCTACTCCTCTGTACTTCCCCATGAAACCCCACATTCCCCCCGCCCTGAAAAACCGCCGGTACTTCTATCTGTGGGTTGGCCTGCTCGTCTCCATCGCCGGCTCGCAAATGCAGCTTTCGGCCCTCTTTTGGCACATCCGCACCCTTACCGGGGACCCAAACCCTCTCGCCCTGGGCGGTATCGGGCTGGCGCGCATCCTGCCGATCATCGTCTTCTCCCTCATCAGTGGACCGGTGGCGGATGCATATAACCGCCGCCAGATCCTCTTCATCACCCAGGGCTTGCTGGCGTTGATCGCACTGGCGTTGGCGGTGCTTACATTTCTGAACCGGATCCAACTCTGGCACATCTACGCCCTGACTGCCCTGCAGGCTGCCACCGTCGCCTTTGACCTGCCAGCCCGGCAGGCCATGGTCCCGAACCTTGTCCGGCCCGAAGACCTTTCCAATGCCTTCAGCATGCAGTCAATTGCCGCCAACACCGGCTCAGTGCTGGGCCCCATGCTGGGCGGGGTGGTCATCGCCACACTCGGCCAGGGATACACCTACTTCTTTAATGCCATTTCATTCCTGGCAGTGATCCTCGCACTGATTCTGATCGGTCCTGTTACCCAGGAAACCAGGAAATCCGCCGGCGTCAATCTTTCCGCAATGAAAGCTGGCTTCCGGTTCATCTTCAGCCGCCCGGTAATCCTTTCGACCATGCTGCTTGATTTCGTCGCAACATTCTTTGCCTCTGCCAATACCATGATGCCCATCGTTGCACGTGACATCCTCAAAGTCAGCGAAGTGGGCTATGGCTTTCTTTCCGCTGCGCAGTCGGTTGGATCCGTGCTGGCCGCGTTGGTCATTTCGCAACTGCGCAGCCTCCGCCGCCAGGGACCGGTCTTCCTGGGCGCGGTTGTCATTTTTGGCCTTGGGACCGTTTTGTTCGGGGTTTCACATATGTTTATCCTGGCGTTACTGGCCCTGGTTCTCATGGGTGCCGCCGATGCCGTCAGCACCATCATCCGCAACACCATCCGCCAATTGCAGACACCCGACCAGATCCGCGGGCGCATGACCAGCATCAACCAGCTCTTTTTTCAGGGTGGGCCGCAGTTGGGGGAAGTGGAAGCAGGGGTCGTGGCACAATTGTTTGGCGTACCGTTTGCCATCATCAGCGGGGGCATTGGCTGCATCCTGGGTATGTTCCTTATCATACTGAAATGGCCCGAATTGCGTTACTTTAACGGCGATGAGCCTGCTCCAGCCGCGGTTTTGGCAGATTGATATTGCCCTACGTTTGCCCGACGATCCTTAAACTTTAGTAAGAACCGGCGAAAAATGAGTTGACTTTCCCGTCGAATCACTTTATACTGACAGTAGAGTAACCGCCTATGCGAGTTTTTACCCGACATACCCATTTGGTTCCCTGAAAGGCACGCTATTATTTTGCGTGCCTTTCTCTATCTTCTAAAGGAGATGAAAATGGACTCAGGAATGATCGGAAAGATACAAAAAGCCAAACGTTATGCCCAGGAACGTGAAAGATTCCACATTGAAACCCTCACAGTTTCAATGGAGGGCGCGAATAATTCCCACCGCATTTCCCTGGCTGATGGGAAATGGGATTGCGACTGTGACTTCTTCCACAGTCATGGACTTTGCACCCACACAATGGCCCTCGAAGAACTCCTGAAAGGCATGCTCCCCATTCCCACCCAATCCTGAGCAGGTTCCTTAAAATGAAGTTATGACCTCCGAGGTTTTCCAACCTCGGAGGTCGCTTTTTCAGGTACAATTCCTCCCTATGAAGAAAATCTCTCGTCGTGACTTTCTCAAGCTGGGCGGGCTGACACTTGCCAGCCTGGCTTTCACCTCCTTTTTACCGGAATATACCGGGTATGAAGATATGGACCTGGTCCGCGTGGCAAAAAACCCGGTCAGTGTTTATAAAGACCCTTCGGACAATAGCCAGATCGTCAATACCTGGCCGCGTGACAGCTTGATCCACGTCTACGACACGATCCAGGTCGAAACACCCGGCAATAACCCACACTGGTATCGCGTCTTCGGTGGATACATGAATGCGGCGCGCCTGCAAAGGGTAAGAATTCATTATAATTCCCCGCTCTCCAGCATCCCGGCTACCAAGCAGTTATCCGAGGTCACCGTTCCGTATACCCAGGCTTACCGCTACAATCCATGGGACGGTTGGTTTCCAACCTATCGCCTTTATTACAGTTCCACCCAATGGATCACAGGCATCGATACCGGCCCGGATGGCAAAGCCTGGTACATCGTTCAGGATGAGGCTGATAAAAATCTTTCCTACTTCGTTCCAGCCATCCAGCTGCGTCCCATCAGCCCCGATGAGTTCACGCCCATCTCCCCAGACGTGCCAATGAAGGACAAGCGAATTGATGTCAACCTGACCACGCAAACCCTGACTTGTTACGAATATGACCAGGTTTTCTTAACCACCCAGGTCTCCACCGGCGTGGCAATGTTATTCGACACTCCAACCGGAAACTTCAACATCGAAACAAAACTGCCCTCCAGGAATATGACCACTACTGTCCCTCCAGCGGAAGATATCCCTTTGGTGGGTGTCCCGTGGACCAGTTTCTTTACTAATCAAGGCCATGCCTTCCATGGCACCTACTGGCATGATAATTTCGGGTTTTCGATGAGCCACGGCTGCGTTAATATGCGCAACGAAGATGCCTTGAGGCTTTTCCGCTGGACACGTCCCAAAGCCGGATTCGAGGATGTCGATAAGCAAACTCTTGACATCAGGGGGTATGGGACTTTTGTGAACATCCATTATTGAGTATGCCAACCCTGACCTGGCCTTCCAAGGCGCTCCCGCAACCGGAACCTGCCAACCTTGTTTTGGATTCGGTCATTTACCCACAAGGTCACGGGTATCCAGGTGAGATCCCCCAAAGCCACCTCTTTCTGGGGGATAACCTGCGCGTAATGGCTGCCCTGCTCCCTGAGTATGAAGGCCGCCTCGATCTCATTTATGCCGACCCACCTTTTTTTACCAACAGGCATTACCCGGCTCGTATCGGGCGTGGTGAGGATTCGCGTCACCCACTCGATTGGCAGTTAGCGGAAGGTTATGGCGACCATTGGGTGGGTATGGATGATTATCTGGATTTCCTCTATCCACGCCTGGCGCTTATGTACCGCCTGCTCGCCCCGCATGGGACGCTCTATCTGCACCTGGACTGGCATGCGGATGCCTGCGCCCGCCTCCTGCTTGATGAACTCTTTGGTCGGGAGCACCTTCTGAACGAAATCATCTGGACTTACCATGGTCCTTCACCAATTCGCCGGGCCTTCAATCGCAAGCACGACACCATCCTCGTTTATTCCAAAGGCGACCAGTACACCTTCAATGCCGATGCAGTGAGGGAACCTTACCATCCCAATACTGTTAAGACCTTCAATTCCTCCGTCAAAGCCGGGTTTGGAAAAATCCCGGACCTGGCCCGCGGCAAAGTCCCGGAAGATTGGTGGTATTTTCCGGTCGTGGCGCGTCTGCACAAGGAGCGTACCGGTTATCCCACCCAGAAACCTGAGGCACTGATCGAGCGCATTGTAATGGCCAGCTCCAACCCCCACGATCTGGTCGCCGATTTCTTCTGTGGTTCCGGCACCTTCCCGCTTATCGCCGCCCGGCATGGACGGCGATTCCTGGCTGGTGATGTCACCTGGCGCGCGGTCCACACAACTCGCAGTCGCCTGTCCGAAGGAGACCATCCTTTTTCGATGCACCGGGAAGCGGATTTTGTCATCCCTGCAACGTCTATACCCTTGAAAGTGGACTTGCTCGATGACACCATCCGGCTTGTTGATAAGCCTGATTTGGATTATTGGGATGTGGATCCCGCCTGGGATGGGACCTGCTTCCACAGCGCCATGCAGGCACGGCTTCCGAACCGATCCGGGAACATCCCCCAGGAAATAAAACTGCCCGCCGCGCCGACGAATGTCTGCGTGCGGGCCATTACCATGGACGGGCAACAGATCCAATTAAACGTCTAGCCGGTATCCCACTCCCCTGATTGTCCTCAAAAACATTGGTTCTTCCGGATTAACTTCGATGGCACGCCGCAACCAGGAAATATGCACATCCAGCGTGCGCGTGTCATCAGTGTAATCCGTCTCCCAGACATGTGAAAAAAGCGATTTGCGTTCAACTACTTCACCCTGATGGTCGATCAAGGTTTTTAATAGGCGCATCAAACGTGGTGTCAAACGGGTCTGCTTGTCCAGGCAGCGGACAATTCGTTTTTCAATATCAAGATAAACCGGCCCGGCATGAATGTTGTCATTGGCATCACCCGGCAGGAGGTGTCGAATCCGGTTTACTAATTTTTGGGAAGTAAATGGCAGCGAAAGGACAATATCCGCCTCTATTTTCCCAATTTCACGGTCAGGTTCGAGAATGATCAGGATGGGCAATTTGGATTGATAATCCCGCAACGACTTACAAATACGCTTACCACTGGTGCGTAAAGAGGCTGCATTGATTACAACCACGTCGGGGCTGAATCCACCGGTAAGACGCGCTAAAGCCTCGCTGCCATTGGATACCAATTCGACAACAAAGCCTTTTTTTCGCAGGGCGGGTACGAATGCAGGATGGTCTGCGCGCTTGCCCTCAATGACCAGAAGGGTGGAATCTTTCATGAGTGTAAGTTGTATAGATCTGAAATGGTTTACTTATTATACACCAATGTTAAATAATCCGTCTCCACCCATAATATTAAGGAGTGCGTATCAGGGTTGAAGGTATCAGCAGTCTCAATCCAGGCAGATACAAAACCAGACCTTCCCAAGCCGGCAGGCCTCTGGTAAAATCAGCGCCCGGAGCGTTGTACCCTTCGCTCCCACATTCTATGAAGAAAGGGCTTGAAAACAAATGAAAGTACTCCTTATCAAAGACGTTTACAAACTCGGCCGGGCTGGTGATGTAAAGAAGGTCGCGGATGGCTATGGTCGCAATTTCCTTGTCCCACAGGGAATGGCGGTTCTGGCCACCCCCGGCGCAATGAAGACAGCCGAACGCATTCGCGAGAAGGCCACCGAGCGCCGCGCCATCCTCAACAATGAAATGGGTGCCGTGGCCGAGATGCTGAAGAAAATTCAGATCTCGTTCGGCGCCCGTGCAGGTGAAACCGGCAAGCTCTACGGCTCGATCACCACGCAAGAAATCGTGGATGCCATACAGCAGAAAAGCGGTATAACCATCAAGCGCCAGCAGTTGGACATGCAACCCCTGCGCAGCCTGGGTGAACACACTGTCCGCATCCGCCTGACGATGGATCTGATTCCGGAGATAAAAGTCACTGTATACCGGGAAGGTGAAGCGGAACCCAGTCTGCCCATCGAAGAGCCAGTTGCCAGGACAGAAGAAAAGAAACCTGTCAAGCCTGCAGTAGAAGAGACGACCGAAGCCGGCGAAAATGCTGTGCCCGCCGATGCTTGATTTCCAAATGTGAGCAACCGACAAACATCACCGGTCCAACCTTCAGGGGAAACCGGTGATTTTTCGTTACTGTGATGTCAGAGACTATTGGTCAACAACTCAAACAGGCACGCGAAGCGCATAACCTGACTTTGAACAAAGTCACCCAGTCCACGCATATCCAGGCGCGTCTTCTCGAGGCGATGGAGGCCGATGATTTCGAATCACTGCCCTCGCCTGTGCAAGCGCGCGCTTTCTTGCGACTTTATGCGGAGTTCCTTGAACTTTCCCTCGACGACCTGATTGCCCGCCAACGCGCCACTGCCGAAGAATCACCTCCCGCAACGCATAATGCAGCACCTTTACCAGATCAGAGCCGGGAGCCGAAAGAAGTTTCAGTCAATCCAACTGCTGCAGAATCCATCCCAGAACTGCAAAAGGTAAAACCCCTGCATTTACTTCTGGGAAGGATAAACGGCTTCTTCCTCCAAATCCGGAAGATCCTGACATGGCGAAAAAGATCCATACACGCTGTCGAACCCGCGGTACTGGTAGTGCCTTCCGAGTTTGGGTCAATTTCCGACAAGCAAATTGAGATCCAGGGGGTGAAGGTTGAAGAACCTATACCTGGTGAGGATGTAGAGATCCTGCCGACTGAGAAAACCTCTCCAGAGCTCAAGTCGCAAGTCATCTTTACCCGCATCGGAAGTGCATTACAAGAACGTCGAGAAGCATTAAGCCTTACAATGGATGAAATCGAGAATCACACCCACGTCCGAAAGCATTATCTTGAGGCGTTGGAGGTGGGAAGATTCGACCACCTGCCATCCTCAGTCCAGACACGCGGAATGCTGAATAACTATGCCCATTTCCTCGATATGGATGTGGATGTCATCCTGCTGCAATTTGCCGAAGGTCTGCAGGCACAAAGGCTGGAACGCCAGCCACCACCAGTCGGAAAAGCCAGAGGCTCGGATGGAAAACCTCCATCCAGAACAATTCCACCGTCCGGCTTGCGACGTTATCTTTCCATGGATGTTCTTGTCGGCGTTGGGTTGGTTGTCATCCTGCTAGTTTTCGCAATCTGGGGCACCACGCGTGTAATTGGTTTGCGCTCAGCCAATACGCCTCAACCCACCACTCAACCCATTACCGACATCCTGGCAGCCACGCCGGAGACAGGCACTGACGTTCCAGTGCCTACAAACGAGACGAGCGTTGCGGTGATAATTCCGGAAGTTAGTTCCACAGCCGTCATGACAGTATCCGCTGCCGGCCAGGGGCCGGTTCAAGTTGTACTAGTCGCCCTGGAACAGGCCTTCGTGCGCGTAACGGTGGATGGGAAAAGGCTATTCGATGGGCGTGTTACCGCTGGCGGCGCGTATCCTTTCGACGGAAAAAACCAGATCGAGGTTCTTACAGGGAATGGCGCAGCCATCAGTGTCTTGTTCAACCAGAGTGACCTGGGACCGATGGGAAGCATCGGCGAGGTGGTGGACCGAATCTACACCGCGAATGCCATCCTGAATCCGACCGCTACCATTACACCTTCACCGACCATCACACCCACTCCAACCATGACCCCGCGCCCCACTCCCACTCCCCGGCCAGGTAGCACACCTGAAACCCCTACCGCGACGCTGCAAGGATAAAGCCAGAGATTCATTGAAAAACGCCCCGTTGGAAGATAACATACACACTTTATCGTTATGAATCGAAAAACATTTCACCTGACCTCGCTCGGCTGTGCGAAAAATACAGTTGATTTCGGACTCCATGACCCAACTTCTGGAACGCGACGGCTACCGAGCCGTCAACGCGCCTCAGCAAGCCAGCGTATTGGTTGTCAACACCTGCGGATTCATCGGACCGGCACGCGAGGAATCGTATTCCGTTCTGCGCACCCTGGCCGAAGTCAAACGCCCGGATCAATTGCTCATCGCCGCCGGGTGCCTCACCCAGCGGTATGGGGCGGAAGTAGCCCGCCAGGTGCCAGGCGTGGACGGCATTCTTGGGACCCGGCGCTGGATGGATATCGTCCAGTTGGTGCATCAACTGCGAAAAAACACCCACCCCAAACCACTCTACCACCTGCCAGAAACGCCTAATGTCGGCCTGGAAGAAAACAAAACATTGCGAGCCAGCATAGCCGGAGCCAGCGCTTACCTGAAGATCGCAGACGGCTGCCGACGCCCATGTGCATTCTGCGCCATTCCACTCATCAAAGGCACCACCGTGAGCCGTCCCACAGAAAGGATCCTGGACGAAGCCCAGCGCCTGCATGAGTTGGGAGTGCGCGAACTCGTCCTGATCGCCCAGGATACCACCGACTACGGACATGATCTGGGTATGAAGGACGGCCTGGCAAACCTGCTCGAGAGAATGACCGCCCGTATTCCAGAGATGGACTGGGTCCGTATCATGTATGCCTTCCCCGGATACGTCACTGACCATTTAATTGATGTGATGGCGGCTCATCCGCAGATTCTGCCGTATCTGGACCTCCCTCTCCAACACGCCTGTCCCGAAACCCTGTCCCGAATGCGCCGCCCATCCAACGTGGATTGGGTGTATACAACGATTGCAAAAATGCGCAGGGCATTGCCAAAGTTGGCCATCCGCACGACCTTCATTGTTGGCTATCCAGGCGAGACGGAGAAAGAATTCCAGACCCTCGTGGATTTTGTCCAGGAAATGCGTTTTGACCATGTTGGAGCCTTCCCTTTCTCATTCGAACCAGGCACAACCTCCGAAACGCTTGGGGATCCGGTTCCAGCTGAAATCAAAGTGGAACGCTATCAAAGACTGATGGAACTCCAGCAGACCATAAGCCTTCAGATCAACCAGTCTTACGTAGGGCAGAGACTGGACGTGCTGGTGGAGGGGCACAAAGAGGGCCTATCCATCGGCCGTTCTTATCGTGATGCGCCTGAAATAGACGGTCTGGTATTGGTTGAGGGAAAAGCTGAAATCGGCAGTATCGTTCCTGTGAAAATCACTGGAGCAATGCCTTATGATCTCAGCGGTGTGGTAGCAAATTAGCCCAGTGCAGATTCTTTCCTGCTTAGCGGTCCGGTGAACAACCATATGAAAATGACCATCCCTATCAACGCCGCTGGGACGGAGTAGACCGCATCGAGTACGGTGATCGTGAAGAGCGATGGGGTTGGAAGTACGCTGGAAGTATAGTTGGCGAATATAAACGAGAAGAGATTATTGGCGGCGTGTGCACCCAACGCCAATTCCAACCGGCCTTCCCGCAGAGTGATGTAGGCCAGTGAAAAACCGAAGGAAAAATAATATAGAAACAACAGGGGATAATTGACGGAAGCCTCAGGGTTTAACAAATGCGGAAGACCAAACAAAAGGCCAGAAATGGCAGATAAGATCCAGATATTGCGTTTACGCAGACCAATGCCCTGTAAGATGTAACCGCGAAAAAACAACTCTTCTGCAGAAGTCTGGATGGGGACAAAGATCAGGGCTAAAAAAACAAATTGGAGGAAACGATTCATGTCCAAGCTCCAGTCATACCTTCCGGGATATAAGAATGCCTCGATACCTGACATCAACGCGGCCAGAATGAACCAGACGGCGAATCCCTGAAATAAACGGCGCCAAACTATTGACCGGGCAGGGGTTATAAGTGTAAGAAATGGGCGGCGATGAATGAACCGTATTGCCAGATAGATGCCGCACATAAAGAAAACGGATGCCAGCATGAGAACGATGAAACCGGTAGTTGTGCCAGGAAAATTACCGAAATCGCTGCCGAGCGGAAGTCCATCCCTGAGCGTGGACCAGATTAACAGAACTGCACCTGGTAGAGCGCCTAGAATCTGCCACATGAACAAGATCAGCAGTACGGCAATGATATAGCGCCACCATTCATTCTTTCCGGAATGGGCAAGGTCCAGATAAGCCTGCATGTTTTCCTTTGCCACAGCGCGACGGTCTCCCGTCGCGCTGTCTTTTTTTCAAAATAGAAGATAACGCCTGCCAATATCCGTTCAAGGTGTCGGAACCTGGGTCGGGACCTCGGTTGCAGCCTGAGTCGGAACCTCGGTGGCAGGATTAGGGGGGGGAAGCTTGGTTTTTTGCGGAGTTTTCGATGTCTTTTTTCCTGAACAGTTATTCTGAGCTTCCTCGGCGATCGGGAAATAGGTCTCGTTCTTCACGCTGTTGATGGAGAAGGCGTCCTCGAATTGTTTGACAGCCCCGCAGAAATCCCCCTTGGTCATTAATTGCTGGGCATAACTAATAGAGGCCTGTCGCCAACGCTCGGTGGCGGACACGCAAGAGGAATCAGACAGATTGGGCAACGCATTCATCACCTGGGTGAAAAAACTTTTCACTTGTTCCCAGTCCTGGTCCCAGAAACTGGCACCGGCGATATACATGCGCGCCCAGGTGCGTAAAGTTTCAGCGTTCGTATCAAGAGGACCAAAGCGTTCTGCCAGGGTGAGATCGTAGATACCCCCATTTAGGTTGATATTGAGATCCTCGCAGTAGGCATTGGGTTCATAGGTTTGTGGGTAGATTTTACAAACACCGCGGCTGCGGAGTGCAATGTAATACATTCCATCCACTTCGGCTGGGTGATAGGCTATATCTGCCTTGCGGAGGGAGTCGAGCCTGGTGATGATATCATTCCAATCGCGTGCGCACAGATCGTCGGCAGGAGCAGAAAGCAGGGCAATAACGTTATTATAGATTTCATCAACACTGCGCAAATCCGGGGTCGGGGTGATCGTTGGAGTCAAAGTGGGAGTGAGCGTAGGTGTAATCATCATGCGCAGGAGCAGGTTCGCATACGCATCCTGAACGCCAGGGAAATCTGGTTTGTGCTGGATAATGTACTCGAAGTGCTGTTTGGCAACTTCATATTTTCCGCCATCCATGGCTTGGACGCCCAACTGGTACTGCTCCAAGAGCTGGCCGGTCACCTGTGTATTCTGGGCAGAATAACGCTTCCCCATGCCGGAACCATAGCCGCCCAGTATTCCAATGGCGAGCAAGGCGATGAAAACCAAAACGACCAACCAACCCGGAAATTTCTTCCTGGGAGCGGAAGAAGGCGTCGCATTGGCAGGGTTTGGCTGCGTATTTTCCGATCCATTGCTGGCGGGATTAGGTTGGGTATCACTCAATTCGTTTTCAGACATGCGGGCGATTATACTCCAAGTTTACAGGCGGAATAACAATTTTACTTCAGGCCAGATGAACGGCAGACTGGCGGCAAAACCAAGCGGCAGAGCCAGCAAACCAGAAATGACCCCTGAAAGAGGCAGCCAAAGAGCCAGTCCATAAGCTACACCTCCACCCAGGATTGCACCTGCCAGCCCGCGTAGGAGTGATGAGCCAAGGGTGACTCTCGCCGGGAGCAACCGGTTAAGCCAGACGAGCAGGATGGCTGCCTCGAGGGTAAAGGCCATTTCGATCAGCGCAATACCAGGGGCACCCCATTGCGGGCGGCGCAGCAGGAGGAATGCCCCGCCGCCGATAAAGATCAGGGTATTGAGGAAGGAAGCTGCCAACGGACGTAGGGCGTCCTTGCGCGCGTAGAAGGCGCGTGCGGCAACTTCAAGCACGGATTCTCCTGCAAGCGCCAAAAGATAGACGCGCACCGTCCAGGTTACCAGAGAAGTCCCAGCCTCATCGAGGCCAAAGATAGCGCGCACCAGGGGATGCAACACGGCGGCCAGAACGGCTGCCACCGGCAGGCACAGGGCAATCAGTACACGTACAGCCCTTTCCACGGTGGCGCGGAACGATTCCCAATCCTGGCGGGCAGCGTGCCCGGAAATAGTCGGCAGGAGGGCCGTCCCGATGGCCGTTCCCAAGAGGGTCTCGGGTACCTGCATGACCATCCAGCCGATCGCCAGAGCCGAGATGGCACCCACCCCTGGAAGGCGCGACGCCAGGTTGTCACGGGCTATAAAGGTGGCTTGAATAAAGAACATCGTGATTAAACGCGGCCCAACCAACCGAAGCACCTGGCGAACGCGTTCATCCTTCAGGCTGACCGAGGGGGTCCAATGAAACTGGTATTTCAACAACCCGGGCACCTGGATGGCAAGATGGAGTACGGCGCCCAGAATGACACCGTATACCAGTCCGTAAACGCCGAATCCAAAAGCCGGGAGCGTCAACGGTCCGAAGGAATAGGGTTTGGCCGGGGCAAGCACCAGCGCCCCAAAAATCTGCCCAACGTTGTAAAAAACCGGAGCCAGCGCCGGGAACAGGAAGTGTTGGTTGGCCTGCAGGCCTGACATCACCAACCCGCTGATGGAGAAGGTCAGGGTGGCGATCAGGTTCAAGCGCATCAGGTTGGCCACCAGAGCGTGCTGGTCAGCTGTAAAGCCCGGTACAATCCCAATCTGGCTCTCCACAATGGGGCGGGCAAAGATGGCGATCCCGGCGGCCAGCAAAGCCGCAGCCAGGAAGAAGATATTGGCAACGCGCGAGAAAACATTCCAAAGGTCCCGCCGGCCACTTGCCGTCAGGGTCGCGCTCAGGACAGGGATAAGCGCCATCGCCAGAGTCCCGCCGGAGATGAGCGCATAAAGCAAGTCCGGCAGGTTGTTAGCTGAGTTGAAGGCGTCAAAAGCTGCAGACAACTGGAACTGCCGCGTGACGATCATCGAGCGTATGAACGCCAGAATCTTATCCAGGCCGAACAGGAAGAAAAGCAGGAAAGAGGTGCGGGTGAGGAAGGAGAGGTTCTTCAATTAGTCTGATAGCCTAAGAGTCTGATAGTCGGATAGTTTGGGAGGTAAAAGAGGTACCTGAAGTATCTGAGGCTTTTGAGGTTACTGAGGTGTTTGAGGTTAAAGAGAAGGGCTGCGAATCGTCAGACAAGGGCTTTTTCCTGCAAGGGCAACCAGGCGAGGACTTTTTGGATCATTCCATCCCAATATTTCCAATTGTGGTCACCGGGAGTCTCTTCATAGGTGTAATTGAAACCGAGAGGGCGGATGAAATCCCGAAAGCGGATATTATCAGCATACAGGAAGTCGTCTGTCCCGCAGTATTGGAACAGTCGAGGCCTAGTTGCGGATTGCGAAACACTCTGCACCAATGCAAACAAGTCGTGCGAAGAGCCCGGGACTTTTTCCAGGTCACCGAAGATATTCCGCATTGTATCAAGCCAGACTTTATTTTCGGGATCGTCGTTTTCCTTAAGCACCGCGCAGATATCCAGCGCACCGGACAGGCTGGCAGCGGCGGCGTAAAGGTCCGGACGGGCGAGGGCCAGCTTAAAGGCTCCATAACCGCCCATTGACAGGCCAGCCACGAAGGTGTCGGAGCGTTCGGTTGAGAGTGGCAACAGGTCATGGACAACAGCCGGCAGCTCCTGGGTCAGGTAAGTGAAATACTTGCTCCCATGCAGCATATCCATATAGAAGCTGTTCTGGACAGCCGGCATAATCACGGCCAGATTGAGACCCTCCACATAGCGCTCAATGGAAGTCCAGCGCTGCCAGGCCGTATGGTCGTCTGAATAACCGTGCAGCAGATAGAGCACGCGGAAAGGTGGATGGTAGTTGTCCTGCGGCTCAGAAGGCTTGCGCTGGGGCAAGATCACGCCAATCGTGCAGCGCGAGACCAGAACGTCTGAAAAGAAATGAATTTCACTCAAGATCATGGGAGTCTCACAGTCTGAAAGTCGGATAGTCTGATGGTCGGATAGTCTAATAGTCTTCTAGGTCTATTCGGCGCTCGCTATTCGTTATTCGTTATTCGTTATTCGTTATTCGTTACCTTGTCACCTGGATACCTTGGTACCTGGTAT
Source organism: uncultured Chloroflexia bacterium (assembly GCA_963801385.1). Classification (GTDB taxonomy): domain Bacteria; phylum Chloroflexota; class Anaerolineae; order Anaerolineales; family Villigracilaceae; genus UBA877. The sequence goes on from CAWDEV010000016.1 coordinate 88,120, forward strand.
CGTTTACCCAAGCCCGCCGAGCTCGGCCTCAACCGCAGCGAGGATCTCGCCGGATTGTACCAGGGCCTTCATGGAGTTGTGGTCAGGGAAGAGCGGACGGTCCACCTCAAGGTGGGCAACATGCTTGCGGATGATTTCCCGGGCTTTCTGCACGCCCTTACCAGGCGTGAAGGTACGGAAATCCAGCGCCTGGGCAGCCGCCATGAACTCAATACCCAACACTCCCCAGGCGTTATCCAGGATCTGGCCATTCTTGAGGGCAGTGTTCATGCCCATCGAGACAAAATCCTCCTGGTCAGCCGCAGCAGGGATGGAAAGAATGCTGGCAGGCGCACTCAGGATACGCTGTTCAACGATCAGGTGGTCGGCAGTGTACTGCGAAAGCATCAGGCCAGAATAAAAACCGGGTTCGTGCGCCAGGAAGTCAGGCAAGCCCTGCGAGAGGGCCGGGTTGGTCAGGCGGTTCAGGCGGCGCTCAGATAGGACGCAAACCATGGTGATGGCGGCACCGGCCATGTCCATCGGCAGGGCCACGGGCGAACCCTGGAAGTTGGCACCGGTCAGGGTAAGCCATTGAGCGGACGAGTCAGGACCCTGAGGGGGCGAGTCATGACTCGCCCTTACGGGCACAAAGATCGGGTTGTCGCCCACGCCGTTAAGCTCGATCTCCACCTGCGAGCGGGCATAAGCAATGGCATCGCGGGCGGCACCGATGACCTGCGGCGTGGAACGCATCGAGTAGGCATCCTGCACCTTGGTTTTCATCCTGCCGGTGGCCAGATCCGAGCCTTCCACCATTTTGCGGATATTTGCGGCGCTGGTTACCGCACCCCGGAAGCCGCGCAGTTCGTGCAGAAGGGTATGATAGGGTTTAAGGTTGCCGAGCAGGGCTTCAATCGACATGGCCGCAGCGATCTCGGCCTGTTTCAGGAAGCGCTGCATATCATGGATGTGCAGGGCAGACATGGCGGTCAACAGGTTGGAACCGTTAATGGCAGCCAAACCGTCGCGGGCCTGGAGGCCCGGAACCGGGATGCCCGCCCGCCGCATGGCTTCGGAACCGGGCAGGCGTTCCCCCTGATAGAAGGCCTCGCCCTCTCCCAACAGCAGCAGGGCGGCCTGGGCCATGGGTGCCAGGTCGCCGGAGGCGCCCACCGAGCCTTTCTGGCAGACCACCGGGGTGACGCCCTGGTTGAGCATCTCAATGTAGGTAAGTGGTATCTCGGGCCGGCAGCCCGAATTGCCATGCGCATGGACATTGATGCGCCCTGCCAGGGCAGCGCGGACGTGCTCGATGGGAGCCGGATCGCCGATACCGGCGGCATGGTTGTAGATCAAGTACTTCTGGAACTCCTTGACCTGCTCATCACTGAGAATTTTTTCCGAGAACTCGCCGATACCGGTATTGGTGCCGTACATGGTCTCGTGGGCAGCCAGTTTCTCTTCCAGCATGAGGCGGCAGACCTTAATGCGTTCGAGGGCAGCGGGAGCCAGTTCCACTTTTTCGTTGAAGCGGGCGATGGCAACGAGCTTTTCAATGGTCAGGGAAGAACCGTCGAGCGTGATGGGCATGGGGACTCCTTGGGGAGATAGACTTCAGACTTCAGACTTCCGAAGTCTCGAAGACTTCGGAAGTCTGACAAAGGACACAGGAAGAAATGAACGGGATAGGCGGATTTGTGCATGGCAACTTTTCTTGACCCAATTGTAGCACCGGTTTAAGGCAGGGAGGGCAGAAAGCCCGGGAGGACAGTCAGGAAAAAGATTTGATATTTGAATTAAAAAAAAGAAGAGAGTTCCCCGAAGATCGGGGACAGGCGAGAGAAGAGAATAGAAAATAGTAACCAGGATGAAAGAAATTAATCTTTGAAGAGGTTTTTTATTCATTTTTATCGTTTACTATTAATAAATCGAAACCTTATAAGACTGAAGTTCCAGGAGGATTTGATTTGGATTTATTCCTCAAAAACAAATCCTGCCATGTACATAAATATCTGCTGCAGCTTGCGCAGTACTACGCAAAATAAAAAGCGGCAAGGATCCCCAGGAGACACCTTCGCCGCAGAGTGATGATAAAACATATGTTCTAATTTGTCAATCCCCCATTGGAAAAAAAACCTGGTCCCTGGAGTAGAAGTGAAGTCTTTATAGCGAGAAATTTTAACGCGAAGGCGCGAAGAACTTGCCGCGAAAGGCGCAAAGTGCTTTTGGCATAGTTGCTTCGTACACAAGGGTAAAAATAGAACGGATTTCCCAGGTGGAACAGGCATTTCTTCGGGAGCATAAGGTTACGTGAAGTGGGTTCTCTCTTACCGGCACCATCACCTAAGTTGCCGGCCAGACTGTCGGAACCATTGTCGAGCATCGTGCCGCCGCCAATCAGACCACGCTCATTACCATTCCAATCCTCATTCCGTCCAATGCCAGCGCGCTTAAGGGCAGTTATCTCAAGTCGGTTGAAATTGATTATGAGATCCTCACTGCCGATCCTACCAGCCTCACTTGGACGATCAATAAGGTCACGCGTGGGGCAGATGGTGTGGATGCAACCGTTGCCAGTCAAGCATACACCGCAAGCCTATCGGCCGCTACGGCCAAAGCCGTGGATGAACATAAGCAGATGCTCACCATTACCACGCCCTTCTGGATTGACAATGACGAGTATGTCCTGGTCGAGTTGGCCCTGGAAGCCGGTGCAGGCGGTAATACCGCCGACTTTATCAGCTCGGTGGCTAACTACACATTCCGTGTTTGATCGTAGGGGGCGGGCTTTACCTGTACCACGAAGTGGCATGCCCGCCCTTTTCTGAAAGAAACCCCATTCTTGTAGGGGCGGACCTGCCTGCACCACGCAGTGGCGTGTGTCCGCCTTTTTTATTCTTTACCGAAGTCTGGGATAATGATGTAGTATTGAAGGTTGTCTTTTTTCGAAATTTCAAATCATAAATAATCTAATACCGTATAAAATCCCAATTAATTTAGGTTTTTATACGGATCGTCTATAAGCAGTTACGAAGTGCCCCGCAGGGGCATACAATCCGCTTATACTCGAGTTGGGCAACTCATAGCAACACTACCCTAAATAACCAACTTGAATAGTAACTTCTATCTGACAAACGAACTTCTCGTTGCAGGAGAAGTCCATTTGTTTGCCAAAAGTGATTCTTGACAAAAACTTAAATTAACCTTATACTGCAATATAGTTTGCAATACAAATCATATTGCATAACAAAGAGAAAGCCATGAATAACATAAAACAAATCCGGTTTGTTGCCACTAATTTTTCCAATCTACAAGGACTAAGGTCCGTACCGCTAGGGTTGTGCCTTGTGTTAATATGTCTTTGGGGAAATGGACAGGATGGCCCAGCTAGAGGGAACGATTTTCTTGTGCCACTTGCGGGCATGGTCGGTATGTTGATACTCCTTTTTGCAATTGACCGATATTACTTGCGTGCTTTTGGTCGAGTGCAGCGCACTCCCGAAAGCCGCCGCCTTGAATGGTTAATTTCAGTAGTGGGTGGAATCCTTGCTCTGGGTGCGTTTTGGTTGGATGTAACAATCAAATTGCCTGTCAGTTTGCTGGGATTGGTGTTTGCTGCCGGGCTCCTGGCCGATTACATCCGGATAACCTGGTTGGTAAAGGGGCGCTTTCTTCTCTATTACCCCCTGGGAGCTATTCTGATGGCAGGAGTGAGTATTTTACCTTTGCTCGGTTTTTCAAATTGGTGGCAAGCGTGTGGTCTAAAGAGCCAAATGCTTGGGATAATCATGACGGTCGGTGTATTTACGATCATCGCCAGTATTTGGGGACATATTTTCTTACTGCGTACACTTCCAACTCGAATGGAGAAAAATAATGACCACTCCATTTGAAGAACTGGCTGGATTGGATCGGCTCATTCATGAACCTGCCCGTTTATCAATTTTGACTGCTCTTACTTCCTGTACAAGCGCCGACTATCTTTTTCTCCAGCGGTTGACAGGTTTGACAGGCGGCAATCTTTCCAGTCACCTATCCAAGCTTGAGGAAGGTGGACTGATACAGGTTGAAAAGCGATTTGTTGATAAAAGGCCAAATACTCAAGTGCAGATTACAGATAAGGGGCGTATTGCAATTGAGCGTCACTGGATACAACTAGAAAACCTTCGCAGGGACTCTCAAGTGTGGAAGCCTTGAAAGTAATTGCCCATGCTGCCCAACACCGGCTCAAGTCGGACAGCGGCTCTGCCGCTCGGAAACGGCGTCGGCTTGCCAGAAATAGTGCATAATTGAGAAGGCGTCTCGCCTGCGGCTCCTCGCCGCTGAGCCATTCCATTGGGCAGCTTGCATTATGACAAATGGAATCAAAAAAGATGAACTCGAAAAAACGCAACATTAGCATCTATTGGTGGGGTTCAATCATCGGCCTGATTATCATCTTGGCTATTGCCCAGGCCGCTGATATATTGCTTTCTTACATCAGAGAGCAAAACGCAAGCTCTTTCGCTCTTACTGATGTACTCTTCGGCTCGCACGCCCTGATCGCTCTACTTTTGGCGGCAGCTTTACTATTACTTTCCTGGTTTGTCCTGATTCGCTCCCCTAGAAATATTTGGCTTGCGCTCCTTTATTTGCTGGTTGGTTTTGCAATTCTCCTATATCCGTTTCTATGTCTTGGAAATACACTATGCGGTTGGCTCCCTCTAAATTTCAGACAAGGATTATATGATTTCGTTTTGGCCCGCTCGATGCTAACCTTTTCCGTTGGAGGCTTTGTCGCTATCATTGGCCTTTTCAACCTTGTTTGGTTGAGAAGGAAACAATCTGATTGAAATGAGCGGCTTCAAACTTCACGCTGCCCACCGATTAACCTCAGTGTCAAGGGGAGAAGAGAAAAAGAGCTGAAAACGCCTCATGAAGAGCAAACCGGCCTTGTAATGAGACCGGTTTTTACTTTCAAGGAATCTTTTTTCTTGTAGTGGGAAGGCTTCGCCACCTCCGCCAACCTCCTTGGTGGTGGAGTTCTGTCTTTTTGAGAGGAAAAGAGGGATGCTATCCGGGTGGTCGGAGCTCTGGATGAAGTGCCAGGACTTCTTCCACCGGGGCCAGCTTGTATGGGAACTCCGGATTCAGGGCCACGCGTTTCAACTCATTCCCGATCCCCAGCCGCATCAGATAATAACGAGCAAACTGAGGACGGGTCATGCCCTGACGTTGTTCCCTATCAAGCGCCCATGACCAGGTCAGGAATTTATGCCCCTGCGGGGTACAGGTAAGCGATCCGTTCAGGTGTGTAATGGTTATAAGGTTCATGCCGGGTCAGAACATGCCAGACCATGGTCAGCAAATGACGTGCGATGGCCACTATGGCCTGGTTCGGGTGCATGCGCCGCTTGAGTTCTGTAAAGTACTTCTTCCAGTGTGGGTCGGCTTTCACTGCCCGCCAGGCCACTTCCACCATCACCCAACGCAACTCCCGCCGCCCTTCCTTCGTAATGCCCTTGCCGCGCAGTTTCACTCCGCTTTGTTCCAGCCCGGGCGTCAAACCCGAATAGCTCGCCAGCGCCTTTGGATTCTCAAAACGGGTAATATCCCCAATCGCTGCCAGGATTGTCATCTCCGTCACCACCCCACAGCCACCGATTTGCATCAAATACACCATATCACTCGACCAGGGTTCTTCATGACTCATCTGCCCCAACTCACGCGTCATGCGCCCAATCTGTGTCTCCAGGTGCACCCGCGTCTCCATGTCCAGTTCCAGCTGCATTTTCTCCAGCCTGGACAGACTCTCATCCCGCTGCCAGCCTGTGTTCTTCGGCTGAAAATCCTTGCCCTTCGGATGGTTGAGATGATGCCGGTGCGCCACACTGTGCATCCCCTGGCCTAGCCCACCAGGGCAGGCGTTTCACCACTTGCGTATGCATCCCTGCTAACCGACGCCGGTGTGAAACCAATTGCCGCAACTCTCTTACATGTTTCGGCGGCACCCACACCGTTGGTACCAGGTTCGCTGCCAGCAAGCGCGCCAGGATAAATGTATCTTTTTTATCCGTCTTCACGCGTGCACAGGCGATCTGTTTCACTTTGATCGGGTTGGCCACCAGCACTTCTGCTACCAAAGGCTCCAACAGATCGTACACGTGCCAGGTATTCGTCGTCGACTCGATCACCACCTGATCGGTCGGCAACAGATGCTTCTTCAACCAGTCTTCCAGGTCCATGTGCTCCACCCGGCAGGCTGGCAGTATCTCCTGCCCTTCCCGATCCACCCCGGCCACCACCGAATAATACTTGTGGATATCCAACGCAATATATCGACTGCTACTTGCTTTTTCTCCTTCTTCCATGCTACACTCTCCTTGGTTGTTGTGGTTGGGGCGTGGATTTTTGGGCAGTGAGTAGCAATCACCGATTCGGGCTCGAAGCCCACCTGTACCTGCGGCACTGGCGCAGGCAGACGAGAATCCACCAGGCGACCAAGTAACAACACGGGCTTATGCATCCCATAGACCGCGTCGGTCCGCCCGGTTGCTCCTCCCGAAGGACATCGGGACGATGTGCCCCAGATGGCATCCCCGGTGGGGTGTCAACCCAAGGATACCATCCGCCACGCCCCAACGGGGTTACATTCTAGTAACACCGGCTGCTAAGAAACAGCTTTTTTACCTGTTTCTCGCGGATTGAAGGATGCCGTCGCCATCCTGGTCGATTCCACCTGACCGCCTTCGGCCTGCCGCTGAGCCAAACCGTTGGGCGGCATATCTTCAACCGGAGTTTTTGAAAAAGGATCATGATATGTCCTCGCAAATAAAAAAGATGATTACTTTAGCCTCGTTTCTATTCTTACTCTTCAGCGGGTGTGGAAAGGTTTCATCTTCTGCCACCACAGTGCCGCCAACACTCACGGCAAGCAGCATGTCCACGCGCACTCCCACCCGTACGCTGGCGCCGCCGACCGAGTCGCCTACGGCTACTGTCATGCCCCCGCTGAGCGGCAACGGCGGCGGTGTAATCGCCTTTGTGTCTGATCGTAAAGGCAACCAGGACATCTTTATCATGAATGCAGACGGAAGCGATCAAAGGCAGTTAACCAGGGGGACTTCGAATGATGGTTGGCCGTCCTGGTCGCCCGATGGCGCCAAGATTGCCTTTCATTCGATCAAATCAGCAGGAAGCAGCCTCAAAACCATGGATGTTTTGAATGGCGAGACAGCCCAGTTACCTGTTGATCGAGCGGGAAATAAATGGGAGCCTGCCTGGTCGCATGATGGCAAATGGATCGCCTTTAGCAATCAGCCGCGCAACGGTTTTGGCAATATTTATCTTGTCGAGCCCTCTGGACACAACTTGCTCCGTTTGACCGCCACCAGCAGCACAGACGGAGGCCCGGTTTGGTCTCCAGATGATTCAAAGATTGCCTTCTATTCTGATCGTGACGGCAATATGGAAGTTTACGTAATGAATGCCGATGGGAGCGACCAGCGCCGGTTGACAGATAATCCCGCTGAGGATATTGTTTGGGACTGGTCGCCGGATGGCGCTAAAATCTCTTTTGCCTCCAACCGGGATGGAAACTATGAAATCTATGTAATGAATGCAGATGGCTCAGACCAACTCAGGTTGACCGACCATCCTGGGGACGATATGTATCCATTTTGGTCGCCAGATGGGACCAGGATTGTATATGCTTCCGGAAACGAAACCCAGATGGATATTTTCGTTATGAACGCGGATGGTACGGATCCCCGGCAGCTCACCGACAGCACGGGTCAGAATTTTTCTCCAGTCTGGAGGCCGGAATCTGCTGTTGCGACAACCAGCCCTGCTTTGAAACCCACACCCGCTGATCTCTCAGCCTTGAGCATAACCTATATTTGTAATGACGGCTTCATTGTTGCCACAGCCGGGAAAAAGATTTTGATTGATGCTCTTTTCCACGACTCACAGAATATCTGCCAAACTGACTCAGATGAAACAGCCCAATCTGCTCTACCGCCCTTTGATAACGCCGATTTGGTTTTAATAAGCCATAGTCACTGGGATCACTTCGACCCACTGATTGTGGGCAATTATTTGCTGAACAATCCCAAAGGAATTCTCATCGCCGAAAAATCTGCGGCAGAAGCACTCAGCAGGGAATTCAAATCCTTCGACCTTGTGGCGCAAAGGGTTCACAGTGTAGAACTTGCCAGGGGGCAGAAGACTCAATTGAACTTCGACGACGTCAATGTTGAAATCGTCAGCTCACCAGCCGATGTGTCTAACCTGGGTTTCTTGTTTCAACTGGGCGAATTCACCTTTTTTCACAGCGGTGATTCGGGCATGGAACCGGAAACGATCACCGATTTCCGGGACTGCCAATTGCATGAGAAAGGGATTAACTTTGCCTTCGTCCCCTATTGGTACCTCGCCGATCCCGTGGGTCGATCCATCCTGGCGAAAGGAATACGGGCAGAGAACTATATTCCCATGCACTATGCCGGGGACTACAGCGGGGAAAGCCCGGAACAGATCTTTACCGTTGTAACAAAATATTATCCCCAGGCAATACTCTTTCCGGACGAGTTGCAGACATGGTATTATCACAAGAAGTGACTTTGTCTATTTCGACAGGTAGTTTAACAAGTTCCCCTATAACCGGTTCTACCATGGTAGAACCGGTCCAACCCGACTTCCTCCTAATAGAAGCCCCATGGCTGGGGGCAGGCGCAAGTCCCCCATAATCAAGGGCATGCAGGTAGTGAACTCGGCTGCTGCTGGTATGCTCCAATTTTGCCAAAAGTGTGCTAATAATGGCAAAGCCGTTGTATTACACAGACCCTATCCACCCGGATACCAGCGTGTTTGATAAAGCACCGAGATGAAATATCAAAAGATATCAATCATTATCCTGATGTGCCTGGCCTTTGGCTCCCCGGATTGTTCAACTATCGATGACCATAATAATTCGCCGATGACCCCAGCGACCCCGACAGCCAGTCCTGCGCTGGGGGATATACGGGTACGCGCCAGTGACGGAATGTTCATGGTTTACGTCCCGGAAGGGGAATTCATGATGGGCAGCAATTACCAGGCGACCGCTTATGCGCGTAAATTGTGCCGACAATATTATGGCAAGGATGCCTCTGCAGCCTGTACGGCGGCTAATTTTGGGGACGAATCACCTGCCCATGCCGTCAAGCTAAAAGGCTTTTGGATTGACAAGACTGAAGTTACCAATCGGCAATATCAAAAATGCGAACAAGACAGCGCCTGCACTCCGCCGAAGGCGGATTCTTACTTCCATTCTGCCCATTATGGAGATCCTGAATACTCAGACCATCCAGTCACCTGGATCACCCGGAATCAAGCCGGCGAATATTGCATCTGGGCTGGAGGCCGGCTGCCGACTGAAGCAGAATGGGAATATGCCGCAAGAGGCCCCGAAAGCCGGATCTTTCCCTGGGGTGACAGCTTTGATGGGACCCGCTTGAATTTTTGTGATGTGAATTGCAAAGCCGGACCGAATGACACATCTTATAACGATGGCTACCCGGAAACTGCACCAGTCGGCAGCTTCCCATCCGGAGCCAGTTGGGTCGGGGCGCTGGATATGGCCGGCAATGTGCGGGAATGGGTGGCAGATTGGTATGGATTCTACACGGCCGATCCGCAGGGGAACCCGACCGGTCCAGCCACTGGCGAGACCGTCATCCCGCACGGCGGTTCCTGGCTGGACCTGCCCTGCCTGATCCGCAGCGCCAATCGCGGCGGGGATCCACCTGACTATAGCCGCCACAACGTGGGTTTTCGCTGCGTTATGGACAATTCACAGAGAGTGCCGTAGCAGTAGGGCACTTTCAGACCATTAGGGTAGCGAAATTGATCAGAGAAAGCGGACTTACTTGAATTGGCTGTGTCACAACTTTGGGAAGCTGCCAAGGAATTTAAACCAAATCTTCGAGAAGAGATAATTGAGGGCATTGTAAGCAATATTCCCCTTCCCACTTGCAGGTGCACAAGTGAGGCAGACGAGAATCCACCAAGCGACCAAGTAACAACACGGGCTTATGCATCCCATAGGCCGCGTCTGTCCGCCCGGATGCTCCTACCCCGGATGGCATCCCCGGTGGGGTGTCAACCCAAGGATACCATTTGCCACGCCCCAACCGAGTTACATTCTAGTAACACCGGCTCCAGTCAGACAGTGGCTCTGCCGCTTATGGTAAGCTGTGCATTTTGCCAAGTTGCGCGATAATAACAAAAGCATTCCGTTCACCCTTGCCGCTGCCGCTGAGCCCAACCGTTGGGCAGTTCCTTGCAAAAATCATACTTACGCACATGGGATGGTAAACCCTTTTTATGGCATTAATCATCTTTGACTATGATGGTGTACTTGCAGATACACTCGACGATTTAATCCGGTTTGGGCAGAAAGCGTGTAACAAACTTGGGGTAAAACACCTTGTAACAAAAGATGACTTGGCCAATCTTGAGGTTATGTCTTTTGCATCATTCGGGCGCGCATGTGAAGTTCCCGAACATCTTGTAGATGAATTTGTTCAAATTTGTTTGAATTGTTTTGCAGTAAAGAAATCCCCACCTGCCATCTTCAAAGGTTTGAGCAATGCGATTAAACACCTTTCGGTCAATTCCATGATTGCCATTATTACAACCAATTCATCCCAAAATGTAAATGCTTTTCTCGTCAAGCACGGCTTGGACGGTCGCATTCTGGCAGTATATGGGGTGGATACACCTGGTTCCAAGGCGCAGAAAATATCAATGGCACGCAACCGGCTTTTAGAAAATCGAAAGCAAGAATCCGTGTATATGGTGGGAGATTCATTGAGTGATGTTCTTGCAGCCAAAGAAGCGTCTGTTACCAGCATTGCGGTTACTTGGGGACATCTGAGTTTGGAATATTTGCTGCGCGGCAATCCTGATTATGTAGTCAGTTCTCCGCAAAATCTGATTGAAGTTATTGAGCAATAGGCGGGCGGGCGATACCCTCATCACGAGGCCGGGTTGGAAAGGGCGGGTGCCAAACGGTATGACGCAGATAGCCTCGCCGAACAACTCGGTGCTTGTTATCGGGCGCGTGTTCGTGGAAAGCGACAGCAATCTCCCAACTGCTTACAATCTTGCAATGCAGATACAACTCACGACACCAAGCCCAAAGTGATAGAATAAAAATATGAACAAAACATACACTTACCTGGCGACACTCGTCGGGGCGATATGCGTCTATTTCCTCGTCCGTTTGTTCGCCTTTCCCCAAATAAGAACTGTGCGGAATGATGTGATCCAAGGCGTCCTGATCGGCTTCGGGCTGGCGTTTGTCACGGCCCAGATTTACGCCAGGATCAAAGCCACGAAGGTCAACGGCTGGATCACCATGTTCGGATTAGGCGTGCCTGGCAACGGCATGCTGCTGCGAGCCGCGCACGCCCAGTTATTTCCCGGCCCGGTGAACACACCAGAAGAGGCGATGTATTGGTGGACAAACACAGATGGCGCGGGCCATGCGCTCTCCGGAGTGCACGACTACGTCATGCACTTTCCGGCAGGACAACTTCCGCCGAACCATGCTTTCTGGTCGCTGACGATGGGGGATGCGAGAAATCACTTTGTGGCGAATCCGATCAACCGGTACAGCGTCAGCGATCGGTCCGGGCTGGCGCAAAACCCCGACGGTTCGGTCGATATTTACATTCAGAACGCTGCTCCGGCGGGGCGCGAGTCCAACTGGCTGCCTGCGCCAGCGGGCAAGTTCATCCTCTGGCTGCGCGCGTACATACCCGGCGATGCCATTCTCCATGGCGAGTATACGGTGCCGCCGGTGGTCGAGGTGTAATGATGACTCATATAGAGCATTTGCTTTTATTCGGTTCGGTCATGGTCGCGGCTTGGTTCCTTTTCACCTACTTTTGGCCACGCATGCTTCTGTCCGTATTCAAGCGAGCAATTCTCGTTAAAGGGTTCGGCGACGGCCCCATCCCGGTCAATACGCTCTATACGGAGCCCCAAACGCTTTTTGCAGATCCCATCCACGCGCCCGCCTCGGCGTCAAGATTGGCAACTACCGGCGTGAACCACGACACGCTGATGACGGCTGGCTGGCTCGATCTCTCCAAAGGACCGCAAGTCCTGCATGTGCCGGATATGGCCGGCCGCTACTACAGCGTGCAGTTCACCGATCCGTCGAACAACATTAATTTTGCCTACGTCGGCAAACGTGCCACGGGCACGCAGGCTGGCGACTTCCTCGTGAGCGGGCCCGGCTGGGAAGGACAGGTGCCCAGCGGCATGACGGAGATATCCTCGCCGAACCATTCGGTGCTCGTATTCGGACGCGTGCTCGTGGAGAGCGACAGCGACCTGCCGACTGCCTATGCTCTTTCGAAGCAGATCCAACTGACATCACCAAGCAACTGGCAACCCGACCAGCCTGTGCCACCCGTACCACCCCTGCCCTGAAAGGGTATGGCACATTAATTGAAAGTCTTTCATGAGTCTCGTCAGGCAGCAGAAGCTGACGATAAGATCATACCAGAATCAGTACATCTGGTAGTAAAATTTCAGCAAGATACTCGAAAGGTGTGCCAAAGACCCTTGGCGGTTGAAGCAGGAGCCGTCGAATAAAACATTTTCCCACATAAGGAGACTCAAATGATCACATCCAAAGAACATTCCGGTAAACCGCTCATCAGCATCACGGACGGCAAGAACCTGGGGGAAATTAAAGGCCTGTATCTTGACGGCGATATGCGGCAAGTGGCAGGAGTATTTCTTGGCTCAGAGGGTTTCATCAAACGCAAGGCCCAAGCGATCGTGCGAAGCGATGTGCAGGTGTATGGGATCGATGCATGGCTGGTAGCCGGCCCGGATAAAGTAATGGCACTGGCGGATGTGCCTGACAGCAGCAGCTTTATACTGGTCAGCGACTTGAAAGGGCGAGAAATCCAGACTGAAGGCGGTACCAAGCTGGGCGTGGTGGAAGACGTGATTCTCGACAATGAAGCGCGTGTGCTGGGATTCACGCTGGGGCAGGTCTATGCAGAAGGGCCGCTGGCTGAGAAAAAACACATCGTGCGAGAGGCCATCACTGACCTCGGAAGCAAAGAAAAGCCCATGACGGCCATTCTCGCGCAAGCCGAATCACTGACGATCCCATCCGAGTGATCATCCCCTGGAATTCAAGCATAATGCGTAACAAGGGGGGAACGACGGAAGTCGTCACTATGAGTTTTGGTTTTTGAGCAGGAACGACTAAAGTCGTCACTACAAGTTTTGGAACGACTAAAGTCGTTACTACGAATTTTGGCAGTGGTTTTAAGCAAGGAGTGAGCAGGACGGTCTGTCGGGCAGGTATTATACTGTAGATGGGCACCACGGCCCTGGCTTTTAGCCGACCTGACTGCTGCCGGAGCAGTTGGCCGGGAGGGCTGCTTTACTCATTAGCAAGGATGCCATTCCAGATGACAAGCAGTGCGAAGCGCAGGACGCTCATCTTACTCGGATTGGTAATGGTCATGACGATGATCATCGCCGCCAGCCTGCCTCGCTTGGAATTCCAGGCGGGAATGCCCCTTCCCAGGCTGGAAAATGGCCAGGTAGTGGCCGCACCTGCTGCAACAGAGCCATTCCTGGCCATTCCAGCCAGCAAATTCCTGGGCGTTTTTTTCGCGCTTTTCCTGGCAGGAGCGATGCTGTATGCGTTCTATAAACAGCTCATCCAGGGTTTTCGATGGAAAGACGTCACAGCCATTCTCCTGCGATTTTTAGTCGTCAGCCTGATCGTCGCCGGCATTCTTTTGCTGATCCTATTCCTGCCCAGTTCGGGGGTTTCCAATTCGACAGTAGTGCCTGTCCCAACGGCTGAGCCTCCGACGACATCGCCTCTGGGACCAGTGCCGGCTTCAGTGCTCTGGTTCGTTGTAATCGGCTTATTGGCGGCCGTCATCGCAGTGGGGATATGGATACTGATCTCAGCATCCCGCCGTCCACAGCCAATCGCCATGGTGGGGTTCGAGGCAGAAAAAGCATTACAGGCGCTCAAGAATGGCCTGGATTTGAAGGATGTGATCATCAAATGCTACCGACAGATGAGCCTTGTACTGGAGAGGGAGGGCGGGATAAAGCGCAAAGATTTCATGACCACGGGTGAATTTGAAAATTTGTTGGATGCTGCCGGATTTCCCAACAAGCCCATCCATCAATTAACACAGCTATTTGAAGCAGTACGGTATGGCAACTGGCAGCCCAATCCCACATCCCAGCAAAAGGCAATAAAATGCCTGGAAGCCATCATTTTGTACAGCCACGACCAGGGGACGAATTGATATGAATATCTCCAGACGTGCAGTTATTTCCATTATTTTTATAACAAGCATCCTGCTTGCCGGAGTGCTCTTTTGGCCTTTTGTGTTCAAAAACATTCTAGAACCACTGGCACTGGTTGCCTGGCTATTCTTGAGAATATTTGTCTTGAGCATTGGCCAAAGTTATTATTGGGCTGTAATTATTTTCGTTGCGTTGATCTTTCTTTACCGCCTTTTATCCCGGAGTCAAACCACTCCTGCACCAGAGGAATCCCTTGAATCGAATGAAACGATCAATACCATCGGACTTTGGCGCAGCCGGTTTATGCTGAACAGCGCCTATCCCAACGATGACAAATCCCTTAGACGGGAGCTTGCACATTTGCTGGCATCTCTTTACGTATCGAAACTGCGCGGCTTGTCCAATTTTGAAGTTTATGCGGCATTGGAAGACGGAAAGATCCCCTTACCTGAACATATTCATACTTTTCTATTCCCGGAGGAACGACAAGAATCGGGAAGTTCCTTAACAAAGATAATCCAATCCATCCGACGGACACCCCGGAAATGGATCCGCCAATGGACGGGACAGGAAAAGGCTGAAAAGTACCAAACGATTGAAGAAGTGCTCTGTCTTATGGAAACATTCCTGGAGATAAAAAATGATGATGGAAAAAGCATCCCAAATAAACATTGAACAAGTTGCAGCCCTTTCCGACCAGGTGATCCGGGAGGTTGAAAAAGCAGTCGTTGGGAAGCGGGAAGTGCTCAAACTGATGATGGCGGCTTTTCTCTCTTCAGGAGGACACATTTTGTTGGAAGACTACCCCGGCCTGGCCAAGACTTTGATCGCCAACTGCTTTTGCCAGGGCACTCGGGATGGAGTTCAAGCGGATCCAATTCACCCCCGATCTCCTTCCGGGGGATATCACTGGAGGATATATATTCGACAGTGACCAAAACCGCTTTTTGCTGCGCAAAGGGCCGATATTTACCCATATCCTGCTGGCCGACGAGATCAACCGGGCTTCGCCGAAGACGCAATCAGCCCTGCTGGAAGCCATGCAGGAATACCAGGTAACCCTGGAAGGTGAAACCATGGCGCTGCCCGAGCCTTTCATCGTGATCGCCACTCAGAATCCGATCGAATATGAAGGCACCTTCCCGCTGCCCGAAGCCCAGCTTGATCGCTTCATGGTCAAACTATCAATCGGGTATCCGAGCCCGGAAGAAGAAGATGAGATATTAAAACGGCGGGCTGAACGGAAAAAGGATGTGGTCAGTCTGCAGGCCATTATCTCGCCCGAAACCTTCCTGGCGATGCGGGCAGCAGTGGAAGAGGTTTATGTTGACCCGGATGTACGCCGTTACATGGTTGACCTGGCAGCGAAATCCAGGAATCACAGCCAGGTGGCGGTGGGAGTGAGCCCGCGCGGATCGCTGGCGTTGCTCAAGTTGACACGCGCCTGGGCTGCCATCGGGAACCGGAACTATGTTACGCCGGACGATATCAAGCAGTTCATCCAACCAGCCCTGGCTCACCGCATCATCCTGGATCCCAGTTTATGGGATATCAAGAAATCAGAAGACAGGGTGATTGTAGAAATAGCGCAATCTGTTCCGGTGCCGGTCCTTAAACCTGAAAATGAATAACAAGGTTCTTGGTATTGGCGTGATCATCCTGGCCCTGCTCATGGCGGCCTTGATCACGCGGAATGGGGATATTGCCTGGATGATGCTGCCATTCCTGGCCTACCTGGGTACAGGGATCCTGAAAACACCCGCTTTGGAAAAGGTGCATCTTAGAGCAAAACGCACATTGGTACAGAACCGGTCAAATGGCGTCGCAGCCGTGGATGTGAACCTGCACATACAGAACCAGTCGGTCGAGACGGTTTGTCTTTCCATAAATGAACCCCTTCAATTCGGGATGAAGATCCTGGATGGGGATTTAAGCCAGTTGGTGGCCCTGCGGTCAGGAGAATCAACGGAGTTGAAATACACCTTTACCGCAGCGCGAGGGAACTTTTCATGGAAAACAAGCAAAACAGTGGTAAGCGATCCGCTTGGTTTGATTGGAACCGAAATGCAGCTGCCAGCCAGTGACATGATCCAAATCCGGCCGCAGATCAAGAAGTTTAAATCAATCCATTTTCGACCTTACAGCACCTTGCATTCACCTGGTTCGATCCCAGCCCGCTTTGGCGGCAGCGGAACCGACTTTTTTGGAGTCCGTGAATATCACTCCGGTGATTCCCTGCGCAGGCTCGACTGGCGCCTGACCGCCCGCCACCCACGAAAATTTTTCACCAAAGAGTTTGAGCAGGAGGAGATTGCAGATATTGGCTTGATCCTGGATGCACGAAAGGGGACCAACCTACGGCTCGGTGAAGAAAGTTTGTTTGAATCCAGTATTGGGGCAACCGCCTCGCTAGCGGAAATGTTCCTTCACCAGGGACATCGAGTCAGCCTGCTCGTTTACGGCGATAGAATACTGAATATTTTTCCAGGTTATGGCAAGCAGCAGCTCCACCATATCATGAGTTGCCTGTCCAGAGCTCAAATTGGATCGGAAAACCGTGTGACGGTTCGCCCTGATTTCCTGCCACTCGGGATGTTCCCCAACCACGCTTTACTCGTCGTCATCAGTTCCCTTGCCTGTGATGACAGGTCTTTCTTCCTGCGGCTGTGCGCGTCTGGTTATCAGGTTTTGCTGATCAGTCCTGACCCGGTGGATTTTGCATACCCCACCCTGGCACAGGACCAGGGAATCACCAATCGCCTGGCCATCCGGGCCACACGCATCGAGCGCTCCATCCGCATGAAAAATATTTCCCAACTCCACATTCCGGTCATCGATTGGCAGGTCGACAAAGCTCTATTTCCATTGGTGCGAAATGCCCTGACCCTTTCACGTGGACAGCGGGAAAAATAAGGAACATCGAAAGCATATGCCCCTCCGAAAAATTACCTTTACCACCTGCCTGATCGTATCGATAATCTGCCTGGCTGCCGGATATGGCATCGCGGGACAATGGATTGGGGCTGGAGTTGCACTCATTACAGGCCCCGGCTGGCTGTTTGCCCGAAAATATCCAGCATCAGGGCTGCCACTCATTTGCCTGTTTGCTGGCTGTCTCCCTGGCAGTAGTGGGCAGGTTGGTTGGATCTCCGGCCCTGTTGATGATTTGCAGTTCAGGTTTTTCCCTGGCTGTCTGGGATCTACTAGACCTTAATTTCATAATAGGGAATCAATCATCCGGGGAGCAAGTCCGCCAATATGAGAACAACCATCTCCAGTCCCTGGCGTTAGGATCAGGCACCGGGCTGCTGGTGGCTCTCCTTGGGCACTTTTTAAGTTTTCAGATCCCTTTTGTAATATTGGCGCTCTGTATTGCAATGGCGGTAATCTGGCTCGACCGGGTATGGAGTAATGTTAGAAAGATGAAGAGGTGAAAATGTCCAAACTCTCACGAAGGGATTTTTTAAAGGCAACGGCCGCGGGCGTTGGGGCTTTGTCCCTTTCTGCAATCCTGGAGGCCTGCGGCGCAGAGCCGCCCAAACCAACCGCATCCACCGCCACTCCATTTCCGTCCCCAAAACAACCATCCGCCATACCCCCTGCCCCCACAGACACGTTACCAGCTACAACGGAGCCACCCCCCACGTTCACCAGCACACCAGCTATCCCGCCGGATATCGTCGTTACACGCGGCGGCGAACCGGAAGAACTGGTGCGGCGGGCCATGGCTGCGCTCGGCGGCATGCAGAAGTTCGTGGCACAAGGGGCAAATGTAATCATCAAACCAAACATTTGCGTGGCATATCGCACCTATGAATATGCTGCCACCACCAATCCCTGGGTGGTGGGAGCCCTGGTCAAGTTGTGCTTTGAAGCTGGAGCAGCCAGCGTAAAAGTAATGGACAATCCTTTCAATGGCACGCAGCAGCAGGCCTATAAAATGAGCGGGATCAAGGAACAGGTCGAGGCGGCGGGGGGCGAGATGGCCAGCATGCTTCCCGATAATTATGTTGAAATGACCATTCCGAACGGCAAGATGTTGAAAAAGACCGCCGTTTACAAGGACATATTGAACGCGGATGTCTTGATCAACGTTCCGATCGCCAAGCAACATAGCAGTTCAGCGCGGCTTACCCTAGGGATGAAGAATCTGATGGGAGTTGTCCTTGACCGTGGGGCCATCCACACCAACCTGGGACATTGCATCGCCGACCTGAATACTGTGGTGCGACCTCAATTGACCGTTATCGATGCAGTCAGGATCATGACTGCCAACGGCCCCAGCGGCGGCTCCCTATCTTATGTAAAAAAACTGGATACCGTGATTGCCAGCCCAGACATTGTAGCAGCCGATAGTTATGCGGCTTCTTTATTTGAATTAAAACCTGAAGATCTGGTCTATATCCTTGACGCTGCGAACATGGGATTGGGCCGGAGTGACCTGCAGAAATTAAAAATCGAGGAGATATCACTGAGTGCTTAAAGATCCCGAGGGTTGACGGCATGAAAAGATCGCGCTCCCGATTTCACAAAATAATCCGGTGGACCAGCTTCATCGGAGGGATTGGCTTAGCGCTACTCACTTTTTTATTTATGACAGTGGCTACCCGGCCCGCTATCGGAGCGCAGGGAGCAGATCTACTTCGCAGCATCATCGGAGATAAAGCTGTCGCCGGGCTGGAAATGGAGTTCAATTTAATTCAGGATGGTCTGCAGAAACTAAAATATCATCTGGGTCTGGAAACCCCCGCCTCACCCTGGAACACAGCCCAGACATCAACACAAGCTTTGACTCCCACAGCACTCTTTTCAGGGTCAGTGCCTTCCACCCAGGAAACCCAAACCCCGGTCGTTTTTCAACCAACCCCAACTCTGGCCAGCTTAAATATTACTGCATCCACACCCACACCAACAGTGTGGCAGCCAGTCGCTCTACCCCCTCTGGGCAGCGCGCCTGGAGAAGGGCTCTGGTCAGCTTATATCCGGGATGTGGAAGGGTATAACGTGGCCTACCGGACTTTCCTGCAGCCGGATCCTGACAGACCCTATACCCTGGTGGCGATCGTGGCAATCGATCTGACCCGCACCCGACTTCATTTTGTACTCGGCAGCATCGAACCTGCCGGGGAGAATACGCAGCCACGTTCCGGCGCAATCCCTCAAACCGACCGACTTGCCAATGTACTTCTGGCTGCATTCAATGGTGGATTCCAGGCGAGGCACGGCCAATTTGGGGCCATGGCTGACGGAATCATGGCCCTGCCACCCAGGGATGGATTGGGGACGCTGGTGATTTCCAAGAGCGGAAGTGTCAGCCTGGGTGAATGGAAGCCAGGTTCAGTCATCACTGGCAATGTGGAAGCCTTCCGTCAGAATGGTCCGCTGGTCGTCCAAGATGGCCAGATCAACCCACGCATCCACAACAATTCCCCCCAGGATTGGGGCTACACGGTCAACGACGTTTCACCGACGGAACGTACTGGCATAGGATTAAGTGAGGATGCCAAAGCGTTGTTCTATTTCTGCGGCCCCAGTCTTTCCATGGAGAGCCTGGCATTAGCCATGCAAGCCGCCGGGGCATGGAACGCGATCCAATTGGACATTAATAACTACTGGGCACTCTTTGTGAAGTTTCAGCCAAATGGGTCAAAGCTTATCCCGGAACCGTTACTTCCAAGATTGATGGATACATACGTTGAACGTTATCTGTGGAATAATACGCGGGACTTTTTTTATCTCACCAGTACGGTCAGATAAAACCACCCCGGATCCTTCCCCACCCTTATATTATGAAAAAATGAATAACAGGGAAAGCTGACATAAAGCGCCGCTCAGCCCATTTTGTCGAATGTCCTTACTTTGATCAGCCTCAAAATGATTTACAGGCGCTTGGTGAAGATAACCAGGTCGTCGCCGTCGGTGTAGAAATCCTTCAATGTGGCTTCGAGCGTGTACCCGGTGGCGAGATAGAAGGCACGGGTGGGGGCATATTTTGGCAAGCCGGAGGTCTCCACAACCAACAACCGCCCACTGAGCTTGCGAACGGCTTCTTCCGTGGCAGCCAGCAGAGCGCGTCCCAAGCCACCGTGCCGGGCATTGGGGCTTACGGCGATCCAGTACAGGTCATATGTACGGTCAGTGAGGGCGCGCGGACCATAACAGGCATAGCCCAAAACCAGCCCGTCCACCTTCTCAACAAGAAAATAATAGCCGCTGCGTTCCGCTCCCTGGGCCTGGTACTCCTGCCAGAGTTCATCCACACATTCAACTTCTTCCCGGCTGAAGATATTGATACTGGCGTTGACGGAGTGAATCAGCGGGCCGTCTTCTTTGGCTGCGGTGATAATCATTGCATCCATCCTTCGCGTTTGAGAGCGTTAATCAGAATGCGCTCGACCATCTGTGCATAGGTCAATCCGCTAGCGCGCGTCGAGTTCCAGAACCCGGCGTCCGGTGAAAGGTCGGGCAGTTCGTTAATGTCGATGACATAAGGAATTCCATTATCGAAGCGAATGTCCACCCGGCCGAAGTCACGCAAGCCAACTGCGCGGAAGGAGTCCCTGGCAACTTTGTGCACCACCTGCTGCTCCTTGCTGGTCAGGGCAGCCGGGATACGCGAGGCAATGTTCTGGAAATACGACGATTGCGGATTCCATTTGGATTCATAGGTGAGCAGGTGCTCGAGCGGGTTGGAGATGGCAGAGTAATCGTCCTCGGCGATAGGCAGGATTTCGAGAATTTCGTT
Source organism: uncultured Chloroflexia bacterium (assembly GCA_963801385.1). Lineage (GTDB taxonomy): Bacteria > Chloroflexota > Anaerolineae > Anaerolineales > Villigracilaceae > UBA877. The sequence goes on from CAWDEV010000016.1 coordinate 109,175, forward strand.
GCCCCATATGGCAACTGCCAGTTCGCGCCCACCGATGAACTGCTCCACCATGGCTGTCTGCTGATACTCTTTAATAATATAGGCGACTCTTTTGAACAAATCCTCCCGGTTTCCGACAACAGAACACAGGTCAATTCCCATACTGGCATCTTCGACCGATGGCTTTACAATTACCGGGAACTCCAACAGGAATTCTCCTTCAGCCTTTTCAAAGACCTGGTATTTCGGTGTTGGCACGGCGAAACGCTGCAGGATCTTCTTGCAGCGCGGCTTGATAGTACAAAGCTCAACGGAATCGGCGCAGGCGCCGGTATGGCGGAACCCCATTTTCTCAACCAGGCGGATGACCTGCACGGCTCCCAAGTTGTTACCGTTGAAACCGTCACAATTATTGAATATAAATGTTTGATCGGGAGAAAAAGAAGAAAGCTTGTCTTCGAGTTCGTTAAGATCAGCCTTGACTGGAATTTTAACCACCGGGTAACCCAGGCTGAATAAGGCCTTATATAAATTTTGGGCTGTTGAGACCGTGCACTGGATTGCCAGTAAATCCTGTGGATCACCTCTGGTGACCTGATGATCTTTGTTGTAAAGAATCGCGACCTGGCGGGGACTAAAACCGTTCATCATATCCTCAAATTAAGAGATCTCCCTAAAAAGGGAGCCGGGTACGCAACCTGTTGATACAAGTGCGCGTTTTGAAAGGCCTGAGAAAAATTGAATTTGTAAACATAAACTTATCATACTCCGGTTTTGAATCTTAAATAATTAGATTCATGTAATAAAAGGGATCATTGCCAGGTGATGATTTTTCAATGGCCAGAAAATTAATAATCATTCGATTATTACGGGCCAGGGATTTCTCCAGTATAATCGGCCTGTTTGCCCATCCCAGGGAGAGTCATGACCACCCAAGAAGCCAAAAAAGATAAACGTTCCGCAGCATTAAGTTCTGTAGTCGCTGCAATCGGACTAACCGCATTTAAACTCATCATTGGTCTTTTGACCAACAGCCTTGGCATCCTGGCCGAGGCCGCCCATTCCGGCCTTGACCTGGTGGCAGCTGCCATGACCTACTTTGCGGTGCGCGTCTCTGACAGGCCTGCCGATGAGGGACATCCCTTCGGTCATGGCAAGGTCGAAAACCTTTCGGCACTTTTCGAGACAATCCTCCTGCTGGCTACCTCCGGCTGGATCATCTACGAGGCTGTCCAGCGTTTATTCTTCGTAAGCGTAAAAGTGGAAGCATCCATCTGGGCATTTATTGTGATGGGTACTTCCATTGTCATTGACTACACCCGCTCGCGAATCCTATCCAAAGCTGCCAAGAAATACAAAAGCCAGGCTCTCGAAGCAGATGCCCTACACTTCAGCACCGACATCTGGTCGTCTTCGGTAGTCATCCTGGGCCTGATCGGACTTACCATTGCACGTTACGTCCCTGGATTGGATTGGATGCACAAAGCCGACTCGGTAGCCGCCCTGGTGGTGGCCGTCATTGTCATTTACATCAGCGGCCAACTCGGCTGGCGGACGATCTCAGCCTTGCTGGATACCGCTCCCAAGGGGTTGGCAGAAAAAATCGAAAGGGTGGCTGCCAGCGTACCCGGCGTGGTGGATGCACATGCCATCCGCATCCGTCCATCCGGCGCTCACACCTTTATTGACATGCATGTGACGATGAATGGAAATGTCACCTTGAAGGATGCTCATGCCGCCACTGAGGTAATCGAGGATGCAATCCTGAAGGAAATCTCACCGGCAGACGTGACCGTTCACGTGGAACCGGCAGATGTACCCGTGGTACGCACTACGAAAAGAAAAGAAAAAATATAACAAGTCAATACGATGGGGCAAACCTGAATTCCCACGGGCTGCCGGCACGCCAGAAGACCGGGATGTGTTCCAATGGGGCAGAGGCCTGGATGGTCCGACCGCCGGAGTAGCGAACGCCATTCCAGGCGTCGATCCATTCAATGCCGGGGGGCAGATAGACAGGACGGGCGGTTTGCCCAGCCTCCACCACCGGGGCAACCAGGAGGTCGGGGCCAAACATGAAGGCATCCTCCACCTGCCAGCAGGCTTGATCGGTGGGAAAGTCAACGAATAATGGACGCATCACTGGCAGACCGCACTGGCTGGCCAGTTGCATCTGGGCCAGAATGTATGGTCTGAGGCGTTCACGCAGATGCAGCAGGCCGCTAATAATGGTGTAGGCTGTCTCGCCAAACGACCAAACTTCGTTTTCGGCGCCACCTTGCATCCAATTCTTCTGCAACGGCTCACGAAAGCCGTGCAGGCGGAACAAGGGGCAGAAGACACCATACTGAAACCAGCGCACAATCAGTTCACGGAACGCGGGTGAGTTTGGATCACCGCCATAAAAGCCGCCGATGTCGGTAGTCCACCAGATGATACCGCTCAAGCCAATATTCAGCCCGGCAGGCACCTGACGGCGCAGGCTTTCAAAATTGGAGGCGACATCACCTGACCAAACGGCAGCGCCATAACGCTGGCTACCAGCCCAGGCTGAGCGGGACAGGGTGATGATCTCCGTCTCGCCCTCACTGCGCAACCCTTCATACAGACCCTGCTGATGCAGCAGAGGGTACAACATCCCCACCTCCGCGGCGCTCCCCAGATAATAGCGGACGTTATCATGGTCCATCGGAACCAATTCCGGTTCGCAGGCATCCAGCCAGAAGAGGGAAATGTTGTGACGATACAGGCCATCACGGATGCGCTCCCAGTAATCGGCACGGGCGGCAGGATTGGTGGCGTCATACAGGGTTAGCAGCGGCGGAGAGTCCCTGGGAATCACATCCAGCAGATGGGCTATATGCAGCGGGTAGCCGCGGTCCGAACAGGCAAGATAGCCGGCGGATTCCATTTCGGTATAAACCGGGCTGGCACGGTTGACGGCCGGCCAGATGGAAATCATGGTTTTTATTCCCATGCCCGCCAGCTCGGAGGTCATAGCGTCCGGGTCCGGCCAATCTTCGGGATTGAACTGGTAATTCCCCATCTCCGGCCAGTAACCGGCATCAATCACAATTACATCCAAGGGCAGGCCGCGGCGCTTGTGCTCGCGCGCGACGCGCAGCACCTCAGACTGGTTATGATAACGCAGGCGGCTGAGCCAGAAACCGGCAGCCCAGGCAGGTAACTGCGGTGCGCGCCCGACCACGGCATTGTAGCAGGAGATGATTTCCGCGGGAGTGTCACCGGCGCACACCCAATAATCCACCTGCCGGGCAACTTCTGCCACCCAACGAGTGACATTGCAGCCCAGCTCCACCCGTCCCAGCGCGGGGTTGTTCCACAGGAAACCATAGCCCAGGCTCGAAAGCAGGAAAGGAATACAGACCTCGGTGTTGCGCTGAACCTGGTCAATCACGCACCCTTTTTGGTCCAGGCGCCCATGCTGATGTTGACCCAGGCCGTAAAAGCGTTCGCCCTCCTGAGCCGTGAAATTAACCTCAAGGCGGCCTGCTGCTCCCCCGGCCTGCGGATGCAGCCAGCGGCTGGTTGTGCTGGGGAAGTGTGGTGCTTCTTCACCCAGCAGAAGGCGGCCATTGGCAGCATGCCGGAATTGCACCTGGCCGGTCCCGCTGACCTCGGCGCGGATTTTTCCATTGGTGATACTGGCTTGAGCGCCATCGATGAGTACCCGCGGGTTGGACTTGGGTTCCACCAGATCAGGTAACGCTCCCGGAAGGTCACCTTGAATTTGATACAATCCGGCACGCACGCGCAACCCCTCACCCCAGGCTTCAATGCGCAGGATTTCGTGATTGTGCTGCCAGGTCAGTGCATTCAGGACGGCGGAAAAAGCCATCAAAGATCCTCCGGGATTATCTTTGCAGCCCTTCCCACTCCACCAGCAACTCATCCATCTCATGCTGGAGGCGCTGGTATTCCTTGCCCAACTGGGCCACCTTGACCGGGTCGGCGGGAGGGTTTTCGAGCCGGTAACCGATCTGGCCCAATTCGGCTTCCAGGGTTGCAATCTTGTTTTCCAGTTCCTGCAGGCGCGCCAGACGACGACGCTTTTCTCTGGCGGCTGGATCGGCGGAGCGACGCTGAAGGCGCGGCGCAACAGCCTTGGCTGTTTCCTCAACGCGCAGTGCGGCCAGACGTTCCCTCTCCAGCCTGCGCTGGCTGTAGGTGCCTTCAAAGACGGTCAACCGGGAGACCTCCCGAAAGACTTCCGAGGTCTCTGAGACCTCAGAGGTCTCCACTTCCCAGATCTGTGTGCCGAGGGCGTCAATCAAATAACGGTCGTGCGTGACCAGTAATATTGTACCTGCGTAGTCATCCAGAACCGCTTCCAGCACTTCCTGGGAAGGGATATCCAGATGGTTGGTGGGTTCGTCCAATAAAAGCAAGTTGGTATCCTGCAAGGCGAGTTTCGCCAGAGCCAGCCGGCCTCGCTCGCCGCCGGAGAGGACAGAAACCTTCTTGAAAGCTTCATCGCCAGAGAAGAGATATTTTCCCAGATATTCGCGGATCTGCCCGGGCAACCAATTCGGCATCACCGAGTCAATTTCCTGGATAAGGGTGTTTTCAGGATTAAGTCCTTCGTGCGCCTGCGCAAAATAGCCAATCTTCAGGGAAGCGCCCAGGGTGACCTCGCCTTCCAGCGGCTCCAACTGACCAAGCACTGTTTTCAGGAAGGTGGTTTTCCCGGCGCCATTCGGACCGATGAGGGCGGCACAATCGCCGCGGCGCAGGAGGATATCTGGTGCAGAGAAGAGCAGACGACCGGGGTAACCGACACACAGATTCGAGGTCCGCAAGACGAGTTCACCGGAGCGCGTGGCTGGACGCAGGTTCAAATGCAGGCGCGGCAGAGTCCGCCTGGGAGGACGCAGGGACGCGTACGCGCCGTTCGGCTTCTTCCGGGCCAAAGGGCGAAGTGGCCAGGTTTACATCCGCAGCGGTCTCGGCCCATTTCTGGTTGACGACAGCCTCCATGCCGACCTGCTCAATGGCCTGGACAATGCGGCTCAGCCGGCGCAGCTTGCCCTTGGCCTGGCTGACATTCTGCCCGGAGATATTCTTCTTTATATATTCAACATCTTTGAGCAACTTCTCCTTCTCGGCCTCGAAAGTTTCACGGCGATGCTCCCAGCGCAATTCACGGGTTTGCAGGTAGGCCGAGTAATTGCCGGGATAGTGCTCGGTGGCGCCAAAAGCCATCTCCAGGATGCCATTGGCAACCCGGTCGAGGAAATAGCGGTCATGCGAGACAATGACCGCCGCGCCATCCCATTGGCTTAAATATCCTTCCAACCATTCTACTGCGGCAATATCGAGATGGTTGGTGGGTTCGTCGAGCAGGAGCAAGTCGGGATCAGAGAGCAGCAGGCTGGCCAGGAACGCACGCGTGCGCTGTCCGCCGGAGAGGTGAGCCAACGGCAGGTGATAGTCAGTCGTCGAAAATCCCAAGCCGGTCAGGACCTGCTTGATGCGGTTATGGAAGCTGTACCCGCCGCGCTGCTCGAATTCGCGCTGCAACTGGCCGTAGCGAGCCAGGGCTTGTTCCCGTTTTTCCGGGTCGGACATTTCGTGCTCGAAGTTCTTTCCAGTTCCTCCTGCCGGGCGATCAGGTCAGAGAAAACGGCGATGCAGGCATCCCAGACGGTACCATCCAGCTCAAACCCGGCTTCCTGCGGAAGGTAGCCGAGACGGAGGTTCCGGGCGCGGGAAATGGTCCCGCCGGAGGGTTCGTCCAGACCAACCAGGATACGCAGGAGCGTGGTCTTGCCGCAGCCATTCGGCCCCACCAGTGCCAGGCGCGCCCCTTTTGGGATGGCAAAACTGACACCGGAGAAGAGGTCAACCGGGCCAAAGGACTTGGAGAGGCTTGTTACTGTAATGAGGGACATTATTTAATCACAGATAAACACACCTGTACCTGCGGTACTGGCGCAGACAGATAAAAGAGATGGGGTTTGATGAATGGTAACGGAATTTTGATAAACCTTCCCAGCAAAACATCCACCTGAATTGCTGCCAACCTTATAAATGCAACCAAAGCCCTTTTCGGTAATCTCATTGATTTCCGTTTTTTCTTAGCCTCCCATCTGTGTTTATCATTTCCATCTGTGGCTGTTTTACCTACTCCTCATTCCCGGTATTCGTTTCGGGGATATGCACCGGCTTCTCCCGGCCAAGTTCCAACGAGCGCTGATAGGCTGCCCAGATGGCACGCGAGATGGCGGTGCGGAAACCAGCCTTTTCCAGGTAGTACAACGCTTCGGCAGTGGTCCCGCCCGGAGAGGTGACCTCATTCTTGAGTGCGGCCACGTGAACACTGGATTTCCGGTTAATAACCTGGTAATAGTCCACCGAACCTCTGAGAGTCTGCACCACGAGCTGCTCCGAGACGCGCCGTGAGAAACCCATATGCACGCCCGCGTCAATCATGGCTTCCATAAAGATGAAGACGTAAGCAGGACCGGTGCCGGAAAGCGCAGTCGCCATATCGAGGTAATTCTCATCATCCACGTCGATCTCATCACCGAACGCGCCCAGGATAGTACGGGCGGTCTCCTTCTGCGCCTGGCTGACCGAAGGCGAGGCGATCCAGACGGTGATCCCCTCGCCGATCTGGGCCGGCGTATTGGGCATCGACCGTACGACTGCCTTGTGGGCCAACCCTTTGCTGATCTTCTCGATGGTCGCTCCTGCGATAATCGAAAGCACCACCGCATCCGAGGGAATGGCTCCTTTTGAATTAGCAAGCACCCCGGTCAAGCGCTGGGGTTTGACAGAAAGGACAACCACATCGGCATTCTTAACAGCCTGGTTATTGTCCGTGAACGGTTGGATGCCATATTTTTCGTGCAATTCCTGCACACGTTCAGGGTGGGAATCAGAGGCGAGCAGGTTTTCCGGCGTGGCCAAATTCTGACGCAGCAGGCTGGAAATCATGGCCTCGGCCATGGCCCCGGAACCGATGAAAGCGACCTTTTTATCCAGCATTATTCCTCCTGATGTGTTACGTGGTATTCGGTATTCGGTATTCGTTGGTCGGTATTGGTAAGTCGATATACGTCACCTTGTGAACTGCTGCAGCGCCAGGCGAAGACGTTCCTCGACATCATCCGGCGCATCCTTCGGGATGGACTGGATGGCAGTTTGGGCTTCAACGATACTATAGCCAAGGGCCGTCAGAGCAGCCAACACCTCGGAATCGCTATCGGTCATGGAGGCAATCTGCTCGAGCCCGCTTACCGGTTTCAGGCGGTCGTGCAGGTAAAGAATCATCTTCTGGGCGGTTTTTTTGCCCACACCCGGGACGCGACTTAACAGGTCAGGCTCATCATTAAAGACTGCCCGCTGAACGGTATCCAGGTTGAGGGTCGAGAGCACTGCCAGAGCGGTGCGCGGTCCCACTCCATCCACACCGAGCAAACTGTTGAAGAGTTCCCGATCTGCCTGGGTCTCGAAGCCATACAATTTCCAGTCATCTTCCCGAACGACCAGATGAGTAAAAAGGAAAATGGCTTCACCGGTCTTTAATCGGTCAAGCAGCGGTTTGGGGATAAAGACACGCAATCCAATTCCGCCGGTCTCGATGATGACAGCGTTGTCTTCGATCTGGGTGATTTCTCCATGCAAAGTGGCAATCATGATTCACTTCAACTCATTGCGAAACGCACGGGTTTCACAGATTTAATTTAGATGCCATGTTTCTTCCGGGTTCAATATTTGCTTGTATGCAGGTGGGTAATCGCTATTGCCAGTGCATCAGCAGCATCATCGGGCTTCGGAATCCCAGGCAGTTCCAACAGCACCCTTACCATCTCCTGCACCTGTTTCTTCCCAGCGGAGCCATAGCCGACAACAGCCTGTTTGACTTCGTTGGGCGTGTATTCAGCCATATCCAGCCCGGCTTCACTGATGGCAAGCAATACCACACCACGCGCCTGTCCAACCGCAATGGCGGTCTTGACATTACTTTGGAAAAATAACTTCTCCACCGCACAGGAATCCGGACGATGGAGAAGTAAAAGATCATTCAGCTGATGAAACAGCATGGACAAACGCTGATGGGCCTGACAATCCGCCGGGGTCTGGATGGTGCCGTAAGTGACTGATTCAAGGCTGCCATCCTCCCGGTCGCGCACCAGACCGTAACCGGTCGTCGCCGTCCCCGGGTCAATCCCCAGCACCAACGTCATGTCTCTTCGGCCTCAAGAGCTTCCAGAGCCTCATCAGAAATCTTCAGGTTATGAAACACGCTTTGCACATCGTCGAGTTCTTCGAGGCTTTCAATGGCACGCAACACTGATAGGGTCTGGTCAACCGGCAGTTCCAAATCCTGTTTGGCAATCATGCGCAGTTCGGCTTCATCGGGAGTTACACCGGCCTTTTTGAGGGCATCGCTAATTTTTTTGAAGGCATCCACCGGGCCAATAATTTCGATGCTGTCGCCGTCCTCCTGGACATCCTCAGCTCCGGCATCCAGCGCCAGTTCGAAAGCCTTGTCGTAGTTCAACATTTCGGCTGGGACTGAAAAATAAGCATTCCGGCTGAACTGCCAGCCAACTGCCCCGGCTTCGGCCATGTTCCCGCCACTGCGGTTAAGCAGGTGACGGATTTCGGCCACGGCCCGGTTGCGGTTATCGGTGACAACATCGAACATCAACGCCACGCCGTGCGGACCATAGCCTTCGTAGGTGATTTCCTCATAAACAGCGGCTTCTTTATCTTCGCCGGTACCACGTTTGATGGCACGATCGATGTTTTCCTTGGGCATGTTGCCGCCGCGTGCCTTTTCGATCGCCAACGCCAGACGGAAATTGGAATCGGGATCGCCACCACCTTCACGAGAAGCCATGACGATTTCGCGGGCCAGGCGGGTGAAAGCAGCACCCTTCTTGGCATCGGCAGCGCCTTTCTTGCGGCGGATAGTTGCCCAGTGGCTGTGACCTGACATGGTTATTCTCCTAATACCACTTTCGTGGGAATTTGCGTAATAGCCCGCGAATTATACCATAGGGCCTTAAGTCACAAAGAAGCCGACGGCCAGCGCACCCGGACCTCCATGCGTTACGATTGCCGGAGGCAATTCGTAGATGGGGATGGAGACCAGGTTCATCCTGGACCTGAGTTCTGCCGTAAGAAACTCAGCTTCCCCGGCGGCATCGCCTTGCATGACGGAGAGATGTGCTTCAGTGCTTTTTGGGCATTGTTCCTCAACAATTTCCAGCAGGCGTGCCAGGGCGCGCCGTTTGGTACGCTGTTGTTCGAAAGGCTCAACCTGTCCTTCCTTGACACACAGAATAGGCTTGACCTGCAGCATTTCACCAAGCAGGGCTTTGGCTCCGCCAATCCGGCCGCCTTTTTGCAAGTATTCAAGGGTGTTCACCAGAAAGAAGATGTGTCCGCGCGGAATCCATTCGTTCAAGCGGCTGACAATGGTATCTGCATTGGATCCCTCTTGCGCCCAGGCATGTGCCAGCAGGACCAGACTGGCCAGGTTGCCCGCAACAGTCTGGGTATCCACCACGACTACCTTTAGTTTCGGAAAATCCTGCGCGGCTACTTCTGCTGAACGCACTGTCCCGCTAACCTTCGCTGATGGAGCCACGACGACCACCTCCTCCCCATCCCGAAGGGCTTGCTCGAAAATTGGATGGTAAAGTGCCGGAGGCGGCGCGGCAGTTTTGGGCAGCGTGCTCGAGGCCTTGAGTTTTTGCAGGAAAGCATCCGTATCCAGTTCGGTGTCGTCGCGGAATGACTCTTCCCCAAAGACAACGATCTGTGGGATGAGTGGAATACCAAGCGTTTTCAGCATTTCACGCGGCAATCCAGATGTGGTATCAGCTACGATCTTGACCATACTTTACCTCCGGTTGTTTTCATTGAAAGTGGAGCGATGACATGCCCTTACAAATCTCGTTGGTATATGCGGTGCACCTTGTAAAAGTCTACTCCAAAATTTTCCATTTCGCGCTGCATCTTCACATTTTCCAGACCAATTTGTACCACTTCGGCATGCTGGTAGCGCGGGTTTTCCAACACGCTCTTGATCATCTCGCTGTACAGGATGGCTGTTCCGCCCAGGCCACGATACTCCTCGATCATACCGGCGCCGTTTATATTGATCCAATCGGTCGTGCCCAGTTCGCGCAGGATCGTGATCCAGCCGAAGGGGAAGAGCCGGCCGCGCGTTTTTTGGAGCGCCGGCGAGATATCCGGATATGCCAGCAAAAAACCAACCGGTCTCTCAGCTTTCATGACGATCTTGATCAGATGCGGGTCGGCAAACCAGAGCATCTGATTGGCCATTGAACGGATCTCTTCGTCCGTGATGGGTGTGCCGCCGCTGGTTCCCTCCAGCGCACCGTTGTAGAGGGCTTTCAAATGACCCAACATGCGGCGCAGTTCAGTCCGTGTGCGGAAATGGGCGATATGCAATCCGCGCCGTTCGCGGATGCGGGCTGCCAGCTCATGTATACGCTGTGGAAACTGAATATCCTTGCCCAGATAACCGGAGACAATCTCGTCAGACTTTAAAAATCCCTGTCCTTCAATCAACCCTACATAGTAAGCTGGATTATATGGCAATCCCAGGGCAGGACGCAGCTCAAAGCCTTTGACCAGCAGTCCCAGGCCATCCAACGGCGTAAATCCTTTCGGACCAACTATTCGGTTGAGACCGCGCCTGCGTGCCCACGTAAAGGCCGAGTCGAACAGGGCTTGCGCCGCCTGTGGATGCGGGTTACATTCGAACAGGTAAAAGAAGGCATCCTTTGTATGGTTATAATTGTTGTATCGTTGGTTATCCAGCACAGCCAGGCGTCCTAGCGGGAGATCATCCTGATACACCAGGAAAAAGGCGGCCGCGGAATGCTTGTAAAACGGATAGCGTTTTGGATTCAGACGGAGACGCTCATCTGCTTCCAGCGGAGGCACCCACACGGGCACATCCTGATAGATCCTGCCAGGCAGGTCCAGGAACGCTTGCACCTGTTTCCGATTTGCGAGGTTCACCTGGAGGATTTCCATGAAATTATAAGAATGGGTACGGGGATGCCGTGACCTTGCTTCAGATTAATCCAACTTCCCGGCTTTCTTCTGCTCTGCACGAGTTGCCAACTGGAATCGCAGGGATTTGATATCCTTATCCACAAAGAACAGCGCTCCCAGGTAGAGGAAGAAACATAGGACCCAGGCAGAAATACAAACAGTCATGATGGCGAACTGCTTGCTTCCGGCTGAAAAGGCAATGGCTCCAGCCAGTAATGGGGCGAGGGCTGCACCGCTGTTCTCAACGAAATACTCGACCGACTGTGCCGAGCTGCGGACTTCCGGCAGGGTGATATCAAATATGGTTGAGATAACATTCGGTGAAGAGAACGGCATAAAGATGGCCGTCAGGCTCATCAGGATAAAGAAAGTGGTTTTATCGGCAACCGGGGTGCGCAAGGCGAAGAAAAGGAAGATGGCACCGAGGATGACACCGACGCTGGAGGTAAGGATACGCCCCTTGAGAGTGCGTTTGAACAACCAATCCCCCAGCGCACCACCGACAAAGTAACCAGCCGCCAGAATGATGACAACCGGACCCATGGTCAACAACACGGAAGTATTGTCATAACCACGTTCCAGCATGAGATAGCCGAAGAAAAAGTAAGTGATCACGTTCCACGGAAAAACGCCTGCAAAGCCCTGCAGGAAAATGAACCACATGGTCTTTTTTTTCAGAGCATCCTTCAAGGCAGCCCAGTTGAAACGCACCTGGCCGATTTCATCCATGCCTTCAAATTCCGGTTCAGATTTGCCGCGCGGAATTTCCTTGATGCCAAAGAAAATGATGATCGCCATGATGATACCAAGGAAGCCAGTAACTAAAAATATCGAACGCCAGCCCTCCAGGTGAAAGAGCTTTCCTTCCAACAGCGGAGCCACCATAAGGGCAAGGATCATGCCAATCAGATATCCGAGCGGCTGGGCCAGCTGCAACACACCATACACCTTGCCGCGCACCTTGGGAACGAAGTAATCGGCAACCAGGCTGTACAAGCCAGGGTATGCGGAATCATCGACCCCGGTGGAGGAACGAGTCGCGAGGAAGGCGGGATACGTACGGACGATCGAGCTCAACCAGGTCGTGGCTCCCCAGATGAACGAGGCCAACGCCAGCAGCTTGGCACGCGCATAGCGATCATACAGATAGCCCCACACCGGGTAAAACAGCGTCCCGACGATCAGTGCGCCGGTATTAACCAAACCCCATTGGAGATCGTTAAGATTAAAAGTTTTACTGACGGGGATTTGCAGGGAGCCAATCAACAGCTTATCGGTCTGGTGCAGAAGAGTGAAGAAGAAAAAAACAATTACGACGAATACGGGATATAAATTACGCTTCTTTTTCATTAAAAGTGCCCTCGTTTCAGAAGTATGAGAAAAGTGTACAACATATCCAGGACTCCGTCAAACGGTAATCAATTTTCACTCAACACGCGCCCCACTGCTTCGCAGACCTGGTCAAGCTGGGATTCAGTAAGGGTCATGCCTGAAGGCAGATAGAGTCCCTGGCGGGCGATATGCTCGGCAACCGGATAGTGTTCATCAAGAAATAAACCCATGCGCCGGAAAACAGGCTGCTCGTGCATACCCAGGAAAAATGGCCTGGTCATCACGCCCTGTTCCGCCAGGCGCCGGGCGAATTCAACCGCGTCCATGCCGGTGGCTTCGTCCAATACAAGCCCATACATCCAATACACATTCCTGGCCCAGGACTCTTCAACGGGAAGCTGCAAAGCATGGATGTGCTGCAAGCGCTCCGTATAAGCAGCACCCATCCAACGCTTTCTGGCAACTGATTCTTCAATCCGCTCCATTTGTGCCAGGCCTATCGCAGCCTGCAGGTTGGTCAAACGAAAGTTGTGACCCAATTCAGTATGATAGAAGCGGCGCTCTTTTTTGAAGCACAGGTTGCGCAGGCTGCGCAGTATTTCAGCCTGACCGGCATCCCTGGTCAGCACCATGCCGCCCTCACCCGTTGTGATGATCTTGTTGGCATAAAAACTAAAGCAACTTAAGTCACCCAATCCGCCGCATTTACGGCCCTTATACTCGGCACCGTGCACTTCTGCAGCATCCTCAATGATGATCAGGTTATATTTACGGGCCAACTCGATCAATGGATCCATATCCACCGGATGACCATATATATGCACGGGCATGATGGCGCGCGTGCGGGTAGTGATCTTGGCCTCCACTTGGCTCACGTCCATACACCAGGTACGCATATCCGAATCAACCAGCACAGGCTTCAGATCGCTCATGGTCACTGCCTGGGCGCAGGAAATGATGGTGAAGCTGGGCAGGATGACTTCATCGCCGGGCTGGAGACCCAGGCATGCCATGGCAATTTCCAGGGCCACCGTGCCATTGCTTACCGCCACGCCATGGGACATCCCGCAGTATGCCGCCCAGCGATCTTCAAATTCATGGATGAAACGTCCCTCTGAGGAGATCCAGCCGGTGTTAAGACATTCCAGCACGTATTTGCTCTCGTTTTCCCCAACCAGAGGTTCATTGACTGGGATCATATAAAAAGCTCCTTGTTAATAATTTATATTCCTAAGCAGTAATAATGTTCCTGGCCCAGCTGCGTTCAGCGCGGTACCAATCAACCAAACGTTCCATTCCATTGATTAAATCCAGCTGCGGCTCCCAACCGAGCAGGCGCCGGGCCTTGCCGATGTCGGCCCAATTCGCCAGGATATCCGCACGGTAGGCAGGATGCTGAACCACCCGGGCTTTTTTGCCAATCAGTTCCTCCAGCATTACAATCATCTTATTAATACTGATGGTTTCATGTCCCCCCAAATTGATGGTTTCATAACCCAGCGGCTGAAGACCCAGGATGGTACCGCGGACGATATCATCCAGGTAGGTGAAACCGCGCGACTGTTCCCCTGTTCCAAATAAATGAACCGGTTGACCCTCAGAAATCCATTTGGCAAAACGGAACATGACCATGTCGGGCCGGCCCGCCGGGCCATAAACTGTGAAATAGCGAAAAATCGTCACGTCAAGGTCGTGCATGAAGTGGTAGGCATGGCATAGGACTTCAACACTCTTTTTACTGGCGGCATAAGGCTGGAGAGGGTGGTCCAATTCAGCCGTCTCCGGAGTAGGCAAAGGCGGATTGGAACCATAGATGCCAGCAGTTGAAGCCTGAACAAACTTTTTTATCCCTCGCTGGCGTGCCAACTCGAGCAGATTGAGCGATCCGGTCAGATTTGTCTCCAAGAACGCCCAGGGATCCGCCACACTATCGCGGACCCCAGCCCTGGCAGCCATATTTATAACCGCATCATAGGCAGGCAGGCTTTCCACCGCCCTGCGATCCGAAATATCCAGCTTTTGGAAAGAAAAGCCGGGAAGAACCTGCAATTTTCGCAGGCGATACTCCTTCATGCGAACATCGTAGGCATTATTCAGGTTATCCACACCGGTAACGGTGTGGCCCTGCTCAATAAGCATTTCGCTAAGGCGGCTGCCAATGAACCCGGCCGCGCCAGTCACAAGATAATTTGCCATGGGCTACTTGCTTTTCTTCCCCAGGCGGATAAAGCCTGCAGGCAATTCAATTGGCATTTTACGATCCCGAAGCATTTTTAATAATACCCGTACGCGTTCTTTTCCAGGCAGGCGGGCATCGAATATAGCTTCATACCCTGCAAAAGGTCCCGAATGCACCAGCACTGTTTCTCCCGATTTAAGTACATCGAACAATTCCCCACCGGCCGAGTTTATTTCATCAACACGCTGACGGATGGCATGGATCATGCCATCCGGAATAAAAGCCGGTTCGCCGCCGAACGCGATCAAACCTGCGGAACCAGGCACATATTGCAAGACAGACTTTCCCAATTCTTCAAGATCTGCACGAACAAAAATATATCCCGGAAAATAAGGTCTGACCGGACGGGCACGCGGGTTGACAACCTGGACGCGGATACGCGGGGCAAATGTTTCGATCCTGCGGAGCTCCAGTTGCTCAGCCAGCAACTCTTCTTTGTGAGGCTTGCTATGCAGTACGTACCAATAAGCAGACATTATCCATCCATCTTCAGAGGCGGAAACGGCCGTCGTCTGATTTTCTCAGCAGGATCCAAGCAAGGGTAGAACAGCATTATAACAAATTCTCAAGGCGTCCCAGGCAAAGTTGATCCGGCACCGGTCTGTCCGTTCAGACACTGAATGAAACTTCTTTATGGATAATGGAATAAAATTCCCCATGGAAAGAAAAAGTACAGATAAAAAAACCATAGTCTTACAGGCTATGGTTGGTGATAAGTTGCGGGAGCTGGACTCGAACCAGCGACCTCCAGGTTATGAGCCTGACGAGCTACCACTGCTCTACCCCGCGTCGGATGCCATGATAAATGGCGCTTCAAACGAGCGGCTATTTTACTCCAGCCAACCGGGTGCGTCAAGGATTGAACTTTAGTGAAGATCCAGATACCAATTCAACATCACCTCATGCGCTACAGAAGGTACGGCTGCATATCCATGGCGATGGATTTCTCCCAGATGCGCTCCCATACGCTGATAAAAACGACACGCTGGAATGTTGACATTTTGGGTCTCTATCTTCATCTGCGTACAACCGTGTTTGCGCGACCATTCGGCTGCATGGCGGAAAAGCGGGATGCCCGCCCCACGCGCCTCCGGACGGACGCGGATGTCCCATAATACAGACAGGTCGCGCCGGGCTTCAAGCATGAACACGCCTGTCGTATCAAATGCCACCGCGGCTGCACCAACCGGTCGATCGCCCATTACCGCCAGGAAAAAGCCCCAATTCTTGACGTCGAAACGCTCCGGCCAATCAGCAGGCGATTCGCCGTTTGCATCATAATCCTTAACATATGGTTCAACAGGAACCTCGTGAAAAAGGATGCCGCCCAGCCCACCATCAACCAGCTTGACTTCAAATATGGATTTCACTTCAAATGCGATGGGGACACTGGCATATTCAACCAGACGATCGGGGGATATTTCCTCAATATGGATCTGCATGGCCTGATTATAAAAGACATCCGGGATCAGAAGATCCCGGACATTTCGGATATGCTATTCGTAGCGAAGTGCTTCCACTGGTTCCAGGTTGGCTGCGCGATTGGCAGGATAAATTCCAAAGAACAAACCGACCGCCGCCGAGAAGAGGGTTGCCAGCAGAATCGAACTGAGATTTACCGTTGGACTGAATGGGTTGCCGCTCGCAGTGGCAATGCGTCCAACCAGCAGCGCCAGCGCCCAGCCCAAGCCAATCCCGATCACACCACCAAACAGACTAAGCAGGGATGACTCGGTCAGAAACTGGACCAAGATATCGCGTTTACGCGCCCCAAGCGCCTTGCGCAGGCCGATCTCACGTGTCCTTTCGGTCACCGAAACCAGCATGATGTTCATGATGCCGATCCCACCGACCAGCAGGGATATCCCGGCAATGCCCCCCAGGAAGATGGTGAACACACCCGTGACTGTCGTGGCAATCGAGAGGATATCCTTTTGCGAGAAGATGGTGAAATCGTCAATGCCAATGGGTGTGTGGTGACGCTGCCGCAGGATCTGGGTAACTTCATCGGTGGCCTGGCTTATCGCATCAGAGCTGGTTGCCTGGACATAGATCAAGTCAACTTCATTGACCAAAGCACGATGGATCAAGCGTGCCTGTGCAGTAGTGAGTGGAACGAATATGTCGCTGTCCTGGCTGCCGAACGAACCGCCACCCTTCGAGGCAGTTATACCGATGACGCGAAATGGTTGTCCATTGAGCCGGACTGTCTCACCCACCAAGCCATCATGCCGGCCAAATAATTTGTCGGCAATGCTGGGGCCGATCACAACCACGGAGGCCTGACCAAGTATCTGATCTTGTGTAATAAAAGCGCCTTCCGTCACTGCATAGTTCTGCATAGCGAAGAAAGCGGGTGTAACACCGGTAATGCTGTTAGTCGTCTGCTTTCCATTCGCCACGCTGACTTCAGCACTACCCTGGATGTTCGGAGCGACTGCTTCCACATCCGGAGAAACCAGAGGATCAGCAATAGCCTGTGCATCTTCCAAGGTGAGAGGGCGTGGATTGCGTACATCCTGAGTCCTGTTACCGGAAGTGACAAACAGCAGATTGGTACCGATCCCGCTGATCGCACCGGTAATCGTCGATTGGGCACCCTGGCCCACCGAAAGCATGGCGATCACCGCCCCCACTCCAATGATGATCCCCAGCATGGTTAATCCAGAGCGCAAACGATTGGCATTCAGGCTTTCGAGAGCCTCAAGGATGGATTGTGCGATGTTCATACGGCCTCAATCAACCCGTCGCGCAAGTGAATGATGCGGTGCGTCTGGGCTGCCACGGTCGGATCGTGAGTGATGATGATCAGCGTAGTGTCTTTTTGACGGTTCAGATCGAGCAGTAAGGCCATAATCTCTTTGCCTACCTTGGAGTCCAGGTTGCCGGTTGGCTCATCGGCCATGATGATGGCCGGGTTGTTGACCAGGGCACGTGCAATGGCAACGCGCTGCTGTTGGCCGCCGGAGAGTTCCGTGGGCCGGTGCATCACCCGGTCCTTTAATCCAACAGCTTCGAGCGCATCAAGAGCCTGTTGCCGCCTGCCAGCTGTAATGCCGGCATAACGAAGGGGCAGTTCAACATTCCCCAGCGCCGTCGTTCGATTAAGAAGGTTAAAACTTTGGAAGACGAACCCAACCTTGCGGTTGCGGATGTCAGCCAACTGGTCATCCTTCAACAAGGATACTTCCTCACCATCCAGGATATACTCGCCCGAAGTGGGCAGGTCCAGGCAGCCCAGGATGTTCATCATGGTGGACTTGCCCGATCCGGAGGGGCCCATGATGGCGACCACTTCGCCGCGTTCGATTGTCAACGAGATGCCGCATAATGCGCACACTTCCTGCGAACCCATTTTATATACTTTGGTCAGATCCCTGGCAATGATTACCGCGTCTCCCATTAGCCACCTCCACCGAAGGGACCCCGGTTGCCACCACCTGGCGGCTGGGAAAATAATGTCGAGGGTGGATTCAAGATAATGAGGTCACCGACCTTCAAATCGCTTGAAGCTACTTCGCTCATGGTATCGGAAGAGGCTCCCAGGGTGACGCTTACCTCCTTGGGCTGGTCGTTGACCAAGATATATACCACCCGCTGATCGTTCACCAGGCGGACAGCCCGGTTGGGTACCAACAGCACGTTATTAACCTGTTTAACCGTGATGGTCACTGCCGCGGTCATTCCTGGCTTAACACTTGCATCCGGGTCCGTCAGTCCCACGGTAACGGTAAAGTTGACTGCACCCTGGACTGGATCACCGGCTTGCGCCACCTCCAAAACCCTGCCTTTATACGTCTTGCCAGAAATCGCATCGAAAGTCAAAGTCACCGGCTGGCCCACCTGGACACTGTTGATATCCACCTCCGAGACCTGCACATCCACCTTCATCTGCGACAGATCATCGATGCGGAATGCCTTTGTTCCTGGGGAAACCTGATCGCCCACCATCCCATCGATCTCAGTAATCGTCCCACTAAACGGAGCGGTAAGCTTGGCTGCGTCCAGGTTGGCTTGAGCGTTCTGGACGGCCAGCCTGGCCTGCTCAAGCTGGAGTAAGGCTGTCCCGGTGGCGTCTGCTGGCACCACTCCGCCGGCCAGTACCGCCAGGTATATTTCGGCGTTCTTTAATGTGACATTGGCCAGGTCCAGCTTTGCCTGGGCTTCATCCTTGGAACGTTGGGTGGGTTCCTGTGAATAAACGCTCCACCAATAATGGGCTGTGTCGTAGGCTTGCTTGGCATTGTAGAGTGTCTGGTAGGCATTGGCTTCAACCGCGTTATTTATATAACTCCCGACATGCAAATCGTCATAACTTGTCTGAGCCTTGTCCAGGTTGTCCTTGGCAATCACATACTTGGCGTAGTAATCCTGAATGAGGGCCTCATTTTTCCAATACTGCAGGTTGTTCACCCCATACTGAGCATTGGTTACATCTGTTTGTGCCGTGGTGACTGCCAATTTGGCATTTGCAATCGCTTGAGGAGAAGTCAACTCAGCCAGATTCTTCTGGGCAGTTACGAGATTGGATTCCAGGCTGCTCTGGGTTGCAGGCGCAAAAATCAGGTTGGCCAGGAGATCTCCTGTCTTGACCAAGTCCCCAGGCTTGACCTTTACACTGCCAATGGTACCGGTGTTTTGCCATATAAGCACCGCATTCTGATTGGAACGGACGGTCCCCGTCGCACCGATGGTGGCGGTCAAAGTCCCTTTCTCAGCTTGAACTGTCTGGTACTGGGTGGCTGTCGCGCTGCTGTTACGTTTCGTTATGACCAAGTATCCGACCGTCGCAATCACGGCGATCACGATAACAAGAACTATCCAGGTCCTTATCCTGTTATTCTTCGATCCGCTAATTTGTTTACTCATTAGTAACTTCCTCCATAAAAGATAATTAGGTCCATAAAAAACGTAAAAGTCATTGAACCATTCAATCCAGTTTCGCTCGAATCTGCTGTGATACGCAGTTCCTCCCGGGATAGGTTGGGAGAGAAATCCCAATTATCCCAAAAAAGAACGACCATATAATGTAAATCATCGGGTTAAAAATCATATTGTCGTGGGAGTGATTCGGGAAGGCTTGAAAACATTCCAATCATTAACGAATCTGGCAGGCTGTTTATTCGGAAAATATCCTTTGAAAATCGCCCAGCTGACTTTTTATTCTCCATAGGAATCACTACGCCAGTCCTTTCGCAAGGAAAGCCAAAAGCCGCTCGATCTCCAATGAGGGATTTTCCGCAAATGTTGGATCAATGATCCGGAAGAAAAGCGACATTTGTAAAGCGCCAAGATAACTGACCAGGTTCTCCAGAGGAAGATCGGTGCGGATTTCGCCTCGCTCCTGCCCATAACAGATAACCCGGGTAAAAATATCTTTCGGATCCATCCTGTCTGAACCAATGGGACTTGAATGGTATTCTTTTGTCACTTCTTGCACGAATGCCTGAATAACATCCGGGTACATTCGCTGGGTATCGTTCAATTTCGTAAATAGAAATTGGAGGACCTGCCAGACGGTCGACTGGTCCTGCATGATTTTGCTGAGCTGGGGCAGGATTCGCTGCTCCATAATCTCCTGACCCCAGGGAAGCAGAAGGGCTTCCTTGGTTGGAAAATAATTGAACAGCGTCGCCCGGCTGATCTCCGCCTTCTCAGCAATATCATCCATTGTGGCAAGGTGATAACCGCTTGTCTTGAACAACTCAGAGGCTGCCGAAATGATTCGCTCCGTGACGCGCAGTTTGTTTCTTTCCCGTAAAGGGATTTGATCCATTTCCACTTTGTTTGTGGGCTTATGCTTCATCAGTGACATCCATTCGAAATCCAAAGTTTTCAATAAAATACCTCCCGAATGGAGGCATAATTAAATTTATACTGAGTTTTTATTTATACTCAGTATAAATCATTTTACTAAAAGTGTCAACAACAATTGCCCTGCCGCAACTTAAGATTGGATAACAATAATTCCAGGAACCAGGCAATTTGACAAAGGGACAATTTGAAGTCATGGGTTATCCATAAAGCCAGGCATTGCCAATGCTCCCGGAAATCCACTGATAGGTATGCCAAATTACATTGATTGGACTGGATTCTATACAGTTTACATTGTGATAATCGTCGCAATCAATAATGACATATAAACCTGTGTATACAGTCCAAGATTGAGTATGATGTATATCAAATTAGAGTTTGTTTATCGGTAAATACCGGAGGCCTTATGCAAACGATTCCGAGCGAGTATTTGGAAATTGACCGCAAAGCGCGTGTCTACATGCCCTACCAGGATCTGGCGCGGCGTTCGCCCACGGAACGCGTCTGTGATTTTGGGGATGTACTTATCCCGCTCGATTCTGACAGGGCCATGCTGGAGGCATCGCGTTGCATTCACTGCCCTGACCCGGCTCCCTGCATGTTGGCCTGTCCCTGCCATAATGACATCCCATCTGCAATGTGGCTGATTGAACAAGGCCGTTATGTAGAGGCAGCGGAGCTATACCGCCAAACATCTTCCCTGCCAGAAATATGCTCACGCGTCTGCCCACATGAACAGCTTTGCCAGGGTTCCTGCGCATTGAATAAAACCGAAGAACCGGTGCTGTGTGGTCCGCTGGAGACTTTTGTGACCTGCTATGAGCGGAAAACAGCCGGGGTAGCCATCCCGGTTGGAAAGCCGACCGGCAGGACCGTGGCGATTATCGGTGCCGGACCGGCGGGTTTGGGCTGCGCCGAACAGCTATTCCAGCAGGGGCACTCGGTCACCTTCTTCGATTCCAAACCTGCCCCCGGTGGCCTGCTGGTCTATGGCATCCCGAACTTCAAGCTGGCCAAGGAAGTGTTTTTCTGCCGCTGGGGTGATTTCGAGAAAGCCGGCGGCAAGTTTGTTGGCAATACTCCCGTTGGCGAAAACAAGACAATCGATCAGTTATTTGAAGAAGGATTTGACGCAGTTTTTATCGGCATCGGAGTGGGTATTGACGCCAGGATGGAGACCCCAGGCGAGGACTTACCCGGTGTATACGAAGCCACCGATTTCCTGATGCGCGCCAATACTGAGCCAAACCTGCTTCCTGAAAACAAGCGTGAACGTCCCACTCTTGGAAAACGTGTAGTGGTCATTGGAGGCGGCGACACAGCCTCTGACTGTCTGCGGTCTGCACTGCGCCTGGGTGCAGAGGA
This sequence comes from uncultured Chloroflexia bacterium, assembly GCA_963801385.1. Taxonomy (GTDB): domain Bacteria; phylum Chloroflexota; class Anaerolineae; order Anaerolineales; family Villigracilaceae; genus UBA877. Next base: position 130,971 of record CAWDEV010000016.1, read on the forward strand.
AGTAACCTGCCTGTATCGCCGTACTGAAAAGGAAATGCCCGGTGGCAAGAAGGATCGCCAGATGGCAAAAGAAGAAGGGGCCAAATATCGTTTTTTGACCCAACCGGTGAAGTTCATCGCCGGCGAGGATGGCCACCTGGCTGCCATCGAGTGCATTGAAATGAGATTGGGAGATCCCGATGCCAAAGGCCGGCGAAGGCCGATCCCGGTGGAAGGTTCCAACTTCTCCATCGCGGTGGACACGGCCATCAAGGCTCTCGGCTATTGGCCAGACCCAGTCATTGGTAAAACGACCACCGGCCTGGAAACCCACGATTACGGTCTTGTAAGTGTGGTGGATAAAGAGACTGGCGCAACCACCCGCAAAGGGGTTTTTGCCGCCGGAGATGTCGTCACAGGACCTGACCTAGTAGTTACTGCCATGGTCGGTGGGCGGAAAGCTGCCGCGGCAATCAATGAATATTTGAAAGCAAAGTAAGTTCTATATTGCACTATAAATATATTCCGGGCTGCCAATTGGCAGCCCGGAATATATAAATCTGAATTTCTCGCTTAAGGAAACCGCCGACCCAAAAAGATCGGCGGTAATGATGGTCGGGGCGCCCGGATTTGAACCGGGGACCTCTGCGTCCCGAACGCAGCGCTCTAGCCGGACTGAGCCACGCCCCGAACAAGCCCTGCTTCGCAGGACAGGCAAGCCGGGATTATAACTGTCCGTATCCAATTTGGCAAGCTGTTTGCGGTATAATCCATTCGCTACTTCGATACCCCCGTAGGGGCACAGCGACGCTGTGCCCCTACCTTTGTGAGGATTTATTATGGTAGAACCCGAAACAACCGGCGGAGCGCCGGAACCAGTCAAACAGATCATCGGTACCGTCGAGTTGGCAGATATCGATGTGACAATGCGCAGTGCATACCTTGACTACGCCATGTCCGTCATTGTTGCACGCGCTCTTCCGGATGCACGCGACGGACTGAAACCTGTTCACCGGCGCATCCTGTATGCCATGCAGGACATGGGCATCCGCGCCAACACGGCTTTCAAAAAATCGGCCCGTATTGTTGGCGAAGTGCTGGGTAAATACCATCCGCATGGCGATTCTGCGGTCTACGAATCGATGGCTCGCATGGCGCAGGATTTTTCAATGCGTTACCTCCTGGTGGAAGGCCAGGGCAACTTCGGCTCGGTGGATGGCGATGCACCGGCGGCCATGCGTTATACCGAAGCCCGCCTTCACAAAATGGCCGAAGAGCTGCTGGCCGACCTGGATAAGAATACGGTGGATTTCACTGATAATTTCGACGGCTCCCTAAAAGAACCGTTGGTTCTGCCATCGCGCCTGCCCAACCTGCTCTTAAATGGATCTTCGGGTATTGCCGTTGGCATGGCGACCAATATTCCACCGCATAATCTGAAAGAACTGGCTGCTGCCCTGATATACCTGATCAACAACTACGACACGATGGACGAGGTGCCCATCGAGTTCTTAATGAAATTCATCCCCGGACCGGATTTTCCCACTGGCGGTATCATCGTCGGGACAGAGGGCATCGAAGCCGCCTATGGGTCCGGGAAGGGACGGATTGTCCTGCGCGGCAAAGCACACATCGAGGAGATGAACGGCAACCGGTACCGTATTGTCATTACCGAAATCCCCTACCAGGTCAACAAGTCCACCCTGATCGAACGCATCGCTGACCTTGTCCGGGATGAAAAAATCGATTCCATCTCGGACTTGCGGGACGAATCCGATCGGCGCGGCATGAGCATCGTAATCGAGTTGAAACGCGGTTCCCAGCCCAAGAAAGTACTCAACCAGCTCTACAAATACACTGCACTCCAATCCACCTTTGGCGTACAGATGCTGGCGTTGGTTGACGGGGAGCCACGCCTGCTGCCCCTCAAGCGGGCGCTGCAAATATTCATCGAACACCGCCAAAGCGTGCTCACCCGTCGGACCCAGTATGAGTTGGAAAAAGCACGTGCACGCGCGCACATCCTGGAAGGCCTGACCATCGCCCTGGACAACCTGGATGCCGTCATCCAGACCATCCGGGAATCCCCGGATGCCGACGTGGCGAAAGAGCGCCTGATGAAGCGTTTTAAGTTATCCGACCTCCAGGCGCAGGCCATCCTCGACATGCAGCTACGCCGCCTGGCTGCCCTTGAACGCCAGAAAATCGAGGACGAATATAAACAGGTCAAAGGCCAGATCGCCCACTTCGAGGACCTGCTCGCCCACCCAAAGAAAATCCTGGCTTTGATCCAGGAAGACCTGCGGGAGTTATCCGAGAAATACGGCGATGAGCGGCGCACGCACATCGCGGTGGAGGCCGTGGAGGACCTGAGCGAATCAGACCTTGTACCGGACGAGGCCGTACTTATCTCGCTTACCGCCCATGGTTATGTCAAGCGCGTTGCAGCAAGCGCCTACCGCTTGCAAATGAAGGGCGGAAAGGGCGTGACCGGCCACACGACCAAGGAAGAGGATGAAATCCTGACCATCATCCCGGCACGCTCGCTCGATACCATGTTGTTCTTCTCAGATAAAGGCAAGGTTTACTCGGAGAAAGTCTACCAAATCCCCGACGCCGACCGGGCTGCCAAAGGAATCCCGCTGGTGAATGTGCTGAGCCTGGAGGCGGGTGAGATCATCACCGCGGCGGTCTCTGTGCCGAACTTTGAGAGTGCTGAATTCATCACCCTGGGGACGCGCAACGGAAAGATAAAGCGCATGGCCCTGTCTGATCTGGCGGCTGTCCGACCATCGGGAATTATTGCCATAGGGCTGGAAGATGGGGACCAGCTATACTGGGCGCGCTTGACACACGGCAACGATGAGATCATTCTCGTCACCGAGCAAGGACAGGCACTGCGGTTCGCCGAAGATGAAGTCCGTTCGATGGGACGTTCGGCAGGCGGAGTGACCGGCATCCGGCTGGGGACAAAGGACAAAGTCACCAGCATGGAAGTCATTGAAAAAGGCGGGGACTTAATGCTGATAACCACCCAGGGGTTCGGCAAGCGCACCGCTTTGAAGGAATATCCGGTCAAGGGGCGCGCTACCGGTGGCGTTCAAACCATCGCCCGCGATGCAGCCGACAAGATCGGCACCATCACATCAGCCCGTGTCGTCCAGGAGGCTGATGATCTGACCATTATCACTGCCAACGGCATGGTCTTGCGCACCAAGGTGAAAGACGTGAAACAGGCCGGGCGTGCCACGCGCGGTGTTCACCTCATGGATGTCAAGGAAGGGGACCGGGTGGCAGCCATCGCCCGGATCGCGGCTGCCGAGCTCAAAAAGGTCGGCGCCAATACGAACGACGAACCAGCTCCTGAGCCAGGCACACAGTTCGAATTGCCAATTTAAAACGCATCACTCCACCGGGCGCAAGTGAATTTCCCCATACTGAACCAAAATAACCTGCCCTGTCGGAGAAAGTACACGCAGACTCCCATCCTTTTCCAGGCCGTCCAGCTGTCCCGATCGCAATGCCTGCCCATCCGCCCAAATTTCCACCTGTTCTCCGCGGAAGGCCAGACGGCTTTCCCAGGTACGCAGAAAAATATCGGTCGTAACCAGGCTGCGCCAATGGAGCAACGATTGCAGAGTTTTCTGCAGAATCAGCGCCCGTTCGTGCGCCTGGATCTGATGCTGAGGCGCGGGTAAACCGGTCTCGAGGCAGGTCGCAGGAAAATTAAGCTGTTCGGGTGGAGGAATGGCCCCGGGCTTGATATTAAGACCCACTCCCAGGACAATACTATCCACTTTTTCTCCCAGCCAGACCAATTCGACCAGAATTCCGCAGACTTTACGCCGGTTGAGCAGGACATCGTTAGGCCATTTAATTTCCGGCTGCAGGCCCTGCGTTCCCAGCGCTTCACAAACTGCCAATGCCCCCAAAGCCGAAAAGAGTGGAATGGATTGCTGCTCGCCAGGTAGAGGCCGCAGAACCAGGCTGAAAGCCAAAGCTGCCCCCGCCGGAGTAAACCACTGGCGACTGCCGCGCCCGCGCCCGGCCGTCTGCTCCTCAGCATAGACCAGCGCCAAATCCTGAGCACCGGCAGTTGCCCAGGCCAGGGCCATGTCATTGGTGGAACTGGTCTTCTGGAAAAAGCGCAGCCCTCCCAGGGGGATATTGGAAAGGGCTTTACGAAGGGTACGTTCTTCCATAATTAATAAACCCGGTTCCTTATAGAATCCAGGTTTATTATTTGCCAATCATTGGAGGACATCCCAGGGGTTGACATAACCTCCGCCATTGCGCACCTCAAAGTGCAGGTGGGCACCGAACGAATTTCCTGTGTTGCCTGCCAGGCCAATCGATTGCCCCTGGGCGACCCCTTGGCAAACCGCCACGTTGATCTGGCTCAAGTGGCCATACACTGTCAAATATCCATTGCCGTGGTCGATCATGACCACATTTCCATAACCGCTATTGCTCCAACCAGCTATGGTCACCACACCTGCATCGGAAGCCCAAACTGGGGCACCCTCACCTGCTGCAATATCGATCCCCAGATGGCCCGACCAAAATTCATTGCCCGAAACCCAGTGGTTACCCGTCGGCCAGATGAAACCTCCGCCACCGACCGGCCCGCCCCCACAAGCTATCCCGCCAATATTGGCGGTGCCGGATCTTCCGCTTGCATAAACCGGTTTGATCCAATCCACAAACTCTCGATGTCCACCGGGCACCATCACATAGTCACCGGGCTTGACCTGCTGATTGGTCAAATCAATATTGTTGCCGGGCCAGTTAAGAATATCATCCATATTGGCAGCAAACTCATCCGCAATCGATGAGAGAGTATCCCCTTGCTGGACCTGGTAATAGACACCATCCACAGGTGGCACTTTGAGCACCTGTCCTGCCCGCAAGCTTTCTGGACTGTCTTTTAATATGTCTCTATTGGCCCACAATATGGTTTCCGGCTTGATGTTGAACTGCTTGGCGATGCTGAACAAGGCATCCCCGCTCTGGACGGTATATTCACCGACCGTGTAGGTGGTTTTTGAAGTGATGTCGGTCTTGAGCCATACCTGCCGCACAAGCGCCTGTGAATTGGCAGCGGGAACTACGGCCGCGATACCTGGAAGAACCGCAGAGGTTTTTCCCACAGTTGGGGTTGATTGCGGGGCAGCCGCGGTTGCGGATGGAGGGGACAGACGCCAGTATCCAAAAGCAAGCAGCGCACAGACAATAAGTACGGTCACTCCCCATGCGATACCGCTAAAGAGGCGGGGAGATTTCATTATTTTACTCATTCCAACTATTATAAACCTTCTGTCAGAGTCTCCAGAAATTCCTGGTTGTTCCTGGTCTTGGTAAGACGCTGCAGGAGTGCCTCGGTTGCCACGGACGAATCCATGCCTGCTCCCTGTGGCGGAGGGGAAACCATCTGGATGTACATGCGGCGCATGATCCATACTCGCTGGAGAATGTCCGGGCCAAGCAATAGATCCTCGCGACGAGTGGAGGAACGCTCGATATCCACGGCCGGAAAGATGCGGCGCTCCTGGAGCTTGCGAGTCAGAATCAATTCCATGTTACCGGTACCTTTGAACTCTTCGTAGACCACATCATCCAGGCGGGAACCGGTTTCCACCAGGCAGGTGGCAATGATGGTCAGCGAGCCGCCTTCTTCCAGGTTGCGGGCCGCGCCAAAGAAATGTTTGCATGGATACAGGGCAGATGGATCCATGCCGCCGGAAAGCGTACGTCCGGAGGGGTTGACGACCAGGTTGTAAGCGCGCGCCAGGCGGGTAATGGAGTCCATCAGGATGACGACATGCCGGCCAATCTCGGTGAGGCGCTTGGCACGGTCGAGGGCAATCTCGGCGGTACGGACATGCGAGGTGACCGGTTCATCAAATGTGGAAGCTATCACTTCGGCATCCACCGAACGGTCCATGTCGGTCACTTCCTCAGGACGTTCGCCGATCAGGGCAACCATGAGGTGCACATCCGGGTATTGAGTGGAAATGGCATTGGCGATCTGCTTCAAAATGGTGGTTTTACCGGCCTTGGGCGGTGAGACAATCAGACCGCGCTGGCCGCGCCCAATCGGGACAATCAGGTTAATCAGGCGGGTGGAGAGGATGTCGCCCTTGGTCTCCAGGTCAAAACGCCGGTCAGGAAAGATCGGGGTCTGATCTTCGAAGCGGGGACGGCGGCGGGCCTCCTCGGGGTCAATTCCGTTGACGGATTCCACCTTGATCAATCCCCAATGCCGTTCGGATTCACGCGGCGGACGGACATGCCCGATGACCAAATCGCCTGAGCGCAACTCATAACGCCTGAGCTGGGCCTGACTGACATAAACGTCATCTTCACTTACGCTGTAACGCGCCGAACGCAGGAAACCGATGCCCTCGCTCATGATCTCGAGGATCCCGCCGCGCATATCGACTCCCTGTTTGGCAGCTTCCTCCTGGCAAATGGACAGGATGAGGGCTTCCTTTTTCAGGCGGTTGGCATTGACCACGTTGAATTCCCCGGCGATGCTGCGCAATTCAGCCAAGGGCTTATTTTCAAGTTCAAGTATGTTCATATTATCTTTCTCAATTTGCAGAATGTATATTTAGTTTGATAGGAATGAGGCATTGACAAGCCCCCCAGAACAGGCTTGTTTGGATATTCGATTTTAAGGGGTTGGGTAAGGGCTCAAGAAAATCAATTTGTCATCTTGACCAAGAGATGTCAAGCAAAACATTGAGGGGATTATAGCACGCAAGTGGGAGAGGTGCAAGCGGATTTGTGAAGGAGAGAACATAGAGTTGCAGGTCGCCAGGAATTAAAGTCACTTTTTTTGAATTTTCCGCGGAACGAATAAGGGATAAGTGCGTGGTAAGTGGAATTGGCTTTGGCAGTCGTTCCGCATAACGAAAAGGAATGATATTTCTCAAAGAATAACATGGGGAGGAAAATGAAGAATAATGAGCGAGGGAACTATTCTGGGCGGCCTTGCGAAGGTGATATTTCTGGCAAAGTCGGGATTGCTACTGGAATACGTTGCCAGGATACTGCTGAACCTTCGTAAGGATGAAGAGTTACGGGGGTGATTTTAGAATATTAATTCTATTATGTCAAGGAGGAAAAGATGATAGCGGGAACCCGCGCACTCGACACTGCAGGTGGCAAAGAGATTAATAGAAGAGCCACATTTTAAATTCCCACTTCCCCATTCTCAGTTCCTGCTTCGTGCAAAATGCGATTCTGCAAATCCCACAAGCGGCAGAAGAGACCACCGCTCGCAAGCAATTCCGCCTGCGTGCCACGCTCGATGATGCGACCTTGATCCAAAACAATTATCTCGTCCATGTTTTCCAGCCCCACCAGGCGGTGCGTGATGAGCAGGAGTGAGCGGGCATGCGACAGGGAGAAAAGCGTCTCGAGGATGCGGCGCTCAGTCAGCGGATCGAGGTTGGCAGTGGGTTCATCCAGCAAAAAGATGGGGGCATCTTTCAACAAGGCACGCGCAATCGCCAGGCGCTGGCGTTCACCCCCGCTCAGGCGAAAACCGCGTTCGCCAATGACTGTCTCGTAACCCTGCGGCAGCCGGAGGATAAAATCGTGGATTTGAGCGCGCTGCGCAGCCTCCTGGATCTGCAGCTCACCAGTCCCGGGCCGGGCCAAAAGCAGATTATTCCGGATGGTGTCGTTGAAGAAATAGGTACGCTGGGAAATGTAACTGAACAAGCGCCGCACCTGCTCCTGGGGATAGGCATGCAGGTCACGCCCATCCAGAAGGATCTGTCCCTCGGAATAATCCCAGAAGCGAAGCAGCAGGTTCGCCAGGGTGGATTTACCTGCCCCGCTCGGGCCAACGATGGCCAGACGTTTCCCGGGGGCAAGGTGGAAAGTGATATCCTGGAGAGTTGGCAGGGAATGGGAGGGATAGGAAAAAGAGAGGTGGTCAAAGGTAATCGGGCAACCAGGCAACAAGGGATGAGGGAAAGAAAAAGCAGATGAGGAGAGAGCAGATAATAGGGGAATATTCCCTGCCATCTGTGCTCCATTCTCTGTTCTTTGTCCTCTATCATCTTCAACCGCAGGTTGGGCATCCACAATCTCGAACAGGCGACGGGCGGCCTGGGTGCTGGAGGAAAGAGTGTGGGCAGCCAGCGGAAGCGGGAGGACGGCTTCAAAACCAGCGGCAGCGGCCAGCACGAGGACTGCCAGCATGACTGCAGGAACCTGTCCCGCCCTCACCAGCGGGATGGACGCTGCCAGGACCGCCAGCATTCCCAGGTTCACCATAAGGACGGACAGCCCGCTGGAGAGTCCACCCAGGAACGCCAAATGCCGCTGCAACCTGTCGTAGAGTCTTTGTTGCTCCCGCAGGCGCTGCGAATAATCTGGTCCGCGCCCAAAGGCCAACAGGTCGGCCAGGCCCTGGATCCCATCCACAAGGTACGCCTGCAGGCTGGCACGCCGGGAAACGAGCTGCGCCCCTGCGACACGGCTGAGGAACGAGGCAAACAGCGGAATGCCAAGGCCATGCAGGAGCATGAAAGCCAGGTAGGTCCAGGCCAGCACGGGAGCAAAGTGGTCAAAGAAGAGCGTCATCCCAACCGCAACCAGGACGGCCACAAACATGGGGGAAACCACGCGCACGTAGAAATTTTCCAACGTCTCCACATCAGTACCAATGCGGTCAAGGAGGTCACCTGAACGAAATTGCATCAAGCGAGCCGGCGCGAGCGGCTCGAGGGCCCGGTAGAACCAGGTGCGCAGGCGCGCCAGTAAGTGGAAGGTCACATTGTGTGAGGTCAGGCGTTCGGCGTAACGGAAAACTCCACGGGCGATGCCGAAGAAGCGTACGCCGACAATGGCAACCTGCAATGCGCCCAACTGCGGGTGCAGTGCGGCAGCGGAGATCAGGAAGGCCGAGGTGCTCATCAGGCCGACGTTGCTGCCGACCGTCAATACTCCCAGGAGCACCGAGAGAGCCACCCAGCCCCAAGAGCCGCGAAGGAAAGAAAGCAAACGATAGACGATAGACGAAAGACGATAGACAATGGTCAGAGGCCGGTAGCCAGCAGGCGATGATTCTCGGGCCATGGTTGATAATTGCTGGTCAGCGGACTGAGGGCGGTCGTCGATGGTCGATGGTCGATGAATGGTGGACGATGGACGATGGACGACGGACGGTGGACGATCGTCAATGATCGAAGGTCGATGGTCGATAAGCGGATTCACCAATGACGCGTATACTCCTCCCTTCGTCAGCAATTGCTGGTGGGTGCCGGATTCGATGATGCGGCCGCCTTCCAGAACGAGGATCCTGTCTGCCTGGAAAACAGTGTTGAGCCGGTGGGCAAAGGTGATGACCGTCCGGTCAACCATCAATTCACGCAAACAGGTCTCGACCAGCACCTCCTGCTGCGGATCAAGACTGGAAGTGGGTTCATCCAGGATAAGAATGGGGGCATCCTTGAGATAAGCGCGTGCCAGGGCCAGGCGCTGCGCCTGCCCGGCACTCAGGCGTGCACCAGCTTCGCCGATCAAGGTTTCATATCCCTCCGGCAGCGCCTGGATGAATTGATCCAGGTGCGCCAGGCTTGCCGCGACGCTGAGTTCAGCCTGTGTGGCATCCGGCTTCGCCAGACGCAGATTGGCGGAAATGGTATCGTGAAAAAGAAAAGGATCCTGGGGCACCCAGGCGAAGAGGCTACGCCAGGCTTCGAGCGGAATGATTTTTATCGGTCCATCGTCAATAGTTATTCGTCCGCTGGACGGTTCAATAAAACGCAGCAGCAAGGCAGCGAGGGTGGATTTTCCCACTCCACTGGAGCCGACCAAAGCAATGTGCTCTCCGGAACGGATTTCCAAACCGAGGTCCCGCAGGGTGGGTTGGGTTTCGCCGCGGTAAGTAAAGGAGAGGTTTTCAAAGGTAATCAGGGAAAAAGGTAATAAGGGATTGGTGGGAGAAACCGGATTCACTGATTCCTGATCACCTGGTACCTTTGTGTCCAGTACTTCAAATATCCGCCGGGCGGCGGTTGTCCCGGCCATGCCAGCATGGAAGCGCAGGCCGAGCATCCGCAAGGGGATATAAAACTCCGGCGCGAGGACCAACAGGAACAAGGCCGGCTGGAAAGACAGTCCCCCGTAGAGCAGACGCAATCCCACCTCCACGGCGACAAGAGCCGTGCTGACCGTTGCCACGAGCTCGAGCACCAGTGCCGAAAGGAATGTAACGCGCAGCACACCCAGGGTTACATCCCTGAAACGGTCGCTGGCGTCGGCGATGGAGGCAGCGTGTTCCCGGCTGCGGCCCAGTTCTTTGAGCGTTGCCAGACCCTGCAGGCTGTCCAGGAAATGGGCGCTCAAACGGCTGAGTGTATCCCATTGGCGCCTTGTCAAAACTTCGGCCGCCTTGCCGATCAGGTACAGGAAAACCGGGATAAGCGGCGCGGTAACAAGCAGGATCAGGCCTGAAAGCGGGTCACGTGGAAAAATAAAGATCAAAATACTCAGTGGGACGAGGGCTGCGATGACCAGCTGCGGCAGGTATTGGCTGAACCAGGCGTCCAGCGCTTCGACCCCTTCAACAGCCGCGTTGACCAGTTCGCCAGTCCGTTCGCGACGGGTGTAGGCCGGACCAAGGCGCAAGATCTTGTTGAACAACTGCTGGCGCAGGTCGCTCTTGATGCGTACTGCCACGGAGATGGCACTGACCTCACTCCCCCAAGCCAGGAACGCCCTTAGAAAAACAATAATCAGAAGAAGGCGGAGAAGCCCGGCTACATCCGGCAAAGCCTGTCCGCCGAGAAAAACCCGGTCGACGACCTGGCTGAGAGCCGAGGCCTGACCAATGGTCAACAGACCGGCCAGGAGCCCACAAAGGACCGCCGCCGCCAGAGCGAAGCGGGTGTCACGGGCGAGGCTCAACAAGCGCCGGGTCATGGAAGAAAGAAATTAATCACAAAGGGCACACCTGTACCTGCGGTACCCTGGACTGGCCGCCACCTTTACCTGTGGTACTGGCGCAGGCAGGGCAGGTTGGAGCAGGCAGGGCGGGCTGGCGCAGGCAGTGCGGGCGAAATTACCCGAAATGCCAAAAAGTGGGCACGAAGATGCGCAGAATCACGTCGGCGAGCAATCCCAGGACAAACAGGTTCTCAAATAGACGGTTGTGGTAAAAGCAGAAACCGGAAAACCAGGTCGGCCAGCCCGGCCAATCCTTGGGCGGCTCCGACGGGCGCGGTTTGGCATGTACGGCGACCGCATAGAAGAGGCGCTTACCCGCCAGTAAAACGATCAGCATAACCGGCGTGAAGTAATGCGGCACGAAGACCAGGTAGAGGATTACCAGGTAGATCAGCACCAGGACTGCCATATTGATATAGCGGGCCGCCTTCTCGCCAATCCGGACCGGGAGCGTACCGACGCCTTTCTGCTTATCCTGGGCAGACTTGTCAATATGCTTGCCAATATTGATGCTGACAACACTCAAGCCAAAAGGCACACCGGCCAGGGCTACATACCAGGTATTCGGGGTCCAGCCGCGCGCCAGCACGGTATAAACCCCCGCCACCAGGATTGGGCCCCAGATCAGGAAAATATTTAATTCACCCAGTCCAAGGTACTTCAGCGGCCAGGTATAAAACAACAATACCAGTGCGCCAAAAGCAAACAAGCCGATCACCAGCGGGCTGAAATTGGTGTAGAAAAGGGCATACACTCCCGACAGGAACGCCAGAACGCCGCTGATGAAGAACCAGGTGAGCTGCTGGCGCCTGGTCCAAAAGTCCTGCACCAAAGGATGAACCCCATATTGCGTGCGGAAATAATTATCCTTGTCAACCCCGCGGGTGAAATCAGTATAATCATTTAGAAAATTGTTGGTCCCATGGGCAATGAACAGCCCAAGGGTGATGATAATCCAGGGGAGCCAGGCAAAGAAACCATCCCGCCAGGCCAAGAGGCCGCCAATGACGCAGGCGTAAAGCGTCACCGTGGTCACGGCGGAACGGGTGGCGATCAGCCATTTTGAGATGACATCAAGCCGATCCCATTCATCCTTCTTTTCCATTTTCACCAGACCCCACAAGGCCGTCTTCCACATCTTAAAGTTGATATTCATGAGGTTCTCCTTTTTGGCAAAATGGTTAAATTCCTGCCAGTTTTTGATTATCAGCGGCCCGGCGGGCCACAGCTTTTAGCAATCCTGAAAATACCAGGCGATGAAAAGGCAGCAACAGATACCAATAAAGGAAACCAGGCGCTCCCCTGGGAGCAAAATAAGCGATTTGAGTAAGTGACACATCGCCTCCAGGTTGAGGACGGATGCGCCACTCCATCCAACCCAAACCGGGGGCTTTTAACTCAGCCTGGAGGCGCACCAGGCGGTCCTTCTCGAGCAGCTCCACACGGTAAAAATCAAGGACATCACCTTTGATGAGATCGTCATCCATTCTGCGCCCGCGCAGACCCGGGCCTCCAACCAGCCGATCGAAAAATCCGCGCAGCTTCCAAAGGCCGTTCAGATAGAGCCAGCCATGACTGCCTCCCAATCCAGTCACAGCCCGGTAGACCGATTCAGGTTGGACCTGCAGGCGGACCTGCCGTCCTTCGACAAAAAAGCCTTCCTGTTTAATTCTAAACGATGAAGCACTGTTTTTCCAGGCAGATTCAAGGCAATCCGGGGAAAGTCGCTCCAGAGCCAGTGAAACTGCAGTCTCATAATCCATGGGATGAATGTCGGGGAAATCGCTCTGCGCCGACCGGGTACGTACCACGCTGTCGGTGCGCATGCCTCCGAGCAGCGGTCTGGCAATCCTGGCCGGAACAGGTGTTATTAACCCTGCCACTACGGCCATCAGGTCAAGCGGGAATCCCGGTAAGATGATCGCCGTGCGTTTCAAACCGCGCAAGCAAGCATAAAGGGACATGGTCTGTGCGTAGGTCAGGACACTCCCGCCACCAATTTCATATATTTTTCCGCGGCTGGCGGGGAGATCCAATGCCGACAGGAGGTACTCCAATACATTTTGAATGGCGATTGGCTGAGTACGGTTGTGGATCCAGCGCGGGCCGACCAGAAGTGGGAACTGCTCGGTCAGATAGCGAATCATTTCGAAAGATATGCTGCCTGAGCCGATCACCAGGCTGGCCCGGAACTCTGTCACCGCGGTGCAGCTCTGCCGCAGAATATCCCCAGTCTGGATGCGCGAGCGCATGTGCGGACTGATATTTTCAGCAGGGTCTGCCAACCCCCCGAGGTAGATGATGTGCTCCACACCGGCTTCAGTAGCCGCGGCCGCAAAACTGCGGGCTGCTTCTATTTCGCTTCGATAATAATTCCGCCCCTGGGACATGTTGTGCACCAGATAATAGGCAGCCGAAATATCCTGCACAGCCCTGTTCACGGGATCTGGCGAGAAGAGATCGCCACGCACCAATTCGACCTGCGGCAACCATGAACGCCCGGACAATCGCGCTGGATCACGGACCAGCACACGGACGCGATAGCCCCTCTCCAGCAAGCGCGGTACCAGGCAGCCGCCTACATAACCGGTCGCGCCGGTGACCAGAATCAGCCTGCCAGGTGTCACAGAATTTTCCTCACGATCAGGCCAGTTCCACAGCCCGGGCGGCCACTTTGCGGATCATGCCGCTAAAAATAAAACTGTGGATTGGATAAAGTAGATACCAGTAGAGAAAGCCCGCCAGTCCGCGCGGCGCAAAATATGCAGTCTGGGTCAGCAGTGTTTTTCCATCAGGCTGCGGGATGGATTGGAATTCAAGCCAGGCCTTGCCAGGCACTTTCATTTCGGCCCGCAGGCGAATAAGCCGGTCAGGTTCAACCGCCTCCACCCGCCAGAAATCCAGCGCCTCGCCCACGCGGATATTATCCGGATGGCGGCGCCCACGGCGCAGGCCCACGCCGCCAACCAACTTGTCGATCCAACCGCGTACCTGCCAGGTCCAATTCAAATACAGCCAACCGCGGTCTCCGCCCAGGCCGGTATAAGCTTGAAAAATCTGGGAAGGCGGCAGATCCAGAATGATACGGCGGCGTTCGAGCATCATTCCTTCGGTGGTAGTAAGGGTCACCGGGGTGTTATCGCCCTGAGAGCCAACCAGGGCATCGCTCCAGGAAGTTTCAACGTCATCGTTGGCGACCCGCCCCAGCGCCAGGTGCAGGGCTGTCTGAAAATCAAACGGCTGGATCTCCGGGAAGAGCCGTCTGGCCAGATCGTCCCGTACAACACTTTCGGAATGCAAACCCTCGATCAAGGGCAGAAGCACCCGCCAATGCAGAGGCGTGAGCATGTGCACCCAGTAAGCTGAGAGTCGCGGAGTATATAAGGGAAAGGGAATTAAAAGGCGTTTCAAGCCGCGCTCATGCGAATAGGCGAGCAGCATTTGGGCATAAGTCAGCCGGGTGACACCGCCTATTTCAATCAACTTCCCAATGCTTTCGGGTGTTCTTATTGCCGCAACCAGGTAGTCAAGCACGTTACGGATGGCAATCGGTTGGGCCATGGTAAAAAACCATCTCGGGCAAACAAAAACCGGCTGTCGTTCGGCTGTATAGCGGATCATTTCAAACAAAACACTCCCTGATCCAACCACCATGCCTGCGCGAAATTCCGTCACCGGGACACGTCCCAGGCGCAAAATGTGTCCGGTCTCGTGGCGCGAGCGCAAATAGGGGGAAAGGTCATCAGTGGGATCCACCAATTCGCCAAAATAAATAATCCGCTGGAGGCCTGCCAATTCAGCCGCGGAGGCAAAATTACTGGCGGCGCGCAGGTCACGCCCGGCATCTGCCCGGCCGCCCTGCATGCCGTGGATTAGATAATAAGCAATCGTTACCCCCTGCATGGCCTTGACCAGCGAAGGGAAGTCCAGCGCATCCCCCTCTGCAATCTCAACCCGCTCAGACCAGGCAAAATCGCGGAGCCGCCCGGAGTCGCGCACAAAACAACGCACCTGGTATCCCGACTCCAACAATCGAAGAACCAACCTTCCACCGATATAACCGGTTGCGCCAGTGACCAGGATGAGTTGAGAAGCTCTTGTATCCATAAGGATCAGCATGATTCTACATCTTCTTGCGGAGATGCGCAGGCCATTTTATACTTTTTCTCAAGATTTGATTACGCTAATGAGAAACAGTAACAACCAACCATCCAGGCATGCTGATACGAAGGATGGTGAAAAAAGGAATGAAAAAAGGGTGCGTTTCTGCACCCTTCCTGGGAATGAATTTAGTAGGTCAACTTTTCAGGGTCGGACCCAATCCGTTTACGGAAAACCCAGTAGGTCCAGCCCTGGTAGACCAGCACAACCGGCACAAAGATCAGGGCGACAATTGACATAACATTCAACGTATAGGCTGACGAGGCAGCATTATAAATAGTCAGGCTGAATGCCGGATCGGTACTGGAAATCATCACGCGCGGGAACATGATCTGGAAGCATGAGACCAATGTCAGCGCCAGGTGAGTTCCCATCATGCCAAATGCCCAACCATTCATCTTCCGGGAAAGAAAATAGCCAGTCAGCAGCAGCGCGGCAAAAGCGACAATCGGGACTACCCCGGGATCGACACCCAAATGATCCAGGATATCCGTATAGAAGTAGGTGGCTACCAACAAGGCAAAGACGAGAATGACGGCCGGGACCCAGAGCCGGCGGGCGGCTCCAAGGGCACGTTCACCCAATTCGCCGGCGGTCTTCAGGCTCAAGAAGATCGCTCCGATCAGGAGAAATCCGGCCGCATTGGAGAACCCGCCAATCAAGCCGTAGGGATTGAGCAGCGTCCAGAACGTGCCCGTGTATTGCATATCAGCATTAATTGGCACGCCCTTAGCCAGATTGGCAAATGCGACACCCAAAAGGAAGGCGGCCAGGAAACTGGCGATGGCAATTGCCCAGTCCCAAAAACTGCGCCACTTCGGGTTGGCGTTCTTGCTGCGAAACTCAAAGGTAACACCGCGCGTGATCAGGGCAAGCAGAAGCAGGAAGAAGGCCGGATAGAACCCACTGAACATGGTGGCGTACCAGTGCGGGAAGGCTGCAAAGGTCGCGCCTCCTGCCGTGATCAGCCAGACCTCGTTGCCATCCCAATGCGGACCGATGGTATTAAGAATTGTCCGGCGTTCGCCATCGGTTTTGCCCAGAAAAGGCAGGAGCATGCCCACCCCGAAATCGAACCCTTCCAGGAAGAAGAAGCCGACGTAAAGGACTGCGATCAGGATAAACCAAAGTACGTTGAGATTCATGTCTTCCTCCCGTCCTATTCCATTTCTACAGGTTGTCTTTCCACAGGTTCTATTTGCATGGGGGGTGTTTCTTCGGCGGACGGACCCGCCTTGGCAAATTTGGCCAGCAGGTAGATATCAGCACTCATCAGAGCAGCATAGATCACTGCGAAACCGATCAAACTGAATAACACCATCCCGCTGGTCAAACCGGGCGAGATGGCATCCTCGGTTTTGAGCAGCCCGTACACAATGAAGGGCTGCCGCCCCAACTCGGTCAGGATCCAGCCGCTGGTGTTGGCAATATAAGGAAGGGCAATGGCAAAGACAAAAACTCCCAGCCAGCGGATCTGCGGGCCAACCTTATTGCGCATCGCATGGTACAGGGCATAGCCAGCCAGACCCAGCATCGCGAAGCCAGCCGTGAACATCAGTCGAAAACCCCAATACGTAAAAACGACCAGAGGCACGTAATTCCCGGGGCCATATTTCGCCTGGTATTGCACCTGCAAGTCATCGATCCCGGGCACTTCTCCGGACAGCCGGTTGTAATATAACAGGCTTAGGATGCGCGGGATGCGGATCGACCAGACCTCGCGCCGGCCGCTTAAATCGCCAATGGTCAGGATCGAGAAAGAAGCCGGGTTCTCGGTTTTCCACAGGGCTTCCGTGGAGGCGGCTTTCATGGGCTGGTTCTGCAGCAGCCACAAGCCTTGCGAATGGCCACCGATGATAACCAGGACGACGGCAATCGTTCCGATAATGGCGGCCAGATTGAACGAGGATTTAAAGAGGTCGATATTCTTCTTGCGGACGAGGTGATAGGCACTGATGCCCAGGACAAAAAAAGCCGCCGTAGTTAAACCAGACATGAGGGTATGTTCGAACATCACCCAGGCCTTGGGATTGAAGACCAGCGCCCCGAAATCGACCATTTCCGCCCGGCCGTTATTGAGCACATATCCGACCGGATGCTGCATGAAGGCATTGGCAATCAGGATCCACAAAGCCGAAAGGGAGCTGCCGACCGCCACCAGGCAGATCACTGCGGCATGCAGCTTCCTGGAAAGTTTGTCCCAGCCAAAGATCCACAAACCCAGGAAGGTCGACTCGAGAAAGAATGCCAGCAGGGCTTCGATGGCAAGCGGCGCCCCGAAGATGTCGCCGACATAGTTGGCATAGCCGGCCCAATTCATGCCGAATTGGAATTCCATGACGATGCCTGTCGCAACTCCCACGGCAAAGTTGATCAGGAAAAGCTTCCCCCAGAATTTTGTCAGTTTCTTGTACTTCTCATTGCCACTGCGAACATAAAGCAACTCCAGGATGGCAACAAACCAGACCAATCCGAGAGTTAATGGGACAAAGAAGAAATGATAAACGGTTGTCAGCGCAAATTGCAGGCGCGATAACAAGACTGGCAGCATAAAGCCTCCTCCTTTTTTAAATTATGGTTATGAAAATTTCACCCTTGCAAAGGTATGAACGCCTATTGTTACTCTAGTAAAAAATCCTGGCTGTAAAAACATTCCTGGCAGAAATATGCCCTTCGCCAAGCTGGATTAAGATCCTTCTATTGGCGGACACTGGCATCAGCCGTATTTTTTCTCAAGTATAACGGATAGCCAAAAATTAGCAACCCCGTGAAAGCAAACCACATGGCAGCGAATCCCGCATTCGTATCGGCGGGCGTCAAGTCGGGAAGAGAGAGAGCTTTGTACGGAAGGTTAGGATTTTCCCGAGCTGGAGCTTGCTGGATATAGACCGGAAGGATTTGGTAGGGGATCTGGCCCTGCAAGCCGCTCCAGGTTGACGGTATTCCAGAAATCCAGTGTGGACTGCCCGGTTGCCAGAGTCGGGTCAGCTTGTCCGCCCAATCCGGGTTTAACCGGCAGGCGGATGATCCCGCTCACTGCGACTGAACCGGAAACATCAAACTCCCGCCAGGCAGCAGGTGTGTTGTACTTAAGCGGAATCCAACCGCGGTCGACCAATACAGCTGAACCATCTGAAAAGACGAGCGGAGCGACCAGGTGGTAACCCATATCGGCTCCCCAGCTTTGCAGCCAGACTTGGTTCCGGACGGCAACCTGCCGGGAAAAGTCAAATGTGCCGTTTGCCTGGACAGCCCGGTATTCCATTCCGGTCAGCCCGGCTGGTTGTGATCCCCCCCCGAGCACAAGAGGAGAAGCAGCCTGCATGGCAGCCAGATGATTGGCGCTGGCTTTGTTTTGATGGTATCGGCTCACCTGCCAGATCCCCAGCCGGATGGTAATGCCAATCGCAACCAGGATCAGCATGGTAGTCAGCCACCAGCGGCGGGAAAACATCAAGCGATAAGCTGCAAAGCAAGTGTTATTTTGAAATAGGTTGTACATTGTCTTGCTGCGAGGCTGGGAGCTTTTTCTTCAATGGCCGCAAGATGAGGCTGTACAGGGCAAGCAGTATCCCTAAAGGGATGCCAGCTATGAAAACCCCTTCCACCCGGGTGGTCATAGTCAGGGCATCCTGCACCTCCAAACCCTGATATTTCGTTGGTTGGAATGAGCAGACATAGGACACTGTCCCAACATATTTCATTTTCAGGCTGGCAAAGCTGCCCGGGGGGATGAACAAAGGGCCCAGTGTATGGGCAACGGAATCCTGGTTTTGAACAACCAGTGTATCACCCAACACAATGACCATATTCTGCGGCAGCACGCTCACACCCTGGGCCACTTCTGCTGCCGTTCCTGGCGGAATGGTCAGATAAATTTTCTTTGACGGACGGCTGGTGGTTTTACCTTGTGCAAAGAATGCAAATTCGTTCAATGGGATAGCAATCAGAATCCCAGGCGCAATACAGATCAGAAAACGTACCAACAAAGCCTTGCCGCAGAGTCAATTCTTCTTTAATAGCAGCTTAAGGTCCGAGGCAATCTCATCCGGGTTGCCTGGATAGGCATATGTCATACGCAAGTGCCCCAGCGGATCAATCAAATAGGTATAGCTGGAATGCGTTTCACCACCCTGCAGAACTGTCACTCCATAATCAGCCCAGACGGATTGGAGCTGCTCCAGGGTTCCGGTGGCACCCATGAAGGTGGGATCGAATCGGTTCAGGAATATCCCCATCGCTTGCGGGGTATCATCGGCTGGATCGGTGGCAACGAAAATCACCTGCACCTGCCCGGCCTGGCTCCCAGCAGGCTGCGCACTTTGGCGAGGATCGCCATGGTTGCCGGGCATTCAGTTGTGCAGTGAGAATAGCCAAAAAAGAGCAGCACATATTTGCCGCGGTAGTCCGACAGGCTGAATGGTCCCGCCTGTCTGGTCGATCAGACGAAAAGTCCGCAGCAGGTGAGGGTGGATTGATGACTGATCCATGAAAAGTAGGAGAGACATTCTTGCAGGATCAAGTGCCACGGCTGCCGCCAGCACTACCAGCAGCAGGATGCCTGTGCCAACCCAGAAAAATCTTTTATCCATATTCAAACGCCTTCCTTCAAAAGGCGATTCTGGCCTGATTCTACCTTGCAGCTCTTAATGGGGCAGCGTACCAATCAGGTACAGGGCCGGGTAGAAGAAGATCCATACCACATCGATGAAGTGCCAGTAGACCACCGAAGCTTCCACCGCCCAATGTTTTTCGGGGGAATAGCGCTTGGCGGACCAGGTTGCGCAGCACGATCGACAAGAAAAATGACTCCGGTCAGAACGTGGAAGGCATGGAAACCGGTCATCGTGTAAAAAATGGCACCCTGCGCACCGTCCGCAGGACCGAAGGGTGCGATCCGCCACTCCACGCCCACCACGCCGGCCAGGAAGGTCACACCCAGCAAGATCGTGACTGCCAGGCTGGCGATGGCCTGACTGCGGTCGCCGTGTTCCATCGAGACTTCAGCCCGGTTGGCAAAAAACGAGGAGATCAGCAGTATCGAAGTCACCGCCACGCCCAGGATACTGGTTGACCTCCGGGCGGGTCAGACCGAGCAGGTTGAAACGGGAGATGAACAGTCCGCCAAAGATGAACGCATCCGAAAGCATGAAGAACCATAGACCCGATCCGGTTGGTAGCCAGCTTGTAAGAGAACGACTCACGGTCCTGGTCCTTCTCCGACTTCGAGCAGGCTGGTAAAGTGCATGTAGTAATACATCACCAGTCCTGCTTTCAGAACAGCCATGAGGGCCAGCAGCGGCCAGACATTCAGGAAGAGAGCAAAGACAAATTCGGCTACCGTCAGTATGGCCAGTATGATGAAAACCAGCAAACCCAACTGCAATGCCGGAGGGCTGCTTCGCTTGGGTAAGCTCGTTTGTTTCAACCATATCAATTCTCTCCCTCAAATTTCACATAGCGCGAACCAGGTAGACCATAATCGTATGGTTCGCCAACCACCTCGAAGGGTCTGTCATAGTTATGGATTGGCATGGGCGAAGGTACCTGCCATTCGGGTGAACGCGATTCCCAGAGGTTGCCGGTCACCACCTCTCCCCTTTTCTTCGTCAGGAAAACGTTGATAAAGAATACCAGCACGCCCAATGCGATCAGGAAACCGGCAATGGTCATGACGATATGGATAGGCTGGAAACCCAAGGCCGGATCATAGTCAGCCACCCGCCGGCGCATCCCCAGCAAGCCGATGCGCATCATTCACCAGGGTCAGGACGACCATGGCCGGCCCCATCAACCAGAATTGCAGCTTGCCGAGCTTTTCGTTCAGCCGGCGACCGGTCATCTTGGGCCACCAGAAATAGATGGCCGCAAAGATCGGGAGGACATACCCGCCGAATAGCGTGTCATGGAAATGACCGACGATGTAATAGGTGTTGTTCAGTAACAGGTCGGTTGAAACAGTGGCATTGGGTGGCCCGGACAGGCCGCCCAGCAGGAAGACGATGATGCCGCCCAGCACGAACAGCATCGGTGTCGGAAAGGAGATCTTGCCTTTCCAGATGGTCGCCACCCAGGAAAAGAATTTCACCCCGGTCGGCACGGCCACCAGCAGGGTGCTGTACATGAACGGTTCACGCAGGTATTCAGCCATCCCGGCGGCGAACATGTGATGACCCCAGACCAGGAAGCCGGTCAGGGCAATACCCAGGGAGGACATGGCCACCCATTTATACCCGTAGAGCGGCTTGCGGGCGAAGACCGGCAGCAGCTCGCTGATGATCCCCAATCCCGGCAGGACAAAAACATAAACGGCCGGATGGGAATAAAACCAGAATAAATGCTCGAACAGGACCGGGTTGCCGCCTTTGACCGGATCGAAAAAGCCCATGCCGAGCAGACGCTCGAGCATGACCATCTGGAACGACAGGCCGAATCAACTGGGTGGCGGTCAGGCTGATGATCGAGGTGGCAATGGCCGCCCAGACAAAGATCGGCAGGCGGAAGGGTGTCATACCCTTGGTTCGCAGGCGGATGACCGTGGCAAGGATGTTCAGCGCGCTCAGGATGGAGGAAAAACTGGAAAGGGAAACACCCAGGAAGAACATCTGCATCCCAAGCGGGGCCCGGACCGAGAGCGGCGGGTACCCGGTCCAGCCGGTGTCAAATCCACCCAGGGCCATACTGGAAAGCAGGATGATCCCGGCCGGAACGGCGATCCAGAAGGAAAAGGCATTCAAACGCGGGAAGGCCATATCGCTCGCCCCGATCAGCAGTGGCACCAGGTAATTCATGAAAGCGGAAATGCCGATCAGGATGCCAACGATCATGACGATCCCATGCAGGGACATCAGCGTGTTGTATTCGATGGGGGTCAGGAACTGCAGGCCGGGTTCCGCCAGCTCCGAGCGGAAGATCAGGGCAAAAGGACCCTCCGACCGTAAAAAGGATCAGCGCCAGGGTCAGATATTGGATGCCGATCACCTTGTGATCGTGGGAAGGGCCCCAATAACGCCGCCAACCCAAACTGGATTCGTCCACATGCTCGGGTGTTTCTTCTCCCGCCGCCCATTTCAGCCAATCGTCCAGGACCCCCACTCCATACAGGAAGAACAATGCCCCAAACAAAGCTCCCACCACCACCGCCGGCTCCGTTTTCCAGGCCGGCAGGCGCATCAGAAGCCGGATCACGACCACGAAACCCACACCGAATGCGGTACCGATCACTTCCCAGAACAGACCGCGCACCAGACCCAAGGAAATGATTTTCTTCATCACATCTCCGCTACTTTAAACTCTCAATATAGGCGATGATTGCCTGGATTTGCGCGGCGTCCAGGCTCTGCGCAAAAGTGGCCGGCATGACGTTTGGTTGAAAGCCTGACACAATTTGCAGGTTGGGATTGATGATGGAATTTGACAGGTATTTCTCGTCTGCAGTCACTTTCGTCCCATCCGACAAGTGTAACAGTGGATTGGTACAGGTGCTGCCAGGTGGGACCTGTCTTCTTGGATCCGTCCGTGGAATGACAGACCGGGCAGCCGAATTGCTGGACCAACTGCTGGCCCATGCAGAACCGGATCCTGGGAGGCCGTTGCCAGCTGCTGGTTACCCAGGCCTGGAAATCGCGATTGGGAGACCACGTAGCACATTCGCAATCATGTACGCATGATTGCGCACCACAGAACTGGGCGCAGCTTACCTTGTACTGGCCAATCACGGTCGGCGTGATCCGCAAGTCGACTGTCCGCCCGGGCAGGATATCCTGCTTGAGGCGGAATTCAGGGACAAAGAAGGAATGGGTGACATCATGCTGGTCATCTGGAGATCCACCTGGGCCCCCACCGGGAGATACAGGTCTCTCGAGCCCGAACCCATAATTCGGGGTATTGGAACTGCCAGTACCACTGCCCGGCGATCACCTTGACCACCATGGCGGAGGGATCGATCCGGCGCGTCTCGCCAGGCTTTGCGCACCCAGGGATGCCAGATAAAGGACGGCGATCAATGGCAAAACCGTCCAGGCAATCTCCAATTGGGAGTTGCCTTCGATATGAGCTCCATCCCCCGTCTCGCCTTTCTTACGGCGAAAAACCACCAGGCTGTACAACAGGATCACGACGATCAGGGAAAAGAGAAAGGCGATCCCCCAGATATAGATCCCGAAAAGCTGGTCGATCGATACCCCTTGAGCGCTGGCCAGCGCTGGAAGGAGTCCGATGGAACTTAAACCGGCATGGATGGCAAATGTGCTTGCAATCACCA
The DNA here is from genome assembly GCA_963801385.1 of uncultured Chloroflexia bacterium. Taxonomy (GTDB): domain Bacteria; phylum Chloroflexota; class Anaerolineae; order Anaerolineales; family Villigracilaceae; genus UBA877. The sequence goes on from CAWDEV010000016.1 coordinate 154,342, forward strand.
GTAGCAGCAATAATAATGAAAATGTTTCATGGTTATTCCCTGTCAAAAGAACCGAAGACAGCAAATAATCCCAAACAATTACAAATATTTCATCCTATATAATTAATGATATTATAATCAAGTCTGGAAAAATTTGGAAATATTTGAATAAATATATTATTCGATCATCTTTCTTGGGCAAGTTTTTTGTCAAGGGTGATTTATTCGTTTAAACATAGGATCCAGGCAACTCTTCTACCGGTAGAGACGAACCACATAATCTAAAGAGTAGTACCAAGCGATGATGGTAATTCCGGGGAATGCCGGCATCGTCAAAAGCATTGGAATATGAGGAATTTGCATGGGCAAATTTATCATCCAACTTTTGAAAAAACCTCTTGTCCAACTGGGCCTGGTAGTTGCCGGAATGGTCCTCTTGACCGGAATGGCGTGGGGAATTTACCAGACACAAATACCGCCAGCCCAACCCATTCAATTCCCGCATAATAAGCATATCAACCTGGGAATCCAGTGCCTGATGTGCCATCCGGGGGCTCTGCGCGGCCCTTCTCCAGGGCTGCCGACCGAGACCAAATGCTGGGGCTGCCACCAACAAATCACAATCCGTAATTCTGAAATTGACAAACTGATCAGTTACGTCAAGCAGAACAAGCCGATTACATGGGTGCCGGTGGCCATTTTGCCGGACTTCGTCTATTTCAGCCATCGCCCACATATCGCAGCCGGATTGAACTGCGAAAATTGCCACGGGGAAATCAGCCAGATGACGGTGGCCGTGCCTCAAAAGATGAATATGGGCTGGTGCCTGCATTGTCACCGGACGCGTTTTGCAGACGATGCGGTCATGCTGACTAAATTGACCGATTGTGTCACCTGTCATAAATAACCAGGCATGCGAGGATCACGAAATGAGCGATAATTTATCCCGGCGTGACTTTCTCAAGGTGGTGGGTGCCGGAGCGGCTACTTTATCGGTTCTGACCGGCTGTGGACCAATATCCCGTTATGTGGTCCGCGAACCCTACACCAAAATGCCTGAATATTCCTACAATGGCCTGAGCACATATTACGCGACCACCTGCCGCGAATGTCCGGCAGGCTGCGGGATCATCGTCCGGACGATGCAGGGCCGCGCCCTGAAGGTTGAGGGGAACCCACAAAATCCCGTCAACCTGGGCAAGACCTGTTCGCGCGGGCAGGCTGCCTTGCAGGGACTGTATAATCCCGACCGGATCCAGTACCCGTTCAGGCAGCCGCGCGGTGGCGGAGAGCCGATTAAGGTGGCCTGGGACGAAGGCATAAAGGCAGTCAGGGATGGATTAAGTTTACACAAGCCAGGTGAAATTGCCTTTCTGCTTGGGATGACCTCCGACCATATCGCCGATCTGGTGACCGAAATCACAAAGGCCCTGGGCGCGCCTGCCCCCTGGCGTTATGGCGCCCTGGAAATGTTCGATGGACGCGCCACGCTGGTGAAGGCCGCCAACCAGGTTTTTGGCTTAGCTGCCCTGCCATTCTTCGACCTTGCGAATTCCGACCTGGCATTTTCCTTCGGTGCCAACTTCCTCGAGACTTATCTGTCCCCGGTGGCTTACGCGCGCGGCTATTCGGCCATGCGCAAGGGAGTTCTGGGAGGAAAACGAGGCTACCTGGTCCAATTCGAGCCGCGACTTTCACAGACAGCTGCAGCTGCCGATGAATGGATCCCGATCGTTCCTGGCAGCGAGGGATTGGTAGCCCTGGGAATTGGGAGGGCAGCCGCGCAATTGCGCGCGGGCAGCCTGCCAGCTGCCTACCAGAATGTAGATCTTGATCAAATTTCCAGCCTCTCCGGGGTAGGCCAGGAAACCATGTTGCGGCTGGCTGGCTTGTTCACTGACGCATCCCATCCGCTGGCCATCCCGGGCGGATCCGCCCTGGGAGCCAGCAATGGGCTGGAAGCCGGGCAGGCCATACTTGCCTTGAACATTTTAGCCGGGAATCTCGGCCAGCCCGGCGGTGTTTACCTGGCTCCATCCCTACCGGTTTACGAGACCCATCCGGCCATCCCAAATACATTCAAGGAAATCGAGAACCTGGTGGAGTCAATGAAATCCGGAAATATCCAGGTACTTTTTATCCATGGGATCAATCCGGCTTTTGAATTCCCTAAGACCCTGGGTTTCACGGAGGCCCTGGCTAAGGTTCCGAACGTCATCTCTTTCGCTTCCTTCCCTGACGAGACCTCCCGGCAGGCAGATTACATCCTCCCCGACCATACCGGCCTGGAATCCTGGGGGTACCAGAAGGTCCTTACCGGCGGAGACCGGCCGGTTATTTCGGCTGCTCAACCGGTGGTGGTGCCTTTTTACAATACCAAATCCAGTGTGGATGTCTTACTGGCAGCCGTGCAATCGATCGGCGGGAACCTTGCCATGGCAGTTCCATACAAAGATGAGGTCGAATTCCTGCAGAATGCCGCCAAAGAACTGGTCCAGCAACCAGGGTATATCAATGCTCCGGATATCCAGACCTTCTGGGCCCGGTGGCTGCAGTATGGAGGTTGGTGGAACGCGACAAGCGGGCTGGGTGCTCCTTCGGCACCTGGCAGCCTTGATCAGCCTTTGCAGGTGTCCAAACCGGAGTATTTTGGGGAGGGCGAGTATCATCTCTTCCCCTTCCCTTCGCCGCTGCTGAGTGACGGCTCGGGCGCCAACAAACCCTGGCTGCAGGAAACGCCCGACCCGACCACCTCGGTCATGTGGAATAGCTGGGTGGAAATTCATCCGGATACGGCCGATAAATTGGGGCTTTCGGACGATGATGTTGTCAGGATCATTTCGCCTTATGGAGAATTGGAAGTGTCTGTTTACCGCTATCCAGCGATCCGTCCTGATACGGTCGCCATCCCCTTTGGACAAGGGCATACTGACTTCGGGCGCTATGCGCAAGACCGCGGGGCGAACCTGGCTGCGTTGATCGGGAGCAATGTCAATGCAGCCGGCGGCCTGGCAAGCTCCGGTATAAAAGTTAAGATTGTAAAGACTGGCCGACAACGGCCCCTGGCGCGCATGGAAAGCCGCATGGGGGTATATGGGTCCCTGAAACAGGAGAACCTGCCATGACAACCTCCAATCAGCAAACAACCTTGGAGATCGAAGGGAAATGGGGCATGCTGATCGACCAGGATCTTTGCATGGGCTGCCAGGCCTGTGTGACCGCTTGCGCAATGGAGAACAATATCTCTTTCGTCGGGGAAGAGGACGCCGGTTATGGGCGCGGCATGGCCTGGATCCGAACCGAGCGCTTCTGGGACGGTGAGTATCCTGCCATCTCCACCCGCTACCAACCCATGCTATGCCAGCAGTGCGGACACGCCCCTTGCGAGCCAGTTTGCCCGGTGTTTGCCTCTGTTCACAGCGAATCCGAGCAAACCAATGTACAGGTTTATAACCGCTGTGTAGGCACGCGCTATTGCGCCAACAATTGTCCTTACCAAGTGAGGGAGTTCAACTGGCGTGACTTTGCCCGGCCTGAACCTTTGAACAACCAGTTCAATCCGGATGTGACTGTCCGCAGGCGCGGCGTGATGGAAAAATGTACTTTCTGCATCCAACGCATCCGCCGGGTTGAAGACCTGGCGCACTCGGAAAACCGGGATGTCCGGGATGGAGAAATACAGCCGGCCTGCGCCCAGGCCTGTCCGGCCAACGCCATCATCTTCGGGCGAATCGATGACCCGGACAGCCGGGTCAGCAAACTGGCCCGCGGCAATCGAAGCACCAAATGGCTTGAAGAACTCGGCACCCTACCCAGGATAACCTACCTGACGGGAGGCGCTGCAAATGACAGCAACGGTTAAGGCCCTCTTCCGCTCCGCACCTCACCCTGAAGAGGATGAGGATCCCAAAGAACACCTCTTGCTGGACCCGCGCCCGCGTGGGGAAATGAACAACATGGTAATTGAATCGATGCATGCCACCAGTTGGAAATTCTGGGGTGTGACCATGTTCCTGATCCTGGTGGTGGCGACCTGCCTGTTCGCAGCCTGGGGCTATATGATTGCTGAGGGATTGGGAGTGGCAGGTGTCACCCGCCCGGAGTATTGGGGCATCTTTCTTGTCAATACCGTCTTTTGGATAGGCATCAGCCATGCCGGCACCTTTGTCTCGGCCTTGTTGAGAGTTGTTAAAGCCGAATTCCGCCGGCCGTTCACGCGCGCCGCCGAGCTGATGACCACCTTTGGCCTGGTCCAGGCCGGTCTGAGCATATTCATGCATTTGGGCCGGGTCTGGCTGGCCTACTGGCTGTTCCCTTACCCCAATGAACGCGGCCTGTGGCCTGACTTCCACTCCCCGTTGATGTGGGATTTTCTGGCGATCAACACGTACCTGCTGGCCAGTACGATGTACCTGTTCCTGCCGCTCATCCCTGACCTGGCAATGGCACGGGATCGCTCAACCGGCTGGCGGAAAATTTTCTATCGACTGCTGTCCATGGGCTTCCGCGGCACCGAGGCAGAATGGACACATTTAAAAACCGCCATGAGCATCTTTGCCTATGCCATCCTGCCAGTCATGTTCTCGGTCCATACCATTGTCGCCTGGGACTTTGCCATGGCCAGCCGGCCGGGTTGGAACTCGACTGTATTTGGTCCATACTTCGTTGTCGGGGCGCTGCACTCCGGGCTGGCCGCGGTTACGATGGTCTTATTCATTATCAGCCGGACAATGAAGAACATGAAATATTTCATCCGGCCGGAACACTTTGATGGGCTTGGCAAGTTGATGCTGATGATCACGATGACTTGGGGTTATTTCTACTTCAACGATTACCTGGTTGAATGGTATGGCGGGGAAAGCATCGCCCGCTTCCTGCAGAAATTCATTCAATCGGGTCCACTGGCCTGGATGTTCTTCCTGATGCTGGTTTGCAATTTCGTCATCCCGATCCTGACCCTCTGGAATAAAAAAATTCGCCGGACGCCCTGGGCAATGTTTCTGATCGGCTTCATTATCAACATCGGCATGTGGCTGGAGCGATACATTATCATCCCCGGAGCCCTCACAATCAACCGCATGCCTTATACCTGGCGGATCTACGTACCGCGTGTCGAAATCTTTTTGACAATCGGAACGTTTGCCTTATTCCTTTTGCTCTACATGCTTGCCTCCCGTCTAATCCCGCTGGTGCCGGTCTGGGAGGTCCAGGAAGGTCAGTTGGCGCATTCCCTGACCAAGTTCGGGAAGATCAAGGTGGCCACCAAGGCCGAGATCGAGTAGTTGTTAAGGATAGGAAGAGAGCATGGACGATAATTGCACGCTTCTGGCCCTTTTCAAGGACATCGATCCCTCCGCAGAGGCGATCGAACAACTGCGGACGATGGGTCTGCAGGATGATCAATTGGAGGTCATCTCCGGGGTCCCGGTCCTGGGACGCGCGCTCGGGAGGCCGAAAAAGCCAACCAATGTTGGTCGTCTCGCTCTGGGAGGCGCTGGCCTGGGATTTCTGCTTGGTCTGTTTTTAGCCTACGGCACCCCATACCTGTTCCCATTACACGTCGGTGGGCAACCACTTTATCCTGTTCCCCCTGGGATCATCCTCGTTTTCGAGATGTCCATGCTTGGGTTGATGGGCTCAGCTTTTTTGGGCGTCTTCCTGGAAAGCCGTTTCCCCGCCTACCGGCCTGCGAAATACATACCTGAGGTTAGCGATGGAAAAATCGCCATCCTCTTTGAATGCCCGACTGAGAAGCAGGATGAATTCGTCCAGGCCATGAAAGCCCTGGGTGCGGAGAGTATCGCACCGACAGAAGCGAGGCAGTTGTGAAATCAGATTTGTTCAAACGTCTTTCGCTACTGGCGGGGGTGGCCGTCCTTGTTTCCGGATTCATCCTGCTTTTCGCGTATGACATAATCAAAATCAACTGGAACAGCTTTATGAAAGTCCAACCAGCCTTCCAGCCCATGTATGATCCCCTGCCCGTCCCAACCGACTCCATCCCAATCGAGGGCCCGGCCTACATCGCGGCATTGGGAGCCCCTGCCAATCCGGTGCCGGCTGACCAGGCCTCGATTTCCCGCGGCACTGAGCTCTACCACGTGATCTGCATAACCTGCCATGGACCGCAGGGTAAAGGGGATGGTCCAATCGCGAGCTATTTTCAAAATAAACCTGCCGATTTGACCAGCCTGGCTGTTAAATCGCTGAGCGATGGCGGGATCTTCATGGTGGTAGCGAACGGTGTGCAGGGCAGGATGCCGGCTTTGAATGAAAACCTGACCGTGCGGGAACGCTGGGATGTGGTGAACTACCTGCGGACTTTGAAATAGAGGGCAGCCATGAAGCGCGATTTTAAGACCTGGGTTATCCTGCTCGCATTCAGCATACCGCTGGTGCCCTTGCTTTTTATCACCTCGATATATTTCATCAACTGTGGGATCAACAACAATTGTGCCCGTGGCGACCTGGCCGGGGTGATCCATACGCCCATCCCCACCCTGCTGCCAGCCACGCTGCCTGCTCCTGGTGGTCCATCCTCCGTCCCAACCGAAAATGCCTGCAATGCTCCAGCCAGCACAGTCCTGGCAGCCTGGGTCGGCGCCGGTTATCCCGAATCACAATCTTTCAACTATACAGACGCAGGCGGCATTACATGTGCAGCCACTTTCGCGGAAATCCAATCGCTTTTCACGACTCCGAGCTTGTGGTACCCGGGCGCGCTGGCCTGCACCTCCTGCCATAATGCCAGCCCCAATGCCGCCTCCGCCGGCCTGGATTTAAGCAGTTACACTGGTATCCTGGCGCGCGCAGATATCCTGGGTGGCGGGGATTGGAATACATCCGTCCTCAACCAGGTACTTTTCGTTCAGAAACAAATGCCCTATGGCGCCCCATCCAGCGTGCTCACGGACATGGGGCCGGTTATCCCGGCTGGAGAGATCAGTACTTCAACAGCCAGCACTCCCACGCCGGCCCTGGCAGATGAAGTACCGGAGCCTTCAAACCCGGGTGGACCCGGGCCCGCGATCAGCTTGATCGGCGATCCAACTGCGGGAGCCGTCGTTTTCAATGCCAACTGCAGCACCTGTCACGGCCAGGACGGCAAGGGTGGTGTGCCGAATCCCGGTTCAACGGATGGGACAGTCCCCGCTCTCAACCCAATCGATCCGCTCTTGAAGAATGCGGACAGGAAAATCTTTGCCACGAACATTGATCTGTTCATACAGCATGGTTCTGCACCCGAAGGCCCCAATCCGTTCCGGACGATGCCTGCCTGGGGGGACCAGGACGCGCTGACCCAGCAGCAAATTGCTGATGTGATTGCTTATTTAATCAGTTTGAATCCATAGATCCAGAATTTTAGCCCCCCGTTGCCTTTTTATTCGGAGCAGCCGGCAACCGGGCTGGCGTACTTGTCACCAGCACCTTATCCACCCGGTTGCCGTCCATATCCATGATCTCGAAGCGCAGGCCACCCCACTCGAAAACATCCGCCGCCTGAGGGATACGGCCAAGTTTCAACAAGACAAAGCCTCCCAATGTTTCATACTCTTCTTCGTCCGGCAGGTGGCGAAGATTAAATATCTCTTTGAATTCGTCATTTGCGAGCATACCGTCCAACAACCAGGAGCCATCCTGGCGTTGGGTGGCTTGCGGTCCCCCCTCGAACGCGCCAACAATTTCATCAAGAATATCTGCCAGGGTGATCAAGCCCTGCACCACGCCGAATTCATCCACAACCAGCATGAGCTCACGTTTGCTTTCCCGGAACATTTCCAGGGCGCGTGACCCAAAAGCAGTCTCAGGAATGTGGATTGGCGGACGAACGATCTGCCTGAGGTCGCTGCCTTTTTTAAGATCAGTCAAAAGCAGATCTTTCGCCTTTATGACACCCAGGACACTATCAAGGCTGTCTTCTGCCACAGGGAAGCGGGAAAAAGGACTTTCCTTGACTTTCCGGCGGATCTCTGCCGCTGAATCATTCACATCCAACCAGACAATTTCGTTGCGCGGGGTCATCAAGCCGTTCACGCGTTGATCGGAGAGCGAGAAGACACCTTCCACCATATCCTGCTGCGCCTCTTCGAAAACGCCCGCCTGGGTACCTTGATCAAGCTGAACCAGTAATTCTTCTTCAGTAACCGGGATTTCATCGGTGTGTTGCACCCTGAACAAGTGCAGGATCAGGTCAGTGGATTTTCCCAACAACCAGACCAGCGGGGTAAATAATTTGGAAACGAAATACATCGGTCCGGAAATGGTTGAAGCCACTCCGTCCGCACTTTGCAGGGCCAGGCGCTTGGGTACCAATTCGCCCAGCACGATGGACAGGTAAGAGACGGTAATCACCACGATCGCCAGCCCGATGGCGTCGCTGTAGCGAACCAGGGCAGGAATTTGTGCGAAGACGCCCGACAATAAACGGGCGATCGTGGCGCCGCTGATGGCGCCAATCAGCACATCAATAACCGTAATGCCGATTTGGATGGTGGAGAGAAAACGATTGGGATTTTCCGCCAGTTTAAGCGCCAGGCGGGCGCGCTTATCCCCTTCATTAATGCGCTGCTGAAGACGCGCTTTGCGCACCGACAGCATGGCCGCTTCCGAAAGGGCCAGGATGCCATTAACCAAGATCAGAAGGAGTATGACAAGAACATCTTTCCAGAATTCAGACATGTTGATCCTATATGACAGGGGAATTGAACCTGTCGCGCCTGCGTCAATTAAACCACTTCAATGCCTGTCCCTTCAATGACTTTTCCGATGACCCAAACCGGCTGTTTAATTTCATCAGCACGCTTCAGAAATTCGGCCAACTTTCTCCGGGGGACAGCCAACAGCAAACCTCCACTGGTCTGCGGGTCGAACAGCAACATGCGGAGTCTCTTCTGAAATCTCCCGGAGCAAACCGGACCTGAGGCCCAAAGTAAAGGAGATTATCGGATGCCCCGCCAGGGAAAGTACACATTTCAGCATATTTCCGGGCACCGGCGACAAATGGCAGCTTCTCAATAAAAAACTGCACGCCCACACCCGAAGCTTGCGCCATCTCGGAGGCGTGACCAAGCAGGCCGAAACCGGTCACATCCGTGGCGCTGTGCAGACCAAATTCCAACGCGAGGGCGCTAGCACTTCTTATTCAACTGTTTCATCCACATTTACTATTTCGGCAACATCTTCTGGCGAGGCTTTCTGCTGCTTCAAAGCAGTGGTCGTCACGCCAAAGCCGAGCGGCTTGGTCAGGATAAGTGCATCTCCCGGATGTGCGCCGCCCTTGGTGAGCATCTTCCCGGGATTAACAAAACCCAGCACCACCAGCCCGTACTTCGGCTCTTTGTCCTGGACGGTATGCCCACCAACAATGACGACACCCGCTTCACGCGCTTTCTCAGCCCCGCCGCGCAGGATTTCGCCATTGAACTCCGGGAGGCAGGTCGGGTATCAAGGCAGCCACGTTCAGCGCCAGGAACGGCTGGCCGCCCATTGCGTAAATATCCGAAATACTGTTAGCCGCAGCGATACTGCCGTAGTCATAAGGATCGTCAACAACCGGGGTAAAGAAGTCGGTTGTCACCACGAGTGCCCGGCGCGCATCGAGCCTCCAGACGGCGGCATCGTCAGGCTTTTCGAGGCCGACCAGCAGGTCCGGATAGTCACACGCGTTAAAAATATTTTCAACAGGGCGCAGCACCTGCGCCAGCGTTTCCGCGTTCAGCTTGGATGCTCAACCCGCACAGTTCGAATAACTGGTCAAGCGGATCTGGCGCCCTGTTGGGTGAACAGTCGACATGGAACCTCCACGAACCTAGGGGACGGGTGTTGGTACGGTGGTCGGTGTAATTGGAGCGGTTGGGGTGGTGGATGGCAGCAAGAGCGGCGTTCCACTCGGCAGGTAGATCACCTGGAGATTGGGGGCAATCTTCTGGATATATTCATAGGTCAACATCTCGGGATGATCCTTGAGCACTGCAGCGAGAGCAGCCCAGGCTGCCGCTTGCGCCTTGGCCTCTGATTTGGATGGACTGCGCTTCGCCTTGCGCGGCGATCACGACCGCGTCTGCCGCACCTTGGGCAGTCTGGCGGACTTGCTCGGCCTCCTGCTTCTTCTGCTGGACCACGAACTTGGCTTGCAAGGCCTGCTGCTCGGCGATCTGTTTCTGTTCCACGGCTGCAGCATATTCATCGCTGAAGCGAATGTTGCGGAGCAGGAAATCGTCCATGATCAGGTTATTGGCCGTCAAGCCCTGTTTGATTTCGTCACTGATCGTTTGCTCCAATTCGGCCCGTTTGGTGCTGACGATCTCTTCCACGCCGAATTGGGAAACCGCATCCCGGATGGCCGAACGGACCACCGGTCGCACCACGTCCATCTTCATAGCGGCCCTGCCAGGTAATGTGCAAATTGATCAAATACGTTGGGGTCAATGGAGTAGATCACCGAGGCATCAATGAAGACCTGCTGGCCATCCTTCGTCCGGCACTGGATCGAGTCGTCACCGGTTACCTGCCCTTCGCTGGAAGCGGTTGCCATGGTATAGGTTTGCTTTGCTATCGAGTATGTTTTAACATTCTCGACAAACGGAACGACCCAATGCAGACCAGGGGTCACCGGCTCGGTCCGGTAGCCTTTCGGCTGGATGGCCGAGATCACAACGGCATACTGGTCAGCCTGCAAAAACACCAGGCCAGCGCTGACCGTGGTGAGCACCAGTGCGAAAATGACCATCCCAATCACAAGGGAAACAGCTCCCTTCAATGGCCGGGCACGGCTGGCGCGTATCACCGCCAGGATTATAATTCCAACCACAATCAGCCAGGAAAAAGTGGCCAGACCCTTTAGCACACCTGCGATATTCATTGCTACTCCTTGAGAAATGAGGATACGACGTTACAATCCCCATTATGCCATATTAAGCCTCAAGGTGGGAGCGGCCTGCACATCGGAGCAAGGTGTTCACGCTGGTTTGGTTCATTCTCAATGCGCAGACTTTACAGTGAAGCCTGCGAAAGACTAAAAAATTCCGAGAATTCGCTGGCGTTCCTTGCGCTTTTCGCGCTGAGATAATATCAGCATCATAAAACCAGGCCGACATTGAAACGTATATCTTACAGGAAGTTAATACATTCCACTCTACCTTGCTGTATAATGTAATAGGCTTTCCAGAAAGGAATAGCTATGAATTTCTTACTCGATCCCAATATTGCCTATCTGCTGCTCGTATTAGGTTCCGTCACGCTCCTGTTGGCCATCGTCACGCCGGGTACAGGATTGTTGGAAGTCGGGGCGATTTTCCTGTTGATGCTGGCTGGTTACGCCGTTTATAATCTCGGCTTCAACGTGTGGGCATTGATCATTCTGGGCCTGGCCCTGGTGCCTTTCATATATGCCATCCAAAAGCCCAAGCGTGAATGGGCACTGGCATTGAGTATTCTGGGTGTGGTAGTCGGATCGCTCTATTTATTTCCTTCCAAGGGTTTTCTTCCCGCGGTCAACCCAATCCTGGCCATCCTGGTCTCGTTACTCGTGGCAGGTTTCCTGTGGTTGATTACGCGTAAAGCGGTTGCGACGTTTCACGCCCGTCCATTGCAAGACCTTAAAAGCCTGGTCGGCCAGATCGGCCAAGCCAAGACCGAGGTGTTTGAGACGGGCTCCGTTCAGGTGGACAGCGAGTTGTGGAGCGCTCGCAGCGGGAAACCCATCCCTGCCGGAAGCCACATCCGTGTAGTCAGCCGCGATGGCTTTACCCTGGTCGTCGAGCGCGATGACCAGTCAAAGAAGTGATCGAACCATAATCTGTTCTCCAAGGAGGAACAAATGAGTCAACAAACTATCTTGTTATGCGCTGTTGCTTTCGTTGTCGTGGTGGTGGTACTCTTTTTGGCCAATGCCATCCGGATCGTCAACGAGTACCAACGGCTGGTGGTCTTCCGCCTGGGACGCTGCATCGGAACCAAAGGCCCCGGGCTGGTGCTGCTCATCCCGATCGTTGACCGCGCCGTGAAGGTGGACTTGCGCGAACAGATTCGCGAAGTGCCCCACCAGGTCTCAATTACCAAGGATAACGCCCCCATCTCGATCGACTTCCTGTGGTATTACAAGGTGCTGGATCCGACCTTGAGCGTGGTTGGCGTCGGCAACTTTGAACTCTCGGCAGCCGGTATGGCGACCACCACCCTGCGTTCTGTCATCGGTGGCATCCCGCTGGATGAAGTACTCTCCCAACGTGAGCATATCAACCAGACCCTGCGCACAAAGCTCGATGAAGTAACCGAGCGCTGGGGTGTCAAGGTCACCAACGTTGAAATCCGCGAGATCATCCCGCCCAAGGATGTCCAGGATGCAATGAACAAGCAGATGTCAGCCGAGCGTATCCGCCGCGCGGTCGTGACAGAATCAACCGGTACGCGCGAGGCCGCCATCAACGTGGCCGAGGGCGAGAAGCAGGCTGCCATCTTGAAAGCGGAAGGCGGCAAACAAGCCGCCATCCTGGAGGCTGAAGGCCAGAAGCAAGCCCAGGTGCTGAAAGCTGAGGGCTTCTCGGTGGCCCTGGACAGGATCTTTGCAATTGCCAAGACTGTTGACCAGAAGACCATGACACTCCAATACTTCGAAACCCTAAAGAGTGTTGGCCAGGGTGCCTCCACCAAGTTCATCTTCCCGATGGAGTTCACCAGCATGTTGACCGATTTCGTCAAAGGAAAAGAAAAGTAAAAGAAATCAGGTAATCAGGGATCAGAAATAAGTAATTAGAAAAAAACAGAAGGAAAGGGTAAAATAGGAGTTTCCCATGATGAGTGGGAGACTCCTTCCTTTTCCCTGATTGCCTTCTCACCTTATTACCTTCTCCCTATTCTCCATGGACATCCTCCCCACCAGCCTGCGTGACCTCGGTCCGCTGCGCCATATAGAACAGGCCTGTTTCCCCAAGGACGCCTGGCCGTTGCTGGACCTGATAGCTGTCCTGACCTGGCCGGATGTCATCCGCCTTAAAGCAGTTGTGGATGGCCAGATGGTTGGCTTTATTGCCGGAGACCCCCGGCACACGGAGGGCCTGGCCTGGATCGCCACCCTGGGCGTCCTGCCGGAGTACCGACGGCAGGGCATAGCACGTGCCCTATTGCTTGAATGTGAAAAACGTCTAAGTGCCAGTCGCCTGCGTTTGTGCGTGCGGCTGGATAACGCCGGCGCCATCCGGCTCTATGAGCAGGAAGGCTACCGGCGTGTGGGCGTCTGGACAAAATACTACAATGATGGGGGTGATGCCCTGGTGATGGAGAAAGTCCAATGAAGTCAAGACTAAAATCGCTTTCGCTGCTCAATCTTTACAGGGTCTTTCTCAGCCTGGCCATTATTGAGGGTGTCCTGGCTCTATGGTACTTATTCAGGATCCCGTCCGAGACTCAAAGTGCTTCCCTGTTCAATTATTCCCTGCAACGACTGGGGATGGGCTTTGCGATTCTTATCGTCCTGGGGTTTCTTGTTTTTGCACTTTACGACTCCCTCAGTTCCAAAAAACTGCTTAAATTTCTTACCGCCAGGGTTGTGAGCATTCTTGAACATGATCTCTCTCACATTATCCTAAAAGCTTCTCTCATCATCATCCTGGCTTCCAGCCTGACAAGCCTCTTTTTTTACTGGTTCCCCGATCTTCAAAGGTTTGTATATTTCCTTCCGAATAATTATATTTTCGCAGTCATTGGGGAGCGTGCTGGATTTTTAATCGGCTGGATTTTCCTGATATGCCTGAAGATCATCATCTTTTATTTCCTATCTGGAAGGAAAGCAAGTGGCAATCCGGCCATCCCGGTTCGCTTAATGGTAATCACATGGATCGTGGAGGCGTTTGTTCTTGGTTTATTTGTCTTGTGGAGCCTGATTTCAAGGAAGATATCGCCTGAACAGTTCACTGGACCAGCCATTAAAATCCTGATACTGGCTGTCTGGTTTTCATTCTGGTCCATTCTCAACAGGGATGGGAAATGGGCTGACAGGGTTTTCCATTCTTTTGTTTGCATCAGTATCTGGTTGTGTGTCTTCCTCGTTTCTCTTCAATTCGCCCAATGGTTCAATGTCTGGGGTCCGCGACCAGAAGACCATTTCATCCTCCAGGCCGACTCATTCCTGCATGGAAAGTTATATCTTTCGCACGTCCCCACCGACACCCATGATTTGAATTTTTTCAACGGGCATTGGTATGAATCGAAACCTCCTTTTCCCATCCTGCTCATCACACCATTGGTGGCAATCTGGGGCGTGGCAGCCTTCAACATCAATACATTTTCCCTGATGCTTTCAGCACTGGCAGCCGTAAGCATGTATCTTATTTTTTACCGGCTGATTAATCTGGGCTGGATTAAACTATCCCGATCAGGCGCAATCTGGCTGACTGTCCTGTTTGCATTTGGCACTGTCTACTGGTGGCTCTCCATCGTTGGCACAGTGGGAGCTTTCAGCCAGGTGGTGACTGTTTTATTTTGCGCGCTGGCTTTTCTTTCGGTGTTGAAGAATTGGTCTCCCTGGCTGACAGGAATATGCCTAATGGCAGCCATCATGTCCCGCCCAAATGTATTCGTTCTGTGGCCAGCCTTGATGGCCATTTTCATACAACTCAATTTGAAGGAAGAGAAGGTGATTTGGAAGGATGTGGTTAAATGGAGTGTGCCGTCGGCGGCCCTTCCAATTCTGGGAGCTGTTTTTCTCCTTTGTTATAATTTTCTTCGTTACGGGGCCTTTTCCGACTTCGGATACGGAACACTTAATGGTTCTCTGGAAATTGTACAAAATGTGCAAAAATACGGCTTGTTCAGTACCCATTTTGTACCGATCAATCTGCGCGTGATGTTCCTGGCTTTACCTAAATTAACAAAACAATGTGCATACTTCCTTCCGCGAGGCGATGGGATCAGCATCCTCATGTCGACACCTGCCATTCTCTACCTGCTGCGTAAATTCAATATCTCTTGGTGGATCGGTGGCTGCTGGTGCTCAATTCTTTTATCCATTGCATTACTGGCGATGTACTCGAATACCGGTGCCAACCAGTATGGATACAGATATTTAATGGATTTTTTCATCCCGGTGATCATGGTCATTGCTTACAACGTTGGCGAAAAAATTTCCGGGTTGATGAAAGCTCTGATCATTGCGAGTATCATCATCAATTACTATGGCACAATTTCTTCAATGAGCAAACCTTGTTGAGGTGTTTATGGCACCGGGCAGGGTTCTGCTGCCACCATTTTAAAGTCGTATGGGCGAGTATAGGGGGATGAATAGGAATTGTCAGGTAGCAGCGGAAGCTGTGCATTAAAATATTGATTAAAGACCACGACAAAACTATTGACTGGCGTAATGGCAGGGTAGAGTTTTTGACTCCCATTGTCCGGCAAATAATAAGCATTCAGAATGGGGAAATGATCATAATACAAGAGCCCGTGATCACCCTGGATAATAATCACCGGGGGCTGGGTGGAGTTTTTTATAATTGCGTCCACAATGGAAAGCATACGCTGATTGATATACTCGACCTGGTTCTTATACCCATCATTGAGATATTCGGTGCTGGTGGGTTGGTCGAACGTCTCCCTAAAGTAGCGATCGTCCGTCGTGATGCTGCCATCAGCCCGAAAAACCAGCGGAACGTGAGGCAGCAAGACATGTGCAAAAACGAACTTGGGGCCTTGCTGGCTGGCCAACTGGGGAAGTGTATTGAGTAAATACTGCTCACGCGCCACAAAGTTACTGTGAGGAAAGCTCAGCTTGTTCAACCAGGAAGAGAAAAACGGTGGATGGATATCGAACAACGCCCGCAGAGCTGTAGTCTTGAAC
Source organism: uncultured Chloroflexia bacterium (assembly GCA_963801385.1). Taxonomy (GTDB): domain Bacteria; phylum Chloroflexota; class Anaerolineae; order Anaerolineales; family Villigracilaceae; genus UBA877. The sequence goes on from CAWDEV010000016.1 coordinate 170,153, forward strand.
CATAACGCCTCAAATGGCTGAACACTGGGTGAAAGCAGGGACGGATCTGGCGGAGTCAGGTATTCATAAGCGTCTTTCAGCTCGGTAAAAGAAAATCCGGTCGCAAAAGCGATCGTCCTGTATCCGATGCTTTCGAGTGTAGCACGTACTTTACTATGAATAATGTAATCATCCAGCATGGCATTATCATCATTGCCAGGTACAAAGCGTGGATCCAAGTTTTGAATAAAATCCATGTTGAGCGAGGATGAAAGCGAGACAGAAGTGAAATCAAAATTCGAATTACTGCATGTGGCAATGTAGAAACCTTTTTGCCGGAGCTCGTCCAGGAACGGACGCGTATCGAGATTAATATATTTTCGGATTACGTCATCGCGAGTATAGGTGTCCAGGATGATGTAATAAATATCGGGCTTGGTGCTGATTTCTTGAGTATTCAGCGGCACAATCCGATTGGCCTGTGGTTCTGCTGGATGATTGGAAACAACCTTATAATCCTTTCCCATGTAAAACGAAGCCACATTGAATAACTGAATAAGGGTCAAGATAAACAGGATGATGCTGATCGAACGGTTCAGTATGGATAGGTCTTTCCTGGTGCGTAGAACCAAAACGACCAGTAGAGACAATATTACCAACGTGAGAATAATCAGTATGCTATGCTTTCCCAGGAAGTTGATGGGGGCAGGCGCGGTTTTCAACAACCCATAAACGTGCCCATAGAGAGAGAATACCATCCAAAGAACAAATGTCAGTAAAGCCGAGCGATCCACATCACGCAAGATGGCGAATGAAACTGCATAGACAATCCCAACCAGAATCAAAGAGATCACAACCGGGCGCACCAAATCGACGGCTTGCAGGCCGTGAATATTTTTTGTGAATAAGAATAAGATGAAATATACAGGAAGTAGAATAAGATACAGGGGGAGGCGGCGTTTCTTCATTTCTTTTTCTGGGCGGCAAATTTGTCGAGGCATTATAATTCACATTCCCAACAATAATGAGTGCCGGCAATCTAATGCCTGCAGCATGTATTTAAGGTCTTGACGGAATTTCCTGCGCCAGATAAAATGTGTAAGTTGGTGGTAAGTGTTCGTGCTGGAATCCGCAGGAAGCCGGCCCAAGAGCAATCCCCAAGGGTCGGTGCTTTTTAAGATGGCATTGCCGCAGCACCTCACCCGCATTGAATACCAAACACCTTCATCCTATTCTTTTTAGTTCACAGTAAGGAGAAGCAATAAAATGGCAGAGCGTGTGACCGGTACGGTCAAATGGTTCAATGCGTCGAAGGGCTTCGGCTTCCTCGCACGCGAGGGTGGTCCGGACGTATTCGTGCACTACAGCGCGATCGTATCCGAGGGTTTCCGCACCCTCCAAGAAGGCCAGCAGGTTGAGTTCGAAATCGAACAGGGACCAAAGGGCCTGCAGGCGGCTAACGTCAAACCCCTGTAATTTTCCAATTGACCCCCAAAAAAATCCTCCCCGATGCGGGGAGGATTTTTCTTTATTTACAGGAGGAGACCGGTTACTTGCGGGCTATTTCCACGCGGCTCAACCATTCCCCCACGAATAAGAAGACCGCACTGCCGAGCGTCGCCGTGCCGGTATTAATAGGGCCAACGGCGGCAAAACTCCATCCGAGTAAACCGCCGACGATGTGACCAATCAAGAATCCCAGCCAGGACAAGATAACATAGAGTAATAATTTCTTCAGGCTGCCACCCTTCCAAACATGGAAGGCGGTACCATACGTAGTGGAAAGGACAATGCCGAAGAGAATAGCGGGAAGTGTCATATTTATCTCAACGAAGGTGATTATATCATATATTGGCTATGCGCAGGATACTCGATCAAACCACCACCAAGCACGATGTCACCATCATAGAACACCGCGGCCTGACCGGGGGTAATATCCCGCTGCGATAAATCAAAAAGCACGAAGACCCTGTCCCCTTCCAAAGGTGTGACCAGTGCCCAAGCCTCTTTTGCTGTGTAGCGCGTCTTGACCTGGGCACGAAAAGCTTCCCCAGGCGCATTTCCAGCGATCCAGTTGACAGCCTGGGCGGTCAACTCACGTGAGCCAAGCTCAGATTCAATACCGACAATGAGTGTATTCGTGGCAGCCTCCTTTGCCAGCACATAGAGCGGTACCGGTGAAGAGATGCCCAGTCCCTTGCGCTGGCCGATGGTGTAATATGCCAGTCCCTGGTGTTCTCCAACAATCTTTCCCGCGCGTGTCAGGATGGGCCCGGGACGGGCAATCTGCGGGGCATTGCGGCGGATGAAATCCCGGTAATCCTCCCCATCCAGAAAACACAGATCCTGACTTTCACTTTTTGTCGCCGCGGGCAGGTCAAAGCGCCGGGCAAGATCCCGGATTCCCGCTTTAGGATAATCCCCAACCGGGAAAAGGGCGCGCTCCAGTTTCTCCTGTGTGAGGATGTGCAAAACATAGGTCTGATCCTTGGAATGATCCACAGCACGCAAGAGCTCCTGCCGTCCGGCCTCAGTCGTTCGTTTGCGGGCATAATGACCGGTTGCCAGGTAGTCCGCACCCAGGGCAATGGCCTGCTCAAGCAGGATGCCCCACTTGATCAGCCGGTTGCAGCGCACACACGGATTGGGTGTTGCGCCGAACGCATATTCGTCCAGGAAGAACTGCACGATTTCCTGACGAAACGTACCGGCGACATCAGCAACATGCAGGGGTATATCGAGACACTGTGCCGCGAGGCGAGCGGCATTTTCTGAATCAGAGACAGGTGGAAGCTGCCCCGAAGGGGTATGAGCCGGGTCGGTCCAGAGCCGCAGGGTCAGGCCAATCACGTCATACCCTTGCTGCTTGAGCAGGGCAGCTGCAACGGAGGAATCCACCCCGCCGGAGAGAGCAACAACAACCTTATCCTTGATACTCATCCCGGAGATTCTAACCCAAAATCAGCCAGATTCAATCCCACACATCTGCTCTGAAAGGTTCCAGAGACGCCGTGCGACCTTTTCATCCAACGCGTAGGGATTGGGAGCCTTGGGATGGCAGTCCTTCCAATAAATATCAGGAGAATCCTTGATGGAGGGGGCGGTTGCCAGATATACCACTCCCCGGGCGGATTGCTCCGGCCTAACCCCGGCGCGACGGCGGAGAGCCCAAAACCAGCGCGCCAGACGTGGATTGGCTTTAAGGCCCATATCGGTGTTGACCAGACCGGGATCCGCCGCAAAGGCTCGCAATGTAGATTGCCTGCCGAGTCTGCGGTTGAACTCGGCAGTAAAAAGCACGTTGGCAAGCTTGGTCTGTTTGTAAGCCAGCAGGCAGTTGTATGCATCCCTAAGCTGGATATCGTTCCATTTCAGCCGGGTATGGTAATGCGATCCGGAACTGACAGTCACCACCCGGGCCTCCGGCGCAGCCTGGAGCAAAGGCAGGAGTTCATGCGACAGCAGGAAAGGCGCAAGATGATTGACCGCCCACTGCATCTCGAACCCTTCAGAGGTGATGGTCATCCAGTAAGTGAATGTCCCGGCATTATTAATCAGCCCGTCCAGGTATTTGCGCTGATATTCCGCCAACTTCGCCCGGATGTCCGCTCCAAGCATACGAACCTGCTTCTGCAGAGACAGATCCGCGACACAATATGCAACCTGCGCCTGGGGATAGGTGAAGCGCAGTTCACTCTCCACCTGGGCGCAACGTTCAGCGGAACGCCCCACTCCAATCAGGAAAGCCGATTGTTCCGCAAGGAGCTTGGCGGCAGCCAGCCCAATCCCGGAGGTGGCACCGGTTATCACAAAGGTCTTATCTTTTATCATGGCATCCATTCTGAAACTCCTATATGCAGCGTATACTAATCCCAAACGCCGGTTTTTTCAATTGTTTTATATACCTGGTTGCCCAACAGGCCTGCGCATCCCTTCTGGTATAATCCCGCCTGCCATGGATCAAAATGTGGTCAGCCACCAGACCGGCGGATACACCGTCACCATCCCCGTGTATGAAGGGCCGCTTGACCTGCTCCTGCAACTCATCGAGCATGCCGAGTTGGATATCACTGCCGTGTCGCTGGCCCAGGTCACAGACCAGTATCTCGCTTACATCCGCCAGATGCAGGTTCCAGCCAACGAAATTTCAGCCTTCCTGGTGGTGGCAGCCAAGTTGTTGCAGATAAAATCCGAGGCTTTGCTGCCCAGGCCACCGGCGCGGGAATCGGGAGAAGAGGACCTCGGCGAGGCCTTAGCCCGTCAACTGCAGATCTACAAGCGTTTCAAAGAACTGGCAAACTGGCTGGATGAGCGCGAGGCGCGTCACCTTCGGACCTATTTACGAATCGCTCCACCCATAAAAATCGAAGGCCGCCTTGATCTATCTGATATTACCCTGGCTGACCTGATGGCGGCTGCCGAAGGCATCTTTGCCGAGGATGCAGAAAAACAGGCGCTGGGGACGGTTATTTCGGCACCGCGTATCACCATTCGCGAAAAAATCTCATTGATAGCTGAGCGGCTGGGCTACAATTCCAAAGCCACCTTTAATAGCTTGCTTGGGCAAAAACCATCCCGCCTGGAGGTGGTTGTCACCTTTCTTGCACTGCTGGAATTGATCAAGAGATACCGTGTTGCCGCCCGGCAGGAGGGGCTCTTTTCCGATATCGAGATCGAGAAGATGGAAGAATGGGGCAAAGATGAAGAATTGGAAATTGAATTCGAGTAGATTCTGCAAATTTCCAAAATCTATGTTAAACTTGGACATTCAAAAAAGGAGAATAAATTATGGAAACAGAAATGACTGAAATGACTGCTCAAGAAGATAAGGAACCCATTTATTTCGCTCCGAAACGTGTAACCATGGTCTCGGATTTCGCCAGCATTTTATCCTGGGTCGTCCTGGTTGGATTTATTGGCTATGTTGTCTTACAAGCCATTAGCCTATCGTCCCAAATAAAAACGAATAGCTATGTCTTTTCGGATTTGATAAAAGAGGCATCCTTCTTTGTTTACCTTTTCACCAACATGGTGATTCCTCTTCTGACCGGACTGGGCTTCTTCGGTATCCTTCAAGCGGCGGCAGTTGGTCTGAACATGCTGCTCGAGAAGGATTACCTTGCACATGAGGTCAAAGGCAAAGGAAAAGCCTAGACTGGAATTAAATCTTACTGCCGGGCAGTTATCCCACAATCAAGTTCGACGAATGACGCAGGCGGGTTTGCGTCATTCTTTTTTATAAGTGAAGGCTTTTTTTAATCGTGTCCAATAGGCCAGGCCGAGCGCGCTTGCCGCGCCGCCTGCGTCGTAGATCAGCACGTCCCCCCAACCGGAATGCCTACCCGGCACAAAAGACTGGTGGAATTCGTCTGAAGCAGCGTAGATCACGGCTAAGAGCAGCGCCAGCCACCAACGACGTTTGTCAAAACGCAGAGCAAACCAATACGCGATTGCCAGAAGACCATAGCCGAGCACATGTCCACCCTTTTGGACAACAATGTCCATCAGGCCAAGGTCCGGCATTTCATTGGATGGGAGGGATGAGAAACCAAAGATGATTGCCATCATCAACACAGCGGGCAGCCAGGGAAGAAGTATCTTTCTACTCATAATCGCAGAAGTATAATCGGTTAATTCCATCCCTGAGAAAGAGGAGACGATGAAGAAACTTGATTCGAGCACCGTCGTTCAAATAGGCATTATCGTCAAAGATGCCGAGAAGACAGCCAGCGCCTACGCCGAGGTGTTCGGCATTCCAAAACCTGCAATCGTCCCAATCGCGGATGACGCCTTCGCTAAAACCAATTACCGCGGCCAGCCTTCCACGGCCAAAGCAAAAGCCGCATTCTTCGACCTGGGGCCAATCCAGATGGAGCTGATCGAACCGGTCGGCGCGCCCAGCACCTGGGAGGAATTTCTACGGACGCACGGTGAGGGCATCCATCATATTGCTTTCAAGACCACAGAAATGGACGCAGCGCGAAAATTCCTTACTTCCAAAGGAATGGAGACCGTTCAGCACGGTGGCTGGGATGGCGGCCAGTACGCATATGTGGATTGCTCGGCACAACTGGGAACGATCCTGGAGCTGCTGCACGACGATAACTAGCAAAGCCCTTGCCCACATACTTATTGAAACGGTATTAAATTTAAGAGTTGATCCAATTCGGCTTCACCCAAAAGAATGTCCGCCGCGGCAAGGTTCTCAGCCTGGTGTTGCGGATTGAATGACATCGGAATGGTGATCACGCGCGGCTGTTGTACCAGCCATGCCAGTGCAATCTGCTGGGGCGTAACTCCGCGTCCCCTGGCGAGCTCCTGCAAAGGTTTATTGCCGTTGATGAACCTTCTCTTCACCGGGGAATATGCTGTCAACAGGATATCATTTTCCTGGCAGTAGGCCAGTACTCCATCCTTCATGCAAGTACGGTCTGGCAGGCTGTAAGATACCTGATTGGTAAACAGCCTTGTTTCAGAGAGGGCCACGGCTTCTTTAAGCAATTTGAGGTTGAAATTGCTCACGCCCAGATGCCTGATCCACCCATCATTAACTAACTTGTTGAGGGCACGAAACGTCTCTACCAGATCCATTCCGCGTGCCGGCCAATGGATCAAATACAAGTCCAGGTAATCCAAACCAAGTCGGCGCAGGCTGTTTCCGCAGGAACGCAGCACATCATGGTAGCCCAGGTGCTCCGGGCTGACCTTGGAGGTGATGAACAGTGATGCGCGCGCCAGGCCGGAAGCCCGGATAGCCTGGCCTAGCAGTTCTTCAGCATGACCGGCAGCGTAGCTTTCGGCAGTGTCAAAAAGCGTGTAGCCCAGTTCCAATGCCGAGCGCAGCGCGGCCAGGGAACGCTCATCCCGGGCATAGTCGGCGTTGCCCTCACCGCCTATCTTCCAGGTTCCAAATCCAATTTTCGGAATCAGCAGGTTCTGAAAGGTTTCGTATCTCATAACCGGGATTATAGCATTACGATACCATAAGAGAATAATTAGAGTTAGTTGCCAGGAACTCTCCATATTCAGCCCTTGGTGCTATGATAAATTATAGACAGTCAACCATGAGAGAAAGTCAACATGATGAACAAACACACATATACCCCATTCAGGAAACCCGCCATAGCCGCGAGCCTCGCAATGCTGCTTCTTATATTAATGAGCTGCTCACTGCCCGGCTTGCTGGCAGCTGCCACACCCACCCCGCAGCCTTCCCCCACCCCGCTGCCTTCGGATACACACACACAGATGCCTCCGACCGCAATTCCGACATCGACTTCCACTCCAATGCCAACGGCGACGGCGACAAAGGTACCGGTGAGTATTGTCTTCTCCGCTGGCACGACGGCCGGAGTGGTACAGGGAACGATTGAACCCTCCCAGGTCCAGGCTTATACGGTAAGCGCAGGGCAAAACCAGCCGATGATATTGCTGCTTAATTCCTCAGACAATAGTGCTTATTTGGGAGTCACTGAACCTAATGGGACCATCCTGCTTGACCCTGCGAAGAAATGGACGAATTGGCAGTGGCTTCTACCCAAAACGGAAACGTACACCATTCGGGTTTATGGCGGATCAACAACGGCGTCCTATACGCTTACCACCAAGGTGGCGCAGAGAATTACCTTCGCCTCCGGCGCCACTTCAGCCACACTAAATGGATCAACCCCAAAAGGATTTGTGTTCTCTTATGCAATCGCCTGCAAGGCCAGTCAGGTTATGACATTGAGCTTGAATGTGCCCGCCAGTATTGCCTATCTGGATGTTTTTGGTCTGGCCACCGGTAAGCTTTTAAGCTCCTCCGCCAAGGTGAATACGTGGACGGGCAGCCTGCCGGCCACTGAGGATTACATCATCGAAGTAATCCCGGTAAACGGACAGGTGATCAATTATTCATTGTCAGTGACTGTGCAATAAATTTCCACGCTGTTGGAACCGTTAAATATACCAGGCGACCTTTTGGCCGCCTGGTTTTTATTCATTCAAAAAATCCAGTAGTGCCTGGTTGAATTGTTCCGGCTGGTCCACCGGCGCGGCGTGACCGGCGGTTGGGATCACAACATGGCGGGCAGCCGGGATGCCTTCCACCAATACTCTTTGCCGGGCAGGGGTTATCGTGGAGTCCCGGGCGCCGGAGATCACCAGCGTAGGGGCTTTGATCTCACGTAAGCGTTTTCTGGAATCGAACAATCCCAAGGAAAGCATGGCTTTGCGATAAGCATGCGGGTCGGCGTGCGCAACGATGGCCAGATACATCTCGCGCAGTGCCTGATCCTTCGGATTGGGAAAGATGCGCCGGGCGACAACCTGCGCCTGGGCATTCAGCCCCAGGGTCAGAATGGCGGCTGCCCGGCGGATAAAATATGCCCAGCCATTTAATGTTTCCGGTCGCAGCACGGAGAAGGTGCTGACCAGAACCAGTTTCCTCGTCAACTGCGGGAAATCCAATGCCAACTGCTGGGCGATCACCCCACCCATCGAAAGCCCAACAATGTGCGCCGGACCGTTACCCAATTCGCCAAGCAAATCCGCCATCTGTGCAGCCACGCGGCGGATGTTCCAGCCGCGTCCATCGTAGGGGGATCCGCCAAAACCGGGCGCGTCAGGCACAAGCGGGCGAAAACCGGTCTTCTGCAATGCAGGCATTTGCAGAGTCCAGGAAGTGCCATCCGCGCCCAGTCCATGTAAGAGCAGGACTGCGGGACTTCCGGTTGGACTTGGATCGATAAAGTGCAGATTGGTCATGTCCGAATGGTCTTCCAGGCTTGTTGGATATGGACCCGGTCATGACCGGCAACAATACCAACCAACTCTTGCAAATTGGTCGTGCCAAAGATGGCATGCCGGGCCAGCCGGGACCATTCAATCTGCAGACCATCCAAAAGTGCCAGCGTTTGCTTGCGCGCCTCCACGAAACCAGCCAGTGCCTGGGGACCATCCTGATCGGCACAGTGGCGTTCCTTAACCCATACGTCGGTCACTTCCCCGGGCAGGAATGGATTCTCTTCGGCCAGGATCTTGCGGATGCGTGGCAGGTTCACTTCGCGTTCCACATCGCGCAGGTGACAGATGATCTCGGTCAGGCACCATTCGGCTGGAGCAGGCCGTTTTGTCCAAGCTTTCTGAGGTAGCGAGGATGTCAAGGTAGCCAGCGCGGCAGGAGAGGAGCGCAGATTGGCCAGCAACGCCTGGGAACTCTTAAAAGAAATATTGAGCGCTTCGGGTTCGGCTTTTTCCAGCCAGCCTCGAAAAGATTCCAGTGGACCCTGAGGGACACCGGCAAGCTCGGCAAAGACCTCGTCAGTCTTCCTCACCCAGAAAACAGGCAGACCAGCGGCCCGGGTGGGTTTGACCTCCCTTTCAATATCATCGCCAACCATGACAGCCGGGTCATCCGGCCACCCCAGTTGCGCGAACATTTCCGGGTAGTAGGCCACTGTCTCCTTGGTGAAGTGCATATTCTCGTAAGAGGTCACCAGCGCAAAAGGATATTTTTCCGGGGGCAGGCCGGCCCAGCGTAAACGATGCTGGACGGCTTTCAACGGGAAAAGCGGATTGGTTGCAATCACAACACGATGGCCCTGTTCAAAGGCCCAATCCACCAGGCGCACAGCCTCCGGGATCGGGGTGGTCAGGGATCTCAATCCTGGAAAAACATCGTCGTAAAATTGGTCTATTCGCTCTTGCAGTAAGGGGCGATCCATGTTGAGCCTGGGAAAGAAGTGGGCATCAAAGACTTCCTGCAAGGTCAACGCCGGATCCCGATTGGCCAGCATGGCTTTTGTGCCCTCCATCAAGGCAGGTAACATTACCTGCGGCGCAACCACGTCCACCAGCGCACCGGAAAGGGCCTGGAAATAAGCCGGGATGAAAGCGTCCATATTGGTGTTGAGCAGGGTATCATCGAGATCAAGCAGCAAGGTGATAGGCATGAAGGGTTCTCCTGCATGGACAGGGATTTCCCGGACCGGGAGGGATTTATTTTTTTACTTCAAACAAAGGAGGAATGGGATGGCATTCCCCACAGCCAATGTGCGGATCGAAGCCGGACCTTTCCGTCTTTTCACAATAAGCCGTCACCTTCACCCGCCGCTGAAAAGCCGCCGCAAGGGGACGGGTCACCTCGCCACGCAGGTGCATAAATTCGCAGGCATTGGCCCGATCAATGGATGGTACCGGGCAGGTGCTGCACAGATTACGCGTCCAGGCTGACCCGAGCAGGCGGCATTCTTCATGGTTGCGACCACGATAGTAATCACCATAGAAATATTTACATTCAGAGCCGGCTGGAGTTTTCATATATTCAACGTCCCGCAGGTCTGCGGGACATTCTGCTTTTACACACGTGTTAGATAACTGCCTGTGCGGGTATCAACGCGAATGGTGTCGCCTTCCTTGACAAAGTTCGGCACCTGGACTTCAATTCCCGACTCGGTTTTGACCTTTTTAGTCACGCCGGTCGCTGTATCCCCGCGAACAGACACTTCTGCAAAAACCACCTTTAAATCCACACTCAAGGGCAATTCCACATCCAACGCTTCCCCATTATAGAATGTGAGCTTGCATTCCATACCTTCGGTCAGGAAGCCGGCTGAATCACCCAGGATTGATTTAGGGATACCGGGCTGTTCGAAAGTTTCCTGGTCCATGAAATAAAAGTTGTCACCGTCATTGTAAAGATATTGAACATTATGGAAATCAAGACGAGCTTCCGGGACCTGACTGCCGGAGATGAAAGTCTTCTCCAAAGTGGAGCCAGTGCGCAGGTTGCGGGCCTTTATTTTTATGGTGGCATTACCGCGTCCGGGCTTGTGGTGGGCATATTCCAAAACGCGCCACAGGTTGCCGTCGAGTTCGAAAGTGACGCCCTTACGAAGATCATTTACATCAATCATAGCTTCTTCCTTTTAATAGAATTGCAAACGGGCGGGATTATACTTCTAACCCGGCAGGCATGGCAAGGGCAGGTTGTCGATAGAACACGACCTTAGTGATGCTGCTCGGCCTGCGGAGAGTCATGCAGGAGTTCTACCGCATGCGCCAGGACAGGCAGGATCACCCGCAAATTCTCCACTGCAGCCTTTGGACTACCAGGCAGGTTAATGATAAGTACTTTTCCACGAATTCCCGCTGAAGCACGCGAAAGCATGGCATGCGGCGTGACTTTCAGGCTCTCGAAGCGCATGGCCTCAGCCAATCCGGGAGCCTCGCGCTCAATCACGAGGCGGGTTGCCTCGGGCGTAACATCCCGGGGAGAAAACCCCGTCCCGCCAGTTGTCAGGATGACATCCAGGCCTGCACCATCCGCCCAGACAGACAACGTCTCGCGTATGGCCGCCAACTCATCCGCGAGGATCGCTGTCCGTTCAACTTTCCATCCTTGGGCTGTAACCAGTTCGGCCAGCACCGGGCCGGAGAGATCCGGACGTTCACCACGGGCAGAACGATCTGAGACGGTTAGAATGCCAAAACGGAGAGACATGGTTTTTTTGCTTTTCTGATCGGGTGAATCCCGATCATAGCTCTTTAGCGTAGGTATGGATGGTACTCATGCGTTCCCATTGACGCGCTTGGTAAAAGCGCATGGCATTCTCATTATCAGCCGTCACCATAAGATAGCATTTCAAGCAGCCTTTGGCCTTCAGGCGGCGCTCCACCTCATCCATGAGCAGGCCGCCAACACCATGTTCCCGGTAGGCTGCCTCCACTGCCAAATGGTAAATGAGGCCGCGTCGACCATCAAAACCACCGATAACCGTTCCAATCAGTTTCCTGTTCGTCTCGGCCACCAGGAACAGGTCGGGGTCACGCAGAAGCTTCTTCTGGATTTCTTCGGGTTCATCAGAACGCCGCAGGTTAATACCGGAACCGGCATTTTCCCAGAGAAAACGGGCGGCCGGGTAATCTTCGGGGAAACGGAATTCCCGCAAGTGAATGTCTATCATGGGATTCTGGGAGTTTTTACTTAATAGAAAGATCATCTTTCGTCGGAAGCACTTTTAATTTCCTTCTTTTCTCCCGTTTTTTTCCTGACTCGAGGAATTTTTTCCAGTGAGGCATCCAGCACATCATTCACTGTCTCGGCAAAGACAAACGAGAGCGCCTTGCGTACTTCCGCTGGAAGGTCATCAAGATCCAGCTCATTGCGCTTGGGCAGGATGATGGTTTTCAGACCAGCACGGTGGGCGGCGATCATCTTCTCCTTGATTCCACCCACAGGCAGGACCTGCCCTCTCAGGGTAACCTCGCCGGTCATGCCAACACCTTTCTTAACCGGGCGACCGGAGAGTAAGGACACCAGCGCAGTTGTCATGGTAACGCCTGCTGAAGGGCCATCCTTGGGCTGCGCCCCCGCTGGGATGTGCATATGGATGTCAATCCTGTCAAAGAAATTCTTGCCAAGACCCAATTCTTCCGAATGCGAGCGGACATAGGAGAGCGCTGCCCGGGCAGATTCCTGCATTACGTTCCCTACAGACCCGGTGATTTGAAAACCTTTTGCGCCGGGCATTTTTGTTGCCTCGATGAACAGAATATCGCCGCCAAAAGGCGTCCAGGCCAGCCCTGGGACCACGCCGGGGATGGAGGTACGGGCGTCAATTTCCTCGGTCTCCATGAAAACGGGGTGCCCGAGTAATTCCATGACCAGCTTTGGAGTAATCCTGGCGGCTTGTTTTTTTCCTTCAGCAATATGCGTACCGATTTTTCGGCAGATCGCCCCAATCCGGCGCTCCAAATTGCGCACACCGGCTTCGCGCGTATACAGGTTGATGATGTTCTTGAGGGCATCTTTGGTGAAGGAGACTTCCCCTGAGCGTAAGCCGTTTTCGCGCACTTGTCTCGGGATCAAATATCCTTTGGCAATGGCCACTTTCTCACCTTCCGTATAACCGGAAAGGTGGATGATTTCCATGCGGTCGAGCAGTGGAGCCGGGATTGTCTCCAACTGGTTGGCCGTGGTAATAAAGAAGACCTGTGAAAGGTCGTACGCGACCTCCAGGTAATTATCACGGAATTCGACATTCTGTTCCGGGTCGAGCACTTCCAGCAAGGCTGAGGCCGGGTCGCCATGGAAATCCATGGTCAGCTTGTCCACCTCATCCAACATGAAAACCGGGTTGTGCGATTCGACGCGCCGCAAGGCCTGCAGGATACGCCCCGGCATGGCACCGATATAGGTGCGGCGATGGCCGCGAATTTCTGCTTCATCACGCATACCACCCAACGAGATGCGCACGAATTTGCGTTCCATGGCACGGGCAATTGACTGCCCAAGCGAGGTCTTGCCAACACCGGGAGGACCAATGAAGCACAGGATCACGCCTTCCCGGTCACGGCGGATAAGATCCTTTGAAGGTTCTGCATTCTCCTCTTTACGTTCCAGGCGCAGTTTACGGATGGCCAGGAATTCCAGGATGCGTTCCTTGATATCCTGCAGGCCATAATGATCCTGATTGAGAATCTGGCGCGCATGGGCGATATCCAGGTTATCCTGCGTGCCCTGGCTCCAAGGCAGTGTCACCAGCCAGTCCAGATAGGTTCGGATGACACCATACTCAGCCGCAGCAGTTGGCAGGAGGGCCAGGCGATCCACTTCGCGGCGAGCCTGTTTCTCGGCCTCAGCTGGCATTTTGGCGGCTTCGATTTTCTTCCGGAACTCCTCCACATCAATCGTTTGTTCGTCGTTTTCACCCAGTTCCTTCTGGATTGCCTTCATCTGCTCGCGCAGGAAGTATTCGCGCTGGACCTTCTCAATTCCCGAGCGAGCCTGATTCTGGATCTTGGCACCCAGGCTCAGCACCTCGGTCTCGCGCACCAACAGGTCAACCAGTTTTTCCAATTTGGCTTTCGTCGAATCCAGTTCAAGGAGTGTTTGTGCATCCTGTAATTCAATGCGCTGGAAGTTCGCAATCGTATAGGCAGTCTGGAGTGGGTCCTCAAGGGAGGTGATGGATGCCACCAATTCGCGTGGGATGGAGGGTGTTAGCCCTGAAATTTGTTCGAACTGGTCACGGGCAGAACGAGCCAACGCTTCGATCTCCAACCCCGTCTCGACCGTCTCAGGGATGACTTCAACCTTGGCCTTGAGATAAGGATCCATCTGGACAAACTCGCCCAAGCGGAAGCGCGCCAAACCCTGAACGAGCAGGCGGATGGTATTATCGGGGACGCGGAACAACTGGTGGATGGTTGCAATCGTTCCCACCTGGTACAGGTCCGCCGGTCCCGGTTCTTCGATCTCCGGGTTGCGCGCAGCCACCAGGCCAATCAATTTCCCAGGCGTGACCGACGCTTCGTCCACGAGCTTGATCGAACGCATCTGGCCAATGGTGAGCGGTACGGCCGTTTGAGGATAGACTACCACGCCGCGCAGGGGCAGGATGGGTAAGATCTCCGGGTACTTCACCGTTTCCACTTGTGGTTTGTCTTTCCCCTGATCCTCATCCTGTTCATCTTTTTTCTGGAGGCGCGTAAGAATGGACGGCAGGAGCAGTTCCTGGAAAACCTTGTCCGGATCCTGGAGCCAATCCAAGGCTTCCAACTGACCAGTTTGCCAACGGGATGCTGACATAATTTACGATCAACCTTTTATTGTGATATTTGCCGGTTTGAGCTTCGGCAGGATGACATTCAAAAAACCATCCTGGTAATCTGCATCGGCTTTGCTCACGTCCACGCCGAGCGGAAGCTCAACAGCCGTGCTGAATTCGCCGAAGCGGATTTCCATCTGGCGATAGGCCCGCCATTCCGGAGACTCGCTGCGGATGCCGCTGATGACGAGGAAATTTTCATCGGCGTTGATCGTGAAATCCGACTCACGCATCCCGGCCACTTCCACCCGCACGACAAAACTGACTTCCGTCTCGTATACATCGGTCGGCGGACTCCAGGCATACGAATGAATACTTACCTGCCATCCAATCGCCCGCTGCCCGGAAAACGAACGGTCGGTATGATGATCTGACGTTGGGAGTATTGAAGACATACCTTCCTCCTTAACCAAGCGCCATCCTGGCAGCTTCCAGAACTTCCGCATAATTGGGTTCATTTCCCAACGCCGGCATATAAGCCACATAGGTTAATCTCCCGGTCCGGTCCGCCACAAATACGGCCCGGCGCAGGATGCGGACTTCCTTGATAAGAACGCCATACTTTAAGCCAAAATCGGCGGTCATATGGTCAGAGAGAACGGTTACCTGGTCAACACCAGATGCGCCACACCAGCGGTTTTGAGCGTAGGGCAAATCGTTGCTGATCACGAGGATGGCTACATCCTTACCCAAGGCAGCCGCTTCTTGATTAAAACGGCGCGTCTCGCGGTCACAGACATCCGTATCCAATGAAAGGACGGCTGATATAATCCGCACTTTCCCCTGTGTATCCGCCAGTCCGTGAAAGGGTGCCCAATCGCGCGACTGGACAAGAAACTCCGGAGCAATTTCTCCGGGTTTCAGGTCCGCGCCGAGGACCGTAACATCTTTCCCTTTAAATTTTACTAAACCGAAGCGTTCGAGAGTCATAGTAACTCCTATCCTCACATTATCTGCTGTTTTGAAGAGGCAGGGCACGCACTTAAAAAAGAATTATACTTCCAATAAGTTCAATAAGATGTGGTTTAGGCCCCATAATTGACACTTTTCTTATAATAAATCTACTCTGGTAAATAACTGGAATTTAGGGTGGATAAGGGATGTCCTACCAAGTCCCAATTACTTGTGATTAAAACGAACCAACCCCACAGTTGGGGGTCAGTCTTTAAAATAGCCACTTTATACTGCGCCCCTGGCGGGATTCGAACCCACAACCTACTGCTTAGAAGGCAGGTGCTCTGTCCGATTGAGCTACAGGGGCATCTTTCAAGCCACGTATGGACGCAGGCCTCTATACACTCGCGGCCCGGCTAATGTTTTTAAGATCGTATCCGCCGGACGGTTGAGTCGAGTACCCAGTTCTTCAGCGGACATGGGAGTGTTCCCATTCGCCAGCAGCAATCGGAAAACGGCCTCCACCATCACGGTATGGGCATCGAGAAAACCTTCCTGCTTGGCACAATGCTGGATGAGTACGTATTGTAATCCATCCATCTGGCGGACTTCTGCAGTCTCCGGGTCAACCCAATCAATCATCTGGCCTTCCGACAGGTTGGTAAACGCTTCCTGGTGCTCATTACATAACATACTCATCAAGGCAACATGCCAGTTTTCATCGTGGATCCGCCACCAGTCGAAATCGATATGGAAAGGCATTTGGATGGTCGGTTTGACCAGAGAGAATTTCTTAAATTCACTCATCCCCGCCCTCCGTATCTGTCATGCGGAAGTGCATGTCACCCACGTGTTTGAATTTGGGATCCCTGCTCAGATAGGTTAATAACGGCCCCGGCGGACAGCGGCGGACAATATTCAAGGCCGAGTACAGTTCCTGGGCGTGAACATGTCCCTGCACGTTTAGTTTCACCAACTCGCGCATCATATCAGCCACCAGTTGTTCAAACGGAGGCCGTTGAATGGCAACCTGATTACTGGCCTCATCAACACTGGAAACATCCGGAACAGCGATCACCATGCGTTCGTTGAAATCGGTGGTAATGTTCTGTTTTAACATGGCAAACACGATTCTGCCGTCGCTGCCGACCAGCACGGTCCGCACCCAATCGCGCATCGGACGGTGAACCTTGGCAGTGACGATCACCTGACCATGTTTTTTCCCTTTTGCCACAGAAATCAGGCTGCCTGGCATCAGTCCGTATTTCTGATAGAACTTATGCAAGCCTACCACATAACCATGCTGGCGAACCACCCAGGCTGGCATCTCCTCTTGCGAAAGTCCATCCACAAGAGTGAAGCGGACGCGCGAGGTATAGTAAGCAGTGGGGAACAGTCCGCGCACACGCGCTGAAACCGGGAGCGTGCCAGCCCGCCAATGTGGATAACTCAGGCTGATCACAACTTCATTCACCTCTTTGGCAGGCGGCTCAACCTCAGCAAGTTCGTCATCCAGTTCCTCTTCAAGCGCCAGCATCTCATGCGTCATGATGGAACGCTCATAAGGGATGGGCTGGTACCGCAGTGGAGCCGGGATTTGTTGCACGTCCTGCGGCTCAAGACGCTTAAGGAACCACAACACTTCTCCTGACGGCCCGACTTCATCGAAACGTCCATCCTCCTGCAGTGCATAGTTCAGCGAGAATTCAATCAGCTTCGGATTGACATTGCCGGGAAGTTCAACCTGCTCCATCAGCGCGTTCGTAGGGAGCGGTTTCCCGCCCGCTTCATCCAGAACCGCCTCAGCCACATTCAAGTGACCAACATTGACATCCACCAACAGGGAACGCGGGAACCAGCGCCCGGCAACCTGCACCAGGGCCTTATCCGCGGTCAAAGCGGCTGTCATTTTTTGTTCAAGCTCCGGGCCATGGGCTTTGAGTACGGTTGCTGGGTTAAGCAACTGGTCATCCACGATAAATTTCAACCGGCTGATTCAATTTGTGATCTTTCAGCCCCGCCGCAAACATACGCGAGATCCCATCCTCAAATTCCACCGTAAGTACTTCAAATTCACCCAGAGTGGGATTTACACTGGGACGGATACTGATAATATGGCCTTTCCTCCAATCAAACGCTGGAAAAACCAGTTTTTCTCCGAGCTGGTAATGCTCTCCGGGTATATATATCCTGCCGATCGATTTCTGCTTTGCGACCAGGCCTTCGCGCTCGCCGCGGATGCGCTCTTCAACCAGGATGGGAACGAGTTCCGTCTCATTAAGCGGAATCTCATTCTCAAAAAGATGGGTGCTGATGAATTCGAGGTCTTTCTTACCGAGGGAAAAGGTCTGCCAGTAATCCGGAGACAAAGTTAGGGGAACGCCAGCCATAGCCTGCCTTGATTTGAGATTAGCCGTGTGGGCATATAGTAGAAAAATACATTCTAAGAATATAATTATACCCCACCTTGACAGGCCGTCTTGCTTGACTTACCATGGGTTCTTAGGAAACCTTGCAAAAGATTTAAAGATAAGGTGAAGAATGCGAATTGGAATGATGACCGACGTGTACAAACCGCACGTCAGCGGGATTACCAACTACATCTCCCTGAATAAAGAATATCTTGAAAAAGCCGGGCATGAGGTATATATTTTTACCTTCGGAGATCTTGATTATGCGGATGACGAAGACTGCGTGGTGCGTTCCCCTGGTCTCCCACTAACTGATACCGGCTACTACCTGAGTTTCCGCTACAGCCGCAAGGCGAAGGCCCTGCTTCAAACCATGGACCTGGTACATGTCCACCATCCTTTCCTCAGTGGAAGGTTGGCCCTGAACTACTGTCGTCCATTACGAATTCCAATTGTCTTCACCAATCACACCCGCTATGACCTGTATGCGCAGGCGTATCTGCCACTCCTGCCCGAAGGGCTAAGTGATACTTTTCTGCAGACTTACATGCCAACCTTTTGCCAGGCAGTCGACTTGGTAATTTCGCCCTCGGCAGGAATGGGAGAGGTCCTGAAGAAGCTGGGTGTCAGCGTTCCAATCGAAATCATTCCAAACGGTGTGGACCTGCGCCCTTTTCGCATTGAATGCCAGGACTGCCGCCAGGATTTCGGGTTCGGGGATAATGATATCCTGTTCATTTATACCGGGCGTCTCGGGCCGGAAAAAAATCTTTATTTTCTGATCCACGCTTTTGCCGGTACCGCGGATGCCATCAAAAACGCCCATCTCCTGATCGTTGGTGGAGGGCCGGAAGAAGAGCCTCTCAAGCAGTTGGCGGCCCGGACGGGCGCACCCAACCGTATCCATTTTACCGGTATGCAGTCCTACGATGAATTGCCGCGTTACCTGTCCATGGGTGATGCATTTGTAACCGCCTCTGTAACGGAGGTGCATCCGCTTTCTGTCATCGAAGCAATGGCGACCGGCCTGCCTGTTTTAGGCATTCATTCGGTCGGCGTTGGTGATACCGTTGAAGATGGCGTTACCGGCTTGCTTTCCAGCCAGGACCAGGCAGCCTTTGCCGCTCATCTGACCAGGCTTTGCATGGACAGCGCTCTGAGGCACAGGTTGGGTTCAGCCGCCCAGAAAATTTCCGGGAAATACGCCATAGAGCACACCACGCAAGTCATGCATAAACGCTACGAAAGACTTATGTCCGAGTTCGCCCCCCATCGCCGCGGCCTTGGTTACCACATACGCAATTTCGTGGAAAAGCTGCGCACATGACCAATCAAAAGCAAGCCCTCGGTCAATGGGGTGAGGAGATCGCCGCCCGCTACCTCGAAAGCAAGGGCTACACCATTTACACGCGCAATTACCACTCTACGCATGGTGAGATTGATATCGTGGCCGGCAAAGAGTCTGCGCTCATCTTTGTCGAGGTAAAAACGCGCAGTTCGCATGCCTTTGCGTACCCGGAAGATTCCGTCACCCAGCGAAAACAGGCAGCCATGCTCTCCAGCGCAGAAGATTACATCCAGGCACGTCCTGAAAGCGTTGAAAGCTGGCAGTTTGACATCATTGCCATCGAAAGAAAATCCGGTGGAAGGCCGGAGATTGTCCATTTTGAAAATGTCATCTCCTGAAATATTGGATCCAAAGGGTCTCCAAAGACCTTTAGGGTTTAAACCTCCCCTTGTCGTAATTGTCGGACCTACAGCAGTTGGCAAGACTGAGATTTCCATCCAATTGGCTGAACGACTGGATGGCGAGATCGTCTCTGCGGACAGCCGGCTCTTCTACCGCGGCATGGATATCGGCACCGCCAAGCCCACGCTGGAGGAACGCCGGCGTGTTCCACATCACCTGATCGATGTGGCCGATCCCCAGACAACCTGGAGTCTGGCCGTGTTCCAACAAGCCGCCGCCGAAGCCATCGCAGATATCCACTCCCGCGGACGCCTGCCCTTCCTGGTCGGCGGGACCGGGCAATATATCCATGCAGTTACACATGGCTGGACGCCCCCGCTTACCCGCCCGGATGCGCGCCTGCGGGCGGAGCTGGAGGCCAGAGCCGTGGCAGAAGGGTACTTGGCTTTACATGAAGAACTGCGGCAGCTCGATCCTGCCGCAGCTGGCAGGATTGACCCGCGCAACGTGCGGCGTACCGTGCGGGCTCTGGAAGTGATCCGCCTGACGGGGAAAAAATTCTCCGAACTGCGCGGACAGGTCGAGGGGCCATATCGCCTGCTGACCATCGGCCTGATCCGTTCGCGCACGGAGCTGTATGCGCGCGTGAATGCCCGCATCGAGGACATGTTCTCCGCCGGCCTTCTCGACGAAGTACGACGTTTACTCGATTCGGGCCGTTCACCAGACCTGCCGACCATGTCTGCCATTGGTTACCGGGAGTGTGTCAGAGTGCTGGCTGGCCGTATGGACTTGGAAGAAGCGAAAGTCGAAATGCGCCGCATGACCCGCATTTTCGTCCGCAGGCAGGCCAATTGGTTTAAACAAGAGGATCCAGGCATCCGCTGGTTTGATGCCGGGAACGCAGATCTGGACGGAATTGAACAAATCATCCACGATTTCGTTCAAGGTGATGCCTAGGTCATGCTATACTCTGGAACAAACAAATCCTCAAATGGGAGTTCGCATGGACGTGCAGATCAAGGAAGTCACCACTCTGAAAGACCTGAAAGCGTTCATCCATTTTCCCTTCACCCTTTACCGCAATAACCCGTATTGGGTCCCGAATCTTATCTCAGATGATCTGAACACCCTGCGCCGGGACAAGAACCCTGCGTTTGAAACCTGCGAGGCGCGCTACTGGCTGGCATATCGGGATAGGGATATCATCGGACGGGTGGCTGCCATCCTCAACCATCCCCATATTGAGAAATGGGGGCAGCGCTATATGCGCTTCGGCTGGTTGGATTTTATTGATGTTCCACAGGTATCCGCCGCCTTGCTCCAGACAGTGGCAGCCTGGGCAAAAGAATCCGGTATGACTGCCGTCCATGGGCCGCTCGGGTTCACCGACATGGACCGGGAAGGCATGCTCGTGGAAGGCTTTGATGAGCTGGCGACCATGGCAACCAACTACAATTATCCCTATTATCCTACCCACATGGAAAAGCTGGGCTATACCAAGGATGTCGATTGGGTGGAATATGAGATCAGCATGCCTCCCGAGCCGGATGAGAAGATCGGCCGCATGGCAGCCATTGTGGAAAAAAGAAGCAAGCTCAGGTTGCTGGAAGTGCGGAATAAAAAAGAAATATTAGATCATGGCAAGGAACTGTTCCGCTTGCTTGAAAATGAATACCAGGTCCTGTATGGATTTGTCCCATTGACACCAAAACAAGTGGATGCTTATATCAAGCAGTATTTTGGTTTTGTCACACCGGACTTCGTGCCCATGGTATTCAATGAGAAGGACGAAATGGTGGCCTTTGGGGTGGCACTGCCATCGCTCTCGCGCGCGCTGCAAAAATCACACGGTCGTCTATTCCCATTCGGCTTCATCTCCCTTCTTAACGCCCTTAAGAAGAACGATCGGGCTGATCTCTACCTGGTGGCGGTTAAATCAGAATACCGCGGCTCCGGTGCGAATGCAATCCTGATGAACAAAATGTATCAAGTTTTCCAGAAGATGGGTGTGAAGAAAATCGAAACCAATCCCGAGCTGGAGACCAACCGCCTCGTCCAGGGACAGTGGAAGTATTTTGAAACCCGCCAGCATAAGCGCCGCCGGGTATTCATCAAGCTGCTCTTGCAGGAAAAGGAATAGCATGGAAAACCTTATCGAACCGGACAATCTTGACCTTGCCATCCGCCAGAACCGCACCGCCAAAGCCACGGTCACCCTGGAACAGGACGGCGTGCCGCTTGCCAACCAGGAAATCGTGCTGGAACAGAAGCGGCACCAGTTCCTCTTTGGGAGTACCTGGGGGGATAGCACAATTGCCATTGCAAATGGAGAATTGCTGGGTAAGGAAAAAGAGCTGGCTGAACTGCGCAATGAGCGATATCTGGAACTCTTCAACCAGGTTACCATGCCATTCTACTGGGCCCGTTTTGAGCCGCAAAAGGGAAAAACCCAGACGCAGAGCGTCCTCAATACGGCGCAGTGGTACCGGGACCACGACTGCCTCGTTAAAGGTCATCCCCTCTGCTGGCATACCCTGACAGCAGAATGGCTGCTTGATCTAAGCACTCTTGGAATCAGGCAAGCCCTGGAGAGACGCCTCGAGCGGGATGTATTCGATTTTGCCGGGGTGATCAACATGTGGGATGTGGTTAACGAGGCGGTCATCATGCCCATTTTCGATCGTTATGATAATGGGGTCACGCGACTGTGCAAGAAACTGGGCCGTATTGAGCTGATACGGGCCATGTTCGATGTCGCACGCACGGCCAACCCGAAGGCTGTGTTGTTATTAAATGATTTTGACGTCAGCCCAGCCTACGATATTCTCGTTGAGGGTTGCCTGGAAGCCGGCATCAAGATCGATGCGATTGGAATCCAGAGCCACATGCATCAAGGGTATTGGGGCCCGGAGCGCACCCTGAAAGTAATCGGGCAATTTGAGCGTTTCAACCTGCCGATTCACTTTACCGAAAATACAATTGTCTCAGGCCAGCTCATGCCTGCTGAAATCGTGGACCTTAACGATTACCAGGTTAAGGATTGGCCAAGTACACCGGAAGGAGAGGAACGCCAGGCACGGGAGGTGGTCCTGCACTATAAGACCTTGCTATCCTGTCCATCCGTTCAGGCAATCACCTGGTGGGATCTCTCCGATGGAGCCTGGCTCAACGCACCCGGCGGCCTGCTGCGCAAGGATCATGGCTGCAAACCAGCCTATGATGAATTATATAAATTGATAAAAGGGGATTGGTGGCTGGCGCCTGTCAGAATGACGACGAATGCCAGCGGCCAGTTCTCTTTTTCAGGATTCCTGGGAGAATATGAAATATCCCTGGGATCCCGAAAATTCGGTTTCTCCCTGAAGGAAAAAGGTGAATCACATGTTTCCTTCAACGTTAGATAAAGAGACCCTTTACGGCTGGTGGAATAAGTGGCACGCCTCCGCATGATACCCGATGGGAAAGCGAAAAATATGAGCAGCTATATCCGCAGAACCAGAGAATGCACTCTAAGTCAATTAAATTCCAGACTGTCCCAGGCGCTCCGGGAATATTTTCAAACGCACCAATTGGGAGACCCGGATACTGAAATTCACATGTGCTGTGAAACATTTTCCGAGAAGCACAACCCGAGTAGACTTGCCTCCTTTCTGGAAGGTAATTCCGATACAACCAGCCATCTCGCGCTACTCCTGACAATCGATTGGTTTATCTGGGCAAGTAGTGGAGATCGATCTGGCACAGTGGTATACGGTACCAAACTCAAAGGTCTTCAAGTCAAAGCGTTTATCGCAAAACGTACAAATAACATGCAGTTGGAAATTTTAGGAATGATTGGCGGAACCAGGGACTACGCAAAAGGTATCCTGGAAATGGGTCCGGAACCGGCTGCCCAAAAAATCTGCGAAGAAGTCATACAGGCTGTCAATAAGGTAACTCCGCCTGCCAAAAAGGGCCGGCTCAGGTTGTTTGGAACGTAACCGTTCTCCGCTGGTTTTAATACCGGTTCCTGCATATCCATGAAATCAGTTCAAACGAAGAATTTCGGACCAGTGGCAGTCATCGGAGGCGGACCCGCCGGACTGATGGCTGCCGAAGCATTGGTCAAGGGCGCGGCGCAGGTGCACCTGTATGACGCCATGCCCTCCGCCGGGCGTAAGTTCCTGGTGGCTGGCAAAGGCGGACTGAACTTGACCCACGCCGAACCGTTTGAGCAATTCCTGTCCCACTATGACACGCGGCGCGAGCAGCTCGAACCGTTACTGCGCGATTTCGGCCCGGACCAGCTGCGGGCGTGGGCAGCCGGCCTGGGGATTGAGACTTTCGTAGGCAGCTCCAACAGGGTTTTCCCAGTTGGGATGAAAAGTGCTCCGCTCCTGCGTGCCTGGCTGTCCCGCCTGCGCCTCTCCGGCGTGAACTTCCACTTCCGCCACAGATGGATCGGTTGGAACCCTGATGATTCGTTGTGCTTCGAAACAACTGAAGGCAAGTCATCCATTTATACGGATGCGGTTGTCATGGCGCTGGGAGGCGGGAGCTGGCCAATCACGGGGTCTGCAGGCACGTGGGTCCCGCTGCTGGCCGGGCGCGGGGTCAAGGTCGCGCCCCTGAAACCATCCAATTGCGGCTTTAATGTGGCCTGGACGGAACACTTCCGAAGCCACTTCGCTGGCGCAGCGTTGAAAACCATCGTGTTGACTTTTAGCGATTCACGCGGCCGGAACTTTCACCAACAAGGAGAATTCGTTATTACGCAGGACGGCGTGGAGGGCAGTCTCATTTATGCCTGTTCGGCGCTTCTACGGGACGAGATCGAGGCCGGCGGCCTGGCTGTCATCCACCTGGACTTGGCTCCCGGCTGGACGCATGAACAGCTCTTGGAGCACCTCTCACGGCCGCGCGGGTCCCGCTCAATGGCCAGCCATCTCGAAAGAACTGTGGGCATGAAAGGCGTCAAGGCCGGCCTGCTGTGGGAGTTTGTACACAAGGAGGATTTTGCCGATCCGGAAAAGCTGGCATCCGCGATCAAGGATCTACCGGTCCCCCTGCTGGCCGCCCGTCCGCTGGAGGAGGCCATCAGCAGCGCCGGCGGCGTGGACTTCGCGGCCCTGGATGAGCACCTCATGCTCCGCTCGCTGCCGGGTGTCTTCTGCGCCGGGGAAATGCTGGATTGGGAAGCTCCCACCGGCGGCTACCTGATGACAGGCTGCTTCGCTACTGGGCGCGCGGCCGGGCTAGGAGCGCTGGAGTGGGTAATGAATAATAAGGTCAAAGGTTGAAATTCGAAGGTTAATGTATGATCATCGTCAGTGCCTGTTTGGCTGGTATATCCTGCCGCTATGATGGAGCCGGAAAACCGTGCGAGGCAGTAGTTCGTCTGGTTGCCGAGGGGAAGGCTATCCCGGTCTGCCCGGAGCAGTTGGGAGGATTGACCACCCCAAGACTTCCGGCAGAAATTATCGAGGGCAGGGTAATCCGGAAAGATGGCGTGGACGTGACTGCCGGGTTTATACGAGGCGCCCAGGAAGGACTGAAAATCGCCAATTTGGTCGGCGCAAAAACCGCCATCCTTAAAGCCAGGTCACCAAGTTGTGGTTCCGGGAAAATTTATAACGGAAGTTTTTCCGAGAAGCTGATTAATGGAAACGGTATTTTTGCAGAGTTGTGTAAACAGCATGGGATGGTAGTAAAGACAGAAGAAGATATTTAATTACTGTATTTGCCCAAAAACAGGGTTTTCCGCCTTCATGTGCCTGCTTTTTCCTACCTGCATCAAACGAAATGATCAACCGGACCTTTCCTCGGCGGATGGTGCAGATTGACATTGCATTCCCTCTCCGCTATACTCTCCGCATGACCTCACCTCCCTGGTTCAGCCGCTACGATCCCAGTGTTCCACAGCACTTAAGCTATCCCGCAGTGCCAGTCTTTCACTTCCTGGACGAGGCCTCCCGGCGCTGCCCGGAACGAACTTGTCTCCTTTTCAAGGAGGAGACGCTCTCTTACCGGCAGGTCGCTTCCCAGACCGACCAAATTGCCGCGTCCCTGTGCACCATCGGCATCCGGAAAGGAGAGCGCATCGGTATTTTTATGCCCAACTGCCTGGAGTTCGTGCAGGCCTATTTTGCCATCCTGAAGGCCGGGGCCGTGGTAGTCGCCATCAATCCCCTTTACACCCCGCCCGAGATCGTCCACCAGGTCAATGATGCCGGGCTGGAGACAGTTTTCTGCACCGGGAACCTTTACGAACGCATCAAAACAGCCCAACCGGAGACTGGCACCCGCCGGGTGATTGTAAGCGGGGATGTAACGTTGCAGCCCAACGACATGTACTTCAAAGAATTATATAATGAAAATTTCGCGAACGTAAATAAAGAAAATAACTTCGCGTCCCCCGCGTTCAAATCTGAAGTCGGGCCGGAGGATATAGCTCTATTCCAGTATACCGGCGGGACGACCGGCATCGCCAAGGCTGCCGTGATCCGTCACCGCAACCTGGTGGCGAATGCACTGCAGTTCAAGGCCTGGATGTCCACGCTGGAAGAAGAGCAAGAAACCATCCTGCTGGCCCTTCCGGTTTACCACATCTACGGCATGGTCTGCGGGATGCTGCTTGGCATGGCCCTGCGCGCCAGCCTGGTGATCATCCCCAACCCGCGCGACATCCCGGACTTGTTATCTTCCATCCAGGAGCAGCAAGTCACTTATTTCCCAGCAGCTCCAACGCTCTACAATGCAATCAATAATTCCCCGGACGTGAATGCCGGGAAGGTGGACCTGACCAGCATTAAGGCTTGCATCTCAGGCTCTGCCCCGCTGATGAAAGAGACCAAGGAAAAATTCGAGCGGCTCACCGGTGGGCGCATCGTGGAAGGATACGGACTATCCGAAGCGCCGACCGCCACCCACTGCAATCCCGTACAGGGTGAAAACCGCCTCGGCTCGATCGGCCTGCCGCTTCCGGACGTGGATGCCAGAATTGTCAGCCTGGAGGATGGCAGTACCGAAATGGCTACCGGCAAAGCTGGCGAGTTGATCATCCAGAGTCCGCAAGTAATGCTTGGCTATCACAACATGCCACAAGAGACAGAGGTTGCCCTGCGCAACGGTTGGCTCTACACCGGGGATATCGCCCGCATGGATGTAGAAGGCTATTTCTATATCGTTGACCGCAAGAAGGAGTTAATTAAGCCTGGCGGGATGGAGGTATGGCCGCGCGAGGTGGAGGAAGTCATCAGTGCTCATCCGGGCGTGGCAGAAGTCGCCGTGACCGGTATCCCGGATGCCTACCGCGGGGAAACTGTCAAGGCCTGGGTTGTCCTGAAACCTGGCAGTAGCACTGGCAGCGCCGAGATCCAGTCCTGGTGCCGGGAACGGTTGGCCCCATTTAAAGTACCGACCGAAGTGGAATTTCGCCTGCAATTACCAAAATCTACGGTGGGGAAAGTACTGAAACGAGAGTTGATTGAACAGGAAAAACGTCATTCGTAATTTGTGATTTGGTATTCGTAAATGATAAGAGCCCCCGGTATGGAGGCTCTTCCTTTTTTACGAATTACGAATACCAAATAACGATTTACGTTTTTCAGCTTACATTTTCCTACGCCACCTGCGGTGTACCACTTTTCTTGGGGAATGGGGGCGGGAAGATCTTCTCGAATTCCTCCCTGTTCAACAACTCAACCTCAAGTAACTTGGTGGCCACTGCATCCAAATAGCCGCGGTAGATCGTCAAAATCCTGGTCGTCTCGGCATACGCTTCATCCACCAGCTTGCGGACTTCACGATCGATCTGTTCGGCAATCGCCTCGGAGTAATCGCGCTGCTCGGATATCTCACGGCCCAGGAAGATAAGCTCTTCCTTCTGTCCATAGGTCATTGAACCCAGCGCATCGCTCATCCCCAGGCGTGTGACCATGGCGCGCGCCATCTTGGTCACTTGTTCCAGGTCATTGGATGCGCCTGAAGTGATATCGTCGAAGACAATCTGCTCGGCAACACGTCCACCCAGGGCTCCAGCAAGTTGCGCGACCAGTTTTTTGCGGGAGGTCAAGACACGGTCATCTTCAGGTCGGAACCAGGTTACCCCACCGGCTTGCCCACGCCCAACGATGGAAATCTTCTGAACCGGGTCAGCTTCCGGGATGGCAGTCACCACAACAGCATGACCAGCCTCATGATAAGCAATAATGCGTTTTTCTTCATCACTGATCAGGCGGGACTTGCGTTCCGGGCCCATGACTACCCGTTCGATGGCTTCTTCCAATTCCGACTGTCCGATGGCTTTTTTATTGCGGCGGGCTGCCAGAATGGCAGCTTCGTTGATCAAATTTTCCAGGTCAGCCCCGACGAAACCGGGCGTACCACGAGCAATGGAGCCGAGGTCCACGCCAGGATCAAAGGGCTTGCCGCGTGAATGCACTTTCAGGATGGCCTCCCGGCCGCGCATATCAGGACGGTCAAGAGTGATCCGACGGTCAAACCGACCGGGGCGCAGCAGTGCCGGGTCGAGGATATCCGGCCGGTTGGTGGCGGCAACAACAATAACGTTAGTATCCGTATCGAAACCATCCATCTCGACCAGCATCTGGTTGAGGGTCTGTTCACGCTCATCGTGTGAACCTCCCAGACCCGCACCACGCTGGCGTCCAACCGCATCGATCTCATCCACAAAGACGATACAGGGACTGTGGCGTTTTGCCTGATCGAACAAGTCGCGCACACGGCTGGCTCCCACGCCGACGAACATCTCAACGAATTCCGATCCCGAGATCGAGAAGAAGGGCACTCCCGCTTCGCCAGAGACGGCTTTGGCAAGCAGGGTCTTGCCTGTGCCAGGAGGGCCAACCAGCAAAACACCTTTAGGGATGCGGGCACCCAGTTGGATGAACTTTTGCGGCTCTTTCAGGAACTCGACCACTTCCTTGAGTTCGTCTTTGGACTCATCAATCCCGGCTACATCTTCAAACGTGACGGTGGGATGTTCTCCGCTGAACATGCGCGCCTTCGACTTGCCAAACGCCATGGCAGCATTATTGCTGCCCTGCGCCTGGCGGAAGATGAACCAGAAGAAAACGCCAAACAAGAGCACTGGAAGAATATAACCAGCCAAGGTCAACAAACCAGCCCAGGGACTGGGCGGATTAACTTCCACAGAGATATTTTCAAGCTGAGCAGGTGTCACACCCAGGGCTAATAATTGTGAAACGAGGGTGGTCTCGGGTTCCTTACGCGCCGTTTGCTCAATGGTGGCATCACTGGATGAGATCACAGTTAAACTATTATCATTTTTAACGATAATACGGGCAATCTTTCCAGCTTCAACCTGCTGTGCAACCTGGCTGATACTTAATGGTCCCTGCGCATTGGGTTGCTTCTGTATATTAAAATAGACCATTGCCACGATCGCGATAAACAGCAGAAGATAGATAATGTACGATTGATTCCGTGATTTCACATGGACCTCCTGTCCGTAAACGTAGATTATACCAACCTATAGAGCTCTAGACCAGATTCGGGGAATATATTATACAAAGTTCTAATATATTCGGCGTTTTATTTGATAAAGAACAAGATGAATACTTTTATGAGACTGGCAGGGGATAATAACAGCCCGATACCATGGTTATGCCGCATGGTAGAACGCCCAATTCAAAGGGAAATTCAAGGATTTTTTAAGTGGTAAACTTAAGCCGGTCAATTGGCATGCCATGACCATGAAAGAGGCAAAAATCAGACCTTCCCATGAAAATCATCTGCATTGAAAACAGGAACCAGCCCTTGCATGCTCCATTGCAGGCCATTTATTGTGACAGCTTTTTCTGCCGCCTGCGTGGCCTTATGTTCCGGTCCAGCCTTGCATATGAAAAAGGCCTGTTACTGGTAGAAAGAGTTGATGGTTATCTTAGCACATCCATTCACATGCTGTTTGTTAATATGGATTTAGCCCTTATCTGGATCAACTCCGAAAATAAGGTTGTGGATGCCGTACTGGCGCGTTCCTGGCATCCCGCCTATGCTCCCCATCAACCAGCCAGGTTTGTCCTGGAAATCCATCCGGGCCGGTTAAACGAGTTCAAAATTGGGGATCAACTAGAGTTTCAATATGCGTAAAGGTATCCTCGCGTTCTTCCTGTCTTTGATACTGGTCTTTTCAGCAAGTCCGGTCTCCGCCCAAACTCCTACGCCTGCCCCCGGTCCCATCTACATTGTTCAAAAGGGCGACACGCTTTGGGATATTGCCAGCCGTTTCAATGCCAGCGTTAGTGCCATCCAGTCGATTAACAACATGGCGACCCAGGATATTTTCGTCGGTGACAAGCTGATCATCCCCGGGCTGGAGGGTTTAAATGGGGTACTGGTTACCAAGCCGGTACCTTTTGGAGAGACCTTGCTGAGCTTGAGCCGGCAATATCGGGTTGACCCGGCCATCCTGCGCAAGCTTAACCACATTGTCAGCCCGGCCGAATTGTACGCCGGTTACGAACTCGTCATTTTACAGCAGGATAACCAACCAGCCTGGACCGCCCGGGCGAGTCTGGGGAAAGAGGAAACCTTGTTGGAACTGGCTGTCAGGGGGGGCAGCGACCCGTGGACCATTACACAGATCAATGGTCTACCAGGTCCCTCTGCCGGCCTGCCCGGTGATATCCTTTATCTCCCCTCAGGCACTTCCACTGCCACCCCATCGGGACTGCCAGCTGCGCTTGTGTCCGCAGAAGTGGACCCTCTGCCACTCCTGCAGGGAACAACGGCCCAGATCAAAGTCGTCACTCTGCAAACGCCGACCCTGGGTGGGCTGCTGGTGGATCAGCCTCTACACTTCTTCACGACAGATGCCAACACCCAGGTGGCGCTGCAAGGCATTCATGCCATGCTGGACCCGGGTGTATATCCACTGCGGTTGGATGTCACCAGTCAAGATGGATCAATCCAGTCGTTTGAGCAAATGGTGCTGGTGAAATCAGGGGATTTTCCAAATGACCCGGTCCTTGATGTGGAACCATCTACAATTGACCCGGCAGTGACCGACCCGGAGAACAAATGGCTGCTTTCTTTGATATCCGTGGTGACGCCTGAGAAATATTGGGACGGGGTTTTCCGATTACCGGTCGACAGCCATTATTGCCTCCGCTCAGGATTCGGCAACCGCCGGTCCTATAATGGAGGGGCATTGCATGGTTTTCATACCGGGGTCGATTTTGGAGTCTGCTCGGAGGCCAATCCTTTTGATATCTATGCCGCTGCAGATGGGGTGGTGGTCTTCACCGGCCTGAAAACGGTGCGCGGGAATGCCACGATCATTGACCATGGCCAGGGGGTTTTCAGCGCCTATTACCACCAGGCGGAGATCAACGTGACCAGCGGAGAAGTTGTCAAGGCAGGACAGCTGATCGGGAAAATTGGCGCCACTGGTCGTGTTACTGGCGCTCACCTCCATTTTGAAATCTGGGTGAATGGAATCCAGGTGAACCCGCTCCTGTGGCTCGACGAGCCCTTTCCTCATTAAAAGTAGCTCCACCATTTGATCTATAAACTGGTGAAATCAAACCTTGACCATTTGCTGTTTTTGTATAATAATCTTCGGTTTAATACGCCGTTTTTATTTGTAGATTCCCCATTCGGAAGCAAAATCTGTTGCTTGAAGAATGCGATGAGCGGCATCAGCTCTCATCATTACGATAAGAGCTACTACCTTGAGGAGGTGGTTCCGAGCAGATTGAAAATCAATTCACCTACGCACAGCACAAATCGTTATCCTAACCTAATTATGCCAACTCTCTGGAGGAGAAATATCATGAAACGCCTATACTTCGTTTTCGCCACACTGCTCGTCGCCAGCATGGTTCTGGCTGCGTGCGGTGCCCCCGCCACCACTGCCGCCCCGGCGACACAGGCTCCGGCCACGCAAGCACCCGCCACGCAGGCACCCGCCACCCAGGCGCCCGCCACTCAGGCGCCCGTTTCCGGTGTGCCGGACGTCTGCAAGAGTGACGCCACCGGCTGCGCTGTATTCGAAACCGGCCAAACCATAAAAATCGGCATGGGAGCCCCCATGACCGGTGACAACGCGGCTTTCGGCCAGGATATCTCCCAGGCCGCCAAGATCGCCGTTTCTGATGCAGGCCAGTTCCAGGGCTTTTCATTTGAACTTGTCGCCGAAGATGACCAGGGTGCTCCTGAAGGCGGCGCGGCTGTTGCCAATAAACTGGTTGCCGATCCGCAGGTTGTTGCCATTGCCGGTCATATCTTCTCCGGCGCCACCTTGGCTGCCATGCCCATTTACGAAGCTGCCAGCATCCCGATGATGTCCCCCTCGGCTACCAACCCAACCCTGACCACAACCGGCTCAAAGGTCTTCAATCGCTGTGTCTTCACAGATGTAGCGCAAGGCACATTTGCAGCCAAGTACCTATACGACAAGCTGAAATTCACGAAACTGGCCATCGTGCACGACGGTCAGGCGTATGGCCAGGGTCTTGCAGAAGTCGTCCAGAAAGTCTTCACCGAGCTTGGTGGCACCGTGGTAGCCTTCCAGGCCATCACCCCCGGCGAATCGGATTACAGCGCCGTACTGGCCGACCTTGCCTCCAAGAAACCTGAAGGCCTCTTCTTCGGCGGTTACACTTCCGAGGCAGTTGTTGTAGTCAACCAGATGAAACAGTCCGGCCTGACGGGTGTCACCTTCTTTGGTGATGATGGCACCTTTGGACAGGACTTCCTGGACCGCACGGGAGCGAATGGCGAAGGCGCCTATTCGACCTCGCTCATCCCGCCAGCAACAGATGCCAAGGCGAAATTTGATGCCGCTTACCTGGCTGCTTACGGTCAGCCGGCGGGCAAGCTTTCCCCTTATTCCTGGACTGCCTATGACTCAGCGGCTGTGCTGATCAAGGACATCGAGAGTGTAGCTGTTCTCGGTTCCGATGGCAAGCTGTACGTCCCGCGCGCCGCCCTGGTTGCAGCGGTACGCGCCACTAAGGATTATGTGGGATTGTCCGGTACGATCACCTGCGATGCGACTGGCGAATGCTCGGCTTCCGGTCCGGTCTTCAATGTTGATCAAGGTGGCAAATGGGTCGAGGCTCCTAAATAAATTGGTCCTCTTTGCCTGTACCCGTATTTCCTAATTGAAAAATGGCGGGGCAAGCCTCGCTTGCCCCGCCATTTCAATTTTTAAGGTGGTTATTCAGTTTCAAATTCACATCCTCTCAAACCGGTATTATTAATATATAGTATGAGAGAAATACATAGTTCACTCCATTACCGAGGAGAAGCTTCATGCCCAAGGCAAAATCACCCGTTCGCCGGGTCACCAGCTATCAAATAATTCAGGGCATTATTGGGATTTTATTCGCCGGATATCTACTCTGGCGACTTTACGTGGTCTTCATTGGCAATCCAGCATACGGATCCGATACCTGGGCGCGTTTTATTATCGCCGGCCTGATCCTGGGAAGTGTGTATGCGTTGATTGCCATCGGCTATACCCTGGTGTACGGGATCTTGCGCATGATCAATTTCGCCCATGGTGATATCATGATGGTGGGCGCATTTGGCGGTTATTTTGTTTTCGAGGCGCTTAAGGCCATTCCATCCCCGAGCCTGGCAAATCCGAAGTTCACTTATGCAGATGCACATCCAATCTTTGCCGTGATTCTGGCTTTTCTTATCGGAGCATTCATAGCTGCCCTGACCGGCTTTTTTCTGGAAAAAATCGCCTACCGGCCGCTGCGCGGCGCTCCCCGGCTGGTCCCACTGATCTCAGCCGTCGGTGCCTCGCTCTTCCTTGAAAATGCCGGCCAATTGCTTTTCGGTGCGCAGCGCCGGGATTACACCAATCCAGTCATCCTGACACGCGGGGAGGGCTGGAATTTACTTATTGGGGGAAACACCGTCATTCTTCCCTACACAGGCGTGCTGACATTCGTGGTATCGATATTGCTCATGGTGTGTCTGTATCTGCTGGTGATGCGCACCCGCCTGGGACGTTCGATGCGGGCGGTGTCAGAAAATAAGCCGGTGGCGGCACTAATGGGTATCGACGTGGATGCCGTCATCAGCCGGACCTTCATCATCAGCGGAGCGCTGGCTGGGGCAGCGGGAGTCATGTGGGGCATCCACCTGGGGCTGGTGTACTTTTTTGTCGGATTCATTCCCGGCATCAAAGCCTTTACCGCGGCTGTGCTGGGCGGCATCGGCAGCGTTCCAGGAGCGATGTTAGGCGGGCTTTTCCTGGGACTGGTGGAATCGATCAGCCCGGCCGTTCTGGGAATCAGTTTTCAACTCAAAGATGTGATCGCTTTCGCCATTTTGGTCCTAGTGTTGATCTTTCGCCCGACCGGTATTGTTGGTGAGGTTCTCACCGAGGAGAAAGTGTGATGAAGAAGCAATTCAAACTCTCCCTGAATACCGGAATCACCTTCGGTATCATCACCATTTTTCTTTTCCTGATCGGTTTCACCGGTACGGTGGCGGACATACTGGCGGATCTTTTCCGGAACAAAACCGCAGCCCCCTTCCTGGGCCTGACACCCCAAATGCTGAACATGCTCATTTTCCTGGGCCTGATAGGACTATGGGCAGGAGCCACGGGTTCGCGCAAGGAGAAGGACAGGAGTGATGATCCATGGGGCAGAGCGTTGTTTGGTGGCCTGATCTCTGGCCTGGTCCACGGCCTGCTGGTAGGCGGATTGGCGTTCCTGGTGGGCACCCTGAACCAGCGGGGGGTGCGCATGAACGTGTACCTGGCCGAAGTCCTGCCTGCGGCGGTCAAGCAATTCCTGCTGGGTAAATCTCCCCTGGCAGGCAGTCTTTTCTACCTTGGCTTTATGCTGTTTACCGGATTCCTGGGCGCTGTGTTCAGCCGAGGGATCAGCCGCAGCAGCTGGCGGGGACGGACCGCAGCTACCAGGAGCAAGGTCTGGGAAAAAACTGGTCAACTCTCCTTTATCAAACAAATACGCGGCAGCCGCTATACCCGCTACATCATCTATGGAATCCTGCTGGTGCTGGTTTTCCTGATGCCCCTGAAGGCCGGACCGTATTGGAACTACACTCTCGGAACAGTGGGTATCTATGTCCTGCTCGGACTGGGTATGAATATCGTGGTGGGTCTGGCGGGGCTGCTGGACCTTGGGTACGTGGCTTTCTTCGCCATTGGAGCCTATACCATGGCTTTGCTGACCGCTCCCCAGCCTCACAACCTGCTCTGGAACTTCTGGCTGGTTTTACCAATCGGGATTATCCTGGCCGCGGTAACCGGGCTTTTGCTGGGTGCGCCGGTGCTGCGCATGCGGGGTGACTACCTGGCCATCGTGACCCTCGGGTTCGGCGAGATCATCCGTATCTTGAGCAAGAGTGATGCTTTGACCTCATTTACCGGGGGGCCGAAAGGAGTAACCGCCGTAGGCGGACCAAGCCTGTTCGGCAAGCCATTTAACAGTGGCAGCGATTATGTCTACATAATCCTTCTGGCAGTGTTGCTGGTCATTTTTGTAACCAACCGGCTACAGAACAGCCGCGTGGGGCGCGCCTGGGAAGCGATGCGTGAAGATGAAACCGTCTCACGCGCCATGGGGATCAACACTCTGACCCAGAAACTACTGGCGTTCGGTATTGGTGCGGCCTTCGCCGGACTGGGGGGTGCAATTTTTGCCTCCCGCAACCAGTTCACCGGACCGGAGGATTTCATCCTGATGGTTTCCATCAACGTGGTGGCTGTGGTGATCGTCGGTGGGATGGGCAACATCCCGGGCGTCATTGCAGGAGCGCTGGTGCTCAAAGGCCTACCGGAGGTGCTCCGCCAGCTCCAGGACTACCGTGTATTGGTCTTTGGCGCGCTACTGGTTGTGATGATGCTCTGGCGGCCGGCGGGTATCTTCCCGTCTTCGCGCCGAAAAATGGAGATTGAAAAAGATACCGGGGTGACCGCACCTCCTGAAGAAGGGAGGAGTAAATGAGCGTAGCCCTTGAAACCCGTTCCCTTACCAAGCAATTCGGCGGATTGACCGCGGTCGACTCTGTCGATTTGATTATCCAGGAAAACAGCATCTTCAGCGTCATCGGTCCGAACGGTGCCGGAAAGACCACTTTCTATAATTGCATTACCGGCTTCTATCAACCTGAGGCGGGTGATATTCTTTTCTACGGGAAAAGCCTGGTTGGCCTGACCCCCGACCAAGTAACTTACCGAGGCATTTCCCGGACGTACCAGAATATCCGTTTGTTCGCCAATATGAGCGCCATCGAGAATATCCTGATTGGAGAGCATTCTCGTTTGCACGCCAACTGGGCAGGAGCAATTCTCCGCACGCCGCGTGTTGTCAAAGAAGAAAAAGCGGCCGTCCAGAAAGCCCGGGAGCTTCTAAACTTTGTCGGACTGGTCGGCTTGGGTGACCAATTGGCGCGCAACCTGCCATATGGCGCACAACGCCGGCTGGAGATCGCACACGCTCTTGGCAGTCAACCGCGTTTACTGCTGCTGGATGAACCTACCGCCGGAATGAACCCACATGAATCGAATGATATGATGCACTTTATCCGCCGCCTGCGTGATGAACTGGGAATCACAATCCTGCTGATCGAACACGATATGCGTGTGGTGATGGGCATCAGCGAACAAATCGCAGTGCTGGATTATGGTGCAAAAATCGCCGAGGGCACTCCTGCTGAAATCCAGGGGAATCCACGCGTCATTGAAGCCTACCTGGGAAGCGGCGCGGCTTCCGGCTTGAATAACACCGCCGCCCAGCCTGCCTGACAGCGAGGTACTTATGCCAATGCTTGAAGTTGACGACATCCATACCTACTACGGCAATATCCATGCTCTCAAAGGGATCTCACTGACGGTGGAAAAAGGCGAAATAGTCACCTTGATCGGTTCAAACGGAGCCGGTAAGACAACTACGCTGCGTTCCATCTGCGGGATGCAAAAGCCGCGACAGGGAACCATCCGGCTCGAAGGTGAAGATATCAGTCCCTTTAAGGCGCATGAGATTGTCTCAAAAGGAGTGGCAATGGTCCCGGAGGGACGCGGCATTTTTGCCCGCCTGACCGTGACTGAGAACCTCGACCTGGGAGCCTACACTCGCAGCGACCGCGCCGGGATTCAGCAGGATCTTGAACGCGTCTACAGTATCTTCCCGCGACTGAAAGAACGCCAGCGCCAGGTAGCGGGGACACTTTCCGGCGGTGAGCAACAGATGCTGGCGACAGGCCGTGCCCTGATGGCCCGCCCGCGCCTGCTCCTGATGGATGAACCTTCGATGGGCCTGGCACCCGTATTGGTGGAAGCGATTTTCGACGTGATCAAAGTAATCAACAAGGAAGGCACCACCATCCTGTTGGTGGAGCAGAATGCCCTGATGGCACTCTCAATTGCCAATCGTGGTTACGTTATCCAGACCGGGCAAATCGTCCTGCAAGATACAGCCTCCAATTTGAAAAGCAACGAAATGGTCCAAAAGGCTTATCTTGGAATGGAATGAGCCTGCCAATTCGGGGCGCCAAAGAACTGTCGCCCTGATTTTTTAAGCATATAATCCGCGCATGCCAACAGCAGAGATCATCACCATCGGCACTGAACTCCTGCTTGGTGAAACCGCTGACACGAATACCCGTTTCATCGCGCAGACTCTGCGCGGGTTAGGTGTGGATCTCTATCGTACCCAGACTGTCGGGGATAATGCCGGGCGCATCGCCGTGGCCGTGTCCGAAGCCCAACAGCGTGCCGACATCGTCATCACCACCGGCGGGCTGGGTCCCACCGTCGATGATCCCACCCGCCAGGCCATCGCTGAGGCAATGGGGACAACCCTCGAATTTCATCCGGAACTCTGGAAGCAAATTGCTGCACGGATTACCCGGTATGG
Source organism: uncultured Chloroflexia bacterium (assembly GCA_963801385.1). Lineage (GTDB taxonomy): Bacteria > Chloroflexota > Anaerolineae > Anaerolineales > Villigracilaceae > UBA877. The sequence continues at coordinate 207,594 of CAWDEV010000016.1, forward strand.
GCGCACGCCCACTGAAAACCAGAAACGCCAGGCTTACATCCCTGAAGGCGCCATTGTGATTGAAAATCCGGTCGGTACAGCCCCGGCTTTTATTGTGGAAACCCGGCGCGGTGCAGTCATCACGCTGCCGGGCGTGCCACGCGAAATGGAAACCCTGCTGTCCGATGTCGTTGTCCCCTACTTGCAGAACCGTTTCGATCTCCAGGAAATCATCAAAATTCGTACGCTGCATGTCAGCGGACTTGGCGAGGGCATAATCGATGACCAGGTCGGCGACCTTGAAACACAGACCAATCCAACCGTGGGGCTGACTGCGCATTCGGGCGTAGTGGATATACGCATCGCTTCCAAGGCTGGCACAGAAGCCAAAGCTGATCAGATGATCGCCAAACTGGAAAAGAATATCCGCTCCCGGCTGGGGAAGAATCTCTTCGGTGCAGACAACGATACCCTGGAAAGCATCACTTTCGAAATATTGACTCGACTGGGTTGGAGTTTGGCCTGCTTCGAAAGCGGCCTGGAAGGCGCCCTGCTGAATCGACTTGAGCGATTGGGACACCCGCACTATCTTGGGGGGAAACAGCTCGAAGTTCGGGTTGATTCACTGATGCAAATAGCCGAAACGATACGCCATGATTTCAATGCTTCGGTTGTCCTTGGTGTTGTTCTTTCCATCTCGGACGGACAATCGGATATCTACACAGCTGCTCTCACCCCGCGCGGCCATGAGGAGCAACACTTTACATACGGTGGACATCCCAGGAATGCCGCACGATGGGCAGTTAATACTGCCCTGGATCGTTTGCGTAGATTTGTGCAGGAGGCCGGTTGAAGGTGCCAGCAACTTATGGAATAAACCTGCGCAGCCTTTGATGTGTCCCTGTAACGAGAGAATTGAAAGAAGCACTGGGATCTTGCGCCGTTCCAGCTGATCTGAAAGATAACATTGCCAGTATTAAGGAGTTTACATGACACAAATTGCCGATCTTCTCCTCGTCAATGCCCTTATCCTGACCATGGACGAGGAAATGCATCAATACGAACCGGGTGCAGTTGCCATTAGTGGAGACAGCATCCTTGCCGCAGGAACTGAGGCGGATATCCGCAAAGCCTATACAGGGATACAAACCATCGATTGCAATGGCAAGGTGTTGATGCCAGGACTTGTCAACGCCCATACCCACGTCCCGATGACACTGCTGCGTGGCCTGGCAGATGACTTGCGTCTGGATGTCTGGCTGACAGGTTACATGATGCCGGTTGAGCGTGAGTTTGTCTCCCCCGATTTTGTCCGTTTGGGCACGCAACTGGGCTGCGCTGAAATGATCCGTTCCGGCGTCACCTGTTTTGCCGATATGTACTATTTTGAAGAAGACGTGGCAAAAGCCTGTGCCGAAGCTGGACTACGCGCCGTCTGTTCACAAACCGTGCTCAAGTTCCCCACACCGGATGCCGGCTCATATGAGGATTCGCTGGCTGCGGCGCGGGATTTCATCCAGAACTGGAAAGGGCACACCCTGATCACCCCATCCGTCGCTCCGCATGCTCCATATACCTGCACACCCGAAATCCTGCGTGCCACAGCCCAATTAGCCGTCGAGTTCGACGTACCACTGCACACCCACATCGCTGAGACTGCCCTGGAAGTTGAAAATATGCGTCGTGAAAACGGGATGCCGGTTGTGCCGTACGAGAAAAAGCAGGGGATTTTCGACGCCAAGGTACTGGCGGCGCACTGCGTCCACATTGATGAGGGCGAGATGCGCACCCTGCTGCATGCCGGGGCCGGTGTGGCTCACAACCCATCCTCCAACCTGAAACTAGCCTCCGGCTTTGCTCCGGTCCAGAAGATGCTGGATCTGGGTTTGAACGTCGGTATTGGAACAGATGGACCGGCTTCGAATAATGACCTGGACATGTTCGAGGAAATACGCCTGGCTGCTTTCGTCGCCAAAGCTGTAAGCAACGATCCAACTTCCGTCCCGGCAGCGTCTGCACTGACGATGGCCACCCGCCTGGGGGCGCGTGCATTGCATCTCGGATCCGTGACCGGGTCACTCGAGCCTGGCAAGCGCGCTGATCTGATCCTAGTGGATATATCTCCGCTCCACAACTCGCCGCGCTTCCGCCGGGATCGCGATAATCCTTATGCACAACTGGTATACGCTTCGAAAGCCACCGATGTCAGCGACGTGATGGTCAATGGCAAATGGCTGATGAGAGAGCGGAGATTACTGACCATCGATGAAACCATGCTGGTGTCTGCTGCCAACGAGTATGCCCGGAAGATTGATCTCTTCCTGATCGAGCGTGAGCAATCCGTCTTTTCGAAATTGGTCGCCCTGGGCGGCTCAGCCGAAGAAGAGTCTTTCGAAGTGCAAGTAAAAGTCAAGCTGGATGACCCAGCCAGGGTTCGAGAAGCAATCAAAAAGCCTGAAATCGAAATTCTGCGCAAGAAACATTACCACCAGCACGACGTTTACTTTTCGTTTACCGATCCAGTTCAAGGCTGGCTGCGCTATCGTGAGGATGAGATCATTGATGACAAGGAACAGATCCTCGGGGTGCGCGGCCGGCTGACGCTCATCGGTCCATCGCGGGAAGGCGACTTTGCACACGACGTTCTCCTATCGCGCATCCGCTACTTTGCTCCCGCCACCAACAGCCTGCGGTTCTACCGCGAATATTTCAAGCCCAGCCATGAAACTTATATTGACAAGGACCGCCTGCGCTGGTTGGTAAGATATAAGGATGAGGAGTTTTTCATCAATCTGGACCGTGTCGACACACCCGACCTGGGTTATTATCTGGAAATCAAGAGCCGGACCTGGAGCCGCAGGGATGCCGATAAGAAAGCCCAATGGACATCTGAACTCATTATCCTCCTGGGTGGATTACTGGATGAGACTGTAACCCAGGATTACGTTGAGATTGCCGACTCAAAATAATGGGAGTGATGATCACTCCCTGTCCACCGCTTCTTTTGAAGATCTGCGGGATTTTTAAAACAGACACTGATTACGGGCAATTATTCTGATGGTGTTGTTCCAAAGTCACGGCAAAGTTGTGCAAGCCGGAATGGTCACAACGCGCCTGGAAGTAGTAGTAACCACTCTGAGACGGAGAGGCGACTGCCTGCAAGGCTGCCAGGCCAGGATTGGAGATCGGACCTGGTGGCAATCCTGGATAAATATACGTGTTGTAGGGTGAATTGAATTGTAAATCCTGCGCAGTCAGTGGATTGGTCCACCAGGTGGCCTGGGCGAAATTATAGCCAATGGCGTACTGAACGGTCGGATCCGCCTGCAGGGGCATGTTCTTCGCCAGCCGGTTGAAGAAGACCGATGCAATGACCGGCATTTCTTCGTCCACCATTGCCTCCCGTTGGATGATCGAGGCAAGAGTCACTGCCTGATAGACGGTCAACCCCTGTTCAGAAAAACCACTGCGGAGTTCCAGCGTCAGCCTGGAAGAAAAACTCTGCAACAGGAGGGAGACCAGTTGTTCGGCGGAAGTGGTACGCGGCAGGGTATATGCACCCGGGGAAAGAAAGCCCTCGGCAGTAGTATCGGCGGGCATAAAATCAGGGGCATTGTCAGGAGTAGAGGCAGCAGCCAATAATGCCTCAGGAGTGATTTCCAGGCCTGAGGTCGGAAGTGAGGCGGCGATCTCCTCCATCCGCCAGCCGGGCAGGATATTGAACGCAACATCGGTCAGGCTGGTGGACTTCAGCATGTCGGCTATCTCACGCCCGGAGAGGGCCGGGGTGAGACGATACGTACCGGTCTGGATGTTCGTATCCGCTCCCGTCCAGAGCAGGTACGTTCGAAATGTTTGCGCACTGCGTATCAGACCAGCCTCTTCCAGACGTCTTGAGATCATGGGAACCGTATCACCGGGCTGGATCACAAAAGCCTGTTCAGCTCCAGCCGGGTCAAGCGGCTGGTTCAAATCAGCCGCATTAACAACCAGGTCAATAGCATAACTGAAACGCTGCCAGCTATTCAGGGAGGGAACGGGCGCGCCAAAAGATTGCCCGGCCATACGCGGCGCCAAAACAACTATTGCAATCATCGCCAGAAGTAAAAAAGAAAAAAGGAGGAGAAGTCCGGAAAGGCAGGAACGATTACGTTTCATGATCGAGGTTGGCATCCAGATAAGATTGCAGGAGGACAGTGGCAGCCAGGGCGTCGAGATGACCTGAGCGGTTCTTGCGTGAAACACCCATCTGGAGGCGCGCCTGGCGCGCCTCCTGGGTGGTAAAAGATTCATCCCACAGGATTACTGGAATAACAGTTTGGGTCTTCAGGGCTTCAGCAAAACGCAGCGCGCGGCGACCTTCAAACGAAGGATTCCCGTCATCGTCGAAGCTCTGTCCGATAATAATCAGGCCGGCCTCATGGGAGCTGGCCAGTTCAGCCACCGCAGCCGCGTCAACCATGCGGGCAACATGCTCAACCACCGTCAGCGGGTTGGCGATGGTGCCGGTAGGGTCGCTCAAGGCAATACCAATCCGTTTAGAACCAGAGTCCACCGCAAGTATTCTCATAACTCTCGCCGGTTATACGCTTTCCTTCGACATTGTGCCTCATTATAACTTCGAAAATTGTCCTTCAAGTATCAGAGCCAACGCATGAAAGCTTTTTGTCAGGTCCGTAATCCATTTTCGTTTACCTTCGAGACAGCTGACCCAAAGGGTGGCTGCGCTGACCTTCGGCTGGTATCCCCTAGCGGGGACGATATTCGTTCCTCGGAACGACGGAGGAACGACCAGGGCCCGACAAGGTTTTTGGGAGAGGAATTGAACCGCGGAACAAAGGAGGAACAATTCGGGGGACAGAGAGAATAGAATGGGGAGTATAAAATAGTAAGAAGAACGAGAGGCCGTAGGCGGGAGCGGGTTTGGGGCAAGAGCGGAGAAGGGATGGGAGGACATGGCAAGGATTCCTGGAACCCCCACAGGGGGCAAGAACAGAAACAGGGGCTAGCATTTTGAGCTTTTATACCTGGATCAAACATAAAACATTTGTTCTGTTTCGTCAAGGGTTGGGAATACGAAATCTGTTTGAATATTTTGATCGAAACCTATGATATGATTACTGCCCGTCCAAGATGTGCTTTTGGAATCGCTGAAATGGGGAAAGATATTAGGCCAGACTGGCGAGAGACGACTCCAGGTAACGGAGCAACCGCAAGCATTTCGGGAGAACTCGTTAGCCCCCCAAAGGGGATGCGCGACTTGCGCGTGCCAAACTACGGCGCTCAAGGACTGCGACAAACTGATCATTCAGGTAGCCGGAAAAGGTATGCTATTGAAAATTGATTTGAACAGGAAATAACTATGGAGAACCGTTACCTGATTGAGATTAAAGAAGAATATAGCCCCATCGCCCAGCTGATCGAGCTGGGGCGGCAGAAGAAATACGTCAGCATTGACGATATCCTGCACTTCCTGCCTGAAGCTGAAAAGGATATCGAGCAATTGGAGGAGGCTTTTTCGGCGCTCTTGAGCGCGGGAGTGGCTTTCGTTGAAGAGGCGCCTACCAGTGAACCTGCAGAGAATGAATCAGGCAATGTGGAAGAAAGCGAGGCCGGGCCCGAGCCTGAACTTGCGCTGGACGATTATCTTGCAGCCATTGACCCCACCGACTACGTAGGACTATATCTCAAAGAAATCAGCCAGGTAGCGCTGTTGACAGCGAAAGAAGAAGTCGAACTCGCCCAGCGGATCGAGCACGGGCGGACGGCGCGTGAAGAAATGGCGCGCGGCAAAGTCAGCCCCCGCCGCCGGATCGAATTACGTAAAGCCATCGAAGACGGTTGGGCGGCGCGCGAGCACCTTATTACAGCCAACTCGCGCCTGGTGATCAGTGTCGCCAAGAAATATATGGGACGCGGTGTACCTTTCCTTGACCTGATCCAGGAAGGCAATATCGGCCTGATACGTTCGACCAAGAAGTTTGACTACCATCGAGGAAACAAATTCAGCACCTATGCCACCTGGTGGATCCGCCAGGCGGTGACACGGGCGATTGCCGACCAGGGACGTACCATCCGTGTCCCGGTTCATATGGGCGATCATATTAACAAGCTCTTCCGCACCCAGCACCAGTTGACTCAGCGCCTGGGCCGCGAACCAAGCGTCGAGGAGATGGCAGAAGCGCTGGTAGTGGCCCCCCAAAAAGTCGAGAATATCATCCGGATCGCACGCCGGCCGCTTTCGTTGGAAATGCCAACCGGTGATGAAGATGACTCGATGCTCGGCGACTTTATCGAAGATGACACAATACCTCCGCCCGATGAAGCCGCGACCTATAACCTGCTGCGCGAGAATTTGCGCGAAGTGCTGAAAGATTTGCCGCCGCGTGAAGTGCGCATCCTGCAACTGCGCTATGGCTTGCTGGATGGGCAGGCATACACGCTGGAGGAAGTTGGGCGCAAGGTGGGCGTGACACGTGAGCGTGTGCGCCAGATCGAAGCCCAAGCCTTGAACCGATTACGAGCACCCGGCGATCCGCCGCAAACTGCACGATTACCTGGGTGAATAACTGCTGTCCAAATGCCCGTGTACGAATTCATTGAAGAAATCATCCACTAACCGAAATACGCATTGATTGACGGTGGGCGGTCTTACCCTGCTATTGATGATGAAACTAATTTTTGCAGCCTTTTCACTTTCTCCAACAACCCAACCCCCGTGTGACATCACACCACTACGCTTCCTCGTCTTCCGTTTTTCTTTCTCTTCATAGAATCTTCAGCCAATTTTTGAATTAGTTGGTTATATTCAAGAGCATAAATAGCTTTTGCTGCTTCCGGTAAGAAACTATGTGGTCCCAACCCAGGCATAATGTTGATTTCCAACACGTAACAGCCAGTATCATTCATTCTTATATCCACTCGACTGTAATCGCGGGCGCCAAGAGCAATAAAGGTTCTTTCTGCCAAGTCGATAATCTCGTCACGGATTATTTCATCTCGCACAAGTTTTATTCTTTCCAGATCTTCTTCTGCCGCTTTATAACTGAGAATTGGGATTTTAACATCCATGGATTCATAGTCAATTTCTACCGGTGTAAAAAGCCTGGTCTCGCCGTCAATGATACCTACACTGAACTCTCGCATCCCGTTCCCAGTGATATATTCTTCGACAAGAGCAGGTTGATTGTAATTAGCAAAGATGTGATTGACGGCTCTATCCAGGCTGACATCGTCGTAAACGATGGAAGCATCACTAATTCCAATATGCCCTCCTTCCCTGAGCGGTTTGACAAATAAAGGGTAACCTATTCTTTCCGCAAGGTATTTAATATCAAAATCTCCTCTATTGGCAACAAAGTACCCGGGAGTAGGAATTTGATTTTCGTTTAGCAACTTATTTGTTTTTTCCTTATCTACTCCAATAGCTACAACCTCAGCACTGGAACCAAGATGGGGTATGTTCCATTCATCTAGTGAAGCAGGGAGAAAAACCTCTTTATTTTTTTCATCAAGGTATTCCGCGATATTAAAGACAAAAATGCTTTCGCCATTTTCCTGTCTCAACCTGGCCAAGAATCCATATAAAGTCTCAGGATTTTCGGTGTTAATAGATTTAACGCACCATTTTTCCCTCAAGCTATCTTCTATCAGCTAATATGTACCCGGACTACGCCAAGGCTTCTCAGCATATGATCTAATAAGAGCGATCTCCATTATCCATCCATTCAATTAAACATCAACTTCGGCCTTACTGCTTCTTGCATAAAAACTGGAACCAGCGTATAGCATTATGATACTTGTTAATGCAAATTACGGGTAGGAATGGAGAAGAAAACGAGTAAAATGTATTCTTTCCAGACGCTGTAATACTGATAAACTAAATTTCACTTAGGAGAATTTTATGGCCCGCATCCGCTGCCACTACATCGACTGTGTCTTCTTAGACAACGGCTACTGCAGCGCCGCGGCGGTCGAACTGGACCCCGATACCGGCTGTGCCACCTTTGTTCCCAATGAAGAAGCTGCTGAAAAAGACATTGATTTGGACGAAGAAGAGCTCGATGATGAGGATATCGACGAAGATGAGGATGATACCTGGGAAGAAGACAAGGACGATTTATAACAGAGCACAGACCTGGCAGGGAATATGGGGAAGATCCCGCTGGTTACGGTCAACGCTGAGGCGGGTCACGATCTCGGCGTAGATACGGTAGAACATGAACCCAACCAAGAATTGAAGATGACGCAATCTCTCCGCCCGATGAAGCCGCGACCTATAATCTGCTGCGCGAGAATTTGCGCGAAGTCCTAAAAGATTTACCGCCGCGCGAAGTGCGCATCCTGCAACTGCACTATGGCTTGCTGGATGGGCAGGCTTACACGCTGGAGGAAGTTGGGCGCAAGGTGGGCGTGACACGTGAGCGCGTGCGCCAGATCGAAGCCCAGGCCTTGAACCGCTTACGAGCCCCGGTCGATTCGGCGCAAACTGCACGATTACCTGGGGAAATGAGTGCTGCCAAGTGACCGTCATTGTGAAAGTTCTGACTGTTTGAAGTAAAACACCGCGGTCTAAAAATAGTAAAAACCTTCACCTGAATTGACCCACTCATCTACATATACATATAATCCATACATTATAGAAGGGGTACAATGAAGGCGATTTCAAATAGAATGACAAGGTTTCACACAAAGCCTTTTTCAAGAAGGAATAATCCATGAGCGAAAAACCAAAAATACAGCAAGATGACCAGGAACAGGAACGCGTACAGCGCCAACAGGACCGGAAAAACCTGGAGCAGGAACAGACCCAGGATCGAAAGCCGAAGGTGCAGGAGCAACAAAACATGGAGAAACAGCAGGAACAGGAGCGCAAAAAGCGCCAGCAGGAACAGAAGCTGCTGGAGCAGCAGCTCGAAGAAAAGCGTAAACAACGCCAAAAGGAACAACAGGAGCTGGAAGCTCAGCAGAAACACAAGCACCAGCAGGACTAGCCGCCTGGCGGCCTGCCTCCCATGACGGGTGTATGGCATGTTCCGGTGGATGTACCATTCTGAGATTGAATAAATTGATTCAAGGAGAAACCAAAATGGGTGATAAAGGAAGTAAAGACAAAGGCAAGAAGGAACAACGCAAGAAAGCCAAGCTCAATCCCAAGGAAAAAAGGAAATTGAAGAACGAGAAGAAACAAAATAAATCCAGCAGCGGGATACTCTAGTGAGATAAGGAGAACGAAAAGGGCGACCGGTCGGTCGCCCCTACGATATTATATAATCTTTGCTTCCAGCCATGCCCGGACGTTTGCGAGCGCCTCGGAAAGATTGCCAGCATTTCTTCCGCCTCCAAAGGCCAAGTGCGGTGCACCCCCGCCGCCCGCCCCCAACTGCCGAGAGACATGCCCGACCAGTTCCCCGGCTTTTACGCCTTTCTTAATCAGATCCTGGGTCACGGCCGCCATAACCACAACCTGCTCTCCAGAAATGGTGGCAATCACACAAATGCCGCTCTCAGGGTACTTCTCTCGGAATTTATCTGCCAATTGGCTGAGGGTCTCCTTATTCGCGCCAGGGAGTTCCATCGTAAGCAGATTTATGCCGTTCCACGTTTTCACACTGGAAAGTTGCACGTTGAACGTTGAAAGAGCCAGTTCCGTCTTAAGAGAGGCGACCTGCTTGCGGGCGTTAGCCAATTCATCCTGAACCAGCCCGGCCTTTTGCGGCACCTCATCCACCGCAGACTTTAAAGCTGCGGCGGCCTGTTTAAGATTCTTGAAACGTTTGGCCACCAGTTCATACGCGCCCCGCCCGGTCACTCCTTCAATACGGCGCACGCCAGCCGCTGCCGAACTCTCTGAGACGATCAGGAACATACCCCACATCCGAGGTGCGGTCAAGGTGCGTACCGCCACACAGCTCGTAGGAATATTTGTGGTCGGGGTCGCCAATGGTGATGGTCCGCACCACCTCTCCGTACTTCTCTCCAAAGAGCGCCATGGCACCCTCGGCTACTGCCTGCTCGCGGGACTTGCTGATTGGTGTAACCAGGTAATCAGCCGCGACGGCTTCATTGACGAGTTTCTCAACACGCTCCACCTGCTCCGGTGTCATAGCTTCTGGATGGTTAAAGTCAAAGCGGAAATGGCCTGGCGCGACCAGCGAACCGGCCTGCCGGGCATTTTCGCCCAGCACCTGATGCAGCGCAGCATGTAATAAATGCGTGGCTGTGTGGTTGCGGCGAATGTCATGGCGGCGGGCCGCGTCCACTGCCGCGATCGCCAGGTCACCAGCTTTTGGATGCCCGAAGATCACTTCACCCACATGAACAACCGCGCCCGGCGAAGGCTTGCGCATGTCGTCCACTTCGATCTCCCAGGAACCATCCGTGGCCCGGATCCAACCCGTATCCGAAACCTGCCCGCCAGATTCGACGTAGAAGCCAGTATTTTGCAATAGAACCTCAACCTGATCCCCAGCGCCGGTTTGCTTGTATTGCTTCCTCTTGATTTCCCTGATGGCTCTTTCATTCTCCGTCAAGATTTTTCCGTACTGGTCCAAGATCCCGGCTTGCGAGAGGATCTGCCCGTCCGCTACCAACGCCAGCACTGGAGCCTTGACCTGCAACAAGTCGTAGGGGTTGTATTCCACCCCGACCTCGCCGAGCAGGCCATCCGCCTGAAGATCTTTAATAATACCAGCATAGAGTCCAGCGTCTTCGCCGCCCATCCTGCCCATAGCTTTGCCGCCGCCCGAGGCAAGGCGGTGCTCATCCATGGCAGAGCGGAAACCTGCCTCATCAATATCGAGGTTCTGCTCACGAGCGATGTCACGCGCAATCTCAAAAGGAAGGCCAGAGGTGGCATATAAATCAAAAGCTTTCCGGCCATCCAGGGTCTTCTGACCTGATTTCGTCAACTCATCCAGCATGCCCTGCAAATAAGCCGTGCCTGACTCGACCGTGCGAGCAAAACGGAGCTCCTCACGCGTCAGGTTATCGAGGATGGTTTCCCGGCTTTTGACCAACTCCGGGTAGAAATCACCGTAGGCGGCGATGATGGCTTCAGCAGCCTTTGCCAGGAAGGGATCATGCAGGCCAAGTTTCGTCCCGAAGCGCGCCGCCCTGCGGATGATCATGCGGCAGACGTAGTTGCGGCCCACATTACCAGGGACGACACCATCTGCGATCAGGAAAGCTGCAGCGCGTGCATGGTCGGCAATGACCCGATAGGGGGTGAAATCAGCATACATTTGTTCAAGCGAGTCCCCCGTCAGTGCACGCACTGCTTCCAGCGCTCCTTGGAACAGGTCTATCTTGTAGTTCGAATCAACATCCTGAAGCACGGAGACGATCCGCTCAAAGCCCATTCCTGTATCCACGTGTTTGGCAGGCAGCGGCTCGAGGGTATCCTTATCGATGCGATTGTACTGGATGAAAACATTATTCCAAAGTTCAAGATAGCGTGTGCATTCCCCGTTAACTCCGCACCGATGGGGTTTATCGCGCAGGTTGTCGAATTCCTCACCCCGGTCGATGTGAATCTCCGAACAAGGCCCGCACGGCCCGGTCTCAGCCATCTCCCAGAAATTTTCCTTGCGTCCGAAGAACAAAATGTGGTCCGGGTTAATCCCCGGCTGCTGTTTCCAGATCCCGGCAGCTTCGTCATCAGTCGGGATAACCCCCTGTTCATCTTTGAAACAGGTGGCGTAAAGCCTGTCCTTTGGCAGGGCCCAGACATCCGTCAGGAGCTGCCAGGCCCAGGCAATGGCTTCTTTCTTGTAATAATCGCCGAATGACCAGTTGCCAAGCATTTCAAAGAAGGTATGGTGGGTGTCGTCCCGGCCGACCTCGTCCAAATCATTGTGTTTTCCAGCCACGCGCAGGACTTTCTGCGAATCAACCGCACGTGTATAAGGACGTTTATCTGTACCAAGGAAAACATCCTTGAACTGAACCATTCCCGCGTTGGTAAAAAGCAAGGTGGCATCTCCGCCCGGCACCAGCGAAGCGGATGGGACAAAAGTATGCTTATGCTCAACAAAAAAATCAATAAAGGTCTGGCGGATTTCCGCACCGGTAGGTTTACGGGTCATTCAAGCTCCAATGGCAGTGAGAGATGGGCGAATTATACACAACTATGTATGGAGTGTGAGCCGATTACCCCGGCAGAATAAAACCGAATAGTCGATAGTTTTTGGAGGGAGATGATAGTTTCCTCGGACAAGCAGTGATATAGTATTGTTTGACACCCATTCAACAAGGAGACATCATGCAAACCACCATTAGAATCATCATGAAATGGTTACCACTCGCGATCGTCGTTGCCGGTCTGTGTGGATTGGTCTACCTGACCGTTCAGCAATCGCTGCGGATGGGCGCCAACGACCCACAGATACAGATGGCAGAGGATGCTGAAAATTCATTGAATGGAGGTGCAAGTGCAGATTCAGTCATTCCAGCTACCAAAGTGGAACTTGCAAACAGCCTGGCACCTTTCATTATCGTGTTCGATAATTCTGGCAAGGTGTTGGCATCATCCGCAACTCTGCATGGATCAGTCCCGGTTTATCCTTCGGGGGTGCTGGAATATGCACGTCAACATGGTGAGGACCGTGTCACCTGGCAGCCGGAGAATGGCGTACGCATGGCAACGGTGGTTGTTCGTTATGACAACGGTTTTGTGCTCGCAGGACGTTCCTTGCGTGAAGTGGAAATTCGTGAGAGCAATATCGAGAAAATCAGCGGGATAGCCATGCTGTTCATGTGGGCAGTGACATTATTCATAGTTGTCCTGGGAGAGCTGTTTGGACGGAAAAAAAGCACCTAAGTGAAATTGTTTTACCTCGCAGGTGGTATACTGGGGTAAAGAGAAGGAATTCTGGATGCCTGAAAATTCCATTCAGTCACACAAGCCTTTCATTGCAGCCATCATCCCAACATATAACGAGGAACTAAACGTTTCCGGTGTGCTGGATGTTTTGCGCGCTACTAGAATTCTCGATGAGATCATTCTTGTGGACGATGGATCCAAGGATAATACTGCTGCGATCCTTCACCAGGCAGCCACAACTGACCGGCGCATCCAGGTTATCCAACACAACAAGAATCGGGGCAAGGGGCAGGCTATTTTCAGTGGTTGGGCCGCCACTAAAGCTCCGATCATCCTGCTGCTGGACGCCGATCTCAAAAACCTGAATCCCGGCCACATTGATGCCTTGCTGGCTCCTGTGATCGACCACCGTGCCGATATGACCCTTGGCCTGTTCCGGGGCGGCCATCGCGGCACAGATTTCTCACACTGGCTCACCCCCTTCCTGACCGGCCAACGCGGCGTGCGTGCCGAATTGCTGAAACAGGTTTGTCGCGAAGCTGCCGAGGGATATGGTTTCGAAATCGCATTATCCGTGGCGGCAGGTCGGCATAATTATCGGACACGTGTTGTCGCACTCAAAGGGGTCTGGCATCCGTCAAGCGAATTCCGCACTGAACGCGGCTACTGGAACGGCTATACCTGGCGAATCCGCATGTATGGCCAAATTGTCCGTGCCTGGTTCATCGCCAGCCGTGAGCGGGTTCCCAAAGTAAAAGCCTTCTTCTCGAACATTGGCAAACCCTAAGTCGCTGCCCTAATCCCTTATATCGGCATGACATTCAATATCTTCCCCATCCTCGGCTTTGCCGGGACAGGTTTGGTGATCCTGGCTGTCTTTTATCCCTCGCTGGTGTATCGGGGAAAAGGAGCGAGCGCTATTCCCTCCTTAACCATTTCATCTCCGAACTCGGAGAGGTGGGGATTTCGCGCGCAGCCAGGTTCTTTAACTCCGGCATGCTGCTCGGTGGACTGGCGCTCCTGCCTTACATCATCGGCCTGGGAATTACATTTGACAGCCTTCCAGGCTGGTTGGGAACGTCGGCGGGGGTCATTGCAGTCCTGGGCGTAGCGGCAGTTGGTGTCTTCCCAATGAATAACCTAAAACCTCACACGATCGCCGCCATGACCTACTTTCGTGCCGGCCTGGTGATGGTCTTTTTCTTTGGGCTGGCCATCCTCTTCCAATCCTCTGGAAAGCCAGTTGTCCCACCCGCAGCCAACCTGCTCAGCCTGCTGGCTTTCCTGGCTTATGGAGCCTTCCTGATACTGCCCGGGATCAGGTCCAAGAAAGAAAAACCTGCGAACCCTCTCGACCCGGAGCAGACGCCAGAACGCCCCCGGTTCTGGGTTTTGCCTGCCCTGGAATGGATGGTTTTCTTTTCCACAATCGCCTGGCTGTTAGGAATGGCTTGCCTGATCTGACCTGCCAAAAGTCATGGCATAAATGGCCGGAAGTCAGTTTGCTGCCAGCTATTTATGTCACTTTTGTCAATCTGTCCAGTAATTTCATCTCTTCATTTTCTGTTTTCACTTCTTCATCCAACCAGGCTTCCCTCAAGCGCTTTAAAATCTCCTGGTAACGCGGACCCGGCGTCAGGCCGCGTTTTATCAGGTCATGGCCGTTCGTTTTCGGTTTGACGTGCCGCCAGGTATCCAGGTATTTATATAAATGCTGCTGCTTCTTCCCATCCGGGTTGGCTAGAAAAACCGCATGAACGGCCGTCAAAGGCACGTCTTCCAGCCGCGCCACCCACTGGCTCGGTTTCAATCCAACAAGGGAGGGCAAAGCGGCAGAAAGAGCGGATGCAGCCAGCAGGGAATTGAACAAATTTGACCGGAAGTGCAAACGCCGCTCGAGGCTTTCCAGGTCAATCAAAGCAACATCCATCAGCCAAAAATGCCAGCCAAGGAAGCTTTTGTCCGCGGAGGCCCGAGAGGACTTAATTGGAAATTCCTGGAGGGAACAAGCTCCCTTCAGAAAGCGCCAGTGCGTTTTGTCATTCCATGACAACACCGGATGGACCGGTCGTAATAAGTCCAGTTCCGCCAGGCGGCTTAGTATGGCAGCAGCTTTCTCTTCATCCAACACCAGATCCAATTCGTGACGGATACGCTCAGCTGAGAGCAGGCCAATCAATGCACGCGCCGGCGGGATCAGGGACAACGTATCCTGGACGATCTGGAAGCCGCAACGCTGTTCGTAACGCACTGCCCGAATGAGACGGGTCGGATCATCCTGGAAAGATCCGGGATGAAGGACGCGCACCAGGCCTTGTTTCAGATCCTCAAGGCCCCCCAGGTCATCGCGTAGTTCACCCCAATGCTCCCCATCCAGGCGCAAGGCCAGAGTATTAATGGTGAAATCACGACGCAGCAGGTCATCGATCAGCATGCCAGGTTTCACGGTTGGCAGCGCCGCATTATGTTTGTAAGTTTCAGAGCGGGTGGAGATAAAGTCAAGAACGTGATGACCGGGGCCAGCCAGGAACCACTGCGCCGTCCCGAAGCGGATGTGGGTGGTCACCTTTCCACCATATTGAGCAGCCAAGGCTTCGGCGAGGCGAATGGCATTCCCATCAACGACCAGATCAAAATCCCTGGCAGGGATGCCCAGCAACAAATCCCGTACGAAACCACCCACCAGGTAGAGCGGCAACTGGCGCGTTGAAGCCATGTCTGCAACCATCCGCAGAAACGATAACTGCTGGGGCGACAGAGCTTTATCGAGATCAGATTTCTGATAATTCTTTAGTTCAGGCATGGCTTGTACCCTGATTATATAGCAAAGCGAGGCGGTGCAAGTGCCTCGCTTTGGCATTATCATAAAAACCCAAAGTAACCAAGCATGGTGAGGGTTAATTACTTCGCGCAGGCAATTCCCAGACAGATTTCGGTTTCTCCATCTTCCAACACGCCACAGTTATGCTATACTTTTAGCAGCATGGAATATAAATTTGCCACAGAACGTGCCAATTATGCAGACCTGGCCAGCGGGCATGTTTTTTACAGCCTGCCGGGGCATCCGGCTTTCCCGATTCGTCTGGCAAGCGAAATCTACCAGCGCTGCCTGTCATTGCGGGGACAGGAGGCATCTTCCTGTACGATTTATGATCCTTGCTGCGGGGCAGCTTATCACCTCAGCGTAATCGCTTATCTACACTGGGATTCGATCTGCCGGGTTATCTGCTCGGACATTAACGAAAAAGCCGTCCAAATGGCTGAACGAAACCTAGGTCTGCTCACACCGGGTGGGCTGGAAAGAAGGAGTCGGGAAATTTCAGCCATGGTGCGCCTGTTCGATAAGGAATCGCACAAAGGGGCCCTGGAAAGCATCAACCGCATGCAGGAACAGGTCAGAATGTTGACCGCGGTGCGCCCCATCCAGACGCAAGTCTTTCGGGCCAATGCCACCCAGGCTGCCAGCCTGCGGGAAGGTCTGCAGAACGCCACGATTGACATGGTATTTTCCGATATCCCTTACAATCAACACTCCCAATGGGAACAGACCCAGGCCAAGCAACCAATTTGGGCCATGCTGGAGGCGTTGCTTGAATTCTTATCCCCGACAAGTATTGTAGCGATAGCGTCTGATAAATTACAAAAGATTACACATGAAAAGTATAAACGATTGGAGAGGTTCCAAATGGGCAAGCGGCAGGTAGTCATCCTGAGGCCTGCCTGAAATATTCTTGCTGGAAATCTGTCTCCAAGCCTGTCTAAATCAGGTATAATCTGCACCAATGAAACTGAACCCGCTCCCGGCCCCTGCCAAGCAAAAATCAACCAGGTCTGGTTAGGTTCAGTTCGTCACGTACACCTGCGGCTCCCAGACTTGGAGAGCCGTTTTTTTGTTAGCCGACAATAGACTATGGACGATGGACCATGGATGGTAGATGAAGCTATTTGAAAGTCGACGATGGACATTAAAGAATTGACCAATCGCATGCATGCCTTTGTCCGCTCGAAGGGCTGGTATGAGCCGGATAGTAAACGTCCACAAACGCCGCGCAATCTGGCCATCTCGCTCTCACTGGAAGCCAATGAAGTGCTGGAACACTTCCAATGGAGCGAAGACCTGAAAGACAGGGATGAACTTGCCAGCGAACTGGCTGATGTGGCTTTATACTTATTGCAATTGGCTTCGATCTCCAGGATCGATCTTGAGCAGGCGATCTTAACAAAACTCGAAACCAATGCAAATCGAAAATGGGATACGGATAAGTCACAGGTTGAAAGTTGAAGGCCAGGTGACTTTTGACAGCCTGTCTCGCGTTCTTCAGCGGGATTGACATTTGGCCGATAGGAATTCGATCATGAATGTAACGGTATACGGTGGCTCTCAACCAAAAGCAGGTGAAGCATCCTACGCAGAAGCCTACGAACTGGGCAAACTGCTCGCCCAGGCCGGTCACGCCGTCCTGACCGGCGGCTACATCGGTACGATGGAAGCCGTCTCCAGGGGCGCCAATGAGGCCGGAGGACATGTGGTCGGCGTGACCTGCGCGGACATCGAAGCCTGGCGCGGGACTCGCGCCAATGCCTGGGTGAAGGAAGAGCGTCATTTTGCCACCCTGCAGGAACGCCTGAATGAACTTGTCCTGGCCTGTGATGCAGCCATTGCCCTGCCGGGAGGTCCCGGCACACTGACCGAGATTTCCCTGACCTGGAACCTGATGATCGTAGCATCAATTCCGCCCAAACCGCTCATTATGGTGGGCGCAGGCTGGAAAGCCGTAATGGAATCGTTTTACTATTCATTCGAAGTTTACATTCCACAACGCCAGCGTGATCTACTCCACTTCGCACCAAATATACAGGAAGCAGTCAAAGTGCTCTCCAAGCCAAAATAATTGTTCTCTGCTCTCCTATCTCTTCTCTCCGAGGTTATTATGTCTGACGAAAAACTTACACCCCGCAATGTTGACTTCTCCGAATGGTACAACCAGATCGTCCAGCGCGCTGAAATGGCCGACTATGCTCCTGTGAGGGGCTGCATGGTCGTACGGCCGTATGGCTGGGCGTTATGGGAAAATATCCAGCAGGCGCTGGATAGACGCTTCAAGGAAACCGGCCACGTCAACGCGGCTTTCCCGCTCTTCATCCCCATGTCGTTCCTTGAGAAGGAGAAGGAACACGTGGAAGGTTTTTCGCCTGAACTGGCGGTGGTTACCATCGGCGGCGGCGAGAAACTTGAAGAGCCGCTCGTGGTGCGTCCCACCTCTGAGACCATCATCGGCTATATGTACTCGAAGTGGATAAAATCGTATCGCGACCTGCCGGTTCTGATCAACCAGTGGGGCAACGTGGTCCGCTGGGAACTGCGGACACGCTTGTTCCTGCGTACGTTGGAATTCTACTGGCAGGAAGGTCACACGGCCCACTCCACCGAACAGGAAGCGCGCCAGGAAACCATGCGCATGCTGGGTGTCTATGCCGATTTTGCCATCAACGAGGGTGCTGTGCCGGTTATTCAGGGAGTCAAGAGCCAGACCGAGAAGTTCGCCGGAGCGAACATGTCAACCACCATTGAGGCCATGATGCAGGACACACGCGCGCTGCAATCGGGAACCTCGCACTTCCTCGGCCAGAACTTCGCCAAAGCCTTCAATATCCAGTTCCTGGATGAGAACAACACCCTGCAGTATGCCTGGACAACCTCCTGGGGCCTTTCCACCCGCTTTATTGGCGCCATCATCATGGCCCATGGCGACGACCAGGGATTAATCCTGCCACCCCGCCTGGCCCCCATCCAGGCCGTCATCGTACCGATCTTTAAGTCGGAGACAGAGACCACCGCAGTTATGGAGACAGTCCGCCGCGTCGAAGCCGAACTAAAGGCCGCCAGCATCCGCGTCAAAGTGGATACCCGTACCGAGGTGACGCCCGGCTTTAAATTCAACGATTGGGAAATGCGCGGCGTCCCGTTGCGCATCGAGATTGGTCCCAAGGATATCGAAAAAGACACAGTCGCACTGGCCCGGCGAGATCGCCCGGGGCGCGAGGGTAAATCCTTCGTCCCGCAGGCCGGACTGGCTGTGGCAGTTACAGGCTTGCTGGTGGACATCCAGAAGTCGCTGCTGGAACGCGCGACTGCCTTCCGTGACAGTCACATTTTCGACCCAAAGGATTACGCCGAACTGGTTGAAGTCGTCCAGAATGGCTGGGCCTACTCATACTGGTGTGAATCGGCCGAGTGCGAGGCCAAAGTCAAGGAAGACACCAGGGCTACCACGCGCTGCATCCCGATTGACCAGGAAGAAGGCCACGGCAAGTGCATTGTCTGCGGTAAAGACGCCAGACACAAGGTGTACTTCGCAAAAGCGTATTAAGAGTCAAGTCCTCCCGTGTCAAGTATCTTGTGACACTGGAACACGTGGCACCGGAACACATGACACGGAACCACTCCATCAGGCGGATACCATGAAACTCAACCAATTACTTGGTCAAACCCTGCGCGACGCTCCGGCGGAGGCGGAGGTTGAAAGCCACAAACTTCTGATGCGCGCCGGATTCATCCGTCCGCTCGGGGCAGGCATCTTCACCTACCTGCACCTGGCCAAGCGCTCAATGCAAAAGATCGAGGCGATTTTGCGTGAAGAGATGG
Organism: uncultured Chloroflexia bacterium; assembly: GCA_963801385.1. Lineage (GTDB taxonomy): Bacteria > Chloroflexota > Anaerolineae > Anaerolineales > Villigracilaceae > UBA877. The sequence continues at coordinate 227,042 of CAWDEV010000016.1, forward strand.
ACACGATCGGCGGGCAGGAGATCAGCATGCCAGTTGTCCAGCCTGCCGATCTGTGGAAGGAAACCGGGCGCTGGTACCAGATCGGGTCCGAGATGGGCAGGTTCACTGATCGAAATGAACGCGACATGGTACTCGCCATGACCCACGAGGAGGTGGTCGCGGACCTGGTGCGCCGGGAGGTGCAGTCTTATAAGCACCTGCCGCGGCTCATCTACCACATTCAAACCAAGTTCCGCGATGAGCCGCGCCCACGCGCCGGTCTGATCCGGGTGCGGGAATTCAGCATGAAGGACAGCTACAGCCTGGATACCGACTGGGATGGCCTGGATAAACAATATCGAGCTCATTACCAGGCCTATTTCAACATCTATCACCGCTGCGGACTGGATGTGACAGCGGTAAAGTCGGACACCGGGATGATGGGCGGCAAACTGGCCCACGAGTACATGTATATTACTCCAATTGGCGAAGATACCCTCATCCTGTGTGATGCCTGCGGCTACAGTGCCAACCGCCAGGTGGCGCGCTTCCAGAAGACGCCCGCCGCTCCGGAAGACTTGAAACCCACAGAAAAGGTGTTCACTCCAAACTGCAAGACCATTGAGGACCTGGCAAATTTCCTGGGTGTGCCGAAATCCAAGACCGCCAAGGCAGTCTTCTTCATGGCGGCCTTCCCGCAAGATCCTAAAGGACTTGAAAGACCTTTGGGATCTGCCAAAAATGAACAGTTCATCTTTGCGGTCATCCGGGGTGACCTGGAGTTGAACGAGACAAAACTTGCCAATGCCGTCGGTGCACGCGAATTGAGACCGGCAACGGAAGACGAGATCAAAGCGATAGGTGCAGTGCCCGGGTTTGCATCACCGGTGGGCCTCGCGGGGAGGAGGAACATCTCCGACAACGAGCGACCACAAGGGTCGCCCCTACAAGTCATTGTGGACAATTCAATCCCTTCCAGCCCAAACCTGGTGGCGGGCGCGAATGATACCGACTACCACCTGCTCAACACCAACTTTCCGCGCGACTACACTGCCAACATCGTCTCCGATATCGCGGCTGCAGAGGCTGGGCACAACTGCCCGGAGTGCGGCCATCCGCTGAGGACGGTACGCGGCGTGGAAGTGGGCAACATCTTCAAACTTGGCACGCGTTACTCGGATAGCCTTGGCTGTACATTTCTTGACAAGTATGGAGAGCAAAAGCCGGTCATCATGGGATCCTACGGCATCGGCGTAGGCCGCCTGCTGGCTTGCGTGGCCGAGGAATACAACGACGAACACGGCTTGACCTGGCCGGTGACAGTTGCTCCATACCAGGTGCATCTCGTTCTATTGCGCGGCAAAGGCTCACCCAAGGCCGAAGAAATCGCTGATAAGCTCTATACTGACCTGCAAGCTGCCGGGGTGGAAGCGCTCTACGATGACCGCGATGAAAGCCCGGGCGTGAAATTTACGGATGCCGACCTGATCGGGCTGCCAATCCGGCTGACGGTCAGTGAACGCGCCCTCGCTCAAGGCGGGGTGGAAATTAAATTGCGCAGCCAAACGGATAAAGGCATCCTCCCATTGGATGAAGCGATCCTACGGATTCAATCCAAGCTTGTTGAACTCAATGCTGAAATCTCCGCCAGGGTTATCCCGGTGGAGTACAATGAATAAATCCTTGGTGCAAAAGACCCATGCATGCCAGCCATTGACCTTGCCCGACTAAAGATCCAGGCTGCCCGGCTCGCGGAGAAATTCGCGCAACCGGAGGCTTTCCTGCACGATTTGAATGAACTGCTGGATTATTACACCAACCGCACCATCCGCGCCGCTCAGGTGATCCAGCGGCTCTCCATGCCCACTTACCATACCCCGCGCCCGGTTCTCCGCCAGATCGAAAGTGAACTGGCTCCACTGGCAGAGAAAAGTCCTCAAGAAGCAGTAAAGCTGATAAAAGTTCTTTGGGAAGGCGATTCGCTCGAATCCCGCCTGTTGGCTGCTTTTCTGCTGGGCAATCTCCCGTCAGACCAGGCAGTTCCCACCCTGGGACTCCTGCCGGCTTGGCTCAATTTATCCATAGACAAGGAAATTCGCAGCGCGCTGCTGACTACAGCTTTGACTCGTTTACGCCGGGAAAAACCAGAGGCGTTTTTCGCCATCCTGGAGGGCTGGTTGGGAAGTCCCCAACCGACCTTGCAAGTCTGGGGACTACAGGCGCTTATTCCACTGTTTCAGGATCCGCGCTTTGAAAACCTGCCGGCAGTGTTCCGTATTCTGCGTCCGGCCATCCTTGCCGCAGGCCCCTTGACACAGTTGAATTTACTGGCCTGCCTGGCGGCTTTGGAACGCGTTTCCATGACGGAAACGGCCGCATTCCTGCGCGAGATCATCCAAATCAACCCCAAGCCAATGATGCTGCGCATACTCCGCCGCATCATGCCCGGTCTTTCGCCGGAATTGCAGGAGGCTCTGCGTGAATCCTTGCGCGAACAGAAGAACCAGACCTCCAAACCTTGACGCATAGAAGCAGGTAACAAGATGCCCCTTAATTGTCGTGAACGGATGCTAGCCTGTTTGAATGATGACCCCGCCCTGGACCACCCACCCGTAGCTCTCTGGCGGCATTTCCCCATGGATGATCAAAACCCCGATACGCTTGCAGCCGCTACATTGGACTTCCAATGCCATTACAACTTTGACCTGGTAAAAGTCACGCCGGCTTCTTCGTTTGCCATAAAGGATTGGGGGGCGGAGGATGCCTGGGAAGGTTCCACCGAAGGAACGCGGCGCTATACCAAACGCGTCATCCAGAGGGCGCAGGACTGGGAACGCCTGCCTGTGCTCGACCCGCTCAGTTCCCCACAGCTGAGCGGGCAAATAAGCTGTCTACGGCAAATCCGATCCGCCCTTGGGCCACAGATGCCCCTGCTCCAGACAGTCTTCAGTCCGCTGGCCCAGGCCAAAAACCTGGCCGGGGGTGATGTGCTGATTGCCCACCTGCGCCAATATCCTGAGGCCGTCTTGAAGGGATTGCAGACCATTGCCGGGACCACGCGCCGCTTCGTGGAAGCTGCCATGGAGACGGGCATTGATGGTATTTTCTATGCCGTTCAACATGCCCAGGCAGGATTAATGACACGGGATGAATACAAAACCTTTGGATTACCTTTTGACCTGGTGACCACTCAACCCGCAGCAAGCCTGTGGTGCAACATCCTCCACATCCATGGACTCAATATCTATTTCGATCTGATCACCCAATCCCTTTGCCGCGATAACCTGTTTCCCATTGTCAACTGGCACGACCGGGAGACATATCCATCGCTGGAGGAAGCACAGGCTTCGGAAGTCCATCCGCAAGTGTTTTGCGGGGGGATCAGCCAAAGGACTATCGTTTTTGGGGATGCCGCCCAGGTTCGAGCAGAAGCGGTGGATGCCATCCAGCAGACCAAAGGCCGGCGTTTACTGCTCGGCACGGGCTGCGTGGTCCCGATCATCGCCCCGCACGGAAATATTCAGGCAGTAAAAGACGTAGTAACGACTTAAGTCGTTACTACTCGGAGGATATATGACTCTGCGTGTCATCTCTGGAAAAGCCAAGGGCCGGAAACTAAAGGATGTCCCTGGAGACACCACCCGCCCGGTGACCGATATGGTCAAGGAAGCCCTCTTTAATATCCTGGCGGGGGACGTGCAGGATTCCACCTGGTGGGACCTGTTTGGCGGGACGGGCGCAATCGGCATCGAAGCCCTCAGCCGGGGTGCTGCGTTCGTGCGGTTCTCCGACTTGAACCGGGCGCCCATTCAAACCATCCAGGCCAACCTGCAGACCACCGGTTTCAGCACTCAGGCCGAGATCCGCCGGGGGGATGCCTTCAGCATGCTGGAAGCAGCTCCCACCCGGCTGTTCGATTATGTATACATAGCCCCTCCCCAATATAAGGAGATGTGGTCGAAAGCCCTGCTAACCCTGGATGCCAACCCTGGTTGGTTAAATGACGAAGGTGCATGGGTGATCGTGCAAATTCACCCGCGTGAGTACCGCAAGTTGGAATTACAGGCTTTGGACGAGTTCGAACAGCGCAAGTACGGCAGCACCCTGCTAATCTTTTACGAGAAGAAATAATGCGTCTCTGGTCGCTGCATCCAAAGTATCTCGACCGCGCGGGATTGTTGGCCTGTTGGCGCGAAACGTTGCTTGCGCAGAAAGTTTTAAAGGGGGAAACCAAAGGCTACCGGAATCACCCGCAATTAAAGCGGTTCCTTTCCCAACCTGATCCACTGGCCGCCATTGGGAGTTACCTCCTCCCGCTAACGGAGGAAGCACAGCAGCGTGGCTACCACTTCGGCTTGTCAAAGATTAATCCAGGCCGGCAGGCGGAAAAAATCCCTGTCACCCGTGGTCAGCTGTGTTATGAATGGGCGCATTTGAAGGCGAAAATCCAGCAGCGCGATCCTGAACGCTATCAGCAATTCACGGAAGTCGATCTCCCCGATCCACATCCGTCCTTTGAGATCGTTTCAGGGGATATCGAGCCTTGGGAAAAGATCCACCCTTTCTCCAAATGACGAGGTCGATCCCCCGGAATCCCTGGTCAATTAAGATACCTTATCCGCGGCTGGCCCCTATTTCCATGGAGCCGCAATGAGGGAATTATTGCTGTCGGCGGCATGGCCCAGGAGCGGCAGGTGCCAGGCGGTCTCGATCGTTTTCAGCATTGAATAGATTGTATATGGTGTGGCGTCCTGGAAGCCATTCCTGGCCTGCGGGGAGATCAGCATGGTCGGGACCCGCCCGCCGGCGCTCTTCGACAGACCGCAACAGGATGCATTCGTCGTACCCTCGTCCCAGGTGACAACGATCAAATAAGGTTTACCGGTGGAATCCAGGCTTTTCTGCAGTTTTGGGACAACATATCCCAGCCAATCATCCGCCGTATCAAGCGAACACAATGGGCGTATATTGGCATCATGGGCCGAATCACATAAATTCGGCATGATATAGGCAAAATTTGGCAGAGAGCCGGCGGCCAGGTCGTTGGATAGATCGGTAAACGGAACGATCGAGCGCTTGCAGCGGGTTGCATCCAGACGGATCGGGTCAAAGTAGATGAAAGGATTATGCTTCTGTACATATTCGCCCTGATTGCCGATAAAACAATCTGAAGGCATATCTTCCAGGTAAGCCTTCCAGGTCCGGCCGGATGATTCGATCTGGTCAGCCAGGCTGGGGGCGTTGATGAAACAGGTGGTGCAATCCTTGGTGATCCCAAAGGTATCGCCACCCACCAGCGCGATGTAATTCGGCAGGCTGGGGTGCCGGATGGTGTAATACTGGGAAAGCAGGGTATATTCTCCGGCCAGAAGGTTATAATTCGGCATCTGAGCATTGCCTATTACCTGGTCGAATTCACGGTTCTCAAAAGGGATGATGACGATATGGGCAAAATCCGGTACGACCAGGGCAGGTGCTGCCTGGGGAGTCCCGGCCGATGGTGAAGACACAGGCAGGTTCCTGGGAATTTCCGCCCCGGGGGAGCAGGCTGACAAGAATGCCAGCATCAAGCCAACAATCATAACAAATTGTCTTTTATACATTTAATTCCTCCCGGCAAAAAAGGGGATTTCGTAAAACACATCTCTGTTGTATGATATACCATCAACATAAGAAATTTATGAATTTTGGAGGTCATCATGGAAATATTGAATGTCAAAATTGAAAAACCCGAAAGCATCAATTTCATCCTCGGGCAATCGCACTTTATAAAAACGGTGGAGGATGTCCATGAGGCTCTCGTTAACGCCGTGCCAGGGATCAAGTTCGGTGTGGCCTTTTGCGAGGCTTCCGGCAAATGCCTGATCCGCTGGTCGGGGACGGACGAGGCGATGATCGACCTGGCCAAAAGGAACGCCATGGCCATCGGGGCCGGGCATTCGTTCATCATTTTCCTGGCAGATGGATTTTATCCGGTCAATGTGTTGAATGCCGTCAAAAACGTGACCGAAGTCTGCCACATCTTTTGCGCCACTGCCAACCCGGCCGAGGTCCTGGTCGCCGAAACCGGGCTGGGCCGCGGCATCCTGGGCGTGGTGGATGGCTATTCGCCGAAAGGGATTGAAGAGGAAGAAGAAATTGCCTGGCGGAAGGGATTCCTGAGAAAAATTGGGTATAAGATCGGATGATTCAGGCGAATTTTACAGTCAATTTGCCCTTGTCAGTATAAAATGACCGGGCTGAAAAGGGAGGACTGCAAGGCTGCATTCTCTGTAGTCGTTCCAGGAATATTGGTATATCTTCCAATACCGGGACCTTCGATACCACTGGAATAGATACCCACTCCAGCGTCCCTTCAATGGACGGTTTTGGCTCTCCCGCAGGGCACTCTCCGGTAAATACATATATCCCGATCCCGGGATTTTCACCTGTATCCACGATAACCGTCCCACACAGCCGCAGGTCAGCAGTCAATCCGGTCTCTTCGAGCAGTTCACGCCTCGCTGCAGACAGAACATCTTCGCCTGGCTCTACATGTCCCCCCACGCCGTTGTATCTATTCGCCCACAGGCGCTTGGTTGAGGCGCCTTTTATTAACAAGACGGAACTCCCGCGCGTAAGGAAAATCAATACGCGCGGGATGAGCATGTAACGGTCAAGCGTAACACCCTGGTCGGATGTGGGCATGATCATCATGGTAGGGGCGAGAAATATCTCGCCCCGGATTGTTATTTCACCAACTTCCGCACTTCTTCAAGCTGCCCGGCACTGCCCAACTTCTCATTCTTCTGGGCAATGAACTTGGCATATTCGGCCATGAAGATCTTGCCGGGGTCGCGCAGGTCAAATTTCTCGGGGAAATCGCGGAAGAACTCGCGGTGCACACGCGTCCACACCAGGCGGCCATCCGTGTCAATATTGATCTTGGTCACGCCCAGTTCTGCCGCGCGCTTGAACTCGTCCACGTTGACACCTTTGGCGCCCTTCAGGCTGCCGCCGGCCGCGTTGATTCGAGCCACTTCCTCCTGCGGGACAGAGCTGGAACCGTGCATCACCAGCGGGAAGCCCGGTAGGCGCTTCTGGATCTCCGCCAGCACCTCGAAGTGCAGTCCCTGTGAGCCGGCGAACTTGAAAGCCCCGTGGCTGGTGCCGATGGCGCAGGCCAGCGAATCGCAACCGGAGCGCTCCACAAATTCCTTGGCCTGGTTTGGATCAGTCAGCTTGGCATTGGCCTCTTCCACCTTGACGTGTTCCTCCACACCCCCCAATTGACCCAGTTCGGCTTCCACAACAATGCCTTTAGCATGCGCGGCATCGACAACACGCTTGGTGGTTGCAATGTTTTCCTCGAACGACATGCTGCTGGCATCGATCATGACCGACGAATAGAAACCACTCTGGATGCAGTCGTAACAGGTTGCCTCATCACCATGGTCAAGGTGGACGGCAAAGATGGCCTCCGGGAAGACTTCGTCAGCAGCACGGATCAAGCCTTCAAGCATCGTTTTGTGCGTGAAGGAACGCGCGCCTTTGCTGATCTGGATGATGAAAGGCGCCTGGCTGTCCATATTGCCACGGAAAAGGCCCATGGTCTGTTCAAGGTTATTGATATTATAGGCCCCGATGGCATACTTGCCGTACGCGGCTGCGAACAATTGTTTGGTGGTGACGATCATATTTTTCTCCTTGATATTGAAATGCTTATTTCAGTTCCTGGTGCTGATTCGCCCCATTATACCAAGTCCGTCTGGACCATTACAACCTTCTGCTCTCATAATCGTATTTCTATGTACAGGACAGATAATCTGTTTTTGGCAGTATAATCACAAAAGCTGATTAACTGCCGTTATTTCTCCAAGGAGGAACCATGAGTGACCTTTTAGAAACAGTGCAAGCTGGACAGAACGCCTTGCAAAAGCTTCTATCCAACATACCCGGCTTTAAGGGCTACGGAGAACGCCAACAGCGCCGTGCCGCCGATAAACTTCTGCGCGACCAGGTGGCGCTGAAGTACAGCGAGCTGGTTGCAAGAACTTCGAGTCTGCAAAAAGATCTGGCCGATGCCGGCGAACTTGATTTCCTCGACGATGTTGACGCCATTGGTCTGAAACTGCGCACGTTCTGCGACCGCATCAAGAATGCCTCTTATGGATACTCTGGATTCTTCGATACTGTCAAGATCAATGAGAAGGAACTTGCCCAGATCTACACATTCGATGCCGCCTTCTTTGAATTGGCCAACCAGATTTCCAGCGGAATGGATAACATCGAAGCGGGCATCGGGGGTGACGGCCTGAAGTCTGCCATCCGTGCCGTTAATGATTTGGCCCGCCAGGTTGGGAAGACGTATGACCGCCGGTACCATGTTATTACCGGCAGCGGCGAACAGCAATAACACCAAAATATCATTTCGAGTAGCGCAAGATGGCATCTTGCCTGCATTCGTGACGCAGGCACCATTGCGCTACTTTGTGGTTTAATTAGGATATGTGGAACGAATATATCATTCCTGCAACTCTTGACGAAACCCTGCGCCTCCTGGCTGAAAAACGCGAAAAAGCCCGCCTTGTAGCCGGGGCCACCGACTTGATGCTCGAACTCGAACGCGGTCTTCGCAAAGGCATCGAAACGGTCATCGACATTACGCGCCTGCCGGACCTGGATCACATCCAACTCGATGATAAAGAGACCATCCACCTCGGCCCACTGGTAACGCACAATGCAGTGGTCGCCTCCAGGCTGCTGCGCGCACGCGCTTTTCCGCTCGTCAGCGCGGCCTGGCAAGTGGGTGCAGCGCAGATCCGCAACCGGGCTACTGTGGCCGGGAACCTCGTCACAGCCAGTCCGGCCAACGACACAATCACCCCGCTGATGGCGCTGGGAGCCTGGGTGATGCTTGCTTCGACACAGGGCACACGCCGCATACCCCTGGAAGAATTCTATACCGGCGTACGCAAAACGGTGTTGCAGCCCGACGAGATGCTGGTGGATATCGTTTTCCCGGCGCTTAAGAATAATCAACGTGGTACTTTCCAGAAATTGGGATTGCGGCGCGCCCAGGCTATTTCGTTGGTCAATACCGCGATCGTTTTGGAGCTTGAGCCTGTGAACGTCAGATCGGCGTCCATCACGCTGGGTGCGGTCACACCGATCATCATCCATGCCACCGAAGCCGAAGGCTACCTGGTTGGCAAAGAACTGACAGAAGAGGTTATCACCCAGACTGCCGAACTGGCCGCTGCCGCATCCCGCCCAATCGACGATATCCGCGGCTCGGCTGCCTATCGCCAGGCGATGGTGGGCGTACTGGTGCGGCGGGGACTGCGATCCCTGCGGGATGGCCAGGAACAGGCCCAGGTTCCGGAGTCTCCGGTGCTGCTTCAGACCACGGACAACAAGCCCCGGACGATCTCACCAACATGGTCCATGGGTGATGGTCAACCGTCAGCGATTCAAACAACCATCAATGGGAAGTTGTACACGTTCACCAGCGGATATGAAAAGTCCCTGCTCCGGCTGCTGCGCGAAGACGCCGGCCTGACCGGTACAAAGGAAGGCTGCGCCGAAGGCGAGTGTGGAGCCTGCACCGTGTTTCTGGATGGCAAGGCTGTCATGGCATGTCTCGTCCCTGCGCCGCGCGCAGACGGGGCGGAGATTGTCACCGTGGAAGGGCTCGCAGAAAAAGATGAATTGCACCCCGTCCAGCGTGCATTTATTGAGGACGGCGCGGTGCAATGCGGATATTGCACCCCGGGATTTATCATGTCGGCAGCAAAGCTGCTCGAGGAACTCCCGCAACCGGGGCGGAATGAGATCATGCAGGCAATCAGCGGTAACCTGTGCCGGTGCACAGGATATTACAAGATTGTTCAGGCAATTGAAGACGCAGCAAAACCATCATGACAAACACAATTGGCAAATCCGTCTCCCGCATTGACGCCCGCGATAAGGTCACGGGTGCGGCGCGCTACTCCGGCGATCTGGTCCGCCCGGGTATGTTATATATGAAAACCTTGTTTGCAGGCCGTCCGCATGCGCGCGTGATCCGGATCGACACCACCCAGGCTCTGGCAGTGGCTGGCGTGGTCGCCATCTTCACCGCCGCGGACATACCTATTAACGAGTATGGGCTGCAGTGGAAAGACCAGCCGGTGTTGTGCGGCCCCGGCTTACATGACCCCATTTCAGGAACAGAAATGGGGAAGCCAAACATGGTCCGGTCCGATATTGTCCGTTGCGAGGGCGACCAGGTGGCAGCAATTGTTGCCGAGACGGAAGCAATTGCCGCCAAAGCACGCGACCTGATTCACGTGGAATACGAGGACCTGGCGGCAGTCTACGATGCAGCCGAAGCGATGCAACCGGGAGCGCCGCGCATCCATCCGGAGAGGGGTGATTCCAATATCTGTGTCTGGGACAAGATCCGCAAAGGCGACGTCGAATCCGCCTTTGCCCAGGCGGATGTCATTGTGGAAGGCGAATACCACACGCCTTATCAGGAACACGCCTATCTCCAACCGGAGGCCGGTTTGGCCTATTTGGATGAAGAAGGCCGGATCACCGTTGAATGCGGCGGGCAATGGACACATACCGACCAGGAACAGATCGCCCACGCGCTCGGCCTGCCCAAAGAGCAGGTACGCGTTATCTACCCGGCCATCGGCGGCGCTTTCGGTGGGCGGGAAGATATCTCCGTGCAAATTGTGCTGGCACTGGCAGTCATGACACTCAAGCGCCCGGTCAAGATCATCTGGAGTCGTAAAGAATCCATCGTAGGTCACGGCAAGCGCCATCCGATGACGCTCAAGACCAGGTGGGCTGCCAGCAGGGATGGCAAACTGCTGGCGGCTGAAACCACCGTCATCGCGGATGCCGGGGCTTATATGTACACAAGCAATAAGATACTCGGCAATTGCACCATCACCGCCACCGGTCCATATTTCATCCCCAACGTCAAGGAAGATGTGATCGGCGTTTACACGAACAACATTCCAACAGCGGCTTTCCGCGGTTTCGGTGCGCCTCAGGCCGAGTGGATGGCCGAGCTCCAGATGGGTAAACTGGCCGAGAGGCTGGGCCTGGATCCGGTGGCATTCCGTCACAGCAACGCACTCCGGGATGGAGATACGCTCAACGTGGGCACCCCGGCCCCGGGTCCCGTCAGCATTGTGCAGTGCATCGAAGCGGCACGCGACCGGTTTGGATGGACAACGGACCACGGACGGCGGACTACCGACAATGGTCCATCGTCGGTCGTCCGCGGTCATGGTTTCGCCTGCGGCTTCAAGAATGTCGGATTCAGCTTTGGCTACCAGGAAAACTCCTGGGCGCGCGTTGAATTGCTCGGCAAGGCCAGGATCGAGCAGGCCATTGTCTGGCACGCTGGTGCGGAGGTCGGACAAGGTACACACACCGTCATGGCCCAGATGGCAGCCGAGGCTCTGGATATCCCGTTCGACAAGGTGACCATGGTCACGTCCGACTCGGCCACGATGGGCAACCCGGGCAGCGCCTCTGCTTCGCGCATGACCTTCATGTCAGGCAACGCCATCAAGGGCGCCGCCGAAGCAGCACTGGCCAGGTGGAAAGCTGAGGAACGCCCGGTAGTGGCCGAGTACACTTACCTGGCACCCAGAACAACCCCTTTCGACAAGGAAACCGGTTATTCGGTACCCAACCTGTCCTATGCTTATGTTGCACAGGCAGTTGAGGTTGAAGTGGACGTGGAAACCGGTCTTATTAAAATCCTGCGCGTGGTCTCGGCCGACGATGTCGGTCATGCCATCAACCCGGCGCTGGTGCAGGGACAGATCGAGGGTGCGGTGGTGCAGGCCGAAGGTTATGCTTTGACCGAGAACTTCATTACCAGGAACGGCCATGTCCTGACCGACCAGCTCAGCACCTATCTTATCCCGACCATTCTGGATATTCCGGATGCCGTTGAATCGATCATCCTGGAAGCGGCTGAGCCGAATGGGCCTTTTGGGGCGCGCGGCCTGGGTGAACTACCCTTCCTGCCGCTGGCTCCGGCTATTGCCGCGGCGGTCCATGACGCCACCGGCGTCTGGTTCAATGAGTTTCCATTGACCCCTGAACGGGTGTTACGCGGACTGGGAAAAATCTAGCGTGCTTCAAATACTCTCTCATCACAAATACAAATTAGTAATTGTTGGACTTCTGGCAGCCTCATCGGTCGTTTCGGTATTGCTGGCAAAGGCCCGCATAGCCTACAGTAACTCGAATGACTATGGCACCCTCATCTGGAACCTGGGCCTGGCCTGGATCCCCTTCGTGTTTGCGTCCATAGCCTATGTGGTCTCCTGGTCACGGAAACTTCTTTTCCTAGTCGTGCCCATCTGCGCCTTCATCTGGCTGATCTTTTTCCCCAATGCTCCCTATATCCTGACTGATTTCCAGCACCTGAGCACAAATGTAAGCAACGCACCGCTCTGGTATGACGTTCTCATGTTGATCTGGTTTGCATGGACGGGGCTGCTCCTGGGTCTGGTATCCTTGCATTTCATGCAAGAGATCGTCACCCGCGCTTTTGGAAGAACCTCCGGCTGGTTATTTACCATCTTTGTCACCGTCCTGAGCAGCGTCGGGATCCTGCTGGGGAGGTTCTATCGCTGGAATAGCTGGGACATTCTAGGAGACCCGATGCCAATTGCGCATGACATTTGGGGCTGGCTGAGGCATCCCTTCGCGAACCTGCGCGTCTATGGGTTTACGCTGCTCTTTACCGCGCTCTTTCTTTTTGTCTACCTCGCCATGCATGCCTTCGGTAGAGCAATGCAGGAAAGACAACCTCAGGATAAAACCGGGTAATATCTTGTCTATCCCGCTTGATTATCACATGCACAGCCATTTCTCCGAGGATGCCGACGATACACCGGAATCCATGTGTCTACGAGCAATCGATCTTGGAATACCGGAAATCGGTTTCACCGAACACTGGGATGTCGGCCCTTACGAAGCCAACCCGCGCTATTTCAAGCCTGAACCCTGGTACGTTGAACTGGAACGTTTACGCAGACTGTTCGACGGTAAATTGATTATCCGGGCCGGGATCGAAATCGCCGAGCCGCATTTGTATCCACATGAGGCCAAAGAGGTGCTCCAACGGGCTCCGTTCGACTATGTGATCGGGTCTGTACATAATGTTGGCGAAAATTTCATTTTTAATGCTGAATATTTCCGTTCCAATACTGCTGACGAAGTCTACAACAGTTATTTCTCCGAACTGGAGCAGATGGTCCGTACCGCCGACATTGATATCGTTGCCCATTTCGATATAGCAGCCCGCACCGGAATCCCAATTTTTGGTTACGATCCGGTCCGTTACGGAGATAAGATCCGCTCTGTGTTGAAAACCTGTATTGAACGTAACCTGGCGCTGGATGTTAACGTCGCCGGGCTGCGAAAACCCGCCCGGAATATCATGCCCGATCCAATCATCCTGGCATGGTTCGTGGAACTGGGTGGACAACGTTTCACCTTCGGTTCTGACGCTCATCGCCTAACGGAGGTCGGCCTGCATTTAGAGAAAGCTGTCGAAACGATCCGGGTATTGGGTATCAACCGCATCACGAGGTTTGAACAGCGGCAAGCGCGCCTGGAAACATTTTAGGCGCTGATGGCATTCAAAGACGATTGCCGTCCCGATTCTGTGGTTTAATATCGCCATGCCATCCATCATCCTTCTTCGCGGCGGCGGTGACCTGGCTACCGGGGTCGCCCTGCGTCTCATCCGTTCCGGCCTGCGCGTGGTGGTTACCGAGATTCCCCAACCGTTGGCAGTGCGCCGTACCGTTGCCTTTGCCGAGGCAGTTTACAGCGGGGAAACAACCGTCGAAGGAATTATCGCGCACCGCATTCCCGACCCGACCGATAGTTTCCGTATCCTGATGGTACTCGGTAAACAGCAGATTCCGGTCCTGGTGGACCCGGTTTGCTCCGCGGCCAAAATTCTCCATGCCCTGGTTATCGTGGATGGGCGTATGACCAAGCGGCCTCCTGAAGCGATTGGGTACAGCCCCGGTTTGTACATCGGATTGGGTCCCGGGTTCGAAGCAGGTGTGAACTGCCAGGCCGTCATCGAGACTCGCCGCGGGCACAGGCTCGGGCGGGTGTACTGGCACGGCGGGCCAGACCCGGATACCGGTCAGCCGGATGGCGACCCGCAACGGGTCCTGCGCGCCCCTGCAGACGGTGAATTCATTACCCATGCGGAAATTGGCCAACAACTTGAAGCTGGACAAGTCATTGCAGAAGTTGGCGGGCAGGTGGTCACTGCACCATTCGCGGGCATCTTGCGCGGCTTGCTGCATCCTGGACTGACAGTGGCTCGTGGCTTGAAAATCGGCGACATCGACCCAACTGGTGATCCGCGCCTGTGCCAGTTTGTCTCAGACAAGGCTCTATCCATCGGCGGCGGGGTGCTGGAAGCAATTCTCTCACGACCTGAATTACGGTCACAATTGTGGATGTAAGGACAGAATAGGATGCGGATCAACGCAGATGGACGTGAAACTATTATAAGTAATGGTAATTTAAAAGGTTCTTATCCGCGTTTTCTGCGCTCGCCTGCACCCGTTCTTTGGGCGTCCGCGTCCCATTAAGAAAATGCAATTAAAACAAGCCTTCCGCCTTTCAGATACAGTCTGCCTCGCCCTTGCAGGTTCTGGCGGGAAGACCACCGCACTCTTCCAACTGGCACGTGAATTGAATCGTAAACCGGATCCATCCATGCCTGTAACCGGTGGAAAGCCGGTCATCCTGACAGCCACCACACATCTGCATATCGACCAGGCCAAATTGGCTGATTCGCACTGGATAGGGGAGGAGCCCGCAGACCTGGCTGACATGGAAAAGGACCTGCATGGAGTAATGCTTGTCACTGGCCCGGTAGATAGAGACCGCACCACTGGTCTGACCGGGGATACGCTGTCACGGCTACGCGAAATTTGCTCGCAACATTCCTTGCCGATGTTGATTGAAGCCGATGGTTCCCGGCAACATCCCCTCAAAGCTCCAGCAAGTCACGAACCCCCCATCCCGGATTTCGTTGAGACAGTGGTCATTGTGGCCGGTCTTTCCGGCCTTGGGAAACCTCTTACAGAAGATTACGTCCATCGACCGGAGATCTTTGCCCGCTTGAGCGGCCTGGCGCCAGCAGAGGCTATTACGCCGGAAGCATTGCTGCGCGTCCTCACACACCCCCAAGGTGGCCTGAAAAACATACCGGCACAGGCCCGCCGTCTCGTCTTGCTAAACCAGGCCGATACAGTGGAACTGCAATCCATTGGCGGGAAGTTGGCCCAGGGTTTGTTGGCGACATTCGATGGAGTCATCGCAGGTACGTTGGTCCCATTGCACCTACAGGCATTTGAACGTACTGCCGGGATCATCCTTGCTGCAGGGGAAGCCAGGCGCTACGGACAGCTTAAGCAGCTCCTGGATTACCACGGCCAGCCTTTTGTGCGCACAGTGGCAATGACTGCCCTCACAAGCGGACTTTCACCGGTGGTGGTCGTTACCGGGGCCAGCGCCGAAAGCGTGGAAGCCGCAGTGCACGATTTGCCAATCATCATCATCCGCAACGCTGACTGGCAGAAAGGCCAAAGCTCATCCATTCAGGCAGGCTTGCGCACCCTGCCTGCCCGGAGCAGTGCAGCGATATTTCTGCTGGCAGACCAGCCTCAGGTCATGCCAACGGTGATCCATGCACTGACCGAGGCACACACCCGCATGCCCGCACCCATCCTTGCCCCGTTGGTTGCCGGTCAGCGTGCCAATCCAGTTTTATTCGACCGGCTGACTTTCCCGGATTTGATGGCACTTGGAGGTGATATGGGGGGAAGGATAATTTTTGGCAGACACCGGGTGACTTATATTCCATGGCATGATGAGGCCCTGTTATTCGATGTAGATACGCCGGAAGATTTCAAGAGATTAATGGATCAAGAAAAGTGACGAGCGAAATATCTGCCATCTTACTTGCCGCCGGGGAATCCCGACGCATGGGCGAACCCAAGTTAATCCTGCCGTGGGGGAATAAAACCGTCCTGGGACAGGTGGTGGCAACCCTTGCGGCAGCCGGGGTTGAAGATATCCTGGTGGTAACGGGCGGGGCGCGCTGGCAGATCGAAGGATTGATCACGCAATTAGCGCAAAAGTATCCTGTCCGCGCAATCTACAACCCGGACCATGAACATGGGGGGATGCTGAGTTCCATCCAGGCCGGGTTGGCTGGGCTGGATTCCCGGTCCAGTGCCGCGCTGATCGGTCTGGGTGACCAGCCTCAGGCCCATGAAGAAACAGTCCGGCGTATTCTCTCCGCGTTTGTCCAAAGAGAAAGCCCTTTGGTCATCCCCAGTTATAAGGGCCGCCGCGGCCATCCCTGGCTTGTAAGCCGTTCGCTTTGGCCGGAAATCCTGGCGCTGCCCAATTCAACCACCACTGCACGCCACTTCCTAGACGCGCATTCCGAGCAGATCGAGTACGTTATGGCAGACGAGAGCATTCTGAAAGATTTGGACACACCAAAGGAATATGAACAAGAGCGGCCTTAGACCCTTGCTTTTTAGTCCATCCTGTGCTATTTTTGCTTCAATGAAGCCATCAATGTCTACCGGGCAGAAAACTATTCTTAACCAGATCGAGTCAGCTTCTTATCATCACCTGAATAAATCGACCGGGAAAGTGCATAGCACATGATGCTGCGCGCTTTCATCGCTATAGAGATCCCTGCCGGCATCCAGGATGCCATTGCACAGAGCACTGTTTCCTTGAAAAATGCCCTGCCGAAACCGCTTGTGCGCTGGGTGGCTCCGCAAAATGTTCATTTGACCCTCAAGTTCTTGGGAGATGTATCCCCCACCAACCTGGAACAGCTGGCCAAGACGCTCAAGGTGGAAACCGCTTTGCATAATACATTCTCCATGTCCGTGTGCGGTTTCGGAGCATTCCCCAACTCACGCCGGGCGCGCGTGATCTGGATCGGGCTTGAGGCTCCGCCTGCTCTGGAGGCCCTGTGGCGTGGAGTGGAAACTGCCGCGGCACAATTGGGTCATGCCCCGGAAGAAAGGCCGTTTTCTCCCCACCTGACCATTGGCCGCGTCGGGCAGAAAATCTCTGCCTCGGATGTACAACGCATCCGTACTTTGCTTGACGCTACAAAAGTTGGTCTACTCGGCACGCTCAGCGTGGAAATGGTTCACATATTCAAGAGCGACTTGCGACCCGACGGCTCGGTTTATACCCATTTATATGCACTGCCCATGAAATCAATATAATGCCTGGATTAGCTGAAATATCTTGAACAAGAGGTGACCTCTGGATACTTTGGAACTTGCACATACCATTGTCAATGCACTGGAAGAAAAAAAGGGGGAAGATATTCTTCTGCTGGAGATTAAAGAAATTGCTTCTTTCACAGATTATTTTGTCATATGTACCGCCACCAGCAACCGCATGTTGAATGCCCTGGCTGACGGGGTGATTGAAAAAACGACCAGGGAGCACAAACGAAAAGGCAGAATTGAAGGGCAGCCTGACGCTGGCTGGATGGTCGTGGATTATGGTGATATCGTTGTTCATCTCTTCGATGAGGACTTGCGGAGATATTACAAATTGGAAGAATTATGGAAAGATGGGAAAGTATTGTTGAGGCTGCAATGAACAGGCTGACCGGAGCAAACATGGACATCGACCTGGCCACACCTGCAGGCCAGATTTCGTGGCATCAAGGACAATGTCCATGGAACGTTGTGGAGGGTGCCGATCATCACCACTGCGCCGTCAAGAACATCTCCATCTGTCCGTATTTCTGTGGGGTGGAGTTTCCGGACACACTCTTGTGTTGTTACCCTCATGAAAACCCCTATCGCACGACCACCAAATAATATCCCGCAGGATATCGGCCTACGGGATATTTCTGTTCCAAAGCCAGCCTGATAGGCCAGGCGCCTGGGAGAAAATCCTGAATCACGGATTGCCGGTCAGTCCCTGGGCAATATCAATTGCCTTGAGCTGAAAATAGGCCGTCATGACATCCCGCACAGTCGGCGCGACCACTCTACCGCCTTCACCAGCGTTGTACATAAAAGCCACAATAGCAATTTCCGGATCGTCATAGGGTGCATACGCAACCGTCCAACCATGCGCTGGCCAGTTACCGCGCGTACATTGGTTCTTCGCCATGGCCACATCATCACAGAATTCCGCCGTACCGGTTTTGCCGGCTATCGCTATGGGATAGTTCATGAAAGAGAATTCATGGTTGAGGGTGCCGTTTGGATCAGAAGCTGCCAGGCGCATACCCGCTTGAAGATTCTTGACTGCAGATGGCGAGACTGTTTTCATCTTACCCGTCGCGGTACATTCTCCATTAACACAATTAAAATCCTTGATGATGGGGTCTGTCGTGATGTCCCAGCGCAAGCGTGGATTAAAAGGCTGGATATTATTCCCTTCATTATCCAAAATATCATGGATGATGGTCGGTTGCATCTGACGGCCATCATTGGCAATCGTTGCAGCTGACAGCAACACCTGCAACGGCGTGGAAACCACATACCCCTGTCCAACGCTGGCGAGGTAGGTATCCCCGGTGGACCAGTTTTCACCCTGGTAGATACGTTTCCAGGTCGGGTCAGGGATAAGGCCGGACGTTTCGCCAGGCAGCTCGATGCCGGTCGGCTGGTTATAGCCCAATGCCTGCGCATATTGCTGAAGACGGTAGATTCCCAACCCCTGATCAACCTCACCTGTATAGCCGCCACCCACTTTATAAAAGCATACGTCACTGGAACGCGCGATACACTCCAGGAAAGGGATCTTTCCAAGGCCGCTGGTTTCGCCGTAAAAAGTGTAGGTCCAGTCATAAAAATATTCGACAAACCCGGGGTCGGTGGGAGAGAATGTATTCTTAAGACCAATCATGGCAGGAGCGTCGATCACCGTGGTCGGGCTGACGACACCCTCATTAAACGCTCCCAGGGCTGTGGATAGTTTGAATGTTGAACCAGGCGCGTATTCTGTTGAAATGGCAAAATTGAGCAGGGGATGAGCTGGGTCTTTTGCCAATTGATTGTAATAATATGAGGGAATAATGCGCGCCATCCGGTTATTCTCAAACGTAGGGTACTGCGCCATCGCAAGGATCTCACCCGTTTTGGGATTCATGGCAATAACAACGCCGCTGGAAATACGGTAATATTGGTTGTAAACATTGTTCCAGTAATCAATATCCCGTTTCAAAATCGATGCGGCAGCCTGCTGGAGACGGGTATCAATCGTCAGGACGACATTATTTCCCGGGATCGGATCGACCGGAGACTGCAAGTTGAGTAATTCCTGTCCAGCCACATCCACTTCAACAGTACGTTGGCCCGGCTTACCTATCAACGCATCATTCAGCGTTAATTCCACGCCCGCATAACCAACCTTGTCACGGTTTGGCAAGAAATTTTGCGCGCGGTAGAACTGTTCCTGCGAGGCCGGGATTGGGCCTAAAAATCCGACAACATTCGCAGTCAATTCGCCGGTGGGATAATCGCGCACTGGCTGAATATCCACACCCACGCCCGGCCAATCCACGGAGTGCTCCCGCACAATCATGGCAGTTTTTTCGTCCACATTGCACTTGATTTTAACCGGTTCATATGGAGCATTTGAGAGACCAAGTTCAACGAACTGGGTGATGCCTGGACCTGGTATACACACATCAAGCAATTTGGCATCTTCAACCGTACCATGGCTGACCGGGATACCTGTCAAAGAAGCAAGGGCACGGTAAATTCGCTGAATATCGCCATCATCATCCGGAAGGTTAGCCGGGGTGATGATGATATTGTAAGAGGCAATATTCCGCGCCAGGATGATTCCATTCCGATCATAGATATTGCCGCGTGAAGGCGCAATGCTGATGTTTTGTGTCCGGTTGCTGTCTGTTTGGAGGTTGTATTTATTTCTGTCTAGGATTTGCAGCGCAAACAAACGGATGGTAAAGATAACGGCCACCGTACCAAGCAGGATATAGACAGCCAGGTAGCGCCAACCCTGGAAATGGGTCGGACGTGTGGAAGTTGTCATACTGTCATCTCCTCCGGGTACAGCCACCTGGCCAGGTCGTGAAAAAGGGCATGAACAGGAATGGAGAGCAGCAAGTTCAGCAAAATGGTTGGCAGGAAAATTTGTGCGAATACCTCGCTGAAGCTTAGCGGGACATTGACGATTTTAAGTTGAATGAATGTGAGCATAAGCAATTCCAATGTACCAATAAGTGTGACCGCAAACATTGCCAGGAGCGGCGCCTGCCAGATGCGATGCACCAATAAACGTGCCACTCCCACCACGGATAAATATCCAATGAGGTAGATATACCATGGAATCCCCGAAACCATCCCTGCCAACAGGCTGGCCAGCACACCCCAGATCCAAGCACCCCGGATACGTTCCTGTAATCCCCAAGCTGCCACCACAAGCAATAACAAATCGGCATTGCCGCCAAGCAGCATGATACGACTGGCTATGGATGTCTGGAGGATTATCGCCAATATCAAAACAGGAATTGCAGCCAGAATTGCGCGACGCATTTTACGGACCTGGTGTTCCAATCAGGGGCGTAATATCCACCGGCTTGAAGTTGGTAATGACCAGAACAAATTGAAGCCGGTTGTAATCGACATTGGGCTGAATCGCAGCCTGCTGGAATAATTCGGATTGCGTTTTTCGGACGCTTACCACCTGTCCTACCAGCATGTTGGCCGGGTAATTGCCTCCCAGGCCAGAGGTCAGCACCACGTCACCCACCTGAATATTTGCGTCTTGGGGGATCATCTCAATCGTAAGATCGCCCGTGGTCGAGCCGACCAGCATGGCCTCGGTGGTGGAGGCCTGCATACGGACGTTGATGGCCGAAGCGGCATCGGTCAACAGTTGGATGCGCGCCGCCTCCGCAATGACGGCATCCACACGTCCCACCAGACCTTTATCGGTAACCACCGGCATACCCGGTAAAACACCTTCGTTCGAGCCAACATTGATGATAACGTAGTGGAGGAACGGGCTTGGGTCCCGCCCGATTACGGAAGCGGCTCGATAAGAATATTCGGGATTCGCACGTGCAAATCCAACGAGAGCAGAAAGGATATTTGTTTCTGTAACCTGTTGTTGGAGATCGATCACCTGCGTCTGGAGACGGGCTACTTCTGCTTCCAGCTCTCCGTTACGTTGGCGTAGTGAAGCCACATCACGCGGCACCGTCAGAAAGTCTACTACTGCCATGTAACGACTGGAAACCCACGTCTGTGCATTAACTGTTACACGTGTAAACCAGTTTGTGACCGGATTAAAATAGCCCCCCAGGGCCAATGCCACCAAGCCTATGGCGACCAAGACTATCACAATTGTCTGCAGGGAGCGAGCAAAATTGGGTTTCATATTAAACAGGCAGAACCGCATCGGAAAGACGCGGCCACGCGCTTATGAATGACGCGTGCTGCCGCGCTCAAGACCGACCAGAATGCGGCTGTAGGTGCGAAAATCATCCAGTACAATGCCGGTACCGCGCACCACACAAGTCAGTGGGTCTTCCGCGACCCAGACACGTAAATTCAATTCATCAGAAAGACGTTCCGCCAGGCCGTGCAGCAACGCCCCACCGCCAGCCAGGCAAATTCCATTATCCATCAGGTCAGCCACAATTTCGGGCGGTACTTCATCCAGGGCATCTTTAATCGTATCAATTATCACCGCAACTGATTGCGAAAGCGCCTCACGTACCTCTAAAGAAGAAATTTCTATGGATTCAGGCAGGCCTGTGACCAGGTTGCGACCGCGCGCCTCAACCATCTTCTCAACCGGCAGTGGAAAAGCCGAACCAATGTTCCATTTGATTTGCTCAGCGATCCGTTCACCGATTAGAACATTATACTTATTTCGAACGTATTGAACAATATCCTGATCCATTTCATCGCCTGCCACGCGCAAGGACCTGGAAACAACCACGCCGCCCATGGACAAGGCTGCCACTTCGGTCGTGCCGCCGCCGATATCTACTACCATGGAACCGCGTATTTCCTTGACTGGCAGGCCGGCTCCCAGTGCCGCGGCGGTTGGCTCTTCGATAAGATACGTCTCGCGCGCACCCGCGGACATGGAAGCATCATATACTGCCCGCTTCTCAACCTCGGTCACACCGGAAGGAATGCCAATTACCACGCGTGGGCGGGGCAAAGGTACTACGCTTTGCTCGTGGACTTTACCAATAAAATATTCCAGCATCGCTTCGGTAATTTCAAACTCAGATATTACGCCGTCTCTCACCGGGCGTACAACAAGAATGTTACTGGAAGTTCGCCCGACCATCTCTTTGGCGTCCAGACCAATTGCCATCGGCTGGCGGGTACGTTTGTCAATGGCTACCCATGAGGGTTCGTTTATTACGATACCCTTTCCCCGGACAAGGACAAGCGTGTTTGCGGTACCCAGATCGATACCAATATCCAAGGAAAACAGGCCCAGAAGCCAATTGAGTGGGTTAAAAGCCAAAGTATGGTGCTCCTTCGTGGAATTTCCAGCTTTTTTATTATACCATCGACACTACGCACTCCGCCTCAATGCCAACATGGTCAGATCGTCTGCAATTGGCAGTGAACCCACAAACTGTTTCACTGAAGCTTCAAGCGCATTCAGCGTCTCACGTGCCGGGGATGATTCTGCTGCCTTCAAAACAACCTGCAGGCGCTCTTCCCCGTAAGTATTATTTTCAGTTGAGAAGGCTTCCGTTAATCCATCCGTGTACAACAAGAGAAGATCGTCTTGACCGAGTGAGATGGTATGCTCGCCCATCGACAGATCCTCAATGATACCCAAAGCGGCTCCCGTAGGATGCAGACTTTCAGGCATCTTCCCCGCCTGGCTCATCCAAACAGGAGGATTATGCCCGGCATTGGCATAAGTAAACTCTCCGCTGCCCAATGATAGAACGCCATATACCGCGGTAACGAACATACTCTGTCGATTATCCGGGATGATCAAGGCATTGACACGGCGCATAACCTCAGCTGGAGAGGGCGTATCGTGAACGACAGCCCGCACCAGGGTTCGCGTAAGCGCCATGAAAAGGGCTGCCGGCATACCTTTATCGGAGACGTCGGCAATTAACAAACCCAGTCGTCCACCAGGCAGTTCAATCACATCGTAGAAATCTCCACCCACCTGCCGGGCGGTCAACCAGGTGGCGGCCAAATCCCAACCGGGGAATTCAGGCAAGCGCTCTGGCAGAAAGGTTTTTTGGATCTGCCGGGCTAGCTCAACCTCATGTTCAAGGCGTTCGCGCGCCACCGTTTCGAGTTGAAGATGCTCATTCTGGATGCTGAGAACTACCTGTTGGGCAATACTGTTGACAATTTCCACTCGTTTGGAGCGAAAGCGACGTGCATCGGCTCCCTCTTCTACCAACATGACACCGTAAAAATCATTCCTGATAATCAGGGGAAAGCCAATCAGCAAGTGCTCTCCATTCTGCAAGACATGATATGTTTCCTGTTCGCTTGAGGCCTGTTCAGGATCCAACCAGTCTATTGGAAGGGTGGATGCCAGAATGGCGACCACCATGCGTACTTCCTCACGTACAGTATCCAAAAGGGGGAAGTCGCCCGGATGAAAATTCCGGCCTGTCAGAGCAGTCTGAGCATACTCGGATAATCCGTATGACTGAGCCAGGCGATACCGTTCCTGCTCCCAAAGGAAGATGGCACATGCTTTCACTCCAACCAGGATGGGTGTGATGCGAACAACACTACCGATGGTTTCATCCAGGCTGTTCGAGTTGGCAACTGCCTGCGCCACCTGCAACAGGGCAGCCGAAGCGTAGGCCTGCTCCTGTGCCACATCATACAGACGGGCGTTCTCAATGGTGACCGAAGCATAATTGGCAAAGGTGGAGGTGATTGCCTGAGCCTCGTGGCCATAACGCCCGGGAGCATGATGGGAAAGCGTCAATACGCCCAGAGGCCGGCCACCCGAGCGTAGTGCATTAGCAATCGAAGAGTAATCGGCAGAGAACCCACAGGCCGCACCGGTCGGGCCAATCGGATCCTCTGGTTTGCGGATGACCGGCTGTTCAGAAATAAGTGTGGCAGCAAGAAAATCATAGGTCTCCGGCCAACGCTGAAGAGCTTCTTCCACATCCAGCCTCTCCGCTCCATGAATGTGCGCGAGGTACAGTTCATCGTCATCCAGCAACCATACCGCCGCCACCTCGCAGGGCAGATTATGCTCCAATTCGTGCAATATCCTGTCCAGCACATCATCCACGCCCACCTCTGCCGAGATGGTACCGGCCACCTCGCGCAGGCTATCGGACACCTGCCGCCGCCAGCGTTCAGTACGATACAGATCAGCATTATGTATGGCCGAAGCGACGCTATCAGCCAGGGCCTCGCAAAGGAAATGGTCTTCGTCAGTAAAAGCATTGATGTGATCACTCTGCAGGTCAAGCACGCCCACAACCTGATTATCAAAGATCAGCGGGATGGTCAGTTCCGAATGGGTATCTTCAGGGGGAAACGGCGAAAGCTTGTACCGTGGTTCTTTCGTTACGTCGTTGGCCAGGATGGTCTGTCCTTCGCGTGCCACCCACGAGATAATTCCTTCATCATTATCCAGATCAAGCACATAGCCCTTGAGTGAAGCGCTTCGGGCTCCACTCCCGGCTTCATAGATAATTTGCCGCCGGTTGGGATGTACCGTAAATAAATGAACATATGGAAAATTCAGACGTTCCTGGATAAGAACAGCCACTTTATTCAGCAACTCGTCCAGGTCAAGTATGGAAGTTATGTCATTGCTGACCTCGGCAATCATCTGCAGATGTTCGGCCCTTGTCTGCAACTGATCGTAAAGACGCACAGTGTTAATGGCAATTGCAATCGTATCAGCCAAAGCCCGCAAGACCAACAGGTCATTTGGGTGAAAAGCCCCCAGCCGGTCAGACTGCACATCCAGCACACCCAGGATCTTGCTCTCAATTTTTAATGGCAGCACGGCTTCGGACTGAGTCTCCGGAAGCAGATCGAAAAACTGGAAACGCGGCTCCGTATGGACATCATTTGCGATAGCCTCTTCCCCTATTTTTACGACTGAACCAATCAAGCCATCCCCCAGACGAACTTTAAGCGGTTTGCCTCGCCCGCGCGCCTGCCCTGCACTTGAACGGAAATTCAGATACTCCTGGCCAGTCTCATGAGTGAAGACGGCCACATAATAGAAATTAAAAGTACGTTGGATAAGTTTCGTAATCCGCCGGGTCAGCACTTCCAGGTCGAGCACATTAGCTATCTGGGAGCTCACCTGGCGGACAAGGGTCAACTGCTCAACACGCCACTGATCCACGGCAAAACGGTGCGCAGCCACCAGTGCCAGCGATACATGCCCGGCCAGCCCTGCCAGGATCTCGATTTCTTTTTTTCGGAACGGTTTGTCAGGCCGTCTCACCTGAAGCGCGCCGATGTTTATACCGCCATTTCTAAGCGGGAAGGCGAGCAATGTTTTTTGGCCTTTTAATAGATAGGGAATCCCGGTTTTATGGACCTCAAGCATGGCTGCCTCGACCGGTTCCACAGGAAATATAGGAGTTTGGTCCAAACCGGGGAGATGAAACAGTTTCTCATCCAACCACAACTCCACCCTGGCATTCAGCATACGGGCCACAGTCTCCGATATGAGCTCACATCGGGCTGCAAGCGACTCCTTCTGCATCAACTCGTCCCCCAACAAGATCACCTGTCGCCACGAGGTGTCATCAAATTCTGATTTGGATTTCGTCACTTTTTTTTTAGAAGTTTAACCATCGTAAGAACATTGCCCGACTCCCCCAGCGGTTCGAAGCGTACTTCATCCATCAGTTTCTTCATCAGGAAAACGCCCAGGCCACCGACAGGCCGGTCATCAATATTTGCATCCAGATCCGGTGTGCTTACCGTGGAGGGATCAAACGGTTTCCCGTGGTCGCGGATAACGAAAGTCAGGCAAGCGTTGTTGGAATCACATGTGCATTCAATATCCCCCCGATTTTCTCCCTGATAGGCATGTTCTATTATATTTGTACATGCCTCATCAATAGCCAGCTCGATGGCATAGGTTTCAGAATCATCCATGCCCGCATCGCGGGCTGCCTGGGAGGCAAATCCACGGATGGTATCCAACTGGTCAAACCTGGCAGGAAAAATCGCCGTTCGCATTGGAATGACGAGGCCGCCTCACGGCCCGAAAGTCGAGGCGGCCCAGACACAGAATGGGAATTTCACGAAGTTAGAAACTACCAACCGCCGCGGTAATATCGTCAAAAACTCTGAACAACGGTGTAAATCCGGTCAATTCCAGGGCGTCCATGATTTTCTTGGGTACCGCAGCCAGTACGACCTCCCCACGGTTATACCGCTTGCAGTTCCTCTGGCCGATGAGCAAAGCCCGGAATCCGGCACTGGACATATAATCCAAATTGGACAAATCAAGGACGATTTTGAACTGGCCGTCGTGATTCAAAGTCTCGATGGCTTTGGTCAGGTCGGGGGCAGTGTAACTATCTACCTTGCCCTGAAGACTGAGCAAGTCACAATGTTTATATTTCTTCGTCGTGATTTCCATAAGGCCTCCGTTCTGGGTTGTTAGGGAGAAATTATATCATGAGAGACAATAGCACTGCAGTGGATATTTCTCATCCAAATTTCAAACGGCCGGGCAGCCAGGCCGGTTCACAACCCTGATGACCCAGTTATCTATTATCCGCACTTGCAAGGCAGGGATGGCGAATGCCAGTGAAGTTATGTACGATGTGCAGCTTCTTTTCACGCCTTGATTTTAGCACATTCCAGAAGACAGCTTAGAGTAAGATAAAAGAAGTCGGTAAATCGGTTGCTTTTTGTCCGAATTCGAAGTAAAATAACATCACGTTTTGAAATTGATTAATTCAACAGGAGGCATAAATGACATCAGAACCTATGAACACAGAAATAACCAGCGATGACAAACTATGGGCTGCCTTGGGCTATCCGATCTTCATCATTGCTCTCATCATGCTTTTTGTGGAAGGGAAGAAGAACCGGCCTTTCATAAAATATCACGCAGTCCAGGCGCTTGCCGCGAACGTGGTATTATGGATCATAGAGATTGTCTGGGGCATTCTCTCGTCTGCTCTCGCCGCGGTAACCTTTGGCATTGGCGGGATCCTCGGTTGTATTGCTCCGATTCTCTGGCTGCTCATGATCTGGCCGGCAGTCCTTGCCTACCAGGGGAAATACTTCGAAATTCCAGTGATTACCAAGTTCCTTCGGGGCCAGCATTGGATTTCATGAGCACCCTTAAATCCAAACCCATAAACAGAATATGAGGGACCATCAATGAATCAACCTTTGACTAACGATCTTACCCAAGACGACAAGCTCTGGGCATTATTGAGCTGGCTCTTCTGGCCGGTTGCCATAATCATGCTATTGATGGATGACAAGAAGAGCCGTCCATTTATTAAATATAATGCGGTCCTCTCCCTGGCTTTTGCTGTCGTCTTGTACGTTTTGGGAACCATCACAGTAGGATGCCTGTTATTGGTCGGCGGCATATACGGCATTGTTCTTGCCATACAGGCTTTCCAGGGTCAGTGGGTAAATGTTCCGGTTCTGACCGACTTCATCAAGAAACAGAACTGGGTGTAATAAAAAAATAACTTATAGAGATGCCCGCCATTTGGCGGGCTTTTTGGTTTTATTATGCAACTTATTTTCAAACCAATCGTTATATTAATACATTCTCCAAAAATCGTAGACTTTAGTCGTTCCTAACCCGCCCCATGTTGGTCTTCATATTTCAAGCATCCACCATATAAATCGCACAAACCGACTTCTAGAATTGGCGAAGGCATTGTATGTGGAATAGAATATACTCATTTTATAACAAACAAGAAGGAGAGCAAAACCATGACTGAAAAGAATTCCACCCCTCCCGTTGAACCGGCAGCTCAATTCCCACCACCCATCCCACCTGTGCCTGCGGTATCAGCAGTCGCTCCCCAGCCGGTGGCCCCAGGCGATGAACGCACCTGGGGAATGATGTCACACCTGAGCGTGCTGCTTAACCTTGTGACTGGATTTGGGGGCCCAATCGCTGCATTGATTATTTACCTGATCTATAAGGAGCGTTCACGATTTATCGCCTACCACGCCTGGCAATCCATGATCTTCCAGCTGATCTGGTGGTACGGCGGCGGGCTGCTGATTGCTGCAATGTGGGCGGTTGTAGGCGCTCTCTCAGCCATCCTGATAGGCATTGTGCTGATCCCAATTGCGCTTCCGATGACTTGTGTCCTGGCTCTTCTGCCATTGGGTGCGGTCATTTATGGTATCGTTGGCGCGGTGCAAACCAGCCAGGGCCAGGACTTCAAATATTGGTTGGTCGGTGATTGGGTGCGCGGCACGTTGACTGGTCAATAAAATTCACACCTCCCAATTTTTACCGGCATCTTTCGATGCCGGTAAGGTTTTAATCGCAACCGGCTA
The DNA here is from genome assembly GCA_963801385.1 of uncultured Chloroflexia bacterium. Classification (GTDB taxonomy): domain Bacteria; phylum Chloroflexota; class Anaerolineae; order Anaerolineales; family Villigracilaceae; genus UBA877. Next base: position 255,583 of record CAWDEV010000016.1, read on the forward strand.
TTCACTTGACGCCTGCCGGGCTTGCTCTTACAATGCAACTCACAATATAAACGGCAGCAGGGAAGAGACTCTTGCATAAGTCACAGAAATGAGCGCCGAAGGTGCAAATCCGAGACTGGCAAGTCCGGATGAAACTCTCAGGCATAAAGGACCCTGTTGCATATGACTCTGGAAAGTCTTCTGCGTGAATTACATTCCGCAGGGGACACCGACGGGGCAATCCTCAAGTTGCAGCCTTCCTACTCTGATCAGTGTATGGGGCTGTGCCGGGGAGAATCTCTCAGGTTCATCACAGAGGGCGCACGTTCTTTCCACATGCGCCCTCTTCGTTTTGCCAAATCGATTTTCATTGGAGATAACAGATGAATATTCCGGCTAATCTACTATACACTAAAACTGACGAATGGTTCGACCCGGCCACTGGAAAGGTTGGGCTGACCGACTATGCCCAGAGCCAACTCTCGGACATCGTATTTGTCGAAGTCATCGTAGCGGTTGACGATGCACTCCAAACTGGCAAACCAATTGCCTCGGTTGAATCGGTCAAGGCGGCTGCAGAGTCGTACGCACCACTTACGGGCAAGGTGGTGGCCATCAACGAGGAACTGGCAGACAATCCAGAGGTACTTAATAGCGACCCGTACGGCATGGGTTGGATGATACAGGTCGAAGGCAAAGATACTGCCGGCTTGCTGGATGCCGCCGCATACACGAAGTATTGCGAAGAAAGAGCTCATTAGTCCAATAGTCAGATCGTCTGGAGCCTAATAGTCACACGGTTGTAACAGTGAGACGATCAGTCTATTTGACTCTGGGCTATGAGATTGGAGACTCCCATGACATATATTCCTCATAGTTCCAACGAACGGGACACCATGCTGGACACCATCGGGGTGAAAAGCCTTGAAGATTTATTCTCGGCTGTCCCAAAGATGCATCGTTTCCCAACCCTGCACCTTTCTCCGGCACTTACCGAGATGGAAGCTGCCACCGAACTCAGCGAAATCTCCCTCGGCAATGAAAACATCCGCACTGACCTGGTCTCCTTTCTCGGTGCAGGGGCTTACAATCATTACATTCCAGCCGCAGTGGACCATATCCTGCAGCGCGGTGAATACTACACCGCCTATACCCCCTACCAGCCGGAAATCTCACAGGGTACTCTGCAAGCCACCTTCGAGTACCAGTCGCTCATCACAGCATTGACCGGCATGGAGGTCTCGAATGCTTCGCACTACGACGGAGCCACTGCCGTGGCTGAAGCCGTTAATATGGCCTATGCCCAATTTCGCGGCAAGCGCACGAAGATCCTGCTATCGCCGGCTGTAAATCCGCAATACCGGGCGGTCTTGCGCACTTACACCCAGGATATGGGTCTGGTCATCGCAGGCGATAATCTGTCTGCTGACCAAATCCCAGATTCCCAATCCCTGATCAACTTAATTGATGACAATACTGCCCTGGTAATCGTCCAGTACCCAGATTTCTTCGGCCGTATCCATGACTTCACTCCAGTGATCGAGGCGGCCCATGCCAGGGGCTCCCTGGTCTGCATGGCAGCCAACCCGATCGCACTGGGCCTGCTCAAAACGCCTGGCGGGATGGGTGCGGATATTGTTGCCGGTGAGGGTCAGCCGCTGGGTATACCGCTCTCTTTTGGGGGACCTTACCTGGGCTTTTTCGCCACCCGCAAGCAGTATATCCACAAAATGGCTGGAAGATTGGTGGGTGAGACAGTGGATAATCGTGGGCAACGCGCTTATGTATTGACCCTCACCGCTCGAGAACAACACATCAAGCGCGAACGCGCCACATCCAACATATGTACCAACCAGGGTTTGATGGCATTGGCTGCAGCAGTCTACCTGTCGCTGCTCGGGCGCCGCGGCCTGCGCCAGGTGGCCGAACTCTGCTACCATAAGGCACATTACGCTGCGGATAAAATTTCAAAGATCACCGGTTATTCCTTATCCTTCAATGCGCCCTTCTTCCACGAATTTTCGGTCGGTTGCCCCAGGCCAGTAACGGAGATCAATTCAGCCTTGCTTGAGCATGGTATCCTGGGTGGTTACGACCTCGGCCAGGATTATCCGGCACTCAAGGGCCACATGCTGCTGGCGGTTACAGAGATGAACACGAAAGATGAAATTGATGCCTTGGTGGATGTTCTTGAGGAGGTGGCGCATGTCTGAAAGCCCTGCCGTCAGCATCGTTGAACCGACCATTTACGAACTGTCCTCCCCGGGGCGTAATGGTGTCGACTTCCCATTGCCGGATGTACCGTGCGCAGATCTGCCTGATTCCCTCCTGCGGTCCGATCTGCCGCTTCCGGAGCTCGCCGAAGTGGATGTTGTTCGCCATTACACGGCCCTGTCAAAATTAAACTACAGCGTTGATGGCGGTTTCTACCCGCTGGGTTCCTGCACGATGAAATACAACCCAAAGATCAATGAGGATGTTGCCCGTCTGGCTGGTTTCGCTTACACGCACCCGCTCCAGCCGGTTGAGACTGTACAGGGGAATCTGACTCTGATGCACCAGTTGCAGGAGTGCCTCAAGGAAATCTCAGGTTTCGCCGGGGTTACCCTCCAGCCGGCCGCCGGGGCTCATGGCGAACTGACCGGCGTGCTCATCATGCGCGCTTACCACAACGATCGCGGCGACACGAAGCGCGTTAAGATGCTCATCCCGGATTCGGCCCATGGCACCAACCCGGCATCTTCGTCCATGAGCGGTCTGCAGGTGCTGCAGATCCCGTCTGACAGCCGCGGCAACCTGGATCTGGCTGCCTTGAAAGCTGCGTGTGACGAAACCGTCGTCGGGCTGATGCTGACCAACCCGAACACGCTCGGGCTTTTCGATGAGCATGTCGAAGAAGCCATCCGGCAAGTTCACGCCTGCGGCGGTCTGGTCTATGGAGATGGCGCCAATCTGAATGCCCTGCTCGGGATCGTCCGCCCTGGCGACCTGGGCTTCGACCTGATGCACTTCAACCTGCATAAAACATTCTCCACCCCGCACGGAGGCGGCGGACCGGGCTCGGGACCGGTGGGAGTTTCGGAAAAACTGGTGGATTTTCTACCCGGCCCGATTGTCGGGATCATCCAAGAATCTGATGACGAACGGCCTCCGTTACTGGGTTACCTCACCCCGAAGAAAACCATAGGTCGCGTCAAAGCTTTCAATGGTCATTTCGGCATGTTTGTCCGAGCTTTCATTTACATCGCCATGCATGGCGCAGAAGGGTTGCGCCAGGTTGCCGAGTATGCTGTATTGAATGCAAACTATATCAAGGCCCGGCTGAAGGGCGCATATACCGTGCCGTTCGACCGGGGTTGCATGCACGAGTTCGTGGCGGAAGGCCAGTGGGCGGATGCACCCGGGGTCCGCGCCTTGGATGTGGCCAAGCGGCTGATGGATTACGATTTCCATCCCCCAACCAACTATTTCCCGCTGATCGTCCACGAGGCGTTGATGATCGAGCCGACCGAGACTGAGAACAAAAATACGCTGGATGCCTTTGTGGAGGCGCTGCTCAAGATTGCCGAAGAAGCAAAGGTCCATCCCGAATTGCTCAAGGAAGCTCCGCACAAGACGCCCTTCGGCCGCATGGACGAGGTGAAAGCGGCGCGTGACCTGGTGCTGTGCTGCTGGCTGCCGGAAGATTTTGAGAAGAAGTAAGTAATAATCAGAGAATAGAGAGTAGAGAACAGTGAAAATGTGCCACGTAGAGGAATTTGCGCGGCATGTTTGCTGTATAATACGCTTATGCTGTCACGGATGGATGCTAGAATTGCCCGTCAAGTGAAACGCCGCCTGCTCAAAGTAATCCCAGTAAAGAAGTTGGTGGTGTATGGATCGCGCGCCCGCGGAGATGCATCGGCTGATTCCGACCTTGACCTTTACGTTGAAATCCAATCTGTCACACCAGACATTCGCCGAAAAATTAGCGAGATTACCTGGGAAGTCAGCCTGGAGGCGGGCATCGTCATCTCTACCATGATTTCCAGTAAACAGTTGGCGGGACAACCCATCCTGAAGGCGATTGAGACAGATGGTATAGCTGTATGAATGACGATGTCAGGCAAGCCATCCAATTGCGGCTGGAGCAGGCACGTGAAACTCTTGAAGAGGCCAACGCCCTACAGGAGCATGGATTCTGGCGAGGTGTAATAAACCGTTCGTACTATGCCATGTTCTATTCTGTGCTGGCATTGGGAGTAATAAAACAGGTTGTTCTTTCAAAACACTCCCAAGTGATTGCCTTCTTTGACAGAGAATACGTCAAGACAGGCATCTTTCCACGCGAACTCTCGCGTTCCCTGCACTTTGGATTTGACCAGCGCCAGGCCAATGATTACGGGGACATCTGGACAACAAGCCAGGAAGAGGCAGAGACTGTCCTCTCCGAGGCTGGTGTGTTTATAGAAACCGTTGGTACTTTTTTGAATAAACTATAATTTCAGTATTGTGAAATCATCTTAACATGTTTTACATTCGCATCGCCGCTCCCACCGACCTGCCGCGCCTGGTCGAGATCTACAACCAGGCCATCGCCTCCCAATCTGCAACTGCTGATACCATCCCTTTCAGCGTTGAGGCACGGCGTGGCTGGTTCACCGCCCATGTGCCTGATGCTTATCCCATCTATGTCTGCGTGGACGAAAATCATCGCGTGATTGGCTACATCTGCCTCAGCCCCTACCGGAACAGGCCAGCCCTGGCCCGGACGGCAGAGGTCTCTTATTACTTGGATTATAGCCGGCACGGCCAGGGCGTTGGATCTGCATTGCTGCGATACGCCCTGGAGGACGCAGGTAGGATCGGAAAAAAGGTCTACCTGGCGATCTTGCCTGAAGGGAACACAGGCAGCATACGATTGCTGGAGAAAAGGAAACATTATGTGTGGTATTTTCGGAATTGTTACCAATAAAGAACAACCTCTCGGCCCGATCCTGATCGAAGCCGCCCAGCGCCTGACCTACCGCGGTTACGATTCGGTCGGCGCGGCCACCCTGAACGGGAAGAAGATCGACCTGCGCAAGGATACCGGCCGGGTTGAGGATGTTGCCAGGAAATACAACTTTGCCGAAATGACAGGCAGCCGCGGTATTGCCCAGTTGCGCTGGGCCACTTTCGGCGAGCCATCCCAAGTCAACGCCCAGCCTCACCTGGATTCGGATGGAGACCTGGTGGGAGCCCACAACGGCAACGTGGTCAACAACTTTGAGCTGCGCCAGGAGTTCATCGCCGAGGGCCTGACGGTCCGTTCCCAAAACGACGGGGAAACCTGCGTTCACGCCGTTGAGCGTTATATTAACAAGGGCTATGATTTCCTGGACGCCATCCGACTGGCTTACGGCGACCTGCAGGGCGACTACGCCTTCGTGATCGGCAAGATCGATGATGATAAGCTTTACGCCATCAAAAAGGGTTCCGGCCTGGTGGTTGGCCTGGGCGAGGGTTTTAACTGCCTTTCATCAGACCTGCCTTCCATACTTCCATTAACACGCAAGATCATGCGCATCCAGGACGGTGAAATCATCACCCTGTGGGCAGACAAGGTTGAACTGCGCTCAGTCAAGGACGGCAAAATCATCAACCGGGATGCGGAGACGGTCACCGAGTCGATGGATGCAGTCCAGAAGGGCGGTTATCCTCATTTCATGTTGAAGGAGATCCACGAGCAATCCCAGGTGGCACGCGAAGTCTTGCACATGCTGTCAGGCAGTCACGAGATCCAGGGTTTAATTGAGAAGATGCGCACGGCCCGCAATCTATATTTCATCGGCTGTGGGACGAGTTACCACGCCTGCCTGGCCGGAGCGGTATTTTTCTCCCAGATTGCCGGTCGCACGGTCATCCCGGTCCTGGCAACTCAATTCCTGCCTCAGTACCTGTCGTCGGTGAACCACGAAGACCTGGGTTTGTTCGTCAGCCAGTCCGGTGAAACCAAAGATGTGCTCAATGCATTACAGGCCGCCGAAGCCAGAGGCATGACTGCCTTTGGTCTGGCGAATGTGATCGGTTCAACACTGACCCGGGCAACGGTTTTCACGCTGCCACTGTGCTGCGGGTATGAGATAAGTGTTCCGGCCACCAAGACCTTCACCAATCAGATGATCACTTTTCTTTACCTGGCGTATCGCCTGGCTGATCGGAAGACCACTGAGCTGGAGCAGATCCCGGACTTAATGGACCAGACCCTGGAGATGGTTGCTCCTCAGGTCACGGCCATGGCAACGTACCTGAATAAATGGAATGACATGTACTGCTTGGGATACGGGGCGACTTACCCGATCGCGCTGGAGGGGGCGCTGAAAATCAAGGAGATCACATATGCTCACTGTGAGGGTATGCTCTCAACCGAGTTCAAACACGGTCCACTCTCCGCGGTCACAGACGGTTTTCCGATCATTTTCGTGGCGCCTCCCGATAATGTGCCTCTGATCCTCAGCGGGATCAACGAGGTGACCTGCCGCGGCGGCAGGGCACTTGCCATCGGCGAGGAAGATACCAGGCTGCGGACGAACGCAAGCGAATTGATTGTGCTGCCGAAATCCACCCCGCAGATCGCCCCATTATTGGCCGTCCTGCCACTGCAGATGCTCTCTTATCACATGTCAGTGGCACGCGGTTTTGATCCGGATTTCCCGAGGAATCTCTCCAAGACATTAACGGTGGATTGAGCTATTTTATTTTCCAATCCCACAGGTAGGGGGTACTAAAGACATGGGTAACTATTCTAATTCAGACTTGTTATATCCATATTAGTCTGTTATAATTTTTTTCATTAAGTGAGCAGATATGGATATTATCAGGCAATTTGCCACGTCAACTGGTCCAAATGGTAAAACGATCCTCAAGGATGTAAAAGAATACATCCAGTGGGAGACCGATCAAGGGGCGGATCAATTCACTCCCCAGGCATCCGATGACGTTGCCATACGTACCTACTTGCTGGATTGCCGCATCCGTGGAATCAGCCGTTCGGTTCTGAATAGAATTGCGACTTCGCTGGAGCAGTTCTATACCTGGCTTAAGACCAGTGGGCGGATTGATGAAAATCCTTTCGAAAAATTCAACTTGAGGCCTGCTTTTCTGGATGTTAAACACACCCTGCCCAGGCATGATGCCTTCCCGGGCTTGCCGGATGAACGCGAGATCGCTCGTCTGCGCGCCCTGAACCGCCTGGCGGAGTCGACCAACCAGGCCATCGATGTTAAAACCCTGCTCAATGGAGCCCTGGAGACGATGCTGGGAGTCATGACCCTAAAAACGGCCTGGATTTCTCTCAGGGCCGATAGTGGTTTACTTGGCCGGCCTCCAGATCCGCCCCCACCTCACGGCTTTGTTCTTGCTGCCGCCCACAACCTGCCACCCAGCCTTGAGAAATCCGATCGGTATTACCTGACCCGCCCACCGGAATGCCATTGCCAGCAATTACTCCGAACCGGCCAGCTGAAGAGGGGAGTCAATATCGTTGAGTGCAGTCGTCTCCAGGACGCCATGGAAGCGAAGGAGAATAATGCCGGCTTGATGTTTCATGCCAGCGTACCCATCGCACTAAACGACCAGGTGATTGGAGTAATGAATTTTGCGGCTGAAGAATGGCAATTGCTGTCTGCCTCTGATCTGCAATTCCTTACCGCGGGAGCCAGACAGCTTGGCTCAGCCCTTGAGCGGGCGCACCTGTATGACCTGGTTCGGAATGAGCAGGCTCGCCTGGAGCAGGAGCTCAATCTGGCGCGTAAGATGCAGATCAGCCTGTTCCCCAGGGAATTACCTGTGATTGCGGGTTACAGCCTGGCGGCTTTCTGGCAACCAGCCCATGAGACTTCCGGAGATTATTACAATGTCTTCAGGCTGCCCGGCGGACTCTGGGGGTTAATCATCGCTGACGTGGTTGGCAAGGGCGCTCCGGCCGCGCTGCGCATGGCCATGGCCCACAGCCTGATCCGCGAACGGGTGGAGAATGAAACTTCACCGGCTGCCTTGCTGACGCAGGTTAACCGGGCTCTATACGATCAAGATATGGATATGCAGTTCATTACTTCATTCTACGCGATCTTCGACCCGGAAAATGCCATCTTAAAATACGCCATCGCCGGCCACCCACCTCCTTTCCTGCGTAAAGCCTCCGGCCAGGTGAAAGAACTTGACGGCCGGGGGATTGCCCTGGGTATCAGGGTTGACGCGCGCTATGAAGATATAAGCCTCGCACTGGCACCTGGCGACAGCCTGGTCGTTTTCACGGATGGAGTAACAGATGCCAACAGCCCATCCCAGGAATATTACAACATGGCCCAATTGGAAAAGGCCATCAGCTCGGCGCCTGCCGAGGCCAGGGCCCTGCTGAACCACTTAAAAAGCAAACTGATTGATTGGGTCAAAGAAGCGCCAAATTACGACGACATCACCATTTTAGCGATCAGCCGCGAACAAGAATAATCTTTTACGGATGGGGGGAATTCATGCTAGACTTATGCCAGCCAGGATCGATTCGGCTGGTGTTTTTCCCCAAGCCGCGGAAAATATTGTCCCCCAGACTTTGAGAGGAACCATGTCACCGTCTACACAAGCTTTCATCAAAACAGATTTCCAGAGGCAATTGAAAGAAGAACTGACGGGCAACATCCTGCCGTTCTGGATGACTCACAGCGTGGATAAAATCAACGGCGGCTTTTATGGTGCTTTGACCAATGACCTGGAAATCCACAATGAAGTACCCCGCTCCGCGATCCTTTGCGCGCGCATACTCTGGACATATGCCACAGCTTTTCGCAAGTTGGGCGATAAAGAATATCTGACCATGGCACGCCGGGCTTATGATTATCTTACGCAGCATCTTTTGGGACCCGGAATATGGCGGCGTCTACTGGAGCGTCGATACCACGGGCAAGCCGGTCTTTGAACGCAAGCACCATTACGCCCAGGCTTTTGCAATATACGCCTTGTCAGAATATTACCGGGCAACCGAGTCACCGCAGAAGTCTTGGCTTCGCTCAAACATTATTCCAGTTATTGGAAAAGCACGCCTTTGATCCGGTCCACGGAGGCTACATTGAAGGGAGCAGCCGCAAATGGGAGGCATTGACGGATATGCGTTTAAGCGATCGGGATCTCAATTGCCGAAAATCCATGAACACCCTGCTGCATATCCTGGAAGCATATACAAGCCTGTTACGGGTTTGGGAGGATGCCGGGCTTAAGGCGAAACACAAGGGTTTGATCGAAACGTTCCAGGAGCATATTATTAACAACTCAACCGGCCACTTCAAGCTCTTTTTTGATGACCAGTGGAATTCGCTCCTGGAGAATGTGTCCTATGGTCACGATATCGAGGGCAGTTGGCTGCTTTGTGAAGCTGCCGAGGTACAGGCTGACCCGGCGCTGCTGGAACAGGTCCGGGAGGCGGCGATCCAGATTGCGGCAGCAGTGTACAAAGATGGGCTGGAGCAGGATGGCAGCCTGCCCTATGAATCGGGACCACAAGGGCTGGTGGACAGCTTTAAATCCTGGTGGGTGCAAGCCGAAGCCATGCCGGGATTTTATAACGCGTACCAGCTTTCCGGGCAGGAGCGTTTCGCGCAGGCAGCCTGGCGGAGCTGGGAATACATCCGGGACAAAATGGTGGATCGCACGCACGGGGATTGGCTGAAACGCCTGCACCGGGATGGCACACCTGACAACAGCATCCATAAAGTGGGACCCTGGGAATGTCCGTACCATCACAGCCGGGCCTGCTTCGAAATGATCGACCGGCTGGAAGAATGATACGGGCATCAAGCGAGAGAACTACAAAACCACGCCCATTATTGCCCCAAAAAGTGCGCAACCCAGGTTGACCATGTCATTATTCAGCCAATCCCAGCCGCGGATCTTGACCGTTTTCGTCCCGCAGGTGTGCAGGGGATGTTTCTCGGTTTCCTTGCTGCACTGCGGGCAGCGGTAAATGGCCTGGACGGTCGCGCCGAGCAAGGAATCAAATAATGAGCCAAGCAAACCGCCCAGGCTGGCGATACCGGCAACCATCCAGAAACTCCCCGAGCCGCGCAGCAGCCCGGCCATAACGGCAATCAACGCCGCACCTCCGGCTGCAGCCAAAACACCGTAGAGCGAGATGGCGCCTGAAGTCCCGCGCTCGACCGGTTTCCAGGTCGTGATCAACCTGGGCATGGATGGGTTCAGCACACCCAATTCGGTGGACCAGGTATCCGCGTTGACGGCGGCCAGGGAAGCCGCGAACGCCATCCAGGTCCAGGAGGCCTGCGGAAAGAAGAAATGCAGTCCCGCAAAGATGGAAGCGATGCCTCCATTGGCAAGCACCTGCCCGATGTCACGCTGCCCGCCTTTCTCGAATTTTTCATTCAGGACAGCTTTCCGCCTGGCAAATACGCGTGTGAGGGCGCTGGAGGAGATGAAGAAAGCCAGCAGGAGCACAGCCCAACGCCAGCCGCCCAGCCCAAAGATAAGCGTCCCGACCAGCAAGGCCCCCAGCGCACCGGACCGGCTCAGGCTGCGGAGGCGATAGGCGGCAAAAGCGATCATGGCGGCACACAGGAAACCAAGGATAAGTTGAAGAACAGGTTGAGGCATAGCTTTCACCATGGGCGTACGGCGTCTGCCCGGCTCAGGCGGGCGTGATCACAATAAAAAGCACTGCCACCAGGAATAAAAGGGAGGAGACCAGGCCACTGGCCCAGATGAGGTACGCAACCGGACGACGGCCTTTTCGACGGTAAATCATCAGACCGGTTATCCACCCAACCAGGTACAAAAAGATACTGACGATGGGCAACAGGATGAGCGCCATACCCGCAGAAGGAGGGCGGGCCGCACCGGAAGGCAGGAAACCCAACGAGATATGCCGCAGAGAGGGAGCCATCAGGCCGACCCAGGCCAGCAAGCCAATATTCGCAAAAAAGCCGGCCAGCCAGAGATAACGCGCCGCCAGGCTATCCCAGGCGTGCGCCACGACAAAGGACGGGTAGACCGATCTTTGTACGGTGGGGGTCAGGCTGCCCATTTCGATGGCATGCTGGAGATCCTGAAGAAAATTGACCGGGTCATCCGGCGATATGGCAAAAATTTTATGGGGAGTCGCGACCAGCAACAAGGATTTCTCATCAGAAGCGAGGAACTCTATCGGGCCAAGATCCGGGTGGCGGCGCAGGCCAAGCACCGATCCAGGCAGGCGGAAGAACGGCAGCGGGATGGCCTGCGACATGGTCTCCCGCGGGCGCACCCATTCAATGTCCGAAACAGGAATCTGTTCCTCGCGCAAACCCCAGGAAAGCCTCAGCCGGTCGCGGTTCAGGTTGTAATTGGCGCGGGTCAAGGAGAACAGGCGATAGACCAGGATGGGGATGAAGAAAATGGCCAGTAGAGCCAGGAAGACGTAAACCGCAAAGAGCAGGCTGAAGGGCTGACGGAACAGCAAAAACACAAGGACCCCCACAAGGATGGCCAGCAATAAAATCAGCAGCAAATGGAGAGTGCGGCCACGCCGGCGGGGAGGAGGAAAGTCGCCAGGTTTCATGACTTGGGCAGGGCCTGCAAAACGGCACGGATGGCCCGGCAAACCTGTTCGACCATCTTTTCGGTCATCACGCTGGAGAAGGGGATGGCCAGCCCGCGCCGGCCCAGGTCCTCTGTCACGGGAAAGTCTCCGGGGCGGTAACCAAAGCGCTCAACCATGTAGGGCTGGAGATGGATGGGGGCAAAGTAGGGGCGCACCGGGATACCGGCGGCTTCCAATCCACGCGCCACGGCGTCGCGGTCGATCCCCTTGGCAAACTTTACCACGTAAACGAACCACGACATGCGCGAAGTGGCCGGTTCGATGGTATACAGCTCGACGCCGGGAGTCCCGGCCAGGCGCTGATCGTACCATTTTGCCACCTGTTCGCGCCTGGCCAGCAGCTCTTCGATGCGCTGCATCTGGGTCACGCCCAGCGCGGCAGACATCTCGTCCAGGCGGTAGTTATAGCCCAGGAAGGTATGCTGGAGCCAGGTATCGCCGGGAGCGCGGCCCTGGTTGCGCAAGGCACGCATGAAACCGGCGGCTTTGTCATCATCCGTCACGATGATACCGCCCTCACCGGTGGTAATCTGCTTGTTCGGGTAGAAGGCATATACGCCATGATCACCCAGGCGGCCGGCTTTGCGTCCCTTGTATTCCGAGCCAAGCGCCTCACACGAATCCTCGATAATCGCCAGCCCAAACTCGTCAGCAATGAGGCGGATGGCATCCATATCGACGGGTTGGCCGAAGACATCCACCGCCAGGATGCCCTTGAGACGTCCCTGCGTTCCGGCCCCTTTGCGAGGCAGCCATTTCCCGGCTTTTTTCCCACCCGCGGCCAGGTCACGGACTGCTTCGACCAGGCTTTCGACATTCATATTCCCGGTGGAGGGTTCCGCATCAATGAAAACCGGTACGGCATTTTCAAACAGGATCACATTCGTGGAGGAGACGAACGAGAAGGGCGTGGTCAGGACCAGGTCGCCGGCGCGGATGCCGGCGGCGCGCACGCACAGGTGCAGGCCGGCCGTCCCGGAGTTGACCCCGATGGCATGCCTGGCGCCAGTGTAGTCACAGAAGAATTTTTCGAAGGCGACAATTTGCGGGCCCATGCTCAAGTTGGGACCTTCGAGCACATGCAAAACAGACTGCAGGTCGTCCTCAGGCAGGCCGGCCTGACGGAGGGCGGCCCCCACACCCTGGCGATCGCTATCCGCCAGGTCGGGGTAGGACATGGGAACTTTGGGGGGATTGGAGGGAGTCAAGTTAAGCCTTCCCGGTTTCTGTATTTGCCTGGTCCGGCGCAGGCGCAGCGGCGGGAGGCGGCTCCAGCTCGAGGTCGACCGCATCTTCCATGCGGATCTGGCCGCGCAGGAAGGCGCCTTCCTCGGTGGCAAAAGCGGTGGTGACGATATCGCCCCAGACGCGCCCGGTGGAGCGGATCTCGACCTTCTGGGCGGTGATATTGCCCTTGACTGCACCGGCGACGATGACGTTGGCGGCGCGCACATTTTCACAGGTCACTTTGCCGGTCTCGCCAACGACGAGCAAGCCCTTGAGGGTGATCTGCCCTTCGAACATGCCTTCGATGCGCACACCGCCGGAGCCGGTGATACTGCCCTGCCAGATGATCCCCACGCCAAGCACGGAGGTGATGCGTTCCACCGTCTGTACGGTGGCGGGGGTGGTTGTTTGTCCATTGCGTTTGAACATGATTCTTCTTTCTTGAGCGAATGCGAGCCCTATTTTATCATCTAATGGAGGAAAGAAATTAGAGACTCTCAACACGAAGGGCACGAAGGAGAACGGATGGAAAAGAATATAACGAATGTAACACGAAGGAGCACGAAGGGGAAAGATGAAAGAATTAACACGAAGGAGGACGATGGACACATGGACCACAGACGATGGGTAGTCGTTCCGCGGAACGACGGAGGACACGAGGGTAGACAGGAGACAGGTAGACAGGTGGACAAGGGATAATGGAGGACGATGGACCATGGACCACAGACGATGGGTAGATCGTTCCGCGAAACGACGAATAGGAACGAATAGACTAGCGGGGAAGGAGAGGGGTCATGGGGAGATGGGGAGATGGGGTAAAGGCCTGTACTGTGGCATGTGTTCCTGTGATCAGGGTGCGGGGACAGGGATCGGGGGTCCCGACGGGATGCATCGCGATCAGGGGGGCCTGCGTACGTGTCCCTACGGGATGCTTCGCGATCACGTGTCAAGGTCTGGCGGCGGAAACGGCGGGGGTGGGAGACTCTCGCCGAAGCGGGGAGGGTTGAATTGTTCCGCGGAACAATTGAGGAACAATTCCGAGGCATGGGAATCATGTATCTACTTCCACTCTGTAGAAAATAGAACGCGGATGACGCACCTGTGCCAGCACCCACAGGTGCAGGCAGATAGAGCGGAATTTCGCGGATAAGACAAAAAAATGGGAAAAAAAGCTGCATTGACTTCGTCAGTCTCCCGATTTTTGTAAAATTGGTAGAGGACATGGATGCCCGTGAGCAGCTCAACAATATTACATTTAGGCTGGATGGTAAAAACCCTTAGAGACTGTTTAATAAGTCAAAATTCACCACGGATAAACGCGGATAAAAGGGATTTTCGCTGATAAAAGTCTTTTTTATATTTCTGTTTATCCCAGAATCGGTGTTCATTGGAAAGAAAAAACGGTTCTTCCTTCGTGCGCCTTGGTGTCCGTCGTGGTGAAAAAACATAATCCAACATTGTCGAGGTAGATACTAAACAAACATAGAACACAATTTCTAATTTGTCAAGGAGGAAAAGTTGAGGTTTCAGGGTGTTGTTAAAGTCGACCAGCGTGACCTTTTGCAATGAGGATTCTCAACACGAATTTATCGAATTGATGAATGCCACGAATTTTTTTAGTCTCTGGCACTCGAGCATAGAATCAGGGTTGTATTCGTGTTATTTGTCCATTCGCGGTATTCATGCTGCCTCTTTTGCGATGAATGCGCAAGGCGACAATGACTTTGCAAACACCCTGGTTGATGTTTAGAAATTGCATCGGGCATTCAGCGCACACCCACAGCCGGGGGCAGGCAGCCCGCCCCACCAAGAACGGGGGACAGGCGAAGGGCGCAGAGAGAAGCAGGTTTTTTCCAGCGAACCAGGCGGAAAAGGTGGTTTTTTCTGGCTTGTCCGAACACCAGATGCAGCAAACAGACTTCCAAAGTTTGGAAGCGTCTGAGGTCTCAGGAGGCGGCGCGTGGGTGGCAATCCGCGAGTTCGGCGTGGTCCTTCTCTCCGCCCCCGCAGGAGGCCGCTCATCCTGAAGCGGACTTGGAAAGCACGCCGATCTTTTGGGTGATTTTGAATTTTATTTCGGACATGGTTGATTCTCCTTACACTGCCCAATCTCTCGCGATCAACTCGGCCTGTTCCAAAACGGTCTGCGTGGCCTTTTCCTGTTTGTCGGGCGGATAGCCGTATTTGCGCAATGTCCTTCTGACCATCACGCGCAGCTTGGCACGCACATTCTCCTTGACCGTCCAGTCGATGGTGGCATTCTCACGCACCTTTTGCACCAGCTCGCGCGCAATCCCTTTGAGCGTGTCATCGCCAAGCACTTTAACCGCACTATCGTTAACTTCCAGCGCATCATAAAACGCCAGTTCATCTTCGGTAAGCTTGAGTGCCTCGCCGCGCTTGTTGGCTTCCCGCATTTCCTTGGCGAGCTCGATCAACTCGGCCACCACTTCGGCCACTTCGATGGCCCGGTTTTGATACGAGCGGATGGTACGTTCCAGCATTTCGGCAAAGGAACGCGATTGCACCAGGTTCTTGCGCGAGCGCAGCTTGATCTCGTCATTGAGCAATTTCCGCAATAACTCAATCGCCACGTTGCGCTGCGGCATGTTCTGGACATCGGCCAGAAATTCATCCGAGAGGATGGAGATATCGGGTTTCTTCAATCCGGCGGCTTTGAAGATATCGATGACTTCGTCAGAAGCGACCGCACGCGAGATGATCTGGCGGATGGCCTGCTCGACATCTTCCGCCTGGAGTTCGTGCTCGGGGAGGACTTGATGATTCGGGCGCGCACCGCCTGGAAAAAGCCTACATCATCGCGAATGGCCAGCACGTCCTCGTGTGGCACGGCCAGCGCAAAGGCCTGGCTCAGGCGTGTGACGGTTTGCAGGTAACGCTGCTTGCCATTCTCCAGCCCAAGGATATGGTCCTGTGCCCAATTCATCAGGATGAGCTGTTCTTTGGCTTTGCCATGCTTCCAATTGGAATAATCAAAGCCGTGGAACATATCCCGGCAGATCTCGTATTCCCGCAGAGCCAGTGCAACGGCTTCGGCCTGGTCGATGGCGGTATTGCCCTTGCCGCCGTTTTCGGTGTAGACGGCCAGGGCCTGCTGCAGGTGATAGGCCAGGCCGAGATAATCCACGATCAGGCCGCCGGGCTTGTCGCCATACACGCGATTGACGCGCGCAATGGCCTGCATGAGGCCATGCCCCTGCATGGGCTTGTCGACGTACATGGTGTGCAGCGACGGCACATCGAAGCCGGTCAGCCACATATCCCGCACAATGGCGATTTTGAACGGGTCTTTGGGATCCTTGAAGCGGTTGGCGAGCTTCTCGCGGCGTTCCTTGTTGCGGATATGCCCCTGCCATGCAAGCGGATCGCTGGCGCTGCCGGTCATGACGATCTTGATGGCGCCCTTCTGGTCATCATCGGAATGCCATTCGGGACGGAGTTTGATGATGGCGTTGTAGAGGTCCACGCAGATGCGGCGGGACATGCACACGATCATGGCCTTGCCCTCGATGACTTCCAGGCGCTGGTCGTAATGCTTCAACAAATCCTGTGCAATCAGGGTGACACGTTCATCCGAGCCGACCACCTTTTCGAGGGCGGACCATTTGCTCTTGAGTTTTTCCTTCTCTTCGGCTTCCTCGCCTTCGGTCAGTTCTTCAAATTCGGGATCGATCTTCGGTCTCTCGGATTCCTTCAATTCCAGCTTGGCCAGCCGGCCTTCGTAGTAGATCGGGACGGTCGCGCCATCTTCGACAGCCTGCTGGATATCGTAGATGCTGATGTAATCGCCGAACACTGCGCGTGTGTTGGCGTCCTTGAGTTCGATCGGCGTGGCGGTGAAACCGATGAAAGAGGCGTTTGGCAGGGCCTCGTGCATGGCGCTGGCGTATCCGTCGATGAAATCATACTGGCTGCGGTGGGCTTCATCGGCGATGACAACGATGTTGCGGCGTTCCGACAGGTTGGGGCGGGTCTGAGACCCGCCCGTACCGGATATGAATTTCTGGATGGTGGTGAAGATGACACCACCGGAAGCGGATTTGCGCAGGATCTCTGCCAGATCCTCGCGGCTTTCGGCCTGGACGGGCGTTTGACGGAGCAAATCCTTGCAGCGCGAGAAGGTGCCGAAGAGCTGGTCATCCAGGTCGTTGCGGTCGGTGATGACCACGATGGTTGGATTTTCCATGGCAGGATGCAGGACGATCCGCCCGGCATAAAAGGCCATGGTCAGGCTTTTGCCAGAACCCTGGGTGTGCCAGACCACGCCGATGCGGTGGTCACCGGGCTTGGCATCCCGCAGCGGTTGGGCGAGGTAGCGCCCGTGCAGTTCGGCAACCTCCATGCCTTTTTCCATGGATGCGCGCAGGGTTTGCTCAATCGCCATGTTGACGGCATGGAACTGGTGATAACCCGCCATCTTCTTGATGGGTTGGCCGTGGCCCTCATCTTCGAAGACAATGAAATAACGCACGAAATCCAGGAAACGGCGTTTCTCGAAGACGCCCCGCAGCAGCACTTCCAACTCGATGGCGTGCGGGTCCGCCAGCGCCTCGCCGGCGATGGTCTTCCAGGGCATGAAACGTTCCCTGTCGGCGGTCAGCGAGCCGATGCGGGCATGCGTGCCGTCTGAAATGATCAGGGCTTCGTTGTAGACAAACAGGGAAGAGATTTCGTGCTTGTAGGTCTGGAGCTGATGGAAGGCCGACCAGATGGTGGCGTTCTCATCGGCGGCGTTCTTGAGTTCGATGACCGCCAGCGGCAGGCCGTTGACAAAGATGACCACGTCCGGGCGGCGGGTTGGGGCGGGTCTGAGACCCGCCCGTACGTTCATGATCGTAAATTGATTGACCGCCAGCCAATCATTGTTGTCGAGGTTTTCAAAATCAACCAGCCAGACCTTATCCCCCTTGATGCGCCCATCTGTCGTGCGGTATTCGACTTCGATGCCGTCCGAAAGCATTTTATGAAAAGCACGGTTGTTTCCGACCAGCGAAGGCGAAGCTGGGACGCGTGACCTTGCGGAAGGCGTCTTCCAGGGCTTCGGCGGGAATGGTGGGATTGATGCGCTTCAGCGCAGCCTGCAAGCGCCCCGAAAGGATCACTTCCCCGTAATCCGTGCGCTCGGCGGCATGGCTTCTTCGGGCGCGATGTCATTGCCAAAGACGATGGTGTATCCCAGGTCTTTGAACCAATCCAGCGCGGCTTGTTCGATAACGGATTCGGTGAAATGGGTCATGGTTTCTTCTCGGGGTTTTCGTTATCGTCCATCCAATTGACGGGGTTGGATTCGATGTAGATCTGGATGCGATTATGTTCGTCGTCGTTGCGGATGATGTGTTCATAATAATTGCGCTGCCAAACGGGAATTCCTGCTGTCCTCCGCAATGCGTTGATCCTTCTGGCCGAAAACGATTTGAAGGCGCGCACGATTTCGGATAATGGATGGCGTTTCAACGCCATGTAGGGGCGGGTCTGTGCACCGCCAGGCCTGTAGGGGCGGGTCTGTGTTCCGTCAGGCAAAGGCTCATTGCCAGAAATGGTGATGTGAGACTCGGGTGCCTCGCCAATAGACCCGCCCCTACCATCATTCAACATGATCACCGCATGAACATGATTCGGCATAATACAAAACGAATCCAATTCAACATGCGGGTAATGGTTTGGCAGATCGAACCATGCGCGTTGCACAATTTGACCGGATTGGTTTAATTGCATTTCTCCATTGATAACCTGACCAAACAAACATTCACGTTCATAGGCCACAATGGTGACATAATACGCACCAGATCGGGAATAATCATATCCCTGCAATCGGATCGAACGGCGGTGGTGGATTTTTGGGTCGAATTTCATGGTTTACCCAAATGAGGGGGCGGGGCACGATGTTATTCGTAGGGGCGGGTCTTTCGTGCATGCAAAGGCATTTGGCATTACGAGCTCCATTTCATGCAAAGAGTCTGTGCATTCATAGGAGACCCGCCCCTACCCGATACAAATCTCGAAATGCCCGGCGACCTTGTCCGCATGCGCAACCCGCCCCGGCATCATTTACAGCGTTTCAAATCCTTTCTGTATTACTTTTGCAATGCGCTTGCGCCGTTCTGCCAGGAAATCGAGATAATCCATTTCCTGCCAATGATTCAGGAAGCCCATGCCAGAAATACATATCCTTTAACTCCTCAGGCTGGAAACGTTCTTCATATTTGGGTACGTATTCTTTGGGTGCCTGATCGGATATATCGATATTATCGCTCCACTCAACCAGGGCAAAATTCGCCACCTGGTTGGTAATGCGCTTCTCTGTAATATCCAGTTTGTAGAGATACCCTTTCGGGAACAGATGATGACGTTCCAGCGCCGATTTATGCGCCTTCAGAGCCGGATCAAGCAAATCCGATACATGGATCTTTGAATAGAGCCCATAGGCATTGAGCAGGTTCAAGGCGGCATAGTGGGCGAACAACGGTGGAGTGCGAGCCGAGGAGGTATCCAGCATGTTCGGTAAAGTGATGTTCCAGAAATCTTCCGTCAGGGTTTCCGAGACGGTGCGGTTCAAATGAGCGACATATGCAGCCCCATCCGGGACATCCCTTAATCGGCTGAGGTCCTGTTCCATGTTGGTCTCGAAACTGCCGGAATAATGGCTGGTGAGGGAGGTCATAAAATACCAGCGCGAGATGACGTCGCGCAGTGTATGCTCATCCAGCCCATAATCATGTTTGCCGATCAGGTAGAAGACATACGCATACAGCAAGCTGGTTTGCGAAGTGATCATTTCGGCGCTGCGATACCCGGCTCGTAACAGGCATTTCTGGAACTCGTGCCAGCTCTGCAAATTCAAGACCCGTTCCTGGGCATCCTTTAATATCTTGAATTGTTCTTCACGCCGGTCATCGGAGAATTCTTCCGTTTCCAGATCCTTGCCGCGTAGAATATTATAGACATGCTGCAGACGCGCCCGCCGGAAGCCAAGTCCGATATCCACACGCAGAAGCTGGTCCGGATCGGGCTGGATGAAGTAGTTAAAGGGTGATGGACCGGATATGGCGGGTTGGCGGGAGTCCCGGCAGAAGTGTTCCAATTCTGACCGGCCGGCATCCCAGAAAACGGACATCAGGGTCAGGATGAAATCGGCCTGGTTAAGGATGGTGCCTTTGCTGTTCACCCGCACAAAAACGTCGGATACATCTTCTTCACTGACCGAGGAGGATAATTCCAGGGCGGTGAAAGGGTAATTATGCAGATCATGAAGCTGGTCTATGGATTCGGCCAGCTCGTTTTCCTCCTCTTCACTTACTTCACGCGATAGACGTAAATTGGCAAGAAATTCTTTCAAGAATTGGTGCGGTAATATCTTTTTGGACCAGGCTTTGCTGATATCGGGAATGTATTCCGGATCACGCACGATGGCGGCATCCGCCACTTCAAACCTGTGGTCACGCGGCCGGAAGGCGATATAGATGCGTTCCGCCTTGTAATTATCGCGCAATACCGGCAGACCGTTGAGAACCGCATACAGGGAAGTTAATCTCTGCTGTCCATCCACGATCAGCAGGCGCGGCACCTTTTGTTTGGTGTCCGTGCCGATTTGCTTGTGCCCGCTGCTGGTGCCGTTGGCCCAAAACAGCAGGTACCCGACCGGAAAGCCTTTGTACATCGAGTCGAACAGGTCGCGCACCTTGGCATTTGGCCAGACGAACGGGCGCTGCAGTTCCGGCAGCCCGATCTCGCCCATATCAATATCCGCAATTAATTTCGAGAGAGAATAACTGACTTCTTTGAACAAGGTAACACTCATTGGTTTTCCTCCTGTTTCCTCACTATTATTTCTCTCCTCATCAACTTCGATAGCAGGCTATTCTCTTATATTCGGCGGCGGGTTCTTCGGGTACGATATCGCTGCCAATAAAATAGTTGTAACCTAGAATTTTGAGTCATTCCCACGTGGCCTAATATTAGTTGATTCAGTAAATGTTTTCATTGTCATATATCTATTTCCTTTTTTTTCGCCTCGGTTTTTTCATCTTTCCGATCGAAGGAACGGGGTTACCAAACAAATCGGTAGAATATAGGGATTGGATTTCTGTTTTATGTTCGGTAGAAACTCCTGGCTCATACACTTCAATGTCTATATCAAGATTAGATAAATACTTAACAATTAAAGGACGTACATCACTCCATAACAATCCTCCCTGTCCGCAACCCAGGGGCGGAAGGGCAAGGGAAGTCACCCCCCATTCTTGAAAATTCTTCACAAGAGTTTGTAAACCCAATTCAATAAATACCAATTTCGACTTTTCTCTCCAATGTTGCTTGGTTGGAAAGTTAATGACCCAAGGATAATCGTCTTTGTACAATGTTAAAACCCCTGGCCTGATCTTTCCAATCTTGCATAGTTGTTGATAATCCTTAAACATTTCTGGATATTGCTTCTTAAAAGTTAAGGCAATACCTTTCCCCATAACACCGGCGCAATTGACTGTGTTAACAAGTGTTTGGGCGGAACTTTCAAATAAATCACCATTGACGAAGCGCATCATTTTATTACCTTGCAATTATCAGTAATAGAATTCGGGCACACAAGTCGCGTTTATATCTATTCCGGCATTAATAATAATTTCATTGACTTTTTCCATTGTAGGACTGCAAGAGACTAAAATTCCATTGATATAGGACATAGGGATACTATGCCTGATAAGAACTTCGGCGGAGCGCCGGCGTTTATTTTCCTGATGTTCCTTCGCATCGTGACTTCCCCAATATGTACTATGCAAGATTTCCCAGTCCAATCTTGAGAAATCATTGATGTTAACGAAAAAAGACGTATCGTTGCTGCGGGCATTTCCATCTGTAAACACACTACATGGTAATTGTAGAACGTCAGTGGAAATGCAGATATATACAATGCTATTTTGTATTTCTCGTAATACACTTAGCATGGGAGGTTTGGGTGCAATAAAAAGAGGGATGAAATCATGTAGGGTCAAATCAGGGTATTGAGGCAGGTGTTTATAGTGACGATAGTCCTGAATCTCATGGTTGGATATATCAATAAAACCTTTCATCTGGTTGCGACACAATAGTCCCTTGGCAAAAATGCCGGTCAGATTCTCGATCCGCGTTATATGATAAAAATCATTAAGCCCATATAATTCGCAAACTGATATTATCTCTTTTCGAGTAGTATAGTAATGGGGAACTTGATACTTCTGTGGATTTCCGATAGCTTGATTGTTGGCTTCAACAGGAGATTGGCCGCGAGATAGAAGAGGTTCAAGAAAATAAGTATATTCGCCATCAACAAAGGCTGTCCTGCAAAGATATTTTTCCACTTGGAAGTAATTTTCCAGATTGAAATACTTTGGTATCTTTATCTTATACTTTACGCCTGTTGTTATTTTCTCAATAGTGATTGTCTTGTTGATCTCATCGACTCCAATTATCTTTACCTCATGAATTACCGAAAATTTTGGCATAGTTTTATCCCAGCAGTGTGTGCAATTTATTTAGTATTTTGGATAAAGGCAAGGTAAATTTTTTTAATTTCCATAACTTATAGAAGAATCATTACGCTTGTTACAGACGCCTTCACATCTCACTTTACTGAACCTTAGCGGTAGGCTATTCCGCAGACTCGCTAGCGTTCGGCCTAGCAATCGTCTTTGCTCAATCATAGTCCATCCCATAATCATTCTAATCTTAGTTCAGACAACCTCACTTCCCCCCTCATCAACTTCGGCAGCAGACTATCCCGCAGACTCACCAGCGCAAAGTCTGGAACTGTGATTTGTTGGATTGAATGAATACTATGATTACCGTCAGCCTCAATCATAGTCCATCCCATAATCATTCTAATCATAGTTCAGACACCCTCACCTCGCCCCTCATCAACTTCGGCAGCAGACTATCCCGCAGACTCGCCAGCGTGCGGGATTCTATAATTGTTGACAATAATTTTATCCAACAAAGGTTGACATAAACTTGTCAAATCTCTTGTAATCTATCTTCATCAGGCGGACAAGGACTTTTGCGGATCTGCAAGTGATGGCGTTGAATGTGCCCCATTGTAGTCGCTTTGCCATGCCGCAATTTCACTGAAATTCAGGTAAATGATATTTTGTCCAAAGATAATAGAACCATTTTGGGTATTTTTCAGATGTAACCTTAAACAAATGCTGATTGAGTGCTCCTTTGCCGCCACACCAAATAACAACTTCCGAACTTCCCGACCAAGAAAACAAGAATATCGCCGTCTTCGACAATATATTGATGCGGACATTCATGCTGGCTTTGTCCCACCTTCGGTATCATTGCTTTCTCAATTGAGCAATTTTGATAACCAGGTAAAATTCAATTTTCTTCTGGTGGAATATTTCTGCAATGCCAATCCGTTTAGCGAAATTGAGCAATCTCATCCAATGCTTTCATCTTCCCACTTCTTGCATCTTCACTTTCCACAAACCACTGACGAAACACCGCCCGCGCCATGGACTCGAGCGTGGCGTTCATGCGGCGGTTGAGTTCGATCTTGTCGTCCAGCGCGCCGAGAATCCCTGCAATGGCACGTTGTTCGGGAAGAGGAGGAAGTGGAATTTGATACAATTCTGAGATCTTGTATTAGGAATTGCGATCTGTCGCACTACCTGTTCTAACATGTATGTGCTCCAATTGCGTCGACTTCAGCATAGTAAGATAATGTAGATATCAAAATCTATTCTGTAGCTTTTGATGATCGATCCGTAATAAATCCAAGACTTGCACTATGACAGGATATCTTTGCACATATATCTGAATAACCAAGCATGTTCGCCTAGTCGGTCTATCACAAGTATCTACAGCAATATCACTACCATTGTCAGTTGATACTTTGATTCGTCTATCATACTGTAATTCTGCAATAAATCGTACATATCAGGTATTATTGCTTCCATAATTCGCATATCAAGGAATATCAGACCAATCGATAGTCTTATGCAATCTGGTATCCATGATCAATGGAATCGCAAATCCATCTCCATCTATCGTGTTATCAAGAGTTCCTTTAATGGCTGTCTCGATAATCATTGTTATTTCACTAATACTTCTCAAATTGTGCACGAATTTGTTTTTCTAACTTATCGCTCTCTTCAAACTGCGCTTCCAATTCCTTCGTCAAGCGCGCCATCTTTTGCTCAAAAGGTTCATCATCTTCTTCAAGTTCCGCCGCGCCCACGTAGCGCCCGGGGGTGAGCACGTAGCCCTGTTCCCGGATCTCCTGCAAGGTGGCGGATTTGCAGAAACCCGCCACATCCGCGTAGGGGCGGGTCTCCCCGGTTGGCACAGGTTCTTTGCCTGCTACAACCCCGGCAGGGTCAACCTTCCTTGCCTGCCATGCAGACCCGCCCCTACCAGACCATGCATGATAGGTATCGGCGATCTTCGCAATATCTTCTTCGGTCAGATCACGGTGGACACGGTCAACCAGGGTGCCCATTTTGCGGGCATCGATGAAGAGGGTTTCGCCGCGGCGGTTGCGCGTAGGGGCGGGTCTGTCGGTTGGGGATTTTGATTTATCAATATCCAGACCCGCCCCTACCTTGTTGCGGGTCAAGAACCACAAACACACCGGGATCTGCGTGGAGAAGAACAACTGCCCCGGCAGCGCCACCATGCAATCCACCAGGTCGGCTTCGATGATGGCCTTGCGGATCTCGCCCTCGCCGGAGGTGTTGGAGGACATGCTGCCGTTCGCCAGCACGAATCCGGCCGTGCCGTTCGGGGCAAGATGGTGGATGAAATGCTGCACCCAGGCATAGTTGGCATTGCCGACCGGCGGCACGCCGTACTTCCAGCGTTTATCTTCGCGCAGCCTGTCCCCGCCCCAATCGCTCATGTTGAAGGGCGGGTTGGCCAGGATGAAATCGGCTTTCAGATCGGGATGGAGATCATGGTGGAAGGAATCGGCGTTCTCCGTGCCCAGGTCGCTGGTGATGCCGCGGATGGCCAGGTTCATCTTGGCCAGTTTCCAGGTGGTCGGGTTGCTTTCCTGTCCGTACACGGCGATGTCATCCAGGTTGCCGCCGTGCGCCTGGACGAACTTTTCGCTCTGCACGAACATGCCGCCCGAGCCGCAGCAGGGGTCGAAGATGCGGCCCTTGTAGGGCGCCAGCATGGCCACCAGCACGCGCACCACCGATTGCGGGGTGTAGAACTCGCCGCCCTTCTTGCCTTCGGCGCTGGCAAACTGCGACAGGAAATATTCATACACGCGCCCGAGCACATCCTTGGATTTCTGCTCCTGGCTGCCCAGGCCGATCCCGGAGATCAAATCGATCAATTCGCCCAGGCGGGTCTTGTCCAGGGTCGGGCGGGCGTATTCTTTTGGCAGGA
Organism: uncultured Chloroflexia bacterium; assembly: GCA_963801385.1. GTDB lineage: Bacteria > Chloroflexota > Anaerolineae > Anaerolineales > Villigracilaceae > UBA877. The sequence goes on from CAWDEV010000016.1 coordinate 280,784, forward strand.
TGTTCTTCAAGACGGGGTTGTCGCGCTCGATGGCGCTCATGCCGTCATCCAGGAATTTCCCGATCTCGGGCTGTTTGGCCTTGCCGCGCAGGAACGACCAGCGCGCTTCCTGCGGCACCCAGAAGACATTCTTCGCCAGGTATTCGTCCCGGTCTTCGGGGTCGGCGTCGCTTTCCTGCAGCAGTTGCGCATGCACTTCTTCGAACGAATCGGAAATATATTTCAGGAAGATCAGCCCCAGCACCACGTGCTTGTATTCCGAAGAATCCATGTGGCCGCGCAGCTTGTCCGCCGCCGCCCAGAGTTGGGATTGAAAATCGAGTGTTGCGCCGTTGTTCTTTGTCCTGCCTGGCATGCAAATCCTCCTCAACTGATGCCCTTATTGTACATCCAAAATCGCCTCAGCGGCACTGCGTGCGGTTCCTTTTTGGCATCCGCCCCAGCCCCCGGCCGCGGGCCTCCCGAAAAGACCAGGAGATGGGGAGACGGGAGACGGGGAGATGGGGAGAAGGGGAGATGGGGAGATGGGGAGACGGGGAGATGGGGAGATGGGGAGATGGGGAGATGGGCGTGGGCCGGCCGGGGTATGTGTTCGCCCTGCTTGCACCCGGCTCTATCGGGCGTCCCGCCTGTTGCGTGTTCCTGGCGGGGGAACCTGCGCAGGGCCACTCACCGGGCGAGAACGGCATTGAGACTGATCATGAACCTTCGTTTTCCAAGGGATGGGCATCTCCATCTGATGATTGTTGTGGAGGCTTTGCTGGCGATGCGAGCGGCGGGGCTTCCATACGATCCAAACTCGTATCATCCCATGAAGCCGGGTCAGTCAGTGACTCCATGTGCGTAAACACGGTAGCACCCGGCAGTGCCTGGCGGATGTCAGCTTCTATTTCCTCCAGCAGGTGATGACCGCGGTGAACTGTCCATGGACCGGGAACCAGCACATGCAGGGATACAAACTTGCGCGCCCCGGCGTCGCGCGTGCGCAGTGCGTGGAACTGGACACCGTCCCTGGCATACGGTTCCAAGGCCTTCTGCAGCTTGTTTTGATCCTCAGTTGGCAAAGCCGTATCCATCAAGCCCAAAACGGACTTGCGCACGATGCTGACCCCCGACCAAACGATATTAGCCGCCACCAGGCAAGCCACAATGGGATCCAGTCTTGCCCAACCCGTGAACGCCACCAGGCCGACCCCCACCAGCACGCCCCCGGAGGTCCAGACGTCTGTCATCAAGTGGCGGGCATCGGCTTCAAGGGTGATCGAATGATGTTGTTTGCCAGCCCGCAGCAACACCCGTGCGACAAAAAAGTTGATGAGCGAGGCCGCAATGGAAACTCCCATTCCAAACCCAATTTGCTCAAGCGGCTTGGGATGGATCAGCCGTGGTACAGCCGTCACGATGATACTTGCAGCAGCCAACAGGATCAAAGTTCCTTCGACGCCGCTGGAAAAGTATTCGGCCTTACTGTGTCCGAAATCATGCTCCTCATCGGCCGGACGAGCGGCGATGATCAACATCGCCAATGCCATCAGCGCGCCAACAAGGTTGACGACAGACTCCAGCGCATCGGAAAGCAAACTGACCGAGCCTGTCAGGAAATATGCAATGGCTTTTAGTGCAATGGTGGTGATGGCGGCAGCAATCGAAAGCCAAGCGAAGCGTGTAAGCGATGAACGGTTTGTAGTGGTAGATGTCATAGGCCAGATCGATATTCTAACAGAATCCGTGTTCTTGTCCAATAACCGAGGCTACAGTATCCCTTCCTGATATTCTCCCAGCAAGCGCATCAGTTCCAACATAACGACCACTCGAAAGACGGAAATGAGGGAGAAGGGAAGACACGGAGACGCGGAGACGCGGAGAAGGGGAGACGCGGAGATGGGCGGGGGCCCGGTTGGGGTAAAAAAGATACTGTGAAACAATTCTTTCATGAATCCGCGTGCATCCGCGTCAATTCGCGTTTATCAGCGTCCTATTGCCTCCTTATTCGGAAGCGCCAGGGGATGGACGGACCCGCACACCGGGTTTCATGCTTAATAACCGTATTCCACTTGCAGGAACTTATAGAGTGCTTGAAGATCCAAAGTCACATACCAGCGATTATCTTTGAGGGTCACAGGCACATCCAGCCCAAAGTCACTGTCCACTTGACTGTTGTCTTGTGAAGTGGCGACTGTCAGCGTGCCTCCGGCATAGACGATGGCGTCGCTTTCCGTTTGGGAGAGGATTGAATAATCCATATTATTAAAAGTGACAGCAAGGCCGTTTTCTTCCGCCTGGCTGAAAGCGAATGAAAAGACTGGACGAGCCAGCAAACGGGCTGACGGCTCAAACGCTGACAGGATCACATCTTCATTCCTCTGGTTCATGCCATCAAAGAAAGTCCTGACCGGTCCATCCGGCGAATTGGCTCCTTCTTGCGGAGGTTCAGCCGTGGGAGTGGCCGGAGATGAGGATCCTTGCGGATCCGGCAGGACATCGATGGGCGTATCCCAATTCCCGGCATCCGGTTCAGCGGCGTGCGCCACCGGGATCAGGCTGGGAGTGTCCGTTTGATCCGAGCCGGGGCTGCGTACACCCGGCCAGGCTGCCCAGGCAACTCCAGCATATGCAGGGTTGCCCTTCTTCGAGAATTCAACCCGGATGGCATGTATTCCTCTTTTAAGTATTGTGAAAAGCTGTCTTTTCCCGGTTTACCCCATCCATCAACGATCAAATTCCCATCAATGAAAATCCTGTAATTCCCGTTGATTTGTTCACGGAAATTATACGACCAACCAAGGGGAAACCACACATTCAAAGAGCCTGACCAGCGGATCGAATGCGAATCCAAGTTTTTCACCGACATATCCGGACGGCCGCTGCCCCAGTGCTGGCGGATCGATTCAACCAGCCGGGTATAGGCGGGTTGACCGGATAGATCAGCATTATCGAAATATTCCACGCGGATGGCGCTGTCTGGAAGGAGGACTCTGATCTTGCTGTATGCGTCACCATCCGACCAGAGGATGGAGCCCTTCTCAAAATCAGCCTGCCATTCAATCGTACCGTGTGATGGATACGCATAGATGCCGCGCAAGGGAAGCCCCATTTTGCCAGGACCGCCCTCCGCCACGTAGCGTTTCCAGATCGGAGTATAGAGTGCATAGCCCTCCGGCCTGTCCGCGATCCTATAGATCGCGCCACCCTGGAACTCCTGCCAGCGGACACCCTGCCATCCCGCCAGGTCCTCCCCCTTCCTCAATGGATTGCGAAGAGGTCCGCGTGACCCGCCTGATAACCGGTACGTCCCGGCCACCTCAGGGATGAGAGGGATGCCATTCGTTGGCGGCGCATCGGTGGAGGAAATGAACGCGTAATTTACAACATTGCTTAATGAGGCGCCGATGGCATTTTGATTGAAGGGGATATCCTTACCGGCGGCCGAATCATTTTTATACGGATCATTGATCGTAAAATTACCCTGTGCGTCCCTTCCCGTAATGACCACGTAATGCGTTTTCGTATTTGATTCGCCTTTATCATTGACGGTCGTCTTTGACAGGTAGGCCATCACTGGATTGTTGGCTGATAATTCCTGGTTGACCCGCTCCTGGTAATTATTTGTCTTGGAAGTCCAGACATATTCGATCGATTTAACCAGGTCCCCGGTGGCCTTGCTGAACAGGGAGGGTTGGTCCCAGACGAGATAGGCATCGGAGAGCAGGCCGGCTTTCGATAAAGCTGAATTGGTCCGGTCGGTATCGGTATCCAGCCCGAATCTTCTAAACACCATGGCAAGTGAGGAAATCCCACATCCGTACCGATCAATGGTCGATTCGGATTCACCGATCTTATTCTGGTTGCCGATTTGCGATTCGTAAGGCACATCGATGGAGACTGGCGGCAGGGTCGGCGCAGGTGTCTGGGCTGCTGCCGGAGGCACGAGCAATGCAACCAACAACAAAGTGGAGATCAATCCAGCCATCCAGGCTTTGAGAGCCGGTTTCCTTGTTTTTTTCATCGTGAGCGATCCCGGGGAATCACTTCCCCACCCGAAAACACCATTGATTGATCAATTGATCGGGCATCATCGGATCGCCGGCATAAAAACAATATTGCCCGTCCTGCAAAACTTTTCATCACTCACCTCTCCTTTTAGTCTGCAATCAGGATTTTTTTACGTCATGGATTTAATCTGATTCATAATGAAATATTTTCATCCCACGAATATCTTACCCGGTTGGAACGGTAAAGGTGATCAGGCAGAATGAATTTGAATTGCATAAAGTATAGCAAAATCCAGGACCAATTACAATGCGAGGAGCGCATTTTGCGACGCTTGCACCTGCTGCAAGTGCAGGCGAAGCAATCTCAAAATAGGCGATTTTGCCCTTCGAACAGGAGATTGATTCGCGGCCTTGGGCGACCACACCCCCAAAGGGCGGGGGCAGGCGGGTCGCGCCTACAAAAACAGGGCGACCACACCCCAAAGGGCGGGGGCAGGCGGGTCGCCCCTACAAACAACGGCGGGTCGCACCTGTGCCAGTACACACAGGTACAGGCAATGACACCTGTGAGTAGCTCGACAATGTTACATTATAGGCTGGATGGGAAAAAATCTCACCACTAAGGACACAATGGGACACAAAGGAAAGGAAAAAGGTTCTTCCTTCGTGCGCCTTGGTGTCCGTCGTGGTAAAAATTCCTAATCTAAAATTTTCGAGGTAGATACGGCCATTTGACGAACCGGATTTTCGATTAATTCTTGAAGACGGATGGGAGAAAGCTGCAGCCGATGCGAAGCCCTGAGGCTGCAACCGCCGTGTAACTCCAGGATGAGAGAACTGCGTCAGAAGCAGCCCAAAATCCAAGGTTATCGTCATTCGGATCGACACTCGCAGTCACCCAGCCGGCCACCTGCCTCGGCTGATCGAGCAGGATCCACATGGTGGGAGCATTGGCCTTCCAGGTGGATGTGCCGCCGATCAATCCGAATTTTTGAGCATTCAACTGGGGCGGAGGCTGGATCAACCACCCGCTTGCAGGGATCGGAAAGGTCCGGCAATCGATAAAGGCTGCCTGGGCATCCCATATGGTTGAGGAAATATGCATGGAAGAGAGCATGACAGGTTTGAAAGCCTCGCCCGGACGGTCATCCAACGGGAGGCTGCCTTCAACAGTCGTTGAGACATGCGCGCTGATGCTGCCCTGCCCCGGCGGCAGGAGTTCAACCTGGATATTCACATGCAAGCTGCTGATCGTCCCGGCAATGGAGAGAACCAGGTTTGAGCCTTCGATTTGCCAGGCAGCCGTGACCGGAGTTCCCTGGTAATAGGTTCCGCCGCTCCAAAAAGCCGGGGGCAGGACGATGGAGGTTCCCCAACCTGACGAAGGGCCATAATTCAGGCGAAAATATCCGCTGTCCAAATGCAGCACGCCATATTGTGGATGATTGTTGCCGTCCCCATACGAGATCTGCAGTTCATTTCCAACTTTAGCCACTTCCCATGAGCTGACTCCCTGCATCCCGCGGCTGGCATTTACATGGGGGGAAAATGACCCCACATAAAAGCAAAAAAACAAAATGACAATTACAAACTTTAGTGCGTGGATGATGCCTTGGGGGAATTGTCATCCCACGGCTTTCTTCACGAGCGCAGCGATCTTTGCTTCTCCGGCAGCGGTCAACTCCTTCAGCGCGAAGGCGACCGGCCACAGGGCACCCTCGTCGAGGTTCGCGGCGTCGTTGAAGCCGAAGGTCGCGTAGCGTGTCTTGAACTTCTGCGCGCTTTGGAAGAAGCAGACAACTTTGCCGTCCTTGGCATACGCGGGCATCCCGTACCAGAGTCTCGGCGAGAGGCCCGGCGCGCTGGCTTTGATGATGGCATGCAGCCGGCTGGCCATGGCCCGATCCGGTTCCTGCAGACCGGCGATGTTGGCGAGCACGGCGCTTTCCCCTTCCGCCTTGTCCTCTGCCGCGCGGGCAGCCGCCTTGAGCTCCCGGGCGCGCTCCTTCATGGCGGCTTTTTCCTCGTCCGTGAATCCCCCAGATTTCCCGGCAGTGTTCTTATCCTGGTTCATGAAAATCTCCTTCCATGGGCCACATTCTGTAAAGGAATACTGGATAAATTATACCAAAATTATTATCAAATCTCCCAGCTGGTATGAGCGGATGGAGACGGGGGGATGGGGGGATGGGGAGACGGGGAGACGGGGAGACGGGGAGACGGGGAGATGGGCGGGGACCCGGCTGGGGTAAAAAAGATACTGTGAAACAATTCTTTCATGAATCCGCGTGAATCCGCACCATCCGCGTTTGTCAGCGTCCTATTGCCTTCCTATTCGGAAGCGCCAGGGGATGGATTTCCAGGGCTCGGGGACGGTGTAGAGTCCGACGCGCGGACCAATGAGCACATCCGCCTCGGCCAGCTGGATCCCCGGCTTCGATCCACAGCCCGGAGCCCGGGTCGCACAGGTCGGCGCCGTTCAGGATTGCATCCACGCCAAGCGCCTGGGTCAACTTGGCCGGGCCAAGGGTATCCCGCCCCTGGCGGCGGGCAAGCATGATCTCCGCCCCCTCGCGCGGCTGGATGGCGCGCAGCAGGACCGCAGCCGGGAAGCCCGGCGCCTGGGTGACCGCGTTCAGCATCCAGTGCATGCCGTAGGTGAAGTAGACATAGGCAAAGCCCGGCGGACCGTACATGACGGCGTTGCGGGGCGTCCTGCCGGAGCGGGCATGGCAACCCAGGTCTTCTTCGCCGATGTACGCTTCGGTTTCGGTGATGATCCCGCTGAGCCGGACGCCATCCAGCAGCCGCACGAGGCGCATTCCCAAGCAGCTCGCGGGCGACGGTCAGGGTGGGACGAGCATAGAATTGGCGCAGGAAGGCAGGCGGAGGCGGTCATATCAACCACAGGTGGGAGCAGGATTTGTCAACTTGATAATGTGGTCTCGATACGCCCTCAAAAACCATTCGGGGCTACTCGACCACCACTGGCTGCAAATTGTCAGGTGGCTAGGATTATGTTTCTTGTGGTTTATTATTTCGAGAGCTTGAAACGGGCATCTTTTTGCAACGTCAAGCGCAGCCCTTCTTCCAGCTTTAAGGCCGGCCTGTAATTGAGTTTTTGCTCTGCCAGTTTCAGATCGGCGCACAGGCGCGAGACGCCGCCGGAGGTCTGGGCATTGTAGACCACGTTCGCCTGGCTGCCAGTCACTTCGAGCACCAGCTTTGTCAGGCCGCGCAGGCTGGTCTCAACCCCGGAACCGACATTGATCACCAACCCGTTGATATTCGGTGCAGTTGCAGCAGCAACCATGGCAGAGACGACATCATCCACGTAGACATAATCGCGGGTCTGGTACCCGTCAGCGTGGACGACCAGGGTACCACCACGGACGGCCTGACGCAGGAAGTAAGGCACCACCGGCGGATGGGAGGCGGTTAAATGCTGACCGGGACCGTAGGCATTGAAGATCCGCAAGGATACCGTTTCGATGCCCCACAATTTGCCGATAGTCGAGACGTAATATTCAGCCGCCAGCTTGCTGACCGCATAAGGCGAACGCGGGCGCGGCGTCTGTCCTTCGGGCAGCGGCTGGATATCCTGGTCGCCATAGATGGCCCCGGAGGAGGCCAGCACCACGCGGCGGATGCCCACATCCCGCATGGCTTCCATCAGGCTGACGGTCCCGCCGACATTGGAGGTATTGTATTCGCGCGGGTAGAGCATCGACTCTGGAACAGAGATACGCGCCGCCAGGTGGTAGACACAATCCACCTCCTGGAGCAGAGTCCAGAGCTTTGGGCGGTCGTTTACATCGCCGCGCGTGAAATGAACATCCGGGTCGAGCACCTGCGGGTCACCCGTGGAAAGGTCGTCCAGGCCACGTACCGCGTGCCCTTCCCGAGCCAACTGGTTGGCAAGATGCGAACCAAGGAATCCGGCTGCGCCGGTGATGAGAAAATTCATGCATTCATTATACTCTCACCAGGAAGTCCATTTGGTGGGCAATATAAACCAATTCGCCATTTTCCACCTGCGCCCGCCTTTGTGCCAGCCAGCGCGCAAACTGCGCCTGGTCCAGTTCCGGGTGCCCGGTAAGCGAAGTCTCGAAAAAATGCAGGATGAACTTGAGGAAATAGGCCTCGTCAGCGAGGTATTGCCCATGAACAGGATACACCACCCAGTCCGAAGCGCCCGCTGACAGGACCAGCGCCCCGGCCTGTTCCAGATAGGCAAAAAGGTGCCGTCCCGTGCGGCTGTCACCAGAGCGGCGGCCTTTGGTGATCCTTTCGTCCATGGTCTGATGGAAAAGCGTCTCGATATGGGCATCGAGCGCCGGATCGATGACCGGCTCGAAAGCAGTCAAACCGTCAAAATTGGCCGTCAGCCAGGCGAGCCCGCCCGGTTTGACAAGCGAAAAGAGTTTGGGCAGGCTCCCAGGCAGGGGCAGCAGATCCAACAGGGCATGGGCAATCAGCAAATCCGCTGGACTGGATTGGGACATGAATAAAATCGAAAATATCCGCCTGCACAAAATGGGTTTGGACATCACAGGCTGGAGTGCGCAAATGGATACCGTTCCCATTAAGAGGTCCGACCAGATAACCGTTTTGGGCAGCCGCTTCGGGAAGCCAGCCGCGGGCGAAGTGGATATTTTCGGCATTTTCATCCACCAGGGTATAGTCGATCTGCCCCGGGAAAAGATCCCAGCGCAGCAGACGCAACAGCATGCTGCCCATCCCCGCGCCGACCTCAATGATATTGAGGTCTTTCACGGGCAGGCTGGCTTTCATGTCGCCAAGAACACGGCGGTTGAGGGCACGGTCGTCCACACTTTGCTTGGCGAGCAAATAATGAGGAAAGGAATAATCCATGTCAGGCTACCAGCTTTGAAAGGAATCCATGAATGCTTTCCAACGATTGCTCCCAGGCTGACGCCTGATGGTATGAGGCCAGTGCTTTAAGCGATAACCTCTGCAACCGGTTTCGATCCATCATAAGCGTCTTGAGAAAAATACTGAGAGCAACATCATCGCCAGGAGGGATCAGGAATCCGTTTTCTCCCGGCTGGATGATCTCGAAAGCGGCGCCGGCAGTCGTGCCGATGGCAGGCAAGCCAAAGGCCATCCCTTCGAGATAAACAATGCCAAAGCCTTCGTAGGACGAGGGGACTACCAGAATTTGCGCCTGTTCCAATATCTTCTGCAAGCTTTCATCGTCAAGCAAACCATGAAACTTGATGCAACCATTCAAGCCAAGCACAGCCGCCCGGTTTTGAACCTTCCTGACATAGACTGGATCATTCTTCATCGAACCAACCACATCGATGCTGACAGAACCGGCGGGGAGCCTGGAAATTGCCGTGATCAATGTGGATACCCCCTTGCGAGGGATGAGGCTGCCAAGGAAGAGGATGTGCAAAGGCCCGGTCCGCATGGCTCTTTCAGCAACCACCGCCTCGGATAACACCCGGCTGAAACGATTGGAAGGCGGGTGGGCAATGACGGATGGCTTACCCCTCCCGATGAGATTGCATACCTCCTGTTGTGTCGTCTTCGAATTGAAGATGAACCCATCCACCGAACGTAAATAGGCACGCTCAACGAAACGATACAGCCTGTTCTGCAACTTGAGATGGTCTTCAGAAGATCTCAGATGGTGCACCAGGCTGATGATCGGATAAAGATGGGGAGGACGGTTGGCGGAAAGGAGGGACGGATGGCAAAGCTCGTCCTGGATCAGTACATCAAGATCCGGGGGGAGACGAAAAGACAGGTTGTCGGCCAGGTGGGCGGCATAATTACGCCAGGGGATGGAAAAAACATGCACCTGGTTACCGAGTTTCTCCAGGGAGGCTGCCAGTTTGCGGTCATAAAAGTATCCGCCGCTCACAGTTTCCAATGAACCGTAAACAACCAGGCCAATTTTCATTCGGGCGCCTGGAATTAGCGGTCGATGCGATAACTCGCCCAGGCGGTTTCGTTCTCCCACAGGTTGACTTTGACAGCCTTGATATTATTTGCCTGAATGCCATTGTTGAGTGAGATACACACAATCCGGCTAAAGTTCTCGAGACTTGGGTTGAGTGCGCTGAATTCGGACAGGTCGTTAAGCAGGTGATCCCGATAAACACTTAGCAGATCAGCCAGGGCGCGTTCCACCTCGACGATATCGACCAGAAAACCATGCCGGTCGAGCGTATCGCCTTCCATCTGCAATTCAAGCACATAATGGTGGGAATGGGGTAGATTTTCAGCACCCCAGTTGCCCCCGATGAGAGCGTGCTGGGCAATAAAATCGCGTCGAACTGTAAGCGTGTACATGGTCACCTCAATAATCCAGGACAACCTGAATGGCATCCGCCGGGGAATGATCAAGGAGATCAAAGGCTTCGGCCGCCTTTTCAAGGGCAAAACGGTGCGTGATCCATTTTTCGGGATGGATGCGCTGCAGTGCCTGCCAGGCCACTTCAAATCGGCGGGATTTATCCCAGCGCCCGGCCAGCTCGGGGGCGATACTGCTGACCTGGCTGGAGAGCAAACGAATGCGCGAGCGATGGAATGTCCCTCCCAGGTCAAGCTGGACAGGCTTGTTGCCGTACCAGGAACCAACCACCACCCGGCCGCTGAATCTTGTTGCAGCAATGGCTTCGTTCAATGCGGCGGGGGATCCGCTCACTTCATAGGTCAGATCGGCCCCCTGGGGTAGAAGGGCTTGCAGGCGGTCTTGAAAATCAGAGCCGCCCGGATCCAGGCTGGCGTCCACCCCCAGCGCGAGCGAAGCCTCACGCCGGGCGGGGAAAGGGTCAACAGTGATCAATGCGTTCAGGGGAAATTGCCTGAGCAGGGCTGCCGTAAGAAGACCAACGACCCCCTGGCCCAAAACGAGTACATTTTCGCCCAGCAGCGGCGCGCCGTCCTGGAGAAAATTGACCGCGGTTTCGGTATTTGGCAAAAAGCAAGCCGATTCAGCCGGGAGGCCTTCCGGCAAGGGGAAAACCGTCCCAGGGGTGGCGAGAAAATGGCATACATGGGGCTGGAAGGAAAAGACTGTCTTTCCCAGCCAGTCTTCCGGCACACCCTGGCCCAATTCACTGACATTTCCCACAGCAGTATAACCATAAGACAAAGGGAAATGAAAATCCTGTTTTAGCGCAGGAATGTTCGCATCCACGAGCAGACCCGTGGGAAATTGTCCGCGATAAATGAGCATCTCGGTCCCGGAACTTATAGCCGAAACCCTGGTTTTTACCAGTATCTCACCAAAGGCCGGCGCGGGGAGCTCCTCCTCGCTTATCACGGCCTGGCAGGGTCCCACAAATGTAACTTTCCGGCATATATGCATGATTTTTTACCGCCAGTGTCAGGAAAGAGCCTGAGAATCGGGCATGAAATTCATTTGCCCGGACGATCTGCCCAAAGGAAGCCGAGCAGGAACAATTCGGCGATTTTGGCCGTGAGGCCCACCTGGCCGGATAGTGTGGAAAAGTTTTTATCGCCGATAATGACCCAAAGGACGATCGTCAAGAGCGCGTATCCGCCCAGCACCCACCAGACCAGTTTATGGCGCTTTTGGAAGAAAGGAATGGGCAATAAATAAGCGCCCAGGAGGCCCAAATAACCCAATCCGTTCAAGGTAAATAAAGGATCGGGGCTTAATTGAGGCGGCGGGTAGAGAGCAAAGGCTGAATAAAGGTGCATGCCTGCAGTGACAAGGTCAGCCAGAATGATGCCAATACGCTTCCAGGTCAGGTTCATGTTTATCTCCCAGAAATAAAATACGGATAAAACAGTGTCAAATTCCGGCAACGCCTGCTCCAACAGGTGGATGCAGAACCAGGGAGCGCATCCTTTCCAGCACGGCTGCATGGATGGCGGCTGTATCCGTGGAACCGATCCCGCCCAACCCGACCGGAGGTGCGACCTGCACCCTGACCGTTACCGGCGTGATGTCGAAAAGGATCTGCAGTAAAAGCTGGAAGGAAGCGCCCAGGCGTTCGCGTTCCGAGCGGCCGGCCCTGAAATGGGTCAGCGGGTGGCGGACAGCCTTACTCCAAAGCACATTGCGCACCAGGACCGGGACGATCTGCGTCTCCGGCGCGAAACGGATGAAGACACCGGCCGAATCCAGCCAACGATCGAGCGATTCATAGGCGCCAGTATAAACATCCGGGTCGGGTTCGATTTCCCCGGCCGGGAAAGACAGCAGCGCCCCACCCGTCCGGAGGTGGCTGGCAGCTTTTCGAACTGCGCCGATGCGTTCAGCCGGATCAGAGCCCAGAAAGATAAGCTGTTGGGAGATATTCGGAAGGGCCTGCAGGAAAGGGCGGCGTAAAGCGATAATTCGCAAGTCCGGCCGGCGCAGGGCAGCGAATAAGCACAGGGTATCCGTCATGCCCGGATGGTTCGAGAGATACAGCACCGGCCCGGAGGCAGGCAGGTTCTCCCGGCCAAAAACGCGCACATCTTTGACATAAACCTGCAGAGCCTGGCGTGCACCTTCCGGCAGGCCAGCCAGTCCGACCTGTCTGTCAAAGGACACCATCTGGCCGGCAAATTTCCGGGCTGCACCCCGAAAGACAAAACGCACCAGCCCACCCAGCATGGGATTGTGCTCCCATCCAAAAGCTGTGACCAGATCATCAAGGTTAATGTCGGAAAGTGAATGATTCATTGATTTCCACGATAACGGGTATATTATATCATAATTATGATAATAATTATCCGTATTCATGCCACATAAAGAAAAACCCGCCTCTTGTAGAGGCGGGCTCCGTCATTATTTTTTCAGGCTTTTTTGGGCAAACTCGGCCCCCCGGCTGAGCGCTTCAACGTTCTTGGGCAGCAAATTCTTATGCCGGCCCGGCATGTGGTTGTTCAGTGCCGTTTCCATGTCTGCCAGGGTAAGCATGTTCATACAGGCCAGCAGTGCACCGATCGCCACCATGTTCGCCAGGCGCGGATTGCCGATCTCCTCCGCAATTTCATTGCAGGGGACGGCCACAGTCGTGATATCTGTGCGCATGGCGGGACGGTCAACCATCGAGGCATTGATGACCAGCGCGCCGCCGGGTTTGACCAGCGGCTCATATTTGTCCAGGGAGGGCAGGTTCATGGCCAGCGCGGCGTCGGGATTCTTCACAACCGGCGAACCAATCTCTTCGTCGGCGATAACCACCGTGCAGTTAGCCGTGCCGCCGCGCATTTCCGGACCATAGGATGGGATCCAGGTTACTTCCCGGCCTGAGTCCATGGCAGCATACGACAGGATCTGACCGGCGAACATGATCCCCTGTCCACCAAAACCGGAAAGGATGATTTCTGTTTGCATGGGTACTCCTATATAGAGAAAAGAGATTAGAGAATAGAGAGCAGTTCCTACCACGGGGCGACCACAAGGCCAATATGGGCAACCGCAGGCCAATATAGGGCGACCGCAGCCAATATGGGCGACCACAAGGGTCGCCCCTACATTTTCAACGCGGCGACGGAGGGGGAGACCTTGTAATCGCCGAGTGGGTAATATGGGAGCATGTGTTCTTCCAGCCACTTCAGCGATTCCACCGGCGTCAGGTTCCAGTTGGACGGGCAGGTGGAGAGCAGCTCGACCAGCGAGAATCCCAGGCCGCGTTTTTGTGTCTCAAAGGCGGTGCGGATGGCTTTCTTCGCCTTGCGGATGTTGGCCGGGTCATGCAGGCTGCGCCGGACAATATAACCGGCACCATCCAGCGTGGCCAGCATTTCGGCCATCCGGATTGGATAGCCCTGCAGTTCCACGTCCCGGCCGTTTGGCGAGGAAGTGGTCTTCTGGCCAGGCAGGGTGGTCGGGGCCATCTGGCCGCCGGTCATGCCGTAGTTGGTATTGTTAATGAAGATGACGGTTATATTCTCACCGCGTGCGGCCGCGTGGATAATTTCGCCCGTGCCGATGGAAGCCAGGTCGCCATCGCCCTGGTAGGTAAAGACAATCCGGTCCGGCAGGACACGCTTGATGCCGGTCGCCATGGCCGGGGCACGCCCATGCGGGGCCTGAACGAAGTCTGTCGCGAAATAGTTATACATGAAGACCGCGCAGCCCACCGGCGCCACGCCAATGGTGCGGCCGGTCAAACCCATCTCGTCCAGTACTTCGGCGATCAAGCGGTGCGCAATGCCATGCGTGCAACCGGGACAGTAAGTCGTGGGGGTGTCTGTATATGACAGGGGACGTTCATAAACCAGGTTTTCAGGAGTCATTATTGCCATATGTACCTCTATTTGTTCACCACAGCGTCCATGCGCTTCAACCAGGCTTTGGCCGGGTCGTCCACGATTGGGGGAGTCTCCCGGGTAACACGCTGGATTTCACCCAGGATTTCATCCGGGAACGGCACCACGCCGCCCAGGCGTCCATAGAACTCGATTGGCGTATGACCATTAACTGCCAGGCGGACATCCTCGAGCATTTGTCCGGAGTTCATCTCGACCACCAGTAATGTTTTAGCCTGCGCAGCCAGTTCGGCCACACGTTCGTATGGATAGGGAGCAACCGTCACCGGCCTGAATAAGCCGACCTTTATGCCCTGTGCACGCGCGGCGCGTACCGCTGAAAGCGCCACACGGCCAGCCGTCCCGAACCCGATGACGACGATTTCCGCATCGTCCAGCAGGTATTCTTTATAGCGGATTTCGTTTTCCTGCACCTCCTGCCAGCGCTTGAGCAGGCGGATATTGGTCTTCTCCTCCTCGTAGGGCTCCAGGTAGATCGAGGTCAGGAAATGCCTCGAGCGACCCAATGCGCCACTGGTGGACCAGGGGTATTCCCTGCGCTTGACCTCGCGCATGACCGGCAGTTCGACCGGCTCCATCATCTGGCCGATCGAGCCATCCAGCAGGAGACAGGCGATGGTCAGGTATTTCTCCGCCAGGTCGAAGCACAACGGAAGAAGATCCACCGCTTCCTGAACCGAGGCAGGCGCCAGCACAATCGGGTGGTAATCGCCGTGACCGCCGCCCTTGCAGATCTGGTTGTAGTCGCCCTGCGAGGGGGCGATGTTACCCAGGCCCGGCCCGCCGCGCATCACATTGACCAGCACCATCGGGATCTCAGTGCCAGCTATGTACGATAATCCCTCCATCATCAGGCTGATTCCGGGACTGGAGGAGGAGGTCATCACGCGCGCACCCGTACAGGCTGCGCCGTAGACCATGTTGATCGCGCCCAATTCCGCCTCAGCCTGGACAAACGCCCGGCCGAGTTCCGGCATGCGGCGCGCCAGCCATTCCAGGATTTCGTTCTGCGGAGTGATCGGATAGCCGAAATAGGCCTCAAGTCCGGCGCGGACGGCGGCTTCGGCAATCGCCTGGTTGCCTTCCCATAATTCACGTGGCATATTTATCTCCAAAGATTTACCGCGAAGAAGGGAAGAGCGCGAAGAAAACCATATAAAAACTTCGCAATCTTCGCCAATGCGCGGTTAAATTATGCAGCAGCTACAGCCGCCTTGGTGACTTCCCGGTAGACCGTGATAGCCGCATCCGGGCAGACGATGGCGCAGATGGCACACCCGGTGCAGCCCTCTTTGAAGACATGCGCCGGGTGGTACCCTTTGGGCGTCAGGCGCTCTTTATTCAGCGCCAACACTTGCGGAGGACAGGCTGTGACGCAGAGTTCACAGCCTTTACAGTAGAGATCGTTGACTTCAATCCAACCTTTTGCAGGCATCGAGCGGGTCTCCTTGTGGGGAAATTGGACAATTCTCGCCTTGATTGTACTTCAATATGGATTATGCTGTTGTCTGATAACGCCGGGTAGTGCCATGCGTCATAAATCAGGGATACGAATATCCTGCAAACCAGTCTGCGAAGGCTTTTGACCGACCAAACAATGGATTTGATCATCATTTCAGCAGTATCAGCCCCCTTGCATCCCCCAATTTGAAGAAAAAATTGGGGGGAGTGGCGGCTGCTGCGGTTCCGCACATGGGAAGATGTTCTTCAATTCGACAATTTTTACAAGAAGCAGTAGAATGACACTCAGAATTCAGTTGACTTCATACTTATGACTTTATATGGAGACCCCATGCCCATCCCTGTCATAATTGATGCCATTCGTACACCCATCGGCGCCCTGGGCGGCGCGCTGGCGGTCGTCCGACCGGATGACCTGGCCGCGCTGGTGATCAAGGCGATCATCGAGCGCAACCAGCTCGACCCGGCCCTGGTGGAGGAAGTCTATTTGGGCTGCGCCAACCAGGCCGGGGAGGATAACCGCAATGTGGCCCGCATGGCGCTGCTGCTGGCCGGGCTGCCCGCCAGCGTGGCGGGCGTGACCGTCAACCGGCTGTGCGCCTCCGGGCTGAACGCTGTTAACCAGGCGGCGCGTGCCATCCGCGCTGGTGAAGGAGAAGTGTATATCGCCGGGGGCGTGGAGTTGATGAGCCGGGCGCCCTATTCGCTGCCCAAGGCTGAGAGCGGATTCCCCTTCGGCAACCTGACCGCCTATGACACCGCCCTGGGCTGGCGCTATCCCAATACCAGGATGCAGGAAAGGTACGGCACCGAGTCGATGGGCGAGACGGCCGAGAATATCGCCGCCGAGCGCCCGCATATTACCCGCCAGAGGCAGGATGAATTTGCCCTGCGCTCGCACCAGCACGCCATTGCTGCAATTGATTCTGGAAAGTTCGCCGAAGAGATCCTCCCAGTGGTGATACCGCAACGCAAAGGCGACCCAAAAGTGGTGGATACGGATGAACGCCCGCGCCGGGATACTTCGCTGGAAAGCCTGGCGAAGCTGAAACCCGCTTTCCGTAAAGAAGGCGGGACGGTCACCGCCGGGAACTCCTCCGGCCTGAACGATGGGGCAGCGGCCCTGCTGGTCATGAGCGCAGAAAAAGCGCAGGCGCTTGGGCTGAAACCGCTGGCGCGCATCCTATCTTCTGCCGCTGCCGGAGTGCCACCGCGCACCATGGGGCTGGGGCCCGTCCCGGCAGTCAGGAAAGCGCTCACGCGTGCCGGATTAAAAGTCGAGGACATTGGCCTGGTCGAATTGAACGAGGCCTTCGCCATCCAATCGCTGGCGGTCATCGAAGACCTGGGCCTCGACCCGGAAATCGTTAATGTCAACGGCGGAGCGATTGCTTTGGGTCATCCACTGGGCTGCTCAGGGGCACGCATCCTGACCACGCTGCTGCACGAGATGCGGCGGCGGGCGGGCGACCAGGATGCGGGCAAACAGGGCGACAGCAACCAGGGCGACCATAAAGGTCGCCCCTACGTCGGATTGGCAACATTATGTGTGGGGGTGGGCCAGGGAGAAGCCAGCCTGGTTGAATGGCTGGGATGAATTCCCGGCGCAGGGAACATTCTGCTTCGATTGCTCGTCTTTAGAAGGCCGCGTCAACCAATCCGCGGTCGTTCCCTTTTGAAGGAGGAATGTATGCATGCCTGGTCCAAGTTCTGGTTGCTCTGCGCGCTTGCAGTGGCAATGTCTGCCTGCGGCCCGCTCAGTCAACTTACACCACCATCCGGCAATGTGCCACAGAGCGCCACGCCTGCTGTAACCGAAACTGCGACAGCCACCCCGCTCCCGGTTACAACCACGCCTGCTCCGCCAATCTCCAGCATTAAGATGATCGATGCGGACAAAGGCTGGGCCTGGACGGGTTCCGGGCGCCTGCTCCACAGCAGCGACGGCGGGGGAACCTGGGTGGACCGCACGCCGGAAGGGCAAATCATGCCTTATGGCTTTTTCCCCCTAGACGCGCAGACTGCCTGGCTGCCGATGCCTTTAACAGACAGCGGCATGTATGACCTTCTGCACAGCACGGATGACGGGCTGACCTGGATGGAGTATCCAAATGGACCAGCCTCCGGCCTGGAATTCCGGGACGCGCTGAACGGCTGGGCAGTTACGGGTGATGTCGGCGCAGGGAATGTCTATTTTTCGCTTTCCGGGACCAGCGATGGCGGGAAAACCTGGGCACCCATCCCGGCCAGAGCCCCTACAGGGGAAGAAGGGCTGCCACCCGGCACGATCCATCTCTGCAACATTTGCAATGACAGCTTTTTCTACGAACCGGGCCGGATGATCATCATCAATGGGGATTTGGGTTCCATGGAATCAACCGGCGTCGTAAGGCTGCAAATTTCCTTTGACCTGGGCAACACCTGGCAGGTCCGCAACCTGGTCCTGCCGGAAGCCCTCACCCACGCCTTGGTCGCGGGGGCTTCACCGACCTTTTTCGACGATAAAAACGGTCTGCTGGCGGTCAACCTCATGGAAATGGACAATCAAGGCAATTCCGTTTCCCACCAACTGGCATTCTACATCACCCGGGACGGCGGCGCGGAATGGTCGCTCCTGCCGGGTACGCTCGAGTCTGCCGGCACATTCCCGCAACTGCAGGTGGTCTCACCCCAGGACCTGTTTGCATTGTGCAGTAACGCACTGTGCGCCAGCCACGATGGTGCTCACACCTGGCAGACCCTGACATCCAACCTCGACTTCACACAAAACGACTCCCGCTCCGTTTCAGCTCTTGATTTCATCAGCACCACCACCGGCTGGGCTTTGATCATGGAGAACGACACCTCGGCGCTCTACAAGACCATTGACGGAGGCACCACCTGGAGCCGGCTGGCACCCATGCTGGCTGCTTCTCCGCCTGTCAAGGTCATAATCGATACCAGCGTCCCGACACCCACTCTGGTCCCCACGCCGACCAGCGAGCCGACTCCCACACCAGGCGTCGTCTTCGATCCCCAGGCGAATGCCGAACGCATCCGATTTGCCCCGAATGCGACGTGGATCGAGATCAATGCTACGAGTTCAGCCAATACAGCCAAACGCTACATCCTTTCAGCCATGCAGAACCAGATCATGAGCGTCTCGATTCCCCAAGGGCCGGCTTACCCGGTCCATGTGATTGGCGTCGATAAAAAGCCCCTTGGTGATTCGCTCCAGGATCTTCCCTTCTGGCGCGGCACGCTGCCTTCCACGCAGGATTATGTCGTTGAAGTTGACCCACAGGTGAGCGGTCCATTCACCCTGCGCATCGCCATCAACCCGCCGGGACAGGCCAGCCAGGTTTTTGGATTTTCCGACCCGCGCTACCCGGTCGCCCTCAGCTACTCTGATGAATTCGCACCGACGGATGTCCAGATCCCGGTCAATCTCAAGGGCACGCCCCTGTTGACACTCGATTTCATCAACCCATCCTTTTATTCTCCCAGGACAAACCTGAGCGAAGCGTACCTGCTTCTGGCTGCCTCAACTGATCCGGCGATCGTTTCAACCTGCACCCAGCCATCCACACAAAACGCCGAGACCGTCACCGGCCTGGTAAGCATCGGCAACCAAACTTTCACCCGCAGCGAATTCAGCGGCGCGGCAGCCGGGAACCGCTATGACCAGGTAGCCTACCGCACGGTATGGGAAAACCAATGCTTTGAGTTGATCTTCCTGATCCATTCGACCAATATTGGGAATTATCCACCTGGCACTGTGGTCGAATTTGATCGCGCCGCCGTGCTGGCAAAATTTGAAGCGATCCTGAATTCTTTCCTGGTCAAGTAAATCCATCCTTCCAAGGATAAATTAATGACCGGGAGAAAACTCCTGCTTGTTCTGGGTTTGGGATTGGCCTTGCTGACCTGCGGCTGCCAGGCCGGCACAGCCACGCCGGCTTCACCCCCCACCTCCGAGGCGTCCATGGGCAGCAGCCCTGCCACACCTGTTCCATCCCTGGCCGGCACACCCGTTCCATCCGCCACACCTACTGCCCTCCCGCCTGCGCTGGCAGCTTTTCCCTCCCCGGTGCTAGCCCGGATTGATTTCCAGGATGAGAATAACGGCTGGGGGATCGCCATCAACGACGGCGGCCATGTGCTGCGGACGGTTGACGGAGGCAGGACCTGGTTGAATGCCACCCCTCCCGGAGCCGGGCCGATCGGCTACTCGACCAGCCTGGTCGTTCTGAATGCCAGCAATGCCTGGGTACTGGTTCCCGGCACGGATTTCTTCTCCGGCACGCTCCTCCGGACCAGCGACAGCGGGGTTACGTGGAGTTCCAACCTGGTCCCCTTTGGAGGCGGGTATCTCCAGTTCCTGGACACCCGCACCGGACGAATTCTGGCTGAGCGGGGAGCGGGAGCCGGGTCAGAAGCGGTTGAACTTTTCCAGAGCTCTGATGGCGGCGCGACGTGGGTCAGTGTCTTCCATAATGACCCGAGCCAGGCGGGTTTTTCAGACAGCCTGCCCCTGGGTGGCATTAAGAACGGCATGACTTTCCTCAACGCGGATACCGGCTGGGTGACGGGGACCATCCCGCAAGCCGGGGAGGTTTATCTGTATGAAACCCGCGATAGCGGCGCCAGCTGGTCGCAGCAAGCTCTGCCCCTCCCAGCGGGTTACGCGGCCTACCAGTACACGTCACAGGCGCCGGTCTTCTTTGGGAACGACGGCTTCCTGCCGCTGATGATCTATAAACCGGACAGCACAGATTTCACATTCTATACCACACATGACGGCGGTCTCACCTGGAGCGGCGATCCGGCCGACGCCAGCAAGGTGATCAAGCCGGGCCTGCCGGCTTTTGCGGATGCATCGCATGGCTGGGCCTGGGATGGAGACGCAAGACTGTACCAGACTCTCGACGGTGCGCAAACCTGGGGGACAACCCCTGCCACACTGGACCTAGGCGGGCGCCTGTCACAGGTCGAGTTTGTCCCCGCACCTGATGGCCGCTTCGCCGGATGGGCGCTCACGCGCGTGGACGATGCCGGACACAGCCAGCTTTTCCGCACCACTGACGGCTCCACATGGCTACCGATAATTCCCTGACCCGAAAGGATAACAACATGAACCACAAAATATTCCTGCCCCTTGTTGCCCTGCTACTGGCTGTCACGGCCTGCAACATCCCAACCGTTGTATCCACACCGACTGCCACCATTGCCGCAATTTCCACGGAGACAGCATTACCGTCCACAGCAACCGTCCCCAATATTGCGACTCCCACGAACACGCCTGTGACACCAGCACCCACGGGCACAGCCACGGCCACGCCTGTTTCGTCTGAATTGACGCTGGACATGTTAAAGAACGGCACATACCACGCGCCATCCTATGACCGCACTGTCACACTGGTGAACGGATCCTTCACAACTGGATCGAGCTCAGACCCTTATAACGTACGCATGCTTGATGTGGTTGCATTCGGGGATCTGAACGGAGACGGCGCAGGCGATGCCGCCATCCTGTTGGCCGAAAATGGCGGCGGCAGCGGGGTATTTGAATCCGTGATTGCCGTCACCAATCAGGCTGGCAAACCCCACCAGCAGAGCCAGGCGGAATTGGGTGACCGGGTTCTGATCAACTCCATCGACATTTCTTCCGGCGTGATCCATCTGGGCATGCTCACACATGGCCCCAACGACCCATCCTGCTGCCCGGCGCTGCCGCAGAAACAGAACTACTGGCTGATCGACAACCGGCTCTGGCTGATGCGTGTGACCTCCACCACCGGCGGAACTGAACATGTCATCAACGTTGACTCACCCGGTGTCTGGACCACAAATAGCAATCCATTCACAGTCAAAGGCAGCCTGAGCGTCCTGCCTTTTGAAAACACACTTGCCTACCGGATTTACCTGACAGATGGCACCAAGGTCAATGAGTCCAACCTGACAGTCACGCCTTCCGGGGGAATAGCGGGGACATTCGCGCGTGACTTCGACCTGAGCTCTGCCGGTATCACCGATTGGGTCATAATCCAATTCATCGATATCAGTGCCGCGGATGGTTCAACGATTGCGTTGGGATCAGTCATCCTGAAGGCAAAGTAAGTATTTTTCTCCACAAGAGAACGAGCCGCACCTGACCGGGGCGGCTTTTTTGTTACAATAAGACCATGACAACAGCTTTAATCCTGATCGACATCCAGAACGATTATTTTCCCGGCGGCAAAGGAGAATTGGAAAACCCAGTTGCAGCCGCGGCACAGGCCCGGAAGTTGCTGGACTTCTTCCGCCAACAGAGATGGCCCACTGTACACATCCAGCACATTGCAACCCGCCAGGGGGCAATCACTTTCCTTCCGGGTACGGATGGGGTGGAATTCCACGAGTTCAATCGCCCCCCTCTCCGGTGAGGCCATCATAGTCAAGCACTTCCCCAACTCTTTCCGCGAGACGAACCTGCTGGAGCACTTGAAGGGACTGGGCGTCGACCGTCTGGTCCTATGCGGCATGATGACCCACATGTGCGTGGATGCCAGCATGCGGGCTGCGGTGGATTTCGGTTACCCGGTCCTGCTGGCAGAGGACGCCTGCGCCACGCGCGCCCTGATCCATGATGAAGCGAAAATCCCCGCCCGATTTGTGCATGAAGCATTCCTGGCAGCACTTAAGTCCTACGGACAGGTGATGAAAACAGAAGAAATCCTGAAACAACTAATTGGCTAATTTTCGATTTTAGGAACACCCTGCCACACCCAATCCAGAAATAGTACTTGAATTTGGTTTTCTTGCATGCTATAATGTTATCGTTTCCGTGAACGATAACATACAACAGGGTCCATGAAACGTTTCAAGAACGGGCATGTCACCATCAAGCAGGTTGCACAAGCGGCGGGAGTATCAGGCCAGACCGTTTCGCGCGTCATTAACAACCGCCCGGATGTATTGCCCGAGACGCGTCAACGTATCCAGCATATTATTGACCAATTGGGATACCAACCCAACGCGATTGCACGCAGTCTTATTCGGCGGCGCAGCCATACGCTGGGGATTGTGGCTTCCGGGCTGGAATACTACGGACCATCCCACACGGTGGTCGGGATCGAGCAAAAAGCGACCGAATTGGGTTATTCAGTATTGCTAAGCCTTTTTGATGAGCCGGATAATGGGGATTTCGAGCTTTCCCTGAACACATTGATCGCCCACCAGGTCGACGGCATCATCTGGGCTGTCCCAGAAGTGGGAACCAACCGGAACTGGGTAAAATCCGACCATCTTGAGCAGCTTCCACCGATCGTATTCATGAGCATGGAACCGCGTCCCGGAATATCGGTCGTCGCAGTGGACAACCGCCAGGGTGCCAGGCAGGCGGTAAAGCATTTGATCGATCAAGGCCGGCGGAAAATTGGCATCATCACCGGTCCCCTGTCCTGGTGGGAGGCGCGCGAGCGCTTTGCCGGCTGGCAGGAAGCCATGCAAAATGCAGGCCTGGAGCCGTCTGAGTCCCTGATAGCCAAAAGCGATGATTGGTCGGCGGTCAACGGCGAACAAGGGATGCGCACCCTGTGGACACAGAACCCGGAAATCGAGGCTGTTTTTGCGAGCAACGATCAGATCGCCCTGGGGGCGCTGGGCACAGCTCATCAACTTGGCAAACGCGTTCCTCAGGACCTGGCGGTTGTCGGCTTTGATAACATCCCGGAAGCAGCCTTCTTCTGGCCTCCGCTTAGCACAGTTTTTCAGCAACTCATGGACCTGGGCTCCATCGCCGTTCAAAATTTAGACAATATGATAATGAAGCAACGATCCAATGACGATCAAATTGAAACGGTGTCCGAAGTGATCAAGCCGGAGTTGATCATACGCGCCAGTTCGTCGATTTAACCTTCGATACCATTTCATGATAATATTATCTGACTTTGCACAGCGCTTGATAAACGCGCGAAAGGAGGCACACGACGTAAAAATAAGAAGCAGCTCCAGGATTCGAGAAAAAGATAAAAATTGTCAAGATTTCCACCAACCTATTCGGAGAATTTGAGGAGGCTTAAATGTTCAAGAATATCTCACGGATCGTTTCCGTGATCGCCCTACTATCCATCCTTCTGGCGGCGTGCGGAACACCTGCCACCACGGCACCTGCAACTGCCAAACCCGCAACGGCTGCACCGGCAACGGCAGCGCCCGCAACAGTTGCGCCCGCGACCGCGGCACCAGCTACTGCAGCAGGTCCTGCTCCGGCCGCCGGCACCAACTGGTGCTCGGGCACCAAGATCGTCTTCTTCCCGGGTGGAACACCCGGTGGTGGATTTGAGCAGGTAGTCTACAACGGTGCTGTCCAGGCCGCCAAGGATACCGGCGCGGACGTGGAATATGTGTGGTCTGATTGGGATCCTGCCAAGATGATCACCCAGTTCCAGCAAGCCGTGGCAACCAAACCCAACGGCATTGCCATCATGGGCCATCCCGGCGATGCTGCCTTCGATCCCTTGATTGATGACGCTGAGGGTCAGGGCATTATCGTGACCAGCATGAACACACAGTTGCCCCTTGCGCAAGCCAAGTACAGCGCCAAGGGCTTTGGCTATGCAGGCGCCATCCTCTACAGCGCAGGCTATGCCCTGGGCGAGGAAGCTGTCAAAGAATCCGGCGTGAAGTCGGGCGATAAGGCTTTCCTGTGGGGGCTGTTAAGCCAGGCCGGCCGCGGTGAGCGCACCAAAGGCGTCAAGGATGCTCTTGAAAAAGCCGGATTGACTGTCATCTACCTTGAGATCGACGATGCCACCAATGCAAATGCATCCGCCGGCGTCCCAACCTTCACCGGCGTTTTCTCCAAGGACCCGGATATCAAGCTGGTCATCACCGATCACGGCAACCTGACCGGCACCGTCCAGACCTTCCTGGAAGCCGCCGGCAAGAAGCCGGGTGATGTGTTTGCTGCCGGCTTTGATGCCTCAGGTAACGCCGTAGAGGCCATCCAGGCAGGCTGGCTCCAACTGGTCATCGACCAGCAGCAGTGGCTGCAAGGCTACTTTGGTGTTCTGCAGATCTGCCTCACGCACAACTACGGTTTTGCCGGTCTGCAAGAAGACACTGGCGCAGGCTTTGTCAACAAAGCCAACGTTGATGCTCTGGCCGGGTTTGTCAAGCAGGGGATCCGCTAAAACGGAACCGGTCAACTCCTGCTGAGAGCTTTCTGTCTCTGACAAAACAGCTATAGAAAAAAAGCAAGGGCTAAGTGGCTCATAATTCTTTTCCATTTAGCCCTTGCCATTTTTTGGGAAAATAGTATCATCTCAAGAAACCGGGAAGCCGGGGAGGGCGGATGGTGAAGGCGCTCAAACGCCCCCACCCTGCTCCAGCTTTAGAGATAATATAAAATATGATTTCGGAATAAACGGGTTATCCAATGCCATAACGGAGATAATCGTATGGAAGAATACCGCCTCGAGCTTAAAAACGTGTCCAAATCCTTTGGAGAAGTCAAGGCGCTGGAGGATATCAACTTTCAGTTGGGCCGGAATGAAATTGTCGGCCTGCTGGGTGATAACGGTGCCGGAAAATCCACCTTGATCAAGATCATCACTGGCTACTACCAGCCTACCTCCGGCGAGATTTTTTTCAACGGCCGGAAAGTGGATAACCTGACGGTCCCCAAAGCCCGCGAATTGGGTGTGGAAACCGTCTACCAGGAACGTGCCCTGGCTGAACTGCAAACACTCTGGCGCAATATCTTTTTGGGACGCGAACTGACCACCTCGATGGGTTTCCTGGATATTCAACGGATGCGCGATGAAACCCACCGGCTGATGAGCCAATCCATGGGCTTTACCTCGCACGCCGTCAGCCCGGATTCACGCGTCGGCAAGTATTCCGGTGGGGAAAAGCAGGGAGTTGCCATTGTACGGGCGCTTTTCTTCGATGCTGAAATCATCGTTCTCGACGAGCCTACCATGGGCCTCTCACTTAAAGAGACTGCCAAACTGGTCAACTTTGTGAACGGCATCAAGCAGGCAGGCAAATCCGCCATTTTCATTGACCACAATATCCTGCATGTCTACAACGTCGCTGACCGGGTGGTGGTGATCGACCGTGGCAAGGTTGCCGGTGAATTTCTAACCAAAAACATAGGCCTGAACGAGCTAATGGAAAAAATGGTCCACGTTGCAGAATCCGGAAAACTGGAATAACGCATGGACAAGGATGGATGCAATGAATTCTCAAACTACTGAAAACGCTCCCAGTGTCCCCCAGCACTATAAAGTGCCCTTCAGCTTCAGGAGATTTATCCGTTCGTACAGCGCCCAGCTTGGAATTCTGGGTGTCTTTGTGACCTTGTGGTTAATATTTATCATCTTAGCCCCAAAAACTTTTCTGGCCTCACAGATCTACTCTGCGTTCATGTCCTCCATCCCCTTCTTCGCCATCATGGCCATCCCCCTGACCATTGTGGTGATCGCCGGGGAGATGGATCTCTCGTTCCCCTCCATCATGGCCATGGGCATGGTTGGATTTTATTATACCTACAACGCAACAGCCTTTATCGGTAATTCAACCATCCAGGTGTTACTGGCAATTATTGCAGCCCTGTTAGTTGGAGCCATTATTGGCTGGATCAATGGGATCATCATTGTGAAATTTGGCATTCCTTCTCTTGTCGTCACCATCGGTACGCAATTCTTCTGGCGGGGGGCTGTGCTGGTGCTCACGCAAGGAGCGAATTTCACTTTAATTTTTATCAAGAAAACCTTCTTTTACCACTTGCTGGTCGGTAAGATCGGCGGATACTTCCCCATGCAGATGGTCTGGCTGGTTGTGATTGCGATCCTGGGGTGGGTGCTGCTGAACCGCCATAAATTTGGCGCACACATTTACCTGATCGGTGACAATATCAACAGCGCCAAACTGATGGGTATCAACACCGGACGGACCCGCATCCAAGCTTTCATGCTGGTAGGCCTGGTGGCGGCTTTTGCCGGTGTGCTCGCCAGTTTTTACGTGGCTTATTTCTGGCCCAGCCTGGGTGATGGCTATTTACTGAGCACCCTGGCATCTGTTTTCCTGGGCGGCACCTCCGTCTTTGGCGGCGTCGGCACGATCCTGGGAACGTTCCTGGGAGCCTTTATCATTGGCGCCATCGAAGCAGCCACGGTGGCAATTGGCCTGACGGGTTTCTGGACCCAGTTGATCTATGGCTTTATCATCGTGCTATCGGTGATCATGCACACGTACCTGCGTAAACGCGGGGAGTGACTTAGTACGAAAAAAGGTGTGGGGCGCTTGGCGCCCCACACCTTTTTTTCGCTTCCTCAAGGAAGGGGGGTAATCTTCCAGTCTCCAGTCACCCGGATAGTGGTGCTGTTCCCAGGCCAGTAGAGATACGTCCAGTAATTGCTGCCACGCAACACGGACGGGCTCATCCCCAGCGTGACGATGAAATGATCCGGCGTGTAATGGGCAAAATAGGTATCCCGGTTGGCCGGGAGCCTCCCAAGAGTGGGGTCCATTGCCACCCATCCCGTTCCTGGCATGTAAACGTCCACCCAGGCATGTTCCTGCCGGGCGAGCCCGGTTGTGCTGGTGTCCAGGTATAACAGCCCTTCGAAATAACGCGCCGGAATGCCCTGTGCCCGGCTCAGCGCCACCAGCAGGTCGGAGTATTCCGTGCAATCGGACCCCATTTTGGGTCCCAGCGCGGTCTGCGCCCCCCAATTTCTGCCGTTGAAAGTATAGATGAGTGCTTCACCAATGTAGTTGTAAAATGCCTGCACCTGCTGGCATATGGTTCCCTTATCTTGTGATAGTTTCCCGGAGAGCGCCACGATTTGAGGATTATGCAATTCGATCCACAACTCAGGCTCGGTGAATTCTTTCGACAGGCTTCCCTGGCAATCCGCCAGGTCATAGGTCAACTCGTTGACGGTCACCTGGTAGTCGATGGTAACGGTTTGAGTCGTCCCTGCTTTCTGCCCGGAAAAATCGAATTCAGCATATGGGTTGCCATATTCATCAACTATCTTTGTATACTTCTGGGGCGAGACCAGCGTCGAGCCTACCTGCTGGTAGGGAGGAAAATCCCGGATCAACGCCACCCAGAGATTTTGCTTCTCCGGAGCCGCCGGTCCCTCATTGACAATTGTGAATTGCTCCTGCAGGTGGTATTGCCGTTGCCCGGTAATGGTCACATGGTCGCCCGGTGTGGCCGCGATCAGTGTCGCTCCATTCATCCCGGCCTGACAACCCGGCAAAATCATGAATAATGCCAGGAGAACCAATCCGCGGGATATGCTCGTGGTGCTGCCTCTCATCAGCCCGATTGTAAACCATAAATCCTTTTTTAATTTCTTCCATGTTCATCTGGACTCTCATCGTTGGTAGTGTTATCATCCTTGAGCTGTATGAAAACTGTATCGTTTCACCCTTGCGAAGGTTTGGCAGTGCCCAGACATGCCCTGTGGATTGAACTCCTGGCGTGCCTGCACTCTGCCAGGAATGTAACCTTTGCAATGATGCCGTGAGTGGATATAAGAATTGTCAGCAGGATAATCAAATGACCTCCTCCCGGGAAAGAGTCATCCAAGCCCTCAACCATCAGGAACCCGATCGCATCCCCATCGACCTGGGCGCCACGATTGTCAGCTCGATCTCGAAAAAAAGCTACAGCGAGCTTAAGCAATATCTTGGCATGCCATTGGAAGAAATTAAAATGCTGGATTACGTCCAGCAGCTTCCTTATGTTGACGAGGCGCTGATGGAGCGGTTCGGGGTCGATTTCCGGTTGGTGCAATTGCCGGCCGCAACAACAGTTGGGGTGGATATCTTCGAAGAGGGAGATTACCTTGCCTTCATCGACCGCTGGGGCTCGAAATTGCACATGCCCAAGGACGGCGGATTATATTTTGACTGGGTCGACTTCCCGATCAAGGAACCCACGTTATCTGCATTGGATAAATATCACTGGCCCCAACCCAATTCTGCCGAAGTCAACGCGCAGCTGGGCCTGCAAGCCAAAACCTTATACGAGACCACCGACCATGCCCTGGTGGGCAGCGCGGTGATTGGCGGAGGCATCTTCGAACAGCCAGCCCGGGTAATGGGCCTGCAAAACTTCCTGATGGCCCTGGTTGCCGAACCGGCTTTTGCCGATCGTTTGATGGAGACCATCACGGATATCTATATTGAATCCTGCAACCGGTATCTCGACTGCGTTGGCCCATATATCCAGGTTTTCACCTTTTGGGATGACCTGGTTGGGCAAAATGGCTGGATCATCAACCCGGAGTTGTATCGAAAGATGATCAAGCCCAAGCACAAACGGCTGGTGGAAGCCATCAAGAAAAAGACAGATGCCAGGTTGTTCTTTCACTGCTGCGGAGCCGCGCGTGGCCTGATTCCCGACTTGATCGAGACCGGATTTGACATCCTGAATCCGGTCCAGGTTTCGGCAAAAGGAATGGACACACGCGCGCTGAAACGTGACTTCGGCAGTGATATAGTCTTCTGGGGCGGTGGGGTGGATACCCAGCACGTGCTGCCATTCGGCAAGCCGCAGGAAGTTGTTGACGAAGTGAAGCGCCGCATCGATGACCTGGCACCGGGTGGCGGTTTTGTTTTTGCAGCAATTCACAACATCCAGGCCTTCGTTCCGCCTGAGAATATCGTGGCAGCTTTCGATACTGCGTTGGAATATGGCAGGAGCCGACATGAAACATCGTGAGCGAGTTTTGACCGCCCTCAACCATGAGGAACCCGATCGCTGCCCGATGCAGATCAGTTTCACGCCCGAGTTTGCCGCCCGGCTGGAAGCCGACCTGCAATTAAAGGGACAGGGACTGCACAATCCGCATGGGGGCGGAAACACCTATGTCCTGGAGCGTGCCCTGGATGAGGATATGCTGCTGACATCGGTCGGCTGGGTGAATGGCTATTACCAGGAAGGCTACCAGGATGTCGCCAGCTATCAGGATGAATGGGGTGTGACCTGGAAGACCATCGAATACGAGACCCCGTATGGCAAGGGAAAATACACCGAGCCGGCTGGCCACCCGCTGGCTGAAGACAGCGCATTTGAGACCTACCACGCACCCGACCCAAATCGCCCCGGGCTGTATCATGAAGCGCAACGTGTCCTGGAAGAATTCAAGGATGAGTACTGGATCGTGGGGGTCACCCCGACGACCATTTTTGAATCCGCCTGGGCCTTGCGCGGCTATGAGTGCTTAATGATCGACCTGGCCATGGACCCGGATAAAGCCAACCGGATACTGGACATCCCTTTTTCCTATCACAAGGTCGTCACGCAAAGACTGGTGAGCATGGGGGTGGATATGATCTGGCTCGGCGATGACGTCGGCGGGCAGAACGCCATGCTGATGTCGCCGAAGATGTGGCGGCAATACTTCAAGCCGCGTATGGCCGATTTGATCGCCGCGCTGCGTGCCATCAATCCGCACGTAAAAATTGCCTACCATACCGATGGAATGGTTTATCCGATCATCCCAGACTTGATCGAAATCGGCCTGGATGTGTTGAACCCGATCCAGCCAGCCGCCATGGACCCGGTGAGATTGAAAAATGAATATGGCAGGGATTTATGCTTTTGGGGATCCATGGATATCCAGCAGACCCTTCCTTTTGGCACACCCAAGCAGGTTAGAGCGGAAGTCATCACTCGTTTGAAAACCCTCGGGCGGAATGGCGGGCTGATCATCGGCCCCACGCACAATTTGCAACTCGATACTCCGCTGGAGAATTTCTGGTCCATGCTCGAAACCATCCAGCAAACAGCATACTCTGATGTTAAATGATGGCACCGGAGTCCAACGCTGCAGACATTGGAGAGTCCGAAGTCAGAGAGTCCGAAGTCAGAGACTTCGGACTCCTAATATTGACCCCAAATATTGTTTTCCAGACTTGCCATGAATAAACGCGGAGTCATCCACGCTGTCCTCGCAGGAGAAACGCCTCCATATGTGCCCTGGTCATGTGGATTCACAAAGGAAGCCAGGGCAAAGTTGGAAGAGCATTTCAAGCCTTTGGATCTGGAAGAGGCCCTCCAGAATCACCTGCTCAAGCTGGGCAGCGATATCGGCTTTTTTACCGATCTGGGCGATAACCATGTCCGGGATGTTTTCGGCGTCCTGTGGGACCGCAGCATCGATAAAGACATCGGCAACGTAAGCGGCTGCGTCCTGCCTGAGCCAAGCCTGCAACATTACTCTTTTCCCGATCCGCTCGACCACAGATTTTTTGCAGATATCCCGGAGCGCATTGCCCGTCATGGGGAACGCTTCAGGGTTTTCCAGATCGGTTTTTCGCTTTATGAACGCGCCTGGACGCTGCGCGGGATGCAGAACCTGTTGATGGATTTTTACGATCATCCTGATTTTGTCCGCAAATTGTTGGAAACGATCGCCAATTACAATATCGCTCAAATCCAGGAAGCGTTGAAGTACGAGATCGATGCAGTATACTTCGGCGACGACTGGGGCCAGCAGCGCGGTCTGCAAATGGGGCCGAAGCTCTGGCGCCAGTTCATTTACCCATTGCTCAAGCGCATGTACTCGGTCGTGCATGCTTCCGGCAAGTACGTTTTCATCCATTCCTGCGGTGACGTGGATGAGGTTTTTGAAGATTTGATCGGGATCGGGTTGAACTGCTTCAATCCTTTCCAGCCCGAAGTAATGGATGTGACTGGCTTGATGGAGCGTTATCGCGGCCGCCTGACGTTCCATGGAGGCCTGTCCACCCAGCGGACACTGCCATTCGGCTCGCTGTGAAGATGTCCGTGTCGAAACGCAACGATTGCTGCAGATGGGTGCACACGGAAACTACATATTTGCACCGGCGCATGATGTGGAGGGGGATGTGCCCCTTGAGAATATGCTGGCATTTATTGAACTGCTGCAAAACCAACCCGGTTACCGGGATCATTAAGAGGAGTTGATCAATGAGTCTTCTGGAAGATTTACGCAAGAGTGTGATCGATGGCGATCAGAATGCCACCCAGGATCTGGTGCATAAAGCCCTGGCGGAAAACATCCCCGCCGAAAAAATTCTGAAGGACGGGTTGATCCCGGCAATGAGCGAGGTTGGCCGGATGTTTGAGGCCGGTGAATTTTACGTCCCCGAAATGCTCATCTCCGCCCGGGCAATGAAAAGCGGACTGGCGATCCTGAAGCCTAAACTGGCAGCCGCAAACATCCAGGCGATCGGCAAGGTCGTCATCGGCACCGTCCAGGGCGATTTGCATGATATCGGAAAAAACCTGGTTGGGATGATGCTGGAGGGCGCCGGGTTCGAGGTCATCGATCTGGGCGTGGATGTTTCTCCGGAAAAATACGTCCAGGCAGTGCAGGAACATCACCCCGATCTGATTGGCTGTTCAGCCCTGTTGACGACCACCATGCCGCGCATGAAGGATATCGTGCTGGCCTTGCAGGCCGCCGGTCTGCGGGACCAGGTCAAGGTGATGATCGGCGGCGCTCCGGTGACGGAACAGTATGCCAGGGATATCGGGGCAGACTTCTATGCGCCGGATGCCGCCTCCGCTGCCCAGCGGGCCCGGCAAGCGTTGGGAGCATGAGATTAATTAATCCATCATGACATCCGGCATTATTTTTGACATAAAAGAATTCACGGTCCACGATGGGCCCGGAGTCCGCACAACTGTCTTCCTGAAAGGCTGCCCGCTGGCCTGCATGTGGTGCCACAACCCCGAGGGCCAATCCATGCAGCCGCAAGTCATTCGCAGCCCATCCGGCGAACGGGTGGCGGGCAGGGAATATACAGCCAGGGAACTGGCCTCCCGGTTAAACCAGCAAGCCTCAATCCTGCGAGCAAATGAGGGCGGGATCACCTTTTCGGGAGGTGAGCCGCTTTTCCAGGCAGCGTTTGTGGCCGAAGTGATCGATGCCCTGGATGACTTGCATGTCCTGTTGGACACGTGCGGTCACGGTTCGCAAGAGGATTTTCTGCTGCTGCTCGCCCGATCGGACCTGGTTTTCTACGATTTGAAATTGATTGACCGGGAACTGCACCGGCGCTACACCGGCCTGGATAATGACCAGATCCTGCATAACCTGCAACTGTTGAGCGAATCGGGCAAACCCTTTATCATCCGGGTGCCGCTGGTGCCGGGTGTGACCGATACGGACGAAAACCTGGCCGATGTCGTCTGCACGGTTGGAAAATTGTCTGGCCTGGTCGAGGTGAATTTATTACCGTATAATCGGGCGGCTGGTTCAAAATATCAATATGCCGGGATGGAATTTAAACCGGATTATGATGAAAAGCGAACCTTGAATATCAACACGAAGATCTTCGAACAGGCTGGAATAAAGGTAAGAACAGCATGAATGAACGGCTGGCCCAAATAAAAAATCGAATGAGAGCCGGTGAGCACAAGGCTCTCCGTCAGGTGAAGTTGATCGATATCCTGAATGAGTGCGAAAACGAAGAGCTGTCCTGGCCCCGGCGGGCTGCCCGGCTGGTGCGCAGGCAGTGCGAGGCTGAGCAGGTGGTCATCCAGCCCGAAGAAAATATTGTTTTCACCCGCACGGTACCGGGCGTCCCCCCGATCTACACTACGGAAGAGGCTTCCCGCCTGACCACCGGGCGGACTCTGCACGAGCTGGGCCCGGTCAGCAATATCTGCGCGGATTGGGAGCTGCTGCTCAGGCAGGGGCTGCTTGGCCGCCGGGAAGTCGCGCTGGCATCGCGTGCGCGCCTGGCAGACGATATGGAGGCAGTCGAATTCCTGGACAGCGCCATCGAAACCATCGACGCCGTGCTGGATTTAGCGGCCCGCCATGCAAAACAGGCCCGGATGCTCGGCCGGGATGACCTGGCGGGGGTGCTTGAATCCGTCCCGGCGCACCCGGCACACACATTTCGTGAGGCCCTGCAGTCACTGCGCCTGTGCCAGGCGGTGGTCTGGCTGGGAGGCAATTACCATGTCGGCCTGGGGCGTTTTGATCAATACATGTGGCCTTTCCTGCAGTCCGACCTGCAGGCGGGCACACTTACGATCGCGTCTGCGGAAGAGCTCCTGGCGGAATTCTTCATCTCATTGAATAAAGACAGCGACCTCTACCCAGGCGTCCAGCAGGGGGACAATGGCCAGAGCCTGACCCTAGGCGGAGTCAAACCGGATGGCTCAGCCGCGATCAATGAACTCACCCGCATGGTCCTGCGGGTCAGCCGTGACCTTGAACTGATCGACCCGAAGATCAACCTGCGGGTTTCGTCCGGGACCGACCTGGAACTGCTCTGCCTGGCGAGTGAGCTGACACGTAAAGGGCTGGGTTTCCCCCAGTACAGCAATGACGAGGTTGTCATCCCGGCGCTGGTCGCCCACGGATATGAGCTGGAAGATGCGCGCGACTATGTCGTGGCGGCCTGCTGGGAATTCATCATCCCCGGGCGCGGCATGGAGATCGTCAACATCGGGGCGGTTTCCTTCCCGGCGGCTGTCGACCAGGCCATCCGGAGCGGCCTGGCAGAGGGCGTGGAATTTGACGACATTCTCAAGCGCACCGCAGGAAACATTCACATTCAAGTCCAAGCCCTAGCAGATACCTACGCGCAAGTGCTGCTGCCGCCCGCGCCGTATTATTCGGTCTTCATGCGCGGCTGCCTGGAGCAGGGACGCGACCTCTCGGAAGGGCTGAAATACAATAATCTCGGCATCCACGGAGCCTGCTCTTCCAATGCGGCCGATGCCCTGGCGGCGGTCAAACAATTCGTTTTCGATGACAAGAGTATAGCAGCGGATGAGCTGCTGAAGGCCCTTCAAGCCAATTTCGCAGGGCACGAAACCTTGCGGCTGAAGCTGGAAGAAGAAGGGCCCAAGGTTGGCTCCAACGATGACCGGGCGGATGCGCTGCTGGTGACCTTATTTGAATATTTTGCCAATGCCTGTGAGGAGTATGGCCGTACGCCGAGTGGCGGGATTCTCAGGCCAGGGACGGGCTCAGCCATGTACTATATCTGGCTGGCAAGCGGGCATGAGGGGATGCGCGAACCGGTGGTCGAGGCGACCGCGGATGGACGCCTGATGGGCCAGGCGTTCAGTGCCAACCTGGCGCCTTCGCCCGGTGTGCGCGTGCGCGGGCCGCTCAGCACCCTGCAGAGTTATGCCAAAATCGACTACCAGCGTATCTGCAACGGCGGTCCAATTACCATGGAGCTGTCGGATTCGGTCTTTCGCGACCGGGAATCGATCCGCAAAGTGGCCATGCTGGTGCGCATTTTCGTCCAGCTTGGCTGCCAGCAGTTGCAGCTCAACAGCCTGAACGTGGGTACCTTATTGGACGCGAAAATTCATCCCGAGCTGCATAAGAACATGATCGTGCGCGTTTGGGGCTGGAGCGGTTATTTCTGCGAGCTGGCGCCAGAATACCAGGATCACATCATCGCACGCAGTTTATACGCCGTGGAATAACGGCAGGAAGCCTCCCCAAAAACCTTTTTTTCACGCAAAGCCGCAAAGAACGCCAAGAAAAAACAGCTAAAAGCTTTGCGATCTGGCATCTTTGCGAGAGAAGAATCCAAAACCCCTTTACGTATCCAGCGCCAGCTTCTCTTTCAGAAAATCGTAGGCGCGCCGCCCGCTGATGCGGTGCCGTCCTTCGAAAATATCCGTCTCAAAGCGCCCTTCCGCCCCCCACAACCGGTATACCCGCTCGCGCGCGATCTCCACGCTGCGCTTTACCGCCGCGATCGGGAAGAGCGGATCGTGCGTCCCGGCTTCGACCAGCACCGGTCGGGGAGCCACCAGCCCGATCAGGTCGTACATTTCACCGAAGCGGTACAGGCCGGGGACGAAGTTGCAGTCGCAGTGGCTCATGGCGAGAATGCTATCTTGAAAGGTTGAAAAATAACCGCTGATGACACAGGCGCGGATGCGCTCATCCAGGCAGGTTGAGAAAAGCGTGTGCATCCCGCCGCCGGAAATGCCCATCGCCCCCAGGCGGTGCATGTCCACTTCCGGGCGGGTCTCCAGCCAATCCACCAGCCGCATGGCGTCGTGGACGCGCAGGCCGAGCACCGATCCGCCCAGGTGAAAGGCCAGGTGGGCGGCCTGTTCGCAGGAGGTCGGAACCGGCTGCCCGAGCGCCTGGTCCAGGCAGCCAAAATCGGTCTGGCGCTCCCCGAAACAGGCGATCTCCGGCGCGACCACCAGGAAGCCGTGCCGGCACAACTCCAGCCCAAATTCCTGCTGGTAACCATCCGGCTCCAGGCGTTCTTCACCGGTCTCCCACAACCCGATAATATCCTTCACCCCGTAACCGTGACCTGCGAAGGCGAGAACGGCCGGGAAGGGGGCTTTGTCCTGCCGGGGGAACAGCAGGTAGACAGGCATGCGCGCACCCTGCCAGGTTTGCAGCAGCCACTTCTCGCGGATATGGTCTTCACGCTCCACGCGCTCGATCAGGACCGGGTTCAACGCGGCAGGCGCCAGGTCCGTGAACCCGACCGCTTCCCGCAGCTTCGGGCGGACATCATTCTGCCACTCTTCCGCCTGTGCGATGGTTTCTGCCTGAAAGCGCAGCGGGGCGGCGGCGGGATCATACCGGCTCCACAACCCATGGGCTGGTTGAAGGTCGGGATATTCGGATGAACTCAGGATCTTCGTTGACATGCTGCTCACACTCCGCTAAAGGTGGAAAAAATGCTCCACAGGGATTAATCCTTGATCTTCGCCTGCACCCGGTCAAGGAAGCGGGCCTCATCAACGACAAAACGCTCGTGTTCGGCTTCCCCGATCAGTTCGACCGCGTCCCAGGCCTGTATCATGAAAAACAACTTGCGGCCCTCCACCGCGGTCAGCTCCGCCCGGATACGCACCTGCATCCCGACCGGTGTGGCTGCCAGGTGGCGCACATCAATGTGCCCGCCAACGGTCGTCTGCCCGGCAGGCAGGTGACCAGTCAGGGCTTTGACTGCTGCACTCTCCATCAGGCCAACCAGGGCCGGGGTCGAGAAGACGGGGACCAGGCCGCTGCCCCATTTGGAGGCGGTATCGGCGTCTGTGACTATGTGTTCAAGTTCACCAATCAATCCGGGGACAAGTTCGCTCATAAAAGGACCTCGATATGCTTAGAAGATTAATTTTTTATATTATATCTCCGGATTAACCTGACCATTCGGACCCATTTGTGGCAAAATAAGGCCATGACTACCACTACCCTTGATCCTGAAAAACAAGAACAAGCCAGGCAGTACGCCCGCATCGGCCGGCGGCTGTGGCTGTTGGAAACTCTCGCCAGCGCGGTTTATGTATTGGCCTGGTTATTCTTCGGCTGGGCAAAAAGCCTGGCCGGTTGGCTGCGCACCTACACAACCAACGACTGGTTGCTCGTGCTCGGCTTCATCGTCATCTTCGGCGGCATCGCCGCCCTGCTCGAACTGCCGCTCGATTATTACTCCGGTTTCATCCTTCCGCACCGTTTCGGTCAATCCACCCAGGATTTACGCGGCTGGGTGATGGACCAGTTGAAAGGCCTGTTGATCAGCGCGCCGCTGGGACTGGTCGTGCTGGAACTGGTCTACCTGGCCCTGCGGCTGACGGGGAACTGGTGGTGGTTGTGGACGGGCGCCGGCATGCTGATTTTTTCCGTCATCCTGTCCAACCTGGCTCCCATCCTGATCATGCCGCTTTTCAACAAATTCGTCCCGCTGGGCGATGAGCATGCCGAACTGGCCGAACGCCTGATGAAGCTGGCTGAACGTGCCAACACGAAGGTGCGCGGCGTGTACAAGTTCGACATGTCCAAGCGGACGAAGGCTGCCAATGCCGCCCTGACCGGAATTGGCAATACCCGCCGCATCGTGCTGGGCGATACTCTCATCAACGAGTTCTCACCGGACGAGATCGAGACCGTGCTGGCGCATGAACTGGGGCACCAGGTCCATAAAGATATCCCCATCCTGATCACTTTCGGAACGGTGATGACCCTGGGCGGGCTGTACCTGGCCTCGCTGGTCATGCACTGGGCAGCCGGCTATTTTGGATTTGCCAGCCCGGCGGATATCGCCGGCCTGCCCGCCCTGGGAATGGTGCTGGGCGCCTTCGGACTGCTCACACAGCCGCTCAATAATGCCATCTCACGCTGGCGCGAGCACATGGCGGATGAATATGCCCTGCAGAGCACCGGGAAGGTCGAGGCCTTTGCATCCGCCATGGTGCGGCTTGCCAACCAGAACCTGGGCGAAGTCGACCCGGAAAAGTGGGTGGTGTTCATGTTCTACGATCACCCGCCGCTGGGGGAACGGATCCAGTTGGCTGCGGAGAAACCTGGAAGTTGAAATAAAGCGCTGGAGATTCCGGTCAACCAAACCAATGCCCAACCACCTCGCCAATGCCCTTTCCCCTTACCTGCGCCAGCATGCCGGCAACCCGGTGGATTGGTATCCCTGGGGCACGGAAGCCCTCGATAAAGCCCGCCTGGAACAGAAACCCATCTTCCTCAGCATCGGTTATTCCGCCTGTCACTGGTGCCATGTCATGGCGCATGAATCCTTCGAGGATCCCGCCACCGCTGCGCTGCTCAATACCCATTTCATCAGCATCAAGGTTGACCGGGAGGAACGCCCCGATCTTGATAGTCTCTACATGTCTGCCGTGGTCGCCATGACCGGGCAAGGCGGCTGGCCCATGTCGATCTTCCTGACCCCAGACCTGAAACCCTTTTATGGCGGGACCTACTTTCCACCCGAACCCCGTCATGGACTGCCGGCATTCCCTGAGCTGCTGAATGCGATTGCAACGGCCTGGGAAAACCAAAGGGAAGAGGTCCAGCGGGAAAGTGCGCGCCTGGCAGGCCAGCTGGTCGACCAATCCAGCCAACTGCAATCGCAGGAGACTTTCGAAGAAGCAGATTTGAACGCCGCCTCCAGCCGCCTGATCCAATTTTATGACTGGCAGAACGGCGGCTGGGGCAGCGCCCCCAAGTTCCCCCAACCCCTGCTTATCGAATTCCTGTTGCGCCGGCATCTCGCCGGGGATGCACAGGCCCTTGCGCCGGCCTTGGACGCCCTGCGCGCCATGTGTCGCGGCGGGATGTACGATGTGGTCGGCGGAGGCTTCGCCCGTTATTCCACAGATGCCGACTGGCGCGTCCCCCACTTTGAAAAGATGCTGTATGACAACGCCCAACTTGCCAGTGTCTACCTGCATGCCTGGCAGGTCACCCGGGACCCGGCCTTCCGCCAGGTGGTGGAGGCAACTCTCGGTTTTATCGCGCGTGAGCTGACCTCACCGCAGGGGGGTTTTTATTCCAGCCTGGATGCCGATTCCGGTGGCCAGGAGGGCCGGTTCTACACCTGGGACCTGGATGAACTTCGCCTCGTGTTGGATGAGCAGTCCGGGTTTTTTGAAACCGCCTATGGGATTACCCCCTCCGGCAACTGGGAAGGACGAACCGTGCTGCAGCGCCAGGTGGACGATGCATGGCTGGCAAGCCACTACAACCTGACACAAGCCCAAGTACAGGAAAAGCTGGCTGAGTGTCACGCCCGACTGCTGGAAGCGCGCTCCAAACGCCCGCGGCCGGCCACAGATGACAAGGTCCTGACCGCCTGGAATGGGCTCATGCTGGCCAGTTTTGCCGAAGCCGGAGCCGCCTGCGCAGATGCAAGCTGGCTGGAACTGGCCGCCCGTAACGCCGATTTCCTCCTGACCAGCCTGTGTCCGGCAGGTTCCCTGCGGCACGCCTGGCGGGATGGACAGACAGGCCGGGAAGTGTTCCTTGAGGATTACGCTGCGCTTATCCTGGGACTACTGGCGCTCTACCAGGCGGATTTCAACCCGCGCTGGTTCGAGCAGGCAGACCGGCTGGCCGCACAAATGCTGGAGCGTTTCAGCGACCCGCAGGGCGGTTTCTTCGACACGCCCTCCGACGCACAGACTGTCCTGGTACGCCCCAAGGATATGCAGGATAACGCCACCCCATCCGGAAACGCGCTGGCTGCCCAGGCCCTGCTGAAGCTGGCGGCCTTCACCGGCAAGGAACAGTACCGGGAGCGGGCGGAAGGCATTCTCAGGCTGGTCACGCAGGTGGCTGCTCAACACCCAAGCGCCCACGGGGCCTGGCTGTCCGCGGCGGATTTCGCCCTGGCCAGGGTCAAACAGGTGGCGATCATCGGGAAATTCTCCGACTCAGGCATGCAGGCGCTGCTTGCCATCATGCGTGCAGCCTACCGCCCCAACCTGGTCCTGGCCGCCTCAGACTTTCCTCCCGCAGAAGGATCGCCAGCCTTGCTGGATGAGCGCCCCATGCATAAAGGCAAGCCGACCGTCTATGTCTGCGAAGGTTTCGTCTGCATGCTGCCGGTCACAGAACCGGGGCAGTTGGAATGGCAGCTATGACGAGCTTTAAAAACTCTCACCACGACCCCCATAATCTGGCGGATTGGAGGAAATATGGTAACAATCAATGGAAAATTCGAGCTGGATGATGTAAAAGCAGCCCAGGCACTGCATGCGAGGACTGGCCGGCTGGTCACCTGGCTGGGGTATCTCATGCTGGGCATCATGATTTTGCTTCTTATTGGAGGCTTGGTGCTTGCCCTGATGGGCTCCCTGCCCTGGGCAACCATCCTCATTCCGGCTTTTTTCCTGGGTTTCCTGGCGTTCTTCCAATTCTATCTGAGGCCCTATCAAATCACCCGCGCCTACAACCAGCATAAGGAGCTCTCCAGCCCTTTCGAAATGGAGCTTACAGACGAAGGCTATTCCTTGAAGAATTCCTATGGCAGTGCCAGGATCCCCTGGAAGGATTTCGCAAAATGGAAGGAAGACCAAAAGGTAATCCTTTTGTACCGCACGGATATCATGTTCAACATGGTTCCAAAGCGTCTGCTGCAGGACGACGCCCAGGTTCAATACATCCATGAAAAGCTGCGCCAGAATCATGTGAAAGAAGCCAGCCAGGTCCGCAATCCCGTTCGGACGATCTTATGGGGTCTCGTGGTGATCATGCTTTTGGTGGTCGTGGCTATCAACGTGTATATGTTCATCCAGAATGGGCATTGATCAAGTTCAGGTCTTCGAACAAATTGCATGGCGCCAGCCATTTATTGAACGCTGCATTTGATGACCGCCAGGTTGGATTTCAGCGATTATCAGCAGGTGGACTAGAATGCCGAAGGAACATTTTGCGAATAGAACCCCGAGTTTTTTATAAACTCGGGGTTCTGGAAAAGCCATTGTTCTTCGACAGACATGGGGCGTAATACCTGTCGTTCAACGTATTTACGGGTTTTTGTCTCCTGAATGCAAAGACCCCCAAGTTCATTTTGAATTCGGAGGTCCTTCGTTTCGTCTGAAGCGATCCAGGCCAATGACATGCCAATATTTGATATATCACGCCGCATGAGTAAGCGCAGGAATACGTTGATACGAGAATTCATCCATGTCGGCCACCTGCCGGGCATGTTCGATGGTCAGGCTTACCACACGGCCCTGGCTGTCCAGGTCAATTTGTTTATCCAGGGATGAGGTATAATCCCAGTTGTCTGACAATCAAGACTTCCGAAGTCTCGAAGACTTCGGAAGTCTGCCCCACTCGCACCCAGGAGCTACCCCATGACCACAATTGATCTCACCATTCACAAAGATCGCCGCCAGCGCGCCATCCAGCGCGCCCGCGAGAAGAATATCATCATCCCCACCTACGCCCAGATGAAAGACCCGTCCAAAGTGCCTGCCAAGGTCAAGGAAGAACTGGCCGGGATCGGGCTGTGGGACGTGGCGCCGCGCAACCTGTTCCGCATCACCTGGCACAACCAACCGAAGGAAAGCGGCGGCGGGTTCGGCGGGGTCAATTATCTCGAGCTGCCTCCCAGCCTGACGGGAGTACCGGCGCGCATCGTCGTGCTGGTCGGCAAGTGGTTCCCGACCGGCGCGCACAAGGTCGGGGCGGCCTTCGGCTGCCTGGTGCCGCGCCTGGTCACGGGCCAGTTCGACCCGACGACACAGAAAGCTGTCTGGCCTTCGACCGGCAACTTCTGCCGCGGCGGCGCGTATGACTCGGCCCTGCTGGGCTGCACCTCCATCGCCATCCTGCCGGAAGGCATGAGCCGGGAACGTTTCGAGTGGCTGGAGAAAATTGCCGGCGAGACCATCAAGACGCCCGGAACCGAGTCGAACGTGAAGGAGATCTTCGACAAGTGCTGGGAACTGCGCAAGTCCGGCCAGGACCTGATGATCTTCAACCAGTTCGAGGAATTCGGCAACTACCTGTGGCACTACGAGGTCACCGGTCACGCCATGGAAGAAGTGCTCAAGCAGATCATGGGACCCCAAGACCACTATCGCGGCATGGCCTCCGCCACCGGTTCGGCCGGGACGATCGCCAGCGGCGATTACATGAAGCAGCTCTTCCCGGACAGCAAGATCGTCGCCAGCGAAGCGCTGCAGTGCCCGACCCTGCTGGAGAATGGCTTCGGCGCCCACCGCATCGAGGGCATCGGCGACAAGCACGTCCCGTGGATCCACAACTCCAAGAATACCGACATGGTGGTGGCCATCGACGACAACGCCGTGGTCAACCTGTCGCGCCTGTTCAACGAACCGGCCGGGCAAAACCATCTCGCCAGGCCAGGGTGTGCCGGAAACGGTCATCGAGCAACTGGATCTCCTGGGATTCTCGGGCATTTCGAACGTCCTGAGCGCCATCAAGTTTGCAAAATACTACGAGTTGGGCGGGAATGACATCGTCCTGACCGTGCTGACCGACTCAATGCAGCTTTACCAGTCCCGGCTGAAGGAGATGCATGCCGAGGTCGGCGAGTACAGCGAAAAGGACGCCGCGGCGGACTTCGCCCGCTACCTGCAGGGAGAGTCCACCGACAACCTGCTCGAGCTGCGCTACCCTGACAGGCGGCGCGTCCACAACCTGAAGTACTTCACCTGGGTCGAGCAGCAGGGCAAGACCTACGCCGAAATCCAGGCCATGTGGCAGGAGCCGGACTACTGGACGGAAGTACAGAAGCAGGTGCCCGAGATCGACGCGTTGATCGAAGAGTTCAACGCCGAAGTCGGGCTGAACTGACCTAAAAAGAGTTAACACGAAGGCCGCGAAGGAAATACACACGAAGGAATACTGAAAAGTATTTCCTTCGTGTTCTTTTTCCCTGGTGAGACCTGCTGTCCTGCGTGTTAAATTTTTTAATCCATGCAAATATTCTTGTATGCCATCGGGTTTGGGGCATTGGGGTATCTATCCGGCTCCCTGCCGTTTGCCATCTGGATCACACGCTTGGTCAAGGGCGTGGATGTGCGTGATTCCGGCTCAGGGCATGCAACCACCACCAACACCTTCCGCCAGGCGGGCTTCCTGCCGGGGGCACTGGTCTTCATCCTGGACGTGGCCAAGGGCTTTGCTCCAACCTGGATGGCGCTGCATTATGCACCGGCGGCCTGGATCGCGGCGTTGACGGCGGCAATGGTGGTCATCGGGCACTGCTGGCCGGTCCTTGCCGGTTTCCGCGGCGGCATGGGCCTGGCACCTGCCAACGGCGGGATGCTGGCAGCCTTCCCGTTTGCCATCTTCATCACCTATGCGATGCTCGGATTGCTGACTCTGCTCCTGCGTCACAGCGCACGCGCGAGTGTGATCACCGGCATCCTGATCGCACCCCTGTTCTGGTTGATCGGGTTGCACGGTCCGCTTATATGGATCGCAGCCGCGGTGGGCGTGGTCATCTCCTGCCGCTTTCTGATCGATTGGAACCGCAAATATCGAGAACTCTGGTTGGACCGGGAGAAGAAAACCGGGTGAGGTCACAGTCCCCAGAAGAAGTGCAATCCCAGCAGGATTCCAAGGAATACCAGGACCGTCAAAAACCAACCCACCCGCAGGAAATCCTTGTAGGTATAGTTTCCGGAACTCATGGCGATCACATTGACAGGGTGGCCGAGCGGGGTGAGAAAGGCCAGGGAACAGCCCAGGGCGATTGCCATCAGCAGCATGCGCGGGTCTGTCCCGGTGGCCCTGGCGAGGCTCAGGCCGATGGGAGCCAGGATGATCGGAGCAGCCGCTTGCCCGGCCATGATGTTGGTCAATACCATGGTCACGAGCAACAACAATACCACCAGTAGAATAAGGCCGGCATGACCGGCCATTCCCAGCAATCCGTTCACCAGTGCAGTACTCAGACCGCTGTTTTGAATAGCCGTACTCAGCGGCCACATCCCCGCGATCAGGAAAATGGACTTCCAATCAATGGAAACATAGGCCTGATCCATGCCCAGGCATCCGGTCAGCACCATGGCAAGCGCCCCGCCCAGGCTGACC
Source organism: uncultured Chloroflexia bacterium (assembly GCA_963801385.1). Taxonomy (GTDB): domain Bacteria; phylum Chloroflexota; class Anaerolineae; order Anaerolineales; family Villigracilaceae; genus UBA877. Next base: position 324,801 of record CAWDEV010000016.1, read on the forward strand.
AGGGCGATTGGCAGCCAGCCGGTGATGGCGACCAGCAGGGTTGCCAGGCCAATCACAATTGCCAGAGCAGCCCGACGGGGCCTGGCGATCGCCTCCGGATCCTCATCCATGATGATGAAATCCCGCTCCTGGTGCAACAGGCGCAGCCTGGCGAAAGTTCCCTGAACCAGAAGCCCATCACCCACGCGCAGCGGCAGGCTGGCAAATCCAATATGGATAGGTTTACCGGAGCGCCAGAGCGCCAGGACAGTCAGGCCGGTTTTCTCCCGCAAGTGAAGATCACGCAGGGTCCTGCCTTCCAGGGAGGAATGTGGTGCCAGTACGATTTCAGCCAGGCTGTCCTCCTGGCCGCTGCTCTCGAACCGGGTAGGCCGTTCCGATTCCAAGCGCAGGCCGAGCTGCTGGAGCATTTTCTGGTCCGGTTCGCCTTGGGTGATGACCAGGTCTTTCTCACGCAAAGTCGTACTGGAGGCCGGCGCCGGGATGTACTTTATGCCCCGGATGATTGCCAGTACATTCAAGCGCACCTTCGTTCGCCATTCTCCCTGCAAGATGGTCAGGCCAGCCATGGCAGATCCTGGCAGGATGGTCACAGCCCAGAGGGACTCTTCAATCTGGAAGGCAGCCAAAAGTTCTTCCCGGGTGCGCATGTTCCGGCTGGTATTAATACCTTCTTTCGTTTGTGGAAGGAGCCGGCGCCCGATCAGAACCATGTACAGGACGACCAGGATCACCAGCGGCAGGCCGACCGGCAGGAAATCCAGAACACCGAAAGGTTTCAAACCGGCTTCCCGCAAGGTGCTGCTGGCGATGATGTTGGAAGTGGTAAACAAGGTGGCCATGCCTCCGACGATGACTCCATAGGCAAGCGGCATCATCAACCGGGAAGGTGGGGTGTGCTTCTGACGGGCGAGACCCAGCGTAACCGGCAACAGCACGGCCATGGCCGCGATATTGTTCATAAAGAGCGACAGGGTTGCACCGGCAAGCATGACAACCACAATCAACCTGATCTCCCCGCCGCCAGCCAGCCGTTTCATTTGCTGGCCCAGCCGGTAAGCGACACCCGTCTGGCGCAGGCCCTCGGCAATGATGGAGATTCCCAGGATGGTTACCACTGCCGAACCGCTGAAGCCAGCCAGGGCAGCCTCCGGGCTGACCAGGCCGCCTATTCCCAGGCTGACCAGCACCAACAAGGCGACAAGGTCCGGGCGCAGCCAATTCCCGATCAATAGCACTGTCGCCAGGATGGTAATCGCCAGGGTGAGCAGGAGGGACGGGTTCACGCGTTTATTATATCGCCTTCTTTTGCTGGCAATGTGACAGCCACCTCCTTTTGAATCGGCCTGGTCAGCTGATAATCCCCGGGTGGGAATCCCCAACCCCCTCGACACTGAGCCGATTCTGCTGTAAAGTATGGGTAAGGATGGCAGCATGTTTGCACCGACTGATTTGATCCTCGTATGTGTTCTGCCAGACCCGCGCGACCTGGAAATTGCGCGCCTGTTGGGCTGGTACCGTATCCCGTTCCGCACAGCGCCCAAGGTGGTTGCGGTGGATGCGCTGGCTTTTTACCAACCCGGAACATTTGGCGAGGCGGGCGGACAGATCGAGTACCTGGCCCGGGTGCACGGGCATGAACTGACCACGCGCGGTGAACTCCTGCGCGACGAGGCGGACCACCCGCGCGCCGGCGAGGAATATTACAAAATCCAGATTGGTCCTTTGGAGAGACTCCAACAACCAATCATCGCGGATAAGTGGAAAAGATTGACTTTCCTCTACACAACCGGCGAATATTTTATGAGAGCACGGACGCTCAATGAACTGGTCGTGCAAGGCGATGAGCGGCAAATATTGTGGCAATCTTTGCGAGAGCGCGCAGAGAACGAACAGCTATATAAAACCGATTTACCGGAAGCAGACATCCCGCCGGAGGTTCTGATGGCGTTGTTGGGGATAAGGGAGGTGGAAGAACCATATGAACCAAAAGTACCAAAAGCTCCAAAAGTGCCAAAGATGTTAGAAGAGGTGGATGAGCCAAAGGAGGGTGAATGGTAGAAAAATCAGAACGAGGGGAGAAGGGTTTTCGCAAGTTGCTGGTTTGGCAAAAAGCACACCAATTGGTCATGTTGATCTATAAATTTACTGAGAATTTCCCAAAATCCGAATTGTTCGGGCTGACGTCACAAATTCGTCGAGCTATTGTCTCCGTGCCGGCCAACATTGCAGAAGGTTATGCAGCAGGCGGAAAAGGGCAATTCTCACGATTTCTCAATATCGCAAAAGGATCGCTGGCAGAAGTCGAGTATTATCTCATTCTTGCTGCCGATTTGAACTACATTACCGGTGAGCAATATAAGGAAAATGAAAACTTGCGTGGAGAAGTCGGCTTCCTCCTATATCGCTTGATTCAATCCCTTATGAAGTAATCGTTGGTGCCTCTGGTGCTTTTGGTACCTTTGGAACCTCAGAAACCTCAGGAACCTCATAAACTTCAGAAACCTTTGGAGCCTCCATGCTTATCAAGAACGCCAGCCTCATCACTGATTCCAAGACCTTCCAGGCCGACCTGCTTATTGAAGGGGAAAAGATCGCCCGGATTGAACCTGATATCAGCGCAGCAGGGCATGAATTATTGGATGCCACCGGCAAATTCATCACTCCCGGCGGAGTGGACCCGCACATCCATCTCGACCTGCCGATGTTCGGTACGGTCTCTTCGGACGACCATTACACGGGAACCAAAGCGGCGGCTTTCGGCGGGACAACGACCGTCATCGATTTCGTCTCGCTGGATTTCCCCACCATGCGTGAATCGGTGGACGCCTGGCGGGTCAAAGCTGAAAAAGCCGCGGTCGACTACTCGGCGCACATGAACCTGACGCGCTTCGATGAGAAGATCGCGGCGGAAATCCCATCCCTGCCCGGGATGGGCATCACCACGCTGAAAACATTCACTGCCTACAACAAGCGCCTGCGCCTTACGGACGGGGAGATCTTCCGCGCCCTGCGGATCGCACGCGAGCATGGCATGCTGGTGATGTTGCACGCCGAGAACGGGGATGTGATCGAGACCCTGGTAGCCGAGGCGCTGGAAGCAGGTCTGACGGCACCCGAGTGGCACGCACGTACGCGGCCGGCCTGGGGCGCGGTCGAAGCCACTTTGCGAGCCTGTTCCCTGGCAGCGCAAGCAGAAGCCCCCCTGTATATCGTCCACATGAACGCGGCCGGTGAGGTGGACATGCTGAACTATTCCCGCCAGCACGGCGTCCAGGTAATGGGCGAGACCTGCCCGCAATACCTTTTCTTTACCGAGGATGACCTGCGCCGCCCGGATGGCGCCAAGTGGGTCTGCTCACCGCCAATGCGAACGAAAGCCGACAATGCCCGCCTGTGGGAAGGCCTGGCGGTTGGCACACTGCAGACCATCGGCACGGATCACTGCCCGTTCTTCTTCGACGGCACAAAACCGATTTTCTATGAAGGTCAGCCGGTCGCCATCCCTGGCAAGGAGCTCGGTCGGGACGATTTCACCAAAATCCCCAACGGCCTGCCGGGTGTGGGGGATCGCCTGCCAGTGCTTTGGACAACTGGCGTTGGCTCGGGGAAGATCACGGCGCAGCAGTTTGTCGCCTTGACCAGCAGCAATCCGGCGAAAATCTTCGGCCTGTATCCGCGCAAGGGCGCTCTTCTGCCGGGTTCGGACGCGGATTTGGTCATCTGGGACCCACAAAAGAAGGTGCGGTACGGCGTGGCGATTTCACACCAGCGCACCGATTACAACCTGTACGAGGGCTGGGAACTGACTGGTTACCCGGAGAAGGTATACCTGCGCGGTGAGTTGATCGTTGATGGAGAAAGGTGGCTGGGGCGCCGCGGCATGGGGAAATTCCTGCCGCGCAAACCCGGGGCGCCGGTGGTATAGCGGGAACAAAATAGCCTGAAAAAGCATCCTGGTTGTGTGCCTGGTTTTCAGAAAGGAGAAGAAGATGAGAAGCCCTCTGCATCTACTCTTCATCGCAGCCATCATCCCGGCATTATTTTTATCCGCCTGCGGACCTGCCCAGGTGGCCGCGTCCCAGCTTAGCCGCGTGGAAAACCCAAACGTCCCGGCCTCAGACCTCGAACAGCTGGTCCAGGGGAACACCGCCTTCGCCTTTGACCTGTACCGGGTGGTGCGCACTTCGGAGGGGAACCTGGTCTACTCGCCTTACAGCATCTCGTTGGCCTTTGCCATGGTCTACGGCGGTGCTGCAGGGGAGACTGCCCGCCAGATGGCGGAGGTGCTGCATTACAGCCTGCCGCCTGATCAATTCCACCCTGCATTCAATAGTCTTGACCTCGAACTTGCCCGCCGTCCCAGCCAGGCTATCAGCGTGGATGAGGCGGACCGCTTCCAGTTGAGCATCGCCAACTCCACTTGGGCGCAGAAGGATTATTCCTTCCTACCTGCTTACCTTGACCTGCTTGCGCTCAACTACGGCGCTGGCATGCACATGGTGGACTTCAGGAACGCTCCCGAGCAGGCACGTAAGCAAGTCAACGACTGGGTCTCCGAGCGGACGAATAGGCGCATCCAGGATATCCTGCCGGAAGGTTCAGTCGAGCCGCGCACAGCATTAGTGCTGGCCAACGCCATCTATTTTAAGGCTCACTGGCAATCTGAGTTCAACTCAGGCTTCACAGGCTCCGGGCCATTTACCCTGCTGGACGGCACCACGGTGGACGTCCCAATGATGTCGCAGCATCCCGAGCAGGATTACCCTTACGCCGAAGGCGACGGCTGGCAAGCTGTCTCCCTGTCCTACAAGGGCGGCCTGGCCGACATGCTCATCCTCCTGCCAAGCCAGGGCACTATCAAGGACTTTGAGGCCGGCTTGACCGCCAAAAAATACCAGGCTGTGGTCTCCGCTCTGAAGAGTGAGCGGGTGATCCTCTCCCTGCCAAAGTTCAAATTCGAAACTGAGTTGGGGCTGAAGGAGGAATTGGTGGGGATGGGCATGCAGGATGCCTTCACCGAGAACGTGGCGGATCTTTCCGGGATGGATGGTACGCACCAGCTTTATCTTAGTGATGCCTTCCACAAAGCCTTCATTGCCGTGGATGAAAAAGGGACCGAGGCGGCAGCCGCTACCGCCGCTGTGGCCGTACCAGCGTCGATGCCGGTGGGTAAGGATATGCAGATCAACCGCCCGTTCATATTCTTCATCCGGGATGTGCCCAGCGGGACGATCCTGTTCATGGGCAGGGTGGTGGATCCGCGCTGATTGGACGATGGACAATGGGCCATGGTCGATTGTCTGTCGTCAATGGTTGATTTGCCCTGTGCCTTTGGCACCTCGTCTTATCTCACTTCGTCTCCATCGGCTCCCAATGGAGATTTGAATCAATATTAGGATTGAAGCTGGGGCTGTCGGTCAGGATATATTCGCCCAGGTTGTTGGCCCAGGCCTGACCATAGCCGGAGGGAAGTTCCACCACTTCCTGGCGGTGAGGATCGAAGAAGGCATCCACGCCGCGGATTTCACGGCTCCAGTCGGTGGAAAGCCGGTCGTACGTCTGCTGGCGGGCATACCAGTCGTTTAAGTTCTGCTGCCTCATCTGGCTGCCAGCCTGGGCGTACATCTGGCCGATCTGGCCGATGTTGTGGATATGCTGGATCTGCCGCTGTGCCATGAATTGGGCAATCGACTTGAAGGCCGCGTACCAATTCGGGTTGAGCTGGAAGGAAGCGATCATCACCTTGTAGAGATCCATGCTGGCATCCAGCAGTCCCGGCGCAGCCCGGAAGGCAAAGAGATAATCCACAAACCAGACCAGGAGCTCGGTGGGGCCGAAAATGGAAGGGATTGGGGCGCGAAAGATCTCGACCACGCCATAAATATCTTCATCGTACTGGCGCCCTTGCCAGGAGTAGCGGAGGCGCAGTTTGCCCCCTTCTGCCGAACCGCCAGCAAGCGGCGCTTCTGACTTGGCGAGCCTGGGGAGATCCGGTTGGGGTTCTTCGGCCAGGATTTGGAGACCCTGGATATTGGGACGGTTGCGGGGCAGCACCAGCTCCCGCAAGGCCTGGCAGGCCGACACCGGCGGGCGCACCTCCGCCCCAAAATAGCGCGAGCCGGCCGGGTGCATCATCCCGGCCATCGGACTGTTGTTCCAGGTCAGATTGATATTGGGCAATACCGAAAACATCTCTGCTCCCTGGGGATTGAAGATCTGGAAAGCCACCACCGCCGGCATACCCGGGTTATCCTGGAGCCAGCGGCAGCCTCCCTCGAACTGCCAGCCAACGGGGACAAGACAACGGAATAGCTCCAGGCCGGTGCCCTGCGTATCAGTGTAAGAAAATTGCTTCAAGCGCATGCCGCGCAGGGCAGTCACCGGCTGCGGTCTGGCCGTCCCGGTTTCGGGGCGATTCCAGATCAGGTTAGAGCCGCAATACTGGCAGACGACGTATCCACAAGGGTCCGGGGCAAGATTGGCGCCACACTGCGGGCAGTGCGATGCCACGGGTCCTGGTTCATTGGGAATGGTCATTCTTCACCTCCAGAAAAGTCCAACCCAGCTACTATTTTTGAATCCTCTCATAAGAGGCGGGCAAACACCTGATATCAGTATACAAAATCCCCGCCTGTTTTTCAATCGTTTTGCAGAAAAAAGCTTGAAATTTGCCTGCAACTCTACTGGTGCAAATGGTACTTTTTACTCTTTTGATAGCTTTTTCTCTTGCAATATTTCCTTCAATCTATGATGATCTGCGTACGCTCCACGCCGTTCCTCCGGCAGCAGCGCGGCGATCCGGCACATGACTTCATCGGTGTAGTGCAGCAAGAGTGCATCCCGGTCCTTCCCTCCGATGGGCTGCAAAGTAAATGCGGGACCTGCCACTATTTTGATGTTCAGACGTTTGAAATGCTTGAGGCGCGCTTTCATTATGGCATCTTCGGTTCCTGTGATTGCCACCGGCAGGATCGGCACGCCAGCTTTCCATGCCAGGAAGATGCCGCCAGGTCGAGCCTCGATCAGGTTGCCAGACTTGGAACGGGTCCCCTCGGGTGTCATGGCCAGGATCCCGCCTTCCTGCAAACGGCGCAGAGTTTGGCGCAGCGCACCAACATCGGCCTTATATCGTTCGATAAAGATACCATTGACCAGGCGTGTCAGCCAGCGGGTTATGGCATATTTTTGATATTTCTCCGCCACCATGACAATGATATCTGGACGGTCGAGGAGGTAGTAAGGCATGGCAGCATCCAACCTGCCGATATGGTTCCCTGCTACCACATAGCCCCCGCCTAAGGGCAGGTTGTAAATGCCAACCACCTCAACATGGGCAATCAGGTTGAGGATCAGGCGGATAATGAACCGGAGTATGCGATGGGTTGTCTTTTTCATACCTGGCTGTAACCATTAACCCCGCTTTGGTAAGAATGATGCTGGTTACGATTTCAACTCCTTAGGTATTTATGGCTCCTATGGAACAGTTCCCTCTTCCAACAGCTCTTTCAGCCTGGGATAGCCGGCGTAAAAACCACGGTTTTCTTCCGGCAGAAGCGCGGCGATCCGGCACATGATCTCGTCAGTATCGGCCTGGAGGGCCTCGTCACGGCCCTGGGAGCCCGTCGGGAGCGGCGGCAGGTTGAACTTTTGACCAATGCGGACGGTAACATGCGGGCGTTGCAGGCGCTTCAATTGGGCGAAAAAGCTTTCGTCAAAGGAGCCCGAGATGCCAACGGGCACCAACGGATAGCCCATTTTCGCAGCCAGGTAGCTGACCCCCGGTTTGCCCTCAATCAGGTGACCGACCTTGGAGCGTGTCCCCTCGGGGGTGATGACCAACACCTCGCCCTGCTTCATACGGGTCATGACCGCCCGGATGGCCTTGATATCCGGGTTGAAACGATCCACGAAGATAAAATTCAAACGTTGGCCCAGCCAGCGCATGATCCCCATTTTTTCCCACTTCTCACCGACCAGCAAGACCAGGTTGTTATTATCGATGATGTAGAATGGCAGAAAGGCGTCCACCAGCCCCAGGTGGTTGGCAGCGATGACAAAATTACCAGCGTCACCGCCGGGAATATTTTCCCCGCCGTGCACTTCGATGTGCGTCAGCAGGCGGAGCAGAAAACGGATAAGGGAACGGGTACGTTTGAGTCGCATGGAGCAATTGTACAATAAAAAGTGCCTGGAATAAAAAAAGAATGACTGGTTTGACCGCTTGGAGTGTCTCAAATAATGCAGCCTGCGAAGGGAAATTTATCCAGGACACATTCAATCCAAGATCTTTAATTTCTGCCGCCATAGCCAGGGCACTCAATCCAGTATTGCCAGCCGGTTCGAAGGGATATTAAGCAGGATTGTTGTACCTTACCCTTTTGTCAGGATATGCGTTACGATTGTTGCCCCACTGCCGCCGATGTTCTGGGACATTCCGAAGCGCGCATCCGGGACCTGGGACTCGCCGCACTCGCCACGTAACTGCTGGACAACTTCGACAAGTTGGTAAATGCCAGTCGCACCAACGGGATGGCCGCGCGCCTTGAGCCCGCCGCGCGTGCAGACCGGGATGCGCCCGGTAGGAAGGATGTCGCCTTCCAGGCCAAGCCGCACACCCCGGCCGCGCTCAGCAAAGCCACAGGCCTCCAGCGAAAGGGCTGACATGATGGTGAAGGCATCGTGCAGCTCGAACAGGTCGATATCCACCGGCCCGATCCCGGCCTGGCGATAGGCTTCGCTGGCCGACTGGTAGGCCGCGGTCAGGAAAAGGGCTTCCGGCCGGTCGTGGATGGCAAGCGTGTCGGTGGCGGAGGCGGAACCGGCAACGGTGATACGCTTCCCGGAAGGAAGGCTTTCGGCAGGGACGAGGTACACGGCGGCGGCTCCGTCCCCGATGGGCGAAGCATCCAGCAGATTGATTGGCGTGGCAATCATGGCGGACTTCTCAAAGTCCTCCGTTGTGATCTTGAAACGAAGGCGGGCATGGGGGTTATGCACGGCATTGGCGTGGGCGTTGATGGCAAACGGGGCGAAATCGGCGTGCTTCCAGCCGTACTCGTGCATGTAGCGGCGCATGACCAGGGCGTTCAGGCCGACGAAAGAGACGCCCATGTCCACCTCGTAATCAGCATCCGCAGCGGTGGCGAGGGCGGCGGTGACCTCGTGGGGGGTGCGGTCGGTCATTTTCTCAACGCCGACCACCAGGGCCGAATCCAGCTCCCCGGAAGCGACTGCCATCAAACCTGAACGGAAGGCAGCCGAACCCGATGCACAGGCGGCCTCGACCTTGACCGCATCGCCGCCGCGCTGACCAGCCCAATCCGCCACGAGCGGCCCCAAGTTGTTCTGATCGTTAATGATGCCAGACATCATGTTGCCCACGAAAACGCCAGCGGCAGATTGGCGCCCGGCGTCCTGCAGGGCAAGCAGCACAGCCTGGGTGGCAAGGTCCCGCAGGGATTTCTCCCACTGTTCGTCGATGATGGTTTGTCCGATGCCTAGGATGACGACTGGGCGCATAGGGATTCTCCAAGAAGAGGTTTCTGAGGGATCTGAGGGGTCTGAGGTACCTGAGGGACCAGAAGGTACCAGAAGTACCAACACCTACGGGGGCGGAGGATAGAAAAAGGATGAAGGTATCTGGATTTTACCCGATTGCGCTCTCAGAGGCTATCAAAAACGGCCGGCGGAGAGACTTTAAACTGGAAAGGATAAAACTCTGATGAAAAATATACACATGGTTCATCCTGGTTTAATCGTGAGGGTCTATGATAAGCTGAAAATTCAGAAGGATATACTGGTATGAGGAACAATGGTCTTTTCATATCTTTGCTGATCTTCAGCATAACATTGTCGGCCTGTTCGGTGACTGCTCCACAGATTGCAATGCCCACTGTAACCAGCCCAACCAGCGGCAGTGTTCTCACCACACCACCCCGCTCGCTCCCGGCGAATCCCAAACCTAATACAGCACCAACCACCTCGTCAACTGCCAAGACGCTTGCAGTGGCGCGCTCCAAGATCAAGCACATCGTGATCATCATGCAGGAAAACCGCTCCTTCGATTCATATTTCGGCACGTATCCTGGAGCGGATGGACTGCCGCGCCAGAATGGTCAATTCACGGCATGCGTCAACGATCCAAAGACAGGCGCTTGTGTTTATCCTTACCATGACCCCTCCGACAAGAACTATGGCGGACCACACAGCGCGGTCAACGCGACAAAAGACATAAACGGCGGCAAGATGGACGGTTTCATCGCCCAGGCAGAGAGCGGCAAAGCAGGCTGCCAGAACACGAATAATCCGGACTGTGGGGGCACCTCGGTCACGGATGTGATGGGCTACCACGACGCGCGTGAAATCCCCAATTATTGGGCCTATGCGCAGAACTTTGTGCTGCAAGACCGTCTCTTTGAGCCGAATGCCTCCTGGAGCCTGCCGGCACACCTGTTCATGGTCTCGGAATGGTCGGCCAGGTGCAGCCGGGCGGGAGACCCAATGAGCTGCATCAACGCGCTGCAGTCGCCGCAGCACCCAACAAACTTCGCACCCGGTCAGAAAAACTCCGGCAAACCCGTCACGCCCGATTATGCCTGGACCGACCTGACCTACCTGCTGTTCAAGAACAACGTGAGCTGGAGATATTACGTGCAAAGCGGGACGCAGCCAGACTGCGCCAACGACGCCGCAGACTGCCCACCCGTCAACCAGGATGCCAAAACACCGGGGATCTGGAATCCGCTGCCCTACTTCGACACGGTCAAACAGGACGGGCAGATGCAGAATATCACGGACGTGACCAATTTCTACAAAGATGCCAGAGACGGGAACCTGCCCGCCATCAGCTGGATCACGCCCAGCAACCCCAACAGCGAACATCCGACGGCGCTGGTCAGCGACGGACAGGCCTGGACGACCAGCCTGATCAACGCAGTGATGCAGGGGCCGGACTGGCAGAGCACGGTCATTTTCCTTTCCTGGGATGACTGGGGAGGCTTTTACGATCATGTTGTGCCGCCAAAGGTGGACCAGAACGGCTACGGCCTGCGGGTACCGGGATTGATGATCAGCCCATACGCCAGGAAGGGGTTCATCGACCACCAGGTGCTGAGCCACGACGCGTATGTCAAGCTCATTGAGGATCTCTTCCTGAACGGCCAGCGGCTGGACCCCGCCACGGACGGCCGCCCGGACCCGCGGCCGGGTGTGCGCGAGAATGCCCCGCAACTGGGAAACCTGCTGCTGGATTTCAATTTCAACCAGACACCACTGGCAGCGCTGGTCCTTCCCGTACACCCGGCGTCAGGACCGGCTTCGGTCCCTTAAGGGTTTTAATAGGAGAAAAGCATGTTTAGACGATTTCGCAACCCGGTTTTACCGCCCAGGCCTCTTGCCCCGAGCCAATTGCAGACCCTGAACCATGCCAACCACCTTGTGGCAAATGGGCAGCCCGGAAAGGCCGCACCGTTGTTCGCCGAAGTAGCAGATGTGCTGGAAGCTAGCGCTCATCCTCGGCGGGCTGCCAACCTGCATGCGCAGGCAGCGCACGCTTATGCCGACAGCCACAACCCACAGGCTGCCCTTATCCAGGCCCGCGCCGCCCTGAACCTGTTTATTCACAATCAGATGATCCAGCGCACGCCGATCTTCTACACCAACATCACCCGCAAATTAACCAACCTGGGCATGCCCAAAGCCGCGGCTGCCCTGACGAATGAATTTGGCTTCCGGGTAGGGTCCATGCCGATACCGGTGTCCCCCGCGCCGGGAAAACGCGGCCAACTGCCGACAAATTGCAGCAAGTGCGGGGCACCCATCCGAGCCGATGATGCGACCTGGGTGGATGCCAGCACCGTCGAATGCAATTATTGCGGTTCTCTGATCCGGGCGGAGTGAAGAGGAATAAAAGAGGATGACCAAAGGCGGGGATTTCGGCATCCGAAAACAACTGATTTTTTCCACTTGCAACAGGGAGCTATCAAGGCGCTGAAAGAGGCGGGATGGGAAAGTTCTGCAGGCTTCGGGTTCTACGGGTTTGGCGCGTTCGGCGCGGCTCGCCCTGGGTCAACGACAGGCAGAACACCCCGAAAAGTCCCAGGGCGGACCAAAATACGAAGGGCGCACCGGGCCAGTAGACCGCCAGGCTGTTGCCCAACGGCGGGGCAAGTACACTGCCGATCCCGCCGACGGCCAGGACAAAACCCCAGGCTGTCCCGGCGTAGGTAGGGCCAATCCCCTCAGTCTCCAGCACCTGCGTGGTGAAAATGGCCATAAAGCCATCCCGGACGAAGCCAGCGAGCAACACGCAGGCCCATACCCAGGATCCGCGCGCCCAGCCAAGCAATCCGGTCCCCAAGGCGGTGGCAAGGGCGGCCATCAACAAAAAACGCTTGCGGGAGCCCAGCCGGTCCGACCAGAGGGTGAACGGGATGACGAAGATCAGGCTGATGGTATGGAAAGCCGATATGGCCCCATCGGCGTAGAGCGGCTGCCAACCGGCGTTGCGCAAGTAGAGGGGCAGGTAGCCCAGCAAGCCCTGGATGCAGCCGCCAATTCCAAAAAAAGCCAGGCCAAGCAGCCAGATGTTCTTCAGGCGGGTGACATGCGCCACCGCATGGCGAATGGATACGCGGCGCACCTCGCCTGCAGAGAGGTGAAGGGGTGGGGTGTCGCGCGTGAAGGCCCAGGGGATGCTCAAGCACGCGCCCAGCACCCCGTAGAGGATGAACACATTCCGCCAGCCACCCAACAGGGGAGAGAGCACGGTGGCGCTGAGCATGGAGCCGGCCAGAAAGCCCACCGCCATGCCCATGGCGATCAACCCGCTCGCCAGGCCGAGTTGACGGGGAGGAAACCACACCCCGCAGGTCTTGATCCCCAGCGGGTTGATAAAGGGATTGAATATGCCCAATAGAATGACGATCATGGTCATGGAGGCGAAACTGGTCGCCAGGCCGCGTGCGGCACCCAGCAAACCCGTCAAAAGGCTGACCACCACCAGGACGCGCCTGGGGCCCAGGCGGTCACCCATGGCGCCTGCCAGCAGACCGGTGAGGATGCCCGGCAAAGCACCGATACCCCAGACGATGCCAACCTGCGGCAGGGAGAGGTGCAACGCCTGGGATATTTCCTTCGACAGCACCGACATCGCCATGGAAGGGATGGCTGAAAGGAGCATATTGGACAGCACCACCAGCGTGAGCAGGTACCATTTGTAGTTTTTGTGGGTTGCTTGCATGTGAATAAATTCCCTGCCAGGAGAAGATGGGCTCGATTTTATAACGTTAATGGGAATTGCGCCATGAAAAGAGGACGATGGACCTTGGACCGTGGACGGTTAGCCGGTGGTCGGTACGTACATTCACACAGACCACCGAGATTGGTGGTCTGTGCATTCGTTAAATATCGGGTTCGATACCGGAACTTGTTTCAGCTTACTTCATCAGGATTGGCAAGTAAATCCGTATTGGTTCCAGGCCGACAGAGAAACCGCTCTCCGGGTTGTCATCCAGCAGCAATGTCACTTCAACGGCGCTGTGACTACCATAGGTGAAATCCGGCGGGAACAGCTGGGCCGCGGCAAGGGGAAACTGCGCCAAAGGATTTTGTGGGGATAGGCCAGCGGCTGGAAAGAAAAAGCGCAGCACCAGGGGCACCTGGCCACCGGCCGGGAGCAGCATGGGAGGCGGGTCACCGCCGGGGGTGAGGATGGCCGGGACCCACATTGGGTTAATCCCTACCAGGTGAATGTCAAAGCCCAAGCGGCGGGCCGCCAGCCCAGGGTTGCCAGCCACAAAGGGTATCACCAGGCCACTCAGATCGCTGGTGGCAGGGTGGACGATATCAATATTACGCTGGCTGTGCTGATCCAATGCCCCCCTCTGCACCAGGGTGGCCAGCACGCAGCGGTGCAGCGTACCGCCAGCGGCCGGGGTCCAACTGGCACAGTAGTTGTTGAGGCTGTGCGCCGGCAGGGTGAGGCTGACCAAGGATGCGGCCGGAGTGAAACCAATCCCGGCTCCGAAATCGGCCACGGAGAAGTTCACCGTCACCTCCCTGGAGGTGGAGAGCGGATTCTGAAGCTGGATGCAAATCTGCCCGGGCATGCCGGCTACCGGTGGGTCAGGGTTAAAGGTGATCTCCGGCTCTTCCCAGGGCGGGTTGATGTTCGGCGGCAGGTGCACGGGGGGCAGGTCCAGCTTGCGCACCCCCCCAACCAGTTTCCCGCCGCTCCAGGCCTGCACGTCGATGTGGCAGCCAGAGCCCAGGGTGAGCGGATCGGGCGGGGTGACGCTGAGAATGACATTCTGGCTGGCCCCTGGAGCCAAACTGGCAGTCACGGCCGGGTCCACGCTAGCCGTCCAGCCGGGGCAAGTGTTATCCACCACGAGCTCATAAACCTGGGGCGTGGAGGTATTGTTGCGCACCACGATCACAAGCTGATCCAAATGGCCGGGTTGGAAGTCTTCCGTAAGGTCGAGGCAACTCTGTGTGACCAGTTGAGTTGCTGTGCCAGGGATGCCCACCAACGCCTGGAAGCAGCGGTTCCCGGATGTATCCGGGACATAGGCTGCCTCCAGTAGCGCTGTGCCCGAACCGGGCAGAGTCGAGCTGGCGGTGGCCACGGTGGTATAGGCCAGCCCGATCCCCAACGGCGCGGCGGCGGGGGCCACCTGGAATTGGACTGTCACCGGCAGAGAGCCGGAAGTCAGGTTCTGGACGCGCACACTCAGATGGGTGAGCGCGCCGGCCACCAGCGGGTAGGGGTCCACCTTCAATTCGTCCTCGGCAAACACCGGCTGGGTGTTCGGCAGGCCGACCGGCGGGCAATCCACCGGGTGGGTGACGGCGGGAATCGAGGTCAGGGGGGTTGCAGCAGTGGGGCGCAACTCGGCCACATTGGAAAGGATCTTGTTGCTGGTACAGGCAGTTTCCGTAACCTGAACCTTGAACGTCTTGGTCTGCGCGGCCGCAGAAGTACCCACTATCCAGGTAAGTACGCCGTCCGCGCCGGGGCTGATGCCATCACTGGCACTCCCAGGCACATAAACCGTGCCATAGGGGATCTGGTCAACCAGCTTGCCGTCAACCGGGCAGCGCGGCTGGTCAATCAAATGGTAGGTGAGGGTGTACTCGATCACCGAACCCGGCGCCACAAGGCTGCCAGAGGCGGGCTTGGCGCTCTTTTCAATGGTGTAGCCGCAGGTTGTGGGCGGCGGAGGCACCTGGGGACACTGGAAGTTGCGGATATAGCCAACCGAATTCAGGAACAGCAGGGTGCCGTCCGGTGAGGTCATTCCAGCCGGGTTGCCGCTGTTACCCCAGAGCATCCTGCAGCCCTGCTGGATGAGGCTGGAATGGTCATCCGCCGGGTATTCCATCGCCTCCGGGAACACATCAGCCGGGTAGGAGGGCTTGATGTAGATGCCCACGCTGTTTTGAGGGGCTGTGTAGTGCTGGAGCGGATCGGCACCCACCCCGTTGAAAATGGCAGCAGGCACGCCCGCCGCCCGGGTGAGGAAGTTCTGCGGACCGTGCCAGCCCATCGGCCAGCCGATAAACAGCGATAGCCTACCAAAGAAGGCGTAGCCGCCTTCCCCCAGCCCCAGGATGGGCTTGTTGGGGGCGATGATCTGGGCCACCTGGGCGGCGCCGGTGGTCGCGGCGGGCGGGGTGCCCCACTGGTCCAGGCTGCCGGTGTCGTCGGCGATGATGGTCAGGTCAAACTGGCCAAAGTCGGTGGTGGTGACGCTACCCAGCGGCACCAGAGTGACGCTGTAACCGGCCGAGGTCAGCAAATTGTAGAAACTGGCGGCGTCCCCGGCGTTGGCGCGGAAGACATAGGCGATGTTGCCGGCGCAAGTGGATGAGCCAAGCACCAGCGGCTGCCAGGTGCCTGGCTGGTCGAAATACTGGTTGGAAGGCCAGCCGTAGTCGTTGCCAGTATAGGCAAACCAGTGGTGATAACCGGCCAACCCAAAGATGCTGGTGCATATATCCAGCTTAAAGTTTGATAAAGGCAGCACATATTCAGCCACGTCGAAGTTGCCGGTGGTGGCGGCTCCATCCCACAAGCCGTTATCGTCTGCCGAAGAATCCTGCCAGCCATTAGCCACCCCTGTGCCGTGGAAGGTGGTTTTATTGGTGGGGACGGCATAGTCGAGACGCAGCGAGAAATCATCCTTTTGGGCATAGGTGTACGTGCCGCCGTCACCCTGCGGATCGAGGTAGAGCGAATCGAAGCGGGTCGCGGAAGTGCCCATTGGACTGCTGATGCAGGCGTAAAGGTACTTTGCGTCGTGGATAAGGTAAATATTGCCGGTGCCCTTGCCATCCGGGCCATCCGGGAAGGTGGCGAACAGCCCGCCGGAATATTCAGCCTGAGTGCAGGAACCATCCAGCTTTGGAGGGGGCGCTGTCCCCACCTGCGGAATGGTGAGCAGGCCGGCGGCTTGCGCTCCTGGCTGCAAACCGGGGGATGCGGACTTAACCGGTGCATCATCCATCCGGGCCGGACCAACAGCCGCGGCGGGGAGGCTAAATACCAGGCCAGCCAGCAGGCCGGTCACCAGAAACAGTCGGGATAACAGGCTTAACTTTGGGGTTTTCATGGCTTTTCTGCTCCTTTCCAAAGAACACGAAATGGCTTCTCTTTGTTTATATATTCATTCTATACATTTTGACACCCAAATACAACAGCCACTTTTGAGGATCGGACGCAAGCCCGGAAATTCACTGCGACGAGATGAATGGTTTAGCCGCTCAGGCGCAGAGCATGAAAGCCAACTGGCAGAGCACGAACAACCCGGACTGCGGCGGCAGGGGAGGCATCCACCCCATAATGAATAAACCGCGAAGGTTGGAAGAACGCGAAGGAAGACGATAGACGAAGGACGATTGACCATAGCTATTCGTTTCACGGAAAAAATAACGAATGGGGGTAAGGACGATAGACGATAGACGATAGACGACAGACGATGGACGATTGAGAATTGTTGATTGAGGATGGAGGAGTTGTTCCGCGGAACGACGGAGGAACGAATAATAGGCCGGAGATCGATGGCTTATTAATGTAGAACAACACGTGCAAAAATTGAGAAGATAGTCGTTTAATAGAAACAAATAAATACAGGGGAAAGGGTGTTGCGGCAGCGGGCAGGGAATTCAGCATGGCGAGGATTCTCCAGAGAAACAGCGATACTGAATATTAGCACAAATGTTCTGATTTGGGAAGAGGAAGCTATAAAGATGATTGATACCTGGCAAGTGCTGGTCGCACAGACTGCCCCCTATTCTTCGTCTTTGGCGAGGTTCTCCATTATCTCTTCAAACAGTTCCAGGGCGGAACGAAGGTCTTCAACGATCTCGGCAGCGAGGATGTCAGGGTCGGGGAGGTTGGCGGAATCTTCCAGGGATTCGTCCCGCAGCCAGAAGATGTCCAGGTTGACCTTGTCGCGCGCCAAGAGCTTCTCGTAAGTGAAAACCCCGCAAGTCGCAGGCGCTCAACTGCTGGTCAATTTGCTGGCGGGCGAGTTCTTCCGGATTCATCTGCCTGATTTTCCCATTGTCTGGAGGCTGCCAATCCCTGGCCGTTACCCAGATCAGATATTATTCTATAACGCATGGCATTAACCGTCAACAGGGATTATTTTCTGACCCTGCGAGGTACTGGTAATAAGGAGATTGCCACGCCGCCGGACCCCGTAAGAGCATCGGGGCAGGCGAACACTGGCGGCTCGCAAATGACATCTAAAGTTGACTTTTCAGACACCCTGACACGCCCCTAGAGGCCGCAGTGGTCACGTAGGATACGTGACCTACAAGTCTCAACTAGAGGCCGCAGTGGTCACGGAAGATACGTGACCTACAAGTCTCAACTAGAGGCCGGAGTGGTCACGTAGGATACGTGACCTACTAGTCTCAACTAGGAGGCCGCAGTGTTTTTGTGGGCCGCTTCCGGCTGCCAGGTTTTCGAAGGTCTTAAGCGCAGAGTCGCAGCCGGTTAAGAAATGCAAGAGATCCGCATCTCCGTCAGCGGGACGAGACTCAGGCTGGGAGACCGGCTGGCGCCGCAAAAGTTTGCGAAAATAATCAGCCATGGGATACCAGGGACTTCAGCGCAGTCGCCCGCTCAAAGCCGGTGCCCTGGCCGGCGGCTGGGAAGGTATAGGTCGTATAGTTGGCAAACTGCGGATCGGGCCAGGGACCAAGGACACTGCGATATTTCTCGGGGAGCAGGTCATGGATCTCGTCCGCCCCGATGCTGGTGATGCATTCAACAATGATGTCGCGCAGGCAGTGCTGTTTCCAGAAGGCATCCACGCGCTGCCCGTTTGGGAGGGTATCCGCCCAGCGCAGGTTATAGTTGCGCAGGTAGTCTCCCGCATCCAGCAGCCCGTACATGGCCGAAAAGATCAGCACCCGGCCGTCAAATTTGGGGAAAAGGTGGTAAAAATCGCTGAAGAGGAACATGAAGCCCTGGTAGCGCTGGTAGGCAGGCTGGTACCTTTTTTCCCCGGCTTTATCAATTCCCAGGGCATGGCCGGAAGATTCCCGCAGAATGGCCTTCAATTCCTGGCGTGCGCCTTTGAGCTGTTTATACGCGGCTGGAGAAAGGGTGGTCTTGAGCCTGGATGGCGGGTGATCAGGCACACCGCCGGGGGCTTTTTTTCCGCTGCACGCGATGAGGATCAGTTTCATGGTGTTACCCTGCTACCTAAGAATATTAGCACAATTCCATGGTTTTGACGACGTGCCAAGTGGGTAAAAATTTTACCGCGAAGAAAGGAAGGACGCGAAGTCTTCTTAATCTAATCTTCCTTCGCGACTTTCGCGCCTTTACGTTCGGGTCTTTTTCTCCTCATTTTTCCGTCGTGTCCTTTGTGTCCTACGTGTTTGGATTTTTTCTGCTTTGATCAGGAGATTGCTTCGGCACACCGTCCTGCGGTCGGTGCAGGGAAGAACGCCTCGCAATGACATCCTAGATCACCCTCACCGTCGACCCCGTCTCGCCTTTCTCCACCTCGATGCGGGTTGGGAAGGCATCCTTGAGTTCCTCCAGGTGGGTGATAACCAGGATCCGGGCAAAATCGCCTTTGACGGCGTTGATGGCCTGGATCAGGCGCTGGCGGCCGAGGCTGTCCTGCGAGCCGAAACCCTCATCGATGACCAGCATCTGCAGGCGCGCGCCCTTGCGCTGGGCCAACACTTCCGAAAGCGCCAAACGGATGGCGAAGTTGACCCGGAAGGCCTCCCCGCCAGAATACAACTCGTAATCGCGCAGTCCGGCCCCATCGCTGACCTGGATCTCGAGCGTCTCGCGCAGGTCCTTGCGTTTCTCATCCTTATAGCGGGCCTGGGTCTCGAAATGCAGGCGCATTGTGTCATCGCTCAAGCGCCCAAGCACCTGGTTGGCTTTCATCTCGATCTCCGGCAGGGCCTGCTCGATCAACAGCGCCGGGACGCCATCCTTGCCAAAAGCGCGCTCAAGGGTCTTGTAACGCCCGACCTGCCGCCCCAGGTCGCCACGCTCGGCCTCCAGTTTTTTTCTGCGCTTGCGCAGGTCGTCCAGCACAGTGACCTTCTGGCGGGCAGCGCCCACCTCCTGGTTCAACTGGTTCTCGCGCTCCTGCAGGGCAAACAGGCTGCTCTCGGCGGCTTCCAGGTCGGGCGCCTGGGATTCGAAATCCGATAAAGCCCCGGCGGCCTGAGCATATTCCGCCTGCCGGGCATCCAGGGCAGATTGCTGCACCTGGATGTTGGCTCCCAGGTTGGCGATCTCATCCTCCAGCGGCTTGAGGGCGGCGCGCGCGGAGGCGAGCGCCCGGTACTCAGCCTCTGCAGGACGCGCCTGCAGCTCCCTCTGGCGGGCGAGGTCGTGGGCGGCGGCGTCATAGCCCAGGGCGGCCAGTTCCTTATCCAGGAGAGCCAATTCCTTGCGGGCCTGCGCAGCGAATTTTTCCTTTTCGAGCAGTTTTGTCACCTCGACCAGGCGCGAGGCGCCGCCCTGTTCCCATGCCACGGACTGCTTCTGGTGGCTCTCCAGACGTTCGGTCAACTGACTGATGGTGGTGGAGGCGTTAAGGCGCTCTTGGTCAGCGGAGGCGTAATTCGTAAAACGTAAATCGTAATCGGTGATCTGGACAGCCAGTTCATCCATGGAAGACTTGTTGGCGCGGAAGAGGTCACCTTTTTGTTTACCCTCAGCCTGCAGCTGGTCCAGGGTGGACTGGCGGTGCTGCGGGCTGAGTGACTGCCCGCACAGCGGACAGGAGGCGCCCTCGGCAGCGCTGAGTTTCCTGATACGCTCATCCAGCTCATTCATCTGGAGGCGCAAACCGGCATTCTCGCTGCGCAGGCCGGCCTGTTTCTCACGAGCCGCCTGGGCCTGCTTCTCCAGTTCAAGGCGTTCGGCCAGTCTCGACTTCGGCCTGCTCCAGAGCGCCTCGGGCAGCGACCAGTTCCGCCTGGTAACCACTCCCCGCGGCAGCCTGGACCTCGAGCGCAGTATGCTGAGCCTGCAGGCCGGCGCGTTCCTGCTCCAGGCGGGCGCGTTCCGCCTCGATTGTACGCAGGAGCGGCTGGCGGCGCTGGTCATGGGCGTGGAAACGTCCGGCCACCTGCTCCCAGGTCTCCAGGTCGAGGCGCGCCTTCTGCAGGGAGGCATAGGCGGCTTCCACATCGGCAGCCCGCTCAACCAGGTCGGCATGCGTACTACGCTCGGTCTGCTTGGCGGCCAGGCGGCTCTGCAGTCCGTCCAAACTTGCCTGCGAACGTTCCAGGGCCTCGCCCAGTTTGCCGACAAGCTCACGCTGTTTGTCCAAGGCGAGGCGCACCTGCCTGACATTGGCCAGGGCGGTTTCCTGGAGCTTGCGGCTGGCAGACAGGCCTTTGAGCTGGCTCTCCAGTCCGGCCAGGTGCAGCTTGCGGGATTCTTCCTCAGCCAGCTCGGCGTCGATCTCAGCCACGCGCCCGTCCACCGAGTTGAGCTCGCCTTCGATCGCTTTGCGGCGGTCGGCAGCGCGCTGCCGGTAGATCTCCCAGGCTTCCAACCCAAGGATGGCTCCCAGGATCTCCTTGCGCCGGGTGGGCGACTGCTGGGCGAACTGGTCAGCGCGGCCCTGCAGGAAGAAGGAGACATTGACGAAAGTCTCGTAATCCAGGCGCAGGATCTGCTCGATGCGCACCTGGGTATCCCGCAGGGTGCGTTCGGTGAGGGGGCGCCAGGTGGGAGGACCATGGACGATGGACGACGGACCATTGTCGGCAATCTGGAACTCGAGGGTGGTGGTCTTACCGCGGGTCAGCGAGCGCATGACCCGATAGATATTGGTCTCGTAGGCGAAGGTGAAGACCACTTCGGCGACTTTGGACTGCAGGTTGATGACCGCCTCGTCGCGTTTGCGCGCCTGGCCAAACAGCGCCCAAGTCATGGCGTCCAGCAGGGAGGATTTGCCAGCCCCGTTCGGGCCGGAAATGCAGGCCAGGTCGAAGCCGCTGAAATCGAGCTCGACCGGATCACAGTAGGAGAGGAAACCGGAGAGTTTGAGGTGGAGAGGGATCACAAACCTATTTTAACCGCGAAGAACGAAGAACGCGAAGAAGAACTTGAATGAATTGTTCTTCGCGCACTTCCAATCTTTGGGGTTAAGAATCATTTGGCTTGCCCATCTTGAGTAGACCTCCGAGTTCAAAGAACTCGGAGGTCCCAGCCGCTTGCCCATCTCTGCGGCTGATGATATCATAGCCCGGTGTTCACGAATGTCTCCAGGCGCAGCCGCACCCGTTTGATCCTGGTAGCCGTAATCCTGGCGACCATTCCCTGCTATTGCCTGGGTATCATCCTGACGCAGTTTGCACCCATCCACAACGCGCCGACCGCGACGCCAACCCCGTCCCAGACACTTACATTCACTACCACGTCCACCTCCACAGCGACCGCCACGCCCACCTGGACCCTGACCCCGACCTTCACCAGCACCCTGACGATAACGCCCAGTTCCACCGCAACCCCAACCGACACCCCAACCAGCACTCCAACCAATACTTTCACACCGACCGAGACCCCCACGAACATACCGCTGCCAACCCTGACGCCCACCCTTACAGATACCTTGACGCCGTTCCCCCCGGCCACCGATACGCCCACCCCGTCCGAAACACCTTCCCCCATCCCGACTTTTTAAGCTGAGGCTGAATAAACCCACCATGACAGAACTCCTGCCCTTTCTCAAAAACCTGATCTCCGTCCCCGGCCTTTCCGGCTACGAGGACCCGGCTGCCAAAATCATTGCAGACAAATGGCAGCCACTGGTCCATGAAATCCAGCGCGGCAAGCTGGGCTCACTGCATGGACTGCGACGCGGCAGCGGGAAAGAAACGCGCCCCTCCGTGATGGTATCCACCCACATGGACGCCATCGGCCTGATGGTCACCGGCATCACGGACGGTTTCCTGCGCCTCACCCGGGTGGGCGGGGTGGACCCGCGCGTGCTGCCCGGAACCGCGGTCACCGTTTTCCCCAGCGGAGAAAACGTGTCAAATGTTCCGGTGTCAGGTGTTCCCGGGGTGGTAGTCATGCCATCGCCCCGGCTGCTGCCCGCGGAGATGCAGGAAGGGCCGGTGCCGCTGGAGAACCTGTTCGTGGATACCGGCCTGCAGCCCGGAAAAGTGGCGGAACTGGTGCGGGTTGGCGACCTGGTCGCGTTCGCCCAGCCGCCGGTCGAATTGAGCGGTGAGACGCTTTCAGGCCACTCGCTGGATAACCGCGCCTCGGTGGCTGCGCTGACCGTCTGCCTGGAGGAGCTGCAGAGCCGACCGCATGTCTGGGATGTGTGGGCGGTGGCCAGTTCGCAAGAGGAGATCGGCACGATCGGGGCGGCTGGTTCCACCTTTGAGCTGCATCCAACGCTGGCACTGGTGGTGGATGTGACCTTCGCCAAAGGTCCGGGCGCAAGTGATTGGATCACCTTCCCGCTTGGCAAAGGCCCGGCGATCGCGATGGGGCCAAACATGCACCCAGCCCTGCACAAGGCCATGAAAGAACTGGCCGACAGGCTCGAAATCCCCTACTCCCTGGAATATACTCCGGATTACTCCGGGACGGATGGCTGGGCAACCCAGGTGGCGGCGGAAGGGATCCCGACCATGGTGGTTGGCATCCCGCTACGCTACATGCACACGCCGGTCGAAGTGGTGGCGCTCAAGGACATCCAGCGCGCCGGACGCCTGCTGGCCGAGTTCATTGCCGGGCTGGGAGCAGATTTCATGGAAGGAATAACCTGGGATTAGGGAAAGCGATCGTTATCAGGTATTCGGTGGTCGATGGTCGATGGTCAGAATATGAGGAATGATGCCTACTATTGGAAACACTCAAATTAAACTGCTTGAAAAACTTTGCAACGCCTGCGCCGTCTCGGGCGACGAGGGCGAGGTGCGCAGGATTGTGCTCGAAGAGATCAAGGGCCATGCTGACGAGGTCAAGGTGGACGCGCTCGGCAACGTGCTGGCAACGAAAAATGGTTCCACTGCCGGCAAGCGCCTGCGCGTGATGCTCTCCGCCCACATGGACGAAGTTGGTTTCATGCTGGTGGCGGACGACGGCGAAGGCCTGTTTCGCTTTGAAACCGTCGGCGGCGTGGACGTGCGCCAGCTGCCGGGCAAGGCGGTGCTGGTCGGGCGGGAACACGTGCCCGGCGTGATCGGGGCGCGCCCGATCCACCTGACCACCTCCGAGGAACGCAAGCAGAAGATCCCGCTGGAGGCCCTGCGCATCGACGTCGGCCCCGGCACCACCAAGGTCAAGCTGGGCGACCGGGCGGTCTTCGCGACGCGCTTCCAGCGCAGCGATCCGGCGCTGCTGGCCAAAGCGCTTGACAATCGCTTTGGGGTGGCCACGCTGATCGAACTGCTCAAGCACGCTCCGGCAGGGATCGACCTGCTGGCGGCCTTCACCGTCCAGGAGGAGATCGGCCTGCGCGGGGCAAAAGTGGCCGCGTATGCCTTCAACCCGGATGTCGGGATCGCCGTGGATGCCACCCCGGCCAATGACCTGCCAGACTGGGAGGCGGAGGAGAATACCAGCTACAACACGAAGCTCGGCTGCGGGCCGGCCATCTACGTCGCGGATGGTTCCACCCTGTCGGACCCGCGCCTGGTACGCTGGCTGGTCGGGACGGCCGAGACGGCGAAGATCCCCTACCAGCTGCGCCAGCCGGGCGGCGGCGGGACGGACGCCGGTTCCATCCACAAGGCACGCGCCGGGGTGCCAAGCATCACGGTCTCAGTGCCGCACCGCTACAGCCATACGGCCATCTCGGTGGCCCGTCTCGAGGATTGGAAGAACAGCCTGGCCCTGCTGCAGGCTGCCCTGACCCGTCTCACGCCGGAACTCCTGGCGGGCGAACGGGCATAACATACCCATATATCCATATCATCCAATGGTGAAAAACATGAAAAGCCTGATCCAGAAACTAACTGAAACATTCAGCCCGTCCGGTTACGAATCCGCCATCCGGGAAGTCATCCGCCTTGAAGTGGAAGCGCTGGCCGACGAGGTGCGCGTGGACGCCCTGGGCAACCTGATCGCCCGGAAAGGCACCAAAGGCAAGAACGGCAAGCGCATCATGCTGGCCGCCCACATGGACGAGATCGGCCTGATCGTCACCCATATCGACGAGAAGGGCTTCATCCGCTTTGCCAACATCGGCGGAGTGCTTCCACACACCATGTTGAGCGGGCGCGTCCAGTTCGCCAACGGCACGCAGGGGGTGATCGGCATGGAAAACTACTGGCATGGGGACAAACTTCCCGGCCTGCGCGAGTGCTATATTGACATCGGGGCAACCAGCGCAAAAGACTGCCCGGTCAAGGTTGGCGACGTGGCGGCTTTCCAGCGGCCCTTCCTCGAGCTGGAGGGACGCCTGGTGGCCAAGTCGATGGATGACCGCATCGGCTGCGCGGTGTTGATCGAAACCCTGCGCTCCTTGAAAAACTCGCCCTCCCGTGCTGGAACCGGGACTACTTCGCCCCGTGCTGGAACCGGGACTACCTCGCCCCGTGCTGGAACCGGGACTACTTCGCACGAGCTGTATTTCGTCTTCACCACCCAGGAAGAAGTGGGCACCCGCGGGGCCACGACCTCGGCCTTCGGGATCGACCCGGACCTGGGCCTGTCCGCGGATGTGACTCTGACCGGCGATACGCCCAAAAGCCGGCCGATGGCGATCAGCCTGGGCAAAGGGCCGGCGGTCAAGGTCAAGGATGGGGGCATGCTGGCCGATCCGCGCATCGTGGAATGGATGTGTTCCACTGCTGAAAAGAAGCGCATCCCCTACCAACGCGAGGTGCTGGAGGGCGGTACGACGGATGCACGCGCCATCCAGATGGCACGTGCCGGGGTGCCGGCGGGCTGCCTGTCGATCCCGTGCCGCTACGTGCATACCCCGTCCGAGATGGTGGATTATGAGGATGTCCAGAACTCGGTCAAGCTGATGACAGCCTTGTTGAGCGCGCCGGTGAACTGGTAAGAGGGAAAAAATTTTTTACCACGAAGGGCACCAAGGGACACAAAGGAAAACCTTTTTTTAAACAGAGCCTTTTCTTTCCCCTTAGTGCTCCTTCGTGTTCTTCGTGGTGAGAATGGTTCTGGTCAGGAAGGAACAAGATGGATGCCATAGCTGAATTTGAGCAGCGGCTGCCGCAGGAGCTGCTGGTGGTCTGGCGGGAATTGAAGAGCCCGGCAGCGATCCAGGAGTACCTGGACAGCCTCCCATATAAAGCCGAGGAGCTGGACCGTTCGCCGCTGCGCGTGATGACGGATGGACAGGGACACTGCCTGGATGGGGGCATCTTTGCCGCCCTGGCGCTCTGGCGGATCGGCTTTCCCCCGCTCATCCTGGACCTGGTACCGGCGCCCGGTCTCGACGATGACCATGTGCTGGCGCTCTACCGGGAGGAGAGGCGCTGGGGATGCGTGGCCAAATCGAACTATGCCGGCCTGCGCTCACGCGAAGCGGTGCACCGCAGCCTGCGCGAGCTGGCGATGACCTATTTCGAGTTCTATTTCAACCTGCAGAGGGAAAAGTCGCTGCGCGGCTATACCCGCCCGCTGGACCTGTCGCGCTTCCAGGATACGAGCTGGATGTGGGACGAAGCCGGCATCCGGAAAGTCTCGAAGCGGCTGTACAGACTGAAGCCGATCCCGCTCATTTCGGAAGAAAGTGCAGCGCATTTGAGCGTTGTGAATGAGCGCTCTTATAAGGCGGGGACGTATGGGACGGATTTCAGCTGGGCGTATGGGGAGAGGCCGGAGAGACCGGAAAAGCATTAAACACAAAGGTCACAAAGGTTCACGAAGGTTCAAATTGGTTTTCCTTGATAGTCTTAGTGGTTCTATTCTTCCCAGACAAGCATGTTCGGGTAGGGGATAACAGGAATTCAATAATACGTGCCAATATCCTCATTCCGTCCAATGCCAGCGCGCGTAAAGGCAGTTATCTCAAATCTATTGAAATTGACAATGAGATCCTCACCGCCGAGCCGACCAGCCTCACCTTAAGTATTTCGGTCTCAAAGGTAACTGGCTCACATTTTGCAGCATGCTTCCTGGCCTCGCATTCGGCTCGGCCCATAAGATAGCCAACGTGGGAATTGAGCCTGAATACGTTTGGTTTTACATCCCATCGAGGAAAATGATCCCCAACAAGGCTTTGAACGGATTTTCCCAATAGAATCAACCTACCTCCAGCTTTATACCCGGAGGCAGGTTCTGCTATTCATTTCGTCAAATGATCCAGGCTCTACCTGGAAATAGCTCAATTTTGTGGTTACGAAACTACATACCCGGCATTTTGACGCCCAGCTGCGCCAGCAATGCTGGAATGCCACCGTCAGCAGGCGAATCGACTTGAAAGTGAGAGACTTTATCGCCTTGCACTGTCACAATGTAGGCATCCCTTGCCCAGACCTTTTTCCCAGTAGGTTGAACAGCCTGAAACCCCGGAATGGGCAGGCTCCACGTGCCGGTCTGAGTGCCGCTGATATTCACTTTCATCGTGGCTTGATTGCCGCTCACCGTGACTTGTTGAACTTCAATTTTGAAGTCGGGAAAAGCCGAAATCAATCCAGCGGTCACATTGAAGGCATCCTTCGCTGGCAAGGCTTGCGGTAGTATACCGCCGCTCGCCATGGCATCAGCAGTCAGCATTCCCAGGGCCTTTTTTGAATCAGTCATATTGGATATTAAATCACGTGCAACTTGTTCGACGCTCATATGGAATTCCTTTCCGTCTATATTATTTGGATAATATAGACAGTATAACTCTATTATTATTACTTGCCTAGGCTTGGATAAACCAAATTGCCATAGATTCGAAGAATCGCTAACGATGGAATTCCAACACCGGTTTCAATTCCAGCGGCGGATAGACCTGTCCGGGGACGGGGGGCATGGGGTTGTAGACCCAGTCCACCTGCACCACGCCGGCCTGGATCCCGCCCAACCTGCGCACGCCCTGGTAGGTGCCGCGCAGGAGCACGTCTTCCATGGTCAATGCCATGCTAAAGACGGCCATGGGGAAGCCCGCCGGGATGGCTTTCAACTCGTCTGTATAGACCGATGTCGAGAACAACACGTGCTGTTTATCCAGGCTCTGGGCCTGGATGGCGGGGATGAGCAGCGGGTAACCGTCCGGGCCGACATAGCACAGGAATTTCAGGTTGTCGATCTTGTCCACGAAGGCGCGCGTCCAGGTGTTGAGCACGGGTTGGCTGCCCGGCTTTTGTTTAAAGATTTGGGCCAGCGTGCGCGCCAGCATGGTCTGGACGGCGGCAAAGATGATGCGGTTCATCGGCAGGGGTGACTTGCCGGTCTGGGAGAGCAGGTCCAGGTAGTAAACGGTATGCACGCCAAAGTAGGCATTGTAACGGAACATCGGCACATTGTTGTAATGCTCGTATTCCGGGCCTTCTTTAACAGAATGGGTGTATGCCGCCTTGCCGCGCCAGATGTGTTTATCCAAGCTCATAATCAGGAAACCGGTCTTGGGATTGGTGAGGATGTGCTTCTTGGACATGCCCTCGGTGAACTGGCCAAAGCAGAGCCTTGCCGGGCCACAAGCCATCAGCGAGGAGAGCAGGGTCACGTGAGGGAGCCCTGCGGGCGTGACGGTGCCCAGCAGGCCGATCTTGAGCTCCGGGCGGGTGGATTGGATATCTGCTTCAGAAAAAGTGTCCATGATGCTCTCCTGGTGAAAAGATTCAACACGAAGTACACGAAGTACAACAAAGGTACACAAAGGATTTTTAAGGATTTCTTAGTGAATCTTTGTGTCCTTTCGGTCTAAATATTATCTCTTGTCGCGCCGGTGGCGAGGACGAGGTCGGGGCGGAAGCCGGAGGCTCTGGCAACCTGCTCACAGTGGGCCAGCTCGTCACGAGTCATCAATGGGTTCGAGGCGTAGGCCCACTCCAGCCCAAGACGGGTGTACTGGTCACGGCACAGATTGTTGAAGGCACACAGCTCCCAGCGGGAAACCGCCCCATCCAGGGCTCCAGCCAGGTGACGGCCGATCGCAGACAGGTTCCCGTCCGAGGCGGTCGCGCCAGGGATGAGCGGGGTGCGGATCCACAGGCCGATGGGACGCGGCTGGCCATGGATAAAGTCACGGGTATGCTCCAGGTTTTCGAGGATCTGCGTGTTGGGAACGCCGGTAAATTCGGCATGCCGGGCCGGGTCGAGCAGTTTCAAGTCGAACAGAACCAGGTCGGTGTACGACAGCAGGCGGTCGAGGGTGCGTGGGCTGCACAGGCCGCAGGTATCCAGGGCAGTGGAGATGCCGTGTTCCTTCAATGCCTGCAGAAGGGCCCCGGCAAAATCCGGCTGGAAGGTGGGTTCGCCGCCTGAGAGGGTCACACCGCCGCCTGATTTTTCGTAATAAGCGCGGTCCTTGAGCAGCTCGGACAGCAACTCATCCACGGTCACCGTCTTTCCCAGTGCTTCAAGGGCACCGGAGGGACAAGCCTGCGCGCATTTTCCACTGCACTCGCCTGGCTCGCAACGAGCGCGGTCAAAGGTCAATCCGTCCGCGGCCAGGCTCAGGCAGCCGTTCGGGCAGGTCTCCACACAGGTCCGACAGGCGATACAACGAACGGAGAACCACTGGATTTGAAGCGCAATGGAAAGGCTTTCAGGGTTGTGGCACCAGACGCAGCGCAGCGGGCAGCCCTTGAAGAAGACCGTAGTGCGGATGCCGGGGCCGTCCTCGGTGGAGAGACGTTGGAGGTGCAGGATGCGGCCTTGGAGCGAAGGAATTGTCATAAGGTTAGAAGAAAAGATTAAATATGAAGACCTAAAGGGCCGGGCGACCACAAGGGTCGCCCCTACGCACCCATGTGAAGATTTGGGCAACCATGCCGTGAAAGGGTCAACCCATATGATGAGACTCGCGGGCGATGATCTCGTTCTGGAGCTCACGGCCGATGGAGGTGAAATAGGCGTTATAACCGGTCACGCGCACAAGGAGATGGCGGTAATTCTCCGGATGCTTCTGGGCATCCCGCAGTAGGTCAGCGTCGATCAGGTTGACCTGCAGGGCACTGCCGCCATTCTCGATGTAACCCTTGAGGAAGGCCTTGAATTTTTCACGGTGCTCGGGGTCCCGCAGGATGGATGGATTGAAGGTCATCGTATGGCTGCCGCCGTTGGGCAGGACGTTCAGGTAACCCGCCCAGTCACCCTGGCCATCTGCAACCCGCCCGCCCAGCACCTTGCCGACGGAGTTGACGTTGGCGGTCGGACCGTTGATGTCGGCACCATTGGAAGGGCAGAGGGCATTCGAGAGGAAACGGCCGCGCGGGCGCCCATCCGGGCTGGCGGGCAGGATGAACGAATTGGCCACCCAGTAGTTCCAGGAAAGCATGCCGGGGCGGAACTGCCGGCCGGTGGAGCGGGTCTTGTATTTCCAAGTCTCATCCGTCCAGAGTTCCATCACCTGGCGGGCCAGCAGGTCAGCAGCATCGTCATCGCGGCCATACTTGGGAGCCTTGTGCAGGGCGCGCGCCTGCAGGACGCCGTGCCCTTCCCAGTTAACTTTCAGCGCCTGCACCAGTTCAGCCATCGTGCAGACCTTCTCATCGTAAACCAGGTACTTGACCGCCAGGAGCGAGTCGACTGTGGTGGCATAGGTAACGGCTTCGATGGTCACGTACCCGAGCTGGGCGCCTCCTGCAGTGACGTCCAGGCCCTTTTGAGCACAGCCTTTCACCAGGCAGGAAAGGTAAGGGGTGGGCGCATACTTCGCCCGGATGGACTCGGACTGCTCGTACAACTCCACGATGCGGCGGATGATGGAGCGGGTCTGGGCGGCGTAGGCCTCCCAGAACTGTTCCCAGGTGGCAAACTGCGCAGGGTTACCGGTAGCCACGCCCCAGAGCTGAGGCTTGTCGGTTTTGCCGGTGATCCCGTCAGTGAAAGGAATCAGGTCATAGCCACCGGTCAGTGCCAGCTCGACTGCCTTGAGCAGGTTCAGGTTGGCGTCCACCGTGCCGGAGCGGTCGTTGCCAACCATGGTGTTCTCCAGGCAGCCGACGGAAGCATAATCGAAGACGTTGTGCTCATTGATCAGGTGGGACACGCCGGATTTCCTGGCTTCCAGCATCATCCCGGCCATGGAACGCTCATCGAAGTTGAGCAGGAAGGGCGAACCCTGGCTGGAAGCAACCATCTCCACCACCCGGTCGAGCAGCTTCTCGGGCGAGCTGCGCTGCAGGCGTACGTTGGGTTTCGGCTCCAGGATGGGCGACATCTCGTCGATCACGTCCAACAGGACGTAGGTCAGGTCATTGGTCATGTCACACCCATCCGGACCCAGGCCGGAGAGGTTGAAGAGCTGCCCATAGCCGGCCGTGATGCCCTGGTTGCCGCCGGTGCGGATCATGCCATCATAGGCTGTGTTGCAGTGGATCCAGAAGCATTTCAAGATCTCCTTGCCGAATTCCACGTGCATGCCGGCTTCGACGGACTTCTTCCAGAGGGGAAACAAGTACTGGTCGAGGCGCCCGAAAGAGACTCCCGGGCCGGGATAGTTCTCGTCAGCCATGACCAGCATGTGGGTCAGCCAGAGGGACTGCACGGCCTCCCAGAAATTACCGGCGGGCTCCCAGGGGACACGCATGAGGTTGTCGGCCATCTGCTGAAGCTCGTTCCTGCGGGTGGCATCCGCTTCCGACTTTGCCAGGCGGAGGCATTCCCTGGCGTATTCAGCTGCCAGGTCGCGCGGCAGGGTGGCAGCTGTCAGCATGGCGCGCAACTGTCCACCCATTGACCCCTTCCGGTCTGAAGGCGACAGGGCTGCATAGGCTGTTTCCAGCTCAGCATGCACGGCCTTCCAGCCCTCCATAATGATGCGACCGTAATCAGGAATGAGATGGCCGGAGGTGGCCCCGGCGTTGCCGAACCCGTGATTGTGGAACCATAACATGGCTGCCCGGGCGCCTTTCGGGCCGTAAACCAGCCGGTCGCGGGCCCTGGTCTCTTTTTCCGTCAGGCAGGCGGAGGTCTGGATGTTGAAGCGCGCCCCGGCCAGCAGGTCGCCCGGCAAGACCTCCCTGGGCAGATATTTCACCAGCACTGCGTGGTTGAACCAGGCGCGCCGTTCCGGGAGAGTTCGCTTCCAGAAATCCTTTGGAAGCGTCACGGTACGGGACACCTGCTTGAAAGCGGAGCGGAAAGTCTGCAGGAAGGCATAAGTCTCAGGGACAATATAGAACGTGAGCTCGTTGTATTGGAAGTCCCAAGGCGTGCCGGTGGTCCAGGCGGTGTACTCGTTATTCCAGGCGCGCGCAACGCCCTGGAAATAATAATCACGCAGCCATTGGATGCGCACAGAAAGGTTGGCGGGGGTCTTGATTGCATAGCGGGGTTTATCGAGCGTGGCAGTGGTCACTGGCATTCTCCTTTTACGGTGCGGTCAGAGCACAACGAAAACCGATCACGAGGTCGCGGGCATCGGGTGGGAGATAATGGCGGTCGGCAGAGCGGATATTATACTCATCGGTGTGCCATGAGCCGCCTCGCAGTCCTTTATTCAGCCCATCGACCGGGCCAGTTGGGTTCGAGTGTGGAGAAATCGCGTAATAACCGGCATCATACCAATCTGCCACCCATTCATTTACGTTCCCGGCCATATCCAGCACGCCGTAAGGGCTGGCTCCACTCTGGTAACTTCCAACGCGGACGGTGTCGCCAGTTGAATTGTTGAAATTCAGCCGGCTGTTGTTCGGAAGGGTGTCGCCCCAAGGGTAGGTACGCCCATCGGTGCCTCGCGCAGCTTTCTCCCATTCCGCTTCAGTCGGCAGATGCCGACCCGCCCAGGCACAATACGCCTCGGCACTTCCCCAATCAATATCGATGACCGGGAAATCTGCGAACTGCGGGTCAGGATAATAAACGGAATGGGTATTGGATTGATCCTTCGGCTTCTGACAGGCGCCAGATTCGGCGCACTGACGGTACATCCCATTGGTCACTTCTGTCCTGTCGATCCAATACGCATCCAGGAAAACGCTATGCTCCGGCTGTTCATCTGCAAAACCGATATAGCTACCCATGATAAATAATCCGGCTGGTATGTAAACCATCTGCATGCCATCTTTGGCCGAAACCTGGAGCGCGCCGGGCGCCAGGGCAGGATCGCGGGCAGCGGTTGGCACAGTGGTGGGAAGGTCAGTCGGAATGGCTGTTGGTGCGGCGGGAGGCATGGTTGTCAGGATGGATATGGCGGAGGCCCTGGAAGTACCAGGGGGTTGTCCAGCAAAAGCTCCGCAACCCGATACAATGACGCTGCCCAAGAGTAGAAAGGACAGGAAGAGAGGCTTATGCTTCATATCGCCATCCTTTGACAATTTCATCCAACAGGGGATCGTATCAGTGGATATTATACGCCCACTGATGCAAAGAGCGCCCGGCTATTCGCTACAGAGAGCTGAGGACGCGGAAAAAGAGTATATCCACACTTTCAAATTATTAATATTTCTTTAGACGTTCGTGTGCACGGCCTTCCAAATGGAACAAACGAGGTATGATTCTTTTAGATAA
Organism: uncultured Chloroflexia bacterium; assembly: GCA_963801385.1. Classification (GTDB taxonomy): domain Bacteria; phylum Chloroflexota; class Anaerolineae; order Anaerolineales; family Villigracilaceae; genus UBA877. Next base: position 357,901 of record CAWDEV010000016.1, read on the forward strand.
CCCTTGAGAGGTACCATTTCATGAAGAAAATTCTATATGTGCTTGTATTGCTGTCAGTCGTTTTGTCTGCCTGTGGAAAAACCCTGGCGGACACCCCAACTCCGACCGCCACAGGCACCGCAATACCTGCAATACCTGCAATCCCTGAAACACCAACACCACTTCCGACCAATACACCCACCCCAACGCCGATGCACTCTTATCCTCCAGAAGGATATGGCCCATCCAACTTTCCGCCGGATGTGAACCCGTTGACCGGTCTGAAGGTCGCCAATCCAACATTGCTGCAACGCCGTCCCATGCTCATCAAGGTTTCCAACATGCCGCGCGATGTCCGCCCGCAGTGGGGACTTTCGCTGGCAGATATCGTTTTCGAGTATTACTCGGAGGAAGGCATGACCCGTTTCGGGGCGATTTTTTACGGTAACGATGCGAGCATAGTCGGCCCGATCCGCTCGGGTCGCTTCATCGACGGCGACCTGGTACGTGGTTACAAGGCCGTCTTTGCTTTTGGCGGCGCGTATGTGGCCGAGATGGAGCGCTACCTAAAATCAGATTTCGCCAGCCGCCTGGTGGTCGAGGAATCCTACACGCCGTTGAAACGCTACGATCCGAACGGTTACAACTACCTGGTGGTCAACAGCGCCGATTTGACCGCCTACGCCACCAAGAGGGGTATCAATGGGCCCCAGAACCTGGACAACATGCTGTTCAAACTGGAGGCACCCGCCGGAGGCCAGCCCGGGACACAGCTTTTTGTGCGTTATTCAGGTGCGTCCTATAACCGCTGGGACTATGACCCATCCAGTGGAAAATACCTGCGGTTCTCCGATATAGCAAATGCCACCGATGTGGAACAGACCGAGCAGTACGCTCCTTTAACCGACCGGCTGACCAACCAGCCGATTGCCCTGGATAACGTGGTGGTGCTGTTCGCCAATCATGAAGTGTACTCCACCGATAGTAATGGCAGCAAAATTTATGACATCGTGTTGAGTGGCTCGGGAGATGCATATGCATTCCGGGATGGACAGGCCTACCAGGTCAAATGGCAGCGCAAGGAAGCCGATGTGGTTTCACTGACCAACCCGGACGGGACCCCCTTCCCTTTCAAACCCGGCACCACCTGGTTCGAGGTGGTTGGAAGCACTTCGACGGTCAAGCAGACCGGTCAGAGTTGGCGCTTCACCCATCTGATGCCCTGACGATCAAGAAACTGGCTAATCACCACAAGCCGAGATTTTGGCTGAAACACGGGGCGACACGCCATATTCATTGAAGGCTTCCAATTCATACACCAGTTCCAGCCCCAAAGGTGCAGCATTATCTTGATGGGCTTTGACATTCGGCCCAAGTTCCACCAACAGGGCGCCGTTCCGGTAAATACGGAAGCCGGTCACATTTTCCTGGGCGTCCCAACCAAACACCACCTGGAGACTATGCAGCGCCGGGTCACATATGTAGGAGGCCTCGAATGTGGATGGCCGATCCGGCAGCGGCGTAACCAGGACGACCGGGACCTGGTCCACAGGCCCCTGCTTGACGGCAGTTGGGTCTCCCATCCAGCAATTAATCTTCTCCGTAACCTGGACCAGCCACCAGGTGCCCAGGCCGTTCCGGCCAATGACGTTGTAAAAATTACCCACCTGTAAGAACGTGATCGCATCATAACTTGTACCTGGCCCTTTACGGCAATAGGCATTCATGCCGGGATTCACCTGGGCGGCAAGCTGTGCAGTGGGAGTGGCCGTACCAGTGGCTGCCAGCGTGGCCGTGGGGGCTGGAGCGGGTGTATCCGTCATAGACGGCGCGAGCGTAAATGTCGCAGAGGATACAAGCGGGGTGGCCGTCGTGTTGGCGGGAGCAACGGGCGCCGCGGCGCCATTGCAGGAAGAGAGAATGAAGGCTGCAACCAGGCTGATCCCAATATATTTATTTAAATTCATCCATTTGCGAAACATCTAACTACTTTCCTTTCGTAATAACAAGTATCCATCCGAAAATTGCTGAGGGGTTCGCATTTTGAGTATGTGCGACGGAGCCACAGCCGGGGCATAGCGACCCAATTTTAGCACCAAGCAAGGCAGTAAAAAGCAGGGACTGCCTGGAAAAAACAACAGGCAGCCCCTCAATTGAATACTTCCGGTTACTTACCCCTTACTTCCTCATTTCTGTTAGCGCGGCGCGCCAGAGCTGTTACCGGAAAATAAGCGGCAGGTAAGTCCGGAAAAATTCCTGGACCATTATTACCTTCGAAAGCGTCGCAGCGGAGTAGTTATCGTTGGCGTTCTGGCTGAAGGTCACGGTGCAATCACCAGTTACGCCCGCCATCGTGATCAAGGCCGAATTGTCGCCGCTGCCACTACAGGAACCGGATGCGAGGATGGTTACTGGATTGCCAGACCCGCCGCCGGTGGCCGTTGTAGTGAAGAAAGTGTTGAAAATGGCCTCCGTCGGGAATGGTACCGGCGCAGTGATGGTGATCGTCTGGGCTACTTTCCCAGCCGTTACTATCTTCGTATCAACCCCGGCCGAGTAGTTGTCGTTGCCAGCCTGGTTGAAGGTCACGGTGCAATCGCCTGTTCCGCTCGTCATTGTGATCAAAGTCGAATTGTCGCCGCTGCCACTGCAGGAACCAGATCCAGTAATGGTTACCGGGTTGCCAGAGGCGCCGCCGGTGGCCGTTGCGGTGAAGGAGGTGTTGTAAACGGCGCTCGTTGGGAACGGATCCGGCGCAGTGATGGTAATTGCCTGGGGGATCTTCGCGGCCGTCACGGTCTTGGTGAGGGTCGGGGCTGCTGAGTAATCCAGGTTGCCAGCCTGGTCGAAGGTCACGGTGCAATCACCCGTTCCGCTCGTCATTGTGATCAAGGCCGAATTGTCGCCGCTGCCACTGCAAGAACCGGATCCAGCGATGGTTACGGGGTTACCAGAGGCGCCGCCGGTGGCCGTTGCAGTGAAGGAGGTGTTATAAACAGCGCTCGTTGGGAAGGGCTCCGGCGCAGTGATGGTGATCGCCTGGGGGAGCAGGAGGAGTTGGTATTCATACGCGCCGCGATCATCATAGGTACGCACACCAGTACCGGTGTTTAAAACATCCAGAGCGTCAAAGCGAGGATTCCCCTCGATGTCAACGATTTGCTCATTTGGAGCGTCCGAGTTGGCACTATCGATTGCCGGTGAACCGGCATTGATATGGTAATCGCCTATGTTAACGGCCATATTGAAAGGGGCTGCCGAGGGTCGCTCTGCGACCGGGGCTGGAGTGATGAATAGCGGGTCAGCTTGCAGCCCGTTCACCTCCTGGCCAGTCACCGCTACCTGGAACGCAGCCAGGGAGGTATAGGAATTGCCCCCCCAGGTGATCTGGATTACGCCGGGGGTGGCGCTGTAAACCAAGTTGTAGTTCATGGTTGTGCCGGTGGTCGAGCTGCTGTCGACCCGAATGTTGCCTGGATTGGCCGTGGTAAGCGTGCCACCTCCAACCAAACGGCGATAACCGTTGTCGACGCTAATATTGTTCATAAGCGTCGCTCCGCCCGAGCCTGCCCCCGCCAGATCTTCTTCCAGGTTGATCCCAACCGTCACGTTGCCCTGCACCGTATTGCCGATGAACACGTTGTTAGGGGCGGCGCTGTTATCAATGCCATGGTCGCCATTGCCGTAGCTGAGGTTGTTGACCACCATGTTGTGGCTGGAACCCGTGTAGAAGTTCAACCCGGTATCCTCATTGGCATAGGCAGTGTTACGGATGATCCAGTTGTAGTTGCTATTCGCCAACAAATTAATCCCGGTCGCCTGGCTGGCAGTACCCAAGGCATTGCCAAAGACCACATTCTTCTCGACCCAGTTGTTGTTGGAGCCCTTGTTGAGCCGGATGCCATCTCCGGTGTTGTGATCCGAAGTGTTGCCGCTGATGGTGGAGTCAGTCGTGGCAGTCAGGTAGATGCCCGAGCGGTAATTTGGAGCAGCGCCGGAGGTACTCACCTGGTTGTTCGAGATCGTTATGTGGTTCGAATTGCTGGCGTAGATGCCATAATCCGCTGTCCCGGTGACGGTAAAACCGTCGATAATGATGTAGCCCTTGCTGGTCATACGGAAGGCGTTCCCACTGGTTGTATTTCCAGCTTCACCGGTCACAGTGACACCCTTGGCGGCCAGGAAGGAGAGCGGCATCCCGGCGCCGCCGGTATAAAGCGGTTTCACCGTCTCGGCATAGCTGCCGGCCACAACGTGGACGGTATCACCGGCGTCGGCAAGAGCCGCGGCATGGCTGATCGTGCAGAACGGTGCCAACTCGGTGCCGCTGCCACCATCCGAGCAAATGCCGTTCGTTTTATCCACATAATAGACGGCGCTGCCCACGCTGGAGGTCGTGAAGGTCCTGTCGCTGCCATTGGCTCTTCCAGCAGCGTTCACCCCAACGGCCCGGTAGTGATAGGTGGTGTTGGGCAGCAGCAGGCCCGGCACCTGGATGCTCACAGCTACGCTAGCGGCACCCGTGACCGGGCTCTGCCCGGCCGTGAGCGTTGAACCGTAGGAGGTTGTCGTTCCGTACTCAAACGTCACGATCGTGCTGCTGTCATGCGGATTGACCGAGCCATTCAAGATGCCGCTTGTCCTGCCCACGGAAGTGGCGGCAGAAGTGCTGACCGAAGGAGCAGTGGCAACTAAAGCGGTCGCGACATTCAGCATTCCGGTTGTCGGGGTGAAGTAGGTGTTATTTTGGTTCGCCGCCACAGAACTGGTGGAACCCCAGGTGCCAGCCACCTGCCCCGTGCCACCCAGTGCAAGCGCATTGACGGCGATGGTCAGGCCGGCGCCGATATCCGCCTTGGCTGAGCCGCTGATAAACATGCTGGCGGTTACCGAAGTTCCGGTCGCAATGGTTTTGGAGCCGCTCCCGGAAAGCGCCAGGTTATTGTAGGCGTAAGCACCCACAGTTTGGGCAGCGCCGGTATAGTTCACCAGGCCCGTGCCGGGTGTGAGAGTGCCGGTGCTTTGAAAAGCGCCGGCCACGTTCAACGTCCCCACTCCGGTAAAAGTGACCCGTGCGCGCGCGTTGGACACATTGAGGCCGCCGGATACCGTCACCGTGCCGCTGTTGATGGCTAATTCAGATCTTCGGGTTGAAGAAGAACCGCCGGTGATGGTCAGGGTGGTGCCAACCCGCAGCGATCCGTCTTCAACCACCAGGGAGTTGGTGATGTTGGAGGCGGTGGGTGCGCCAATGGCGACCGTGCCCGCAACCGTCAGAGAATTGGTTCCGGTGATCGTGAGCGCGGTGGCTTTGGTGCCGGTCTGGATGGTCAGAGAGTTGACCGTGGCTGACGGAAGGTCAAAAGAGACCGTATGCCCGTTGGCGATGGTCACATCGTCAGATGCGCCAGGAACGACTCCGCCGACCCATGTGGCGGCAGCACTCCACGCACCGCTCGCCGCGCTGGTTATCGCAGCCGCGTATGCCGGTCTGGCCGGCAGGGTACCCAGGGCCAGCAGGATGATCAGGCTGGCAGCAATTAATTTGATCGTAATTTTTTTGAAAATTCGTTTACACATGGCTCTCCTCATAAAAGAAGGTTATAGGCATTCCCACAGGAGATTAAGCGAGACACTCCTGCATTGAATGCAGGCGGATAAAAACACCCTTACCCAGACACATGTTTTCTAATAAGCTGTCCCACCTGGCAGCCGTTGTTTCGTTGAAACCGTGCATTGGCACCTCACCGATGGATCCATCGTAAGACATGCCGATTCTTGAATTAAGTTATTTTACTATATTTCTGCCCTTTTTTCTAACCGGCGTCCAGGGTACAAAGGTCAGGTGGATGTTACAAAAAAAGATGGAACATTCTACCAGCCTCCAGCGTCTGTTGGTGACATAGCGCACAAAGAAAGTATCCATCCCGGAAGGATGGACAAGAACCGCTTTCCAGTGCCCAATGATCGAAAGAGGTCGAAATGTCCCGAAAAGTTATGCTTTCCGTGTTCATGTTGATCGGCATGCTCCTGCTTGCATTCTGTACCTCAAAACAAGCCAGCCCGATCCCACAAGCAACAATGGCCAGCCCAACACGCCAGGCGGCCTTCGCCAGCCCAACGCCGAAAGCAACGACGGACAGCCCCAGCCCTGTGGCGAACATAGCCAACCCGGCTTCGATCCATTGTGAAAAAAACAATGGCAATCTGGAACTCCGGCCGGACGCAACAGGCGCAGTAGCCGGCACATGCATCTTCCCGGATGGCAGCGAATGTGATGAATGGGCATATTTCCGGGGCGAGTGCAAGCCAGGCGACTCTCCCGTACAGCCGGAATCACCCAAAGGTCCTGCGTCTACACTGCGCGTCGTCTATTTCAAAGATGGCCAGGTCATGTCCTGGACTGAGGGCAAAGGCCCGCAAGCATTGACCAAGGGCAGCACGGAACAGCTGCGCATCTCGGACGACGGGCAGGTCGTGGCTTACCTCGGGACAGACCCCGAAGGGATTCATGGGCTTTACAGCGTGAACGCAGACGGTACAAAGCCGCACCTGCTGGTGGGACAGGAAAGCCAACAGAGCGGGCAACCTGGCACCCAGATCGTCGCCTTTGATTTTGCCCCGTCCAGCCACACGCTCTATTTTGTGACTGACCAGTATGACCTGCAGCGCATGAATACCGAAAAGGAAAGCTCCTCCCTTGTCTTTGGTGCAGGAAAAGGCGGGTTCTTCAGCTTCTCGCCGGACGGTCAATGGATGGCGCTCTACCACCCCAACGAACTGGTGCTGGCCCACCCGGATGGATCCGCGGCAAGGATTGTCTTCCAATATCCGCCGGAATTCAGTTACACCATGATGGGACCCGAGATTGCCTGGAAGGCTGATTCCTCGGGATTCAGCCTGGCATCCGCCTCGGGACTGCAGGACGCAGCGGACTCCATGACGGTGTGGTTTATCCCGGTAAACGGCGAAACGGTCAAGCAGATGTCCTATGCGGGGCCATATGGAGCAAATCTCTCGCCGGATGGGCAGTCAGTGGTCTATTTAAATTTCAATCATGAACCGGTGGATGTTCACATGGTTGCCCCGGGCGGAAAAGATACTGATTACGACTCCTTTGCCACCAATACATACCCGGCGATCAAATTCATGGGTTGGGCACCAGACTCGAAGTCTTTTTTGCTCAACCTGAGCGAAGACGGACGCCGGATGGACCCTCATCTCTGCACAGCCGGGGAAAGCCCGGTAAAACTGACCGATACCAGGGACGCCTACCCGGTTGCCTGGGTGGATGCGGAGAGGATCCTGTTCATTAGCGATGGCAGTTTGCGACTGCAGAAGGTAGGGGAAGCAAGCACTGTCCTGGATGCAGTTTCCAGCTCCTCTTTTGACTTTACGATTGTCCAGCCTTGAGCCACCGAATATCCTCACGGGAGGGATAAAAAAAGAGATTTGACGAGTGCAGTTCGTCAGATCTCGTTCAGCTCTTTATCGACTTCAATGAGCTATTTGGCTGAACTGTCAAGAAAGGCTTTTTAACAGGGCTTCTGCGGCCCATTTCCCTGTCTCTGCCGCCCCTTCTGTGAAAGGCATTCCCATATAATCACCAGCAAGATAAACTTTGGACACCTGATCGAACCTCTCCCGGTATTTGGCAATATTCCGACTCCGTCCGACCGGGGATAAAGCAATCGCATCTTTCCAGCGGTATATTCTGGTAAATCGAATCCCTTTCGGTATCCCTGGAAAATACTTTTCCATTTCTTTCAAAACATTCGCAAGAATATCTTCTTCGTTCCAGTCGATCATTTTTTTGCCCGCATCCCCCGATAAGAAAACGACAAATAAATGTCGATCAGCAGGATGCAACTTATCTTTCGCGGCAGCATTCAAAATCGAACCAACGATATCCTGTTCCTTTTTGGGGAGCAAGAAACCGTAAATATCTGCAATCCGCGGATCCAAATGGAAAGAATCGTTCATAGCGATGGCAACGGCTACCGTTGAGCTATATGGAGTATCCAACAATGTCTGCTCGATGTTTGATGGTGAATGGTATAAGACCTTTGTTACCGGTGCAGGCGCGGCCAAAATGACCCGGTCTGCCTGGAAAAGCCCTTGACCAGTTTCTAATTCAATTCCGCTGTTCCCCATCGACATCGCTGTAACCGGCGTATTTAGCCGTACATCAAGTTGAGAGGCCAGGCATTCTGATAGGACTGCAATCCCACCTTTCAGGGTGTAGGGACCTTTCATCCTTTGATATAAGAATGTCGACAGCATCGATAAGGCAAATGCTTTGGATACATCCCTTGGGGATTGGAAGAAAAGACCGCCAAGAATCGGTTCCAGGAGATAATCAGTCACTTCCTGACCAAAGTAAGAATTACTCCAGGTTTCCGTATCCTCATCATCAAACTTCTTCCAGGCTGTATAGTCGTTCATTGGGAGCGATATGGTTCTTCCAATCAGAGGGAGGCTACGGGAAAAAAAACGGAACCAGCCTGGAAAACGAATTATTCCTGATCTCAATATTGAGAAGAGATCGCTTCGAAGCGTTTTTCGAATTTTTCCATCTCTTACTGCCCCTATATACTGGCTGGTAGGGACATAGTTCGGAACTAAATCGTTCCTGGCAATCAGTGATTTCAAAATCGGATAGGAGTCCATGAGAAATTGGGCACCCCAGTCAATGGTAAAACCATCGACGGTCTCTGTAAGCATTCTACCGCCAGCCCGGCCAGCCTTTTCGAAAATAATCGGGGTTTCACCCGCCTGTTTCAGGAAATAGCCGGCTGTTAAACCTGCAATGCCTGCTCCGACGATGACTGTCTGCCTGTTCATAAGGCTTTCTCCTTTTATACTTATAAAAGTTTAAAAACGAGAGCAGAGCTTCTCTAAACGCCACCTCCTTTTCTTTAGTTGGCATTAATAGTATAGACATGTCTGGTGAAATAATCAAGGCTCTTATCCAGTTCAAAGAGATGCGGCGGAAAACAATGAGGCAAGAGCAAGCAAGGAGTTATTTATTGTTTTCCCGTTCCGGGAGGTCCAGGTTGACTTTTTGCGGGATAGTCAATATAATAAACACCTGAACATATATTCATATGTTCCCATATGATAAAATCCGACTCCTCACCCTCTCTCGATGAACATACTGCCGCGCACGTGGCGGAACTATTTCGTTCCTTCAGTGATACCAGCCGGGTGCGGATCGTGTCCGTGCTGGTTAAACAGAAGATGAATGTTGGTGGGCTGGCGCAAGTGGTCGGAATCAGCGAGTTTGCCGTCTCGCATCACCTGCGCAGCCTGCGCCAGATGGGACTGGTTGTTGCCCAGCGGGATGGCAAGGAAGTTTATTACTGCATCGAAGACAACCACATCATTGACCTGTTTGGCCAGGGGGTGAACCATGTACAGCAAGGATAAGGCTGCCGGCCTGCATCTGCCGCTGCATATCCTGCTTACCCTGGCTTTCTGTACCTGCAGCCTAGCCGTGCATTTCGCTGCCGAGGGATTGGCGCCGGCAACTAAAGGTCAAGGGTACGACCTGGCAACGCAAGGAGTGCAGGCTCTCCAGGTTGATGAGCACAGCGAGGACAATTTCATCCTTCCTTCCAAGACCAGTCTGCCGGTTGAAAATCCTGCCACAACACTACCATCTCTGATGGCTACCCGAACACCATCTTTTCTGATACTCCCCCTGCTCCCGCCGCCAAATTCCTAAATCCATACCGGCTGTCGCCCTTGTTTCCCGGCGATCAGCCAGCCGATTGCCCATTCCCGCGCCAATTCCTCACCAGCAGCGGGAAATCTTTACAATCCTGGAGTAGAAAATGCAAGACATTACAGAAAACAATATCATTCAACATAGCGACGCAAATGGTCTGACGAAAGCCGAGGTTCTTGCCCTGCGCCAGCAGTATGGGGAGAACCGCCTGCCGGTCGAAAAAACCACTCCGATCTGGACCATCCTGCTCAACCAGGTAAAGAGTCCGCTGGTTTACATCATCCTGGTGGCTGCGCTTGTTTCCCTGTTTGCCAAGGAGTACGGTGACTTCGCCATCATCATGGCCGTAGTCGTCATTGACGTGATCCTGGGTTTCGTCCAGGAATACCAAGCCCAGAAAACTTATACTGCCCTGAAAGGCTTGCTAAAACCCACCACCACCGTCCTGCGGGACGGCGAACGGTGCGAGGTGGAGCTCTGGGAACTGGTCCCGGGCGACCTGGTGCTGCTGAATGCCGGGGAAAAAGTGCCTGGCGACGGTCTGATGCTTGAAAGCACCAAGCTGGCGGTGGACGAGGCCATCCTGACTGGAGAGAGCGAGCCAGTCAACAAGGCCGTCAATCAGAAGGCTTTCATGGGCACCACGGTACTGATCGGGCGCGGCCTGCTGCAGGTCGAGCAGACCGGTGCCGCCACCGAACTGGGCAAGATTGCCACCAGTTTACAGGAGCACATCGAGGAAGATACGCCTCTGCAGAAGCGCCTGAAAGCCTTCAGCAAGACCCTGACCTGGATCGTGGCCGGCTTTACCCTGGCCATCCTGGCCGCCGGCTTGCTGACGGGCGGCCAGTTCCTGGACATGCTGCGAACCTCGATCATCCTGGCCATCGCGGCCGTGCCCGAGGGCCTGCTGATCGCAGTGACCGTCATCCTGGTGCTGGGCATGCGCAAGATCCTCAAACGAAACGGCCTGGTCAAACGCCTGCTGGCGGTTGAGACACTGGGTTCGGTGACAGTCATCTGCACCGACAAGACCGGCACGCTGACCGAGGGGATGATGCGCGTCTCTAAAACCGAGATCCTTGATCCTGATCGCGCCTTGCAGACCATGGTGTTGTGCAACGACCTGGAAGGTCCGGTGGATATTGCCATGTGGGAGCATGCCCGCCAAGTTTTGAAGAGCAATCCTCAGCAACTGGTCGACCAGTCGAAGCGGCTGGAAGTGGAGCTATTCTCCAGTGAGACCAAGTATATGATCACGGCCATCACCGGCAACGTATTCCAGGGCCAGAGTTACAACTTCCTGAAAGGCGCCCCGGAAATCGTGATGGGCATGTGTGCCATCTCTCCCGAGGAAAAAACCCGCTTCCTCAGCCTGGTGGACCAATGGGCAGGTGAAGGGTTACGCATGATCGGACTGGCCTACCGGAGAATAGGCAGGCTGGATGATTACAGCGGCTACACGTGGGTGGGCCTGGTGGGGATGGAAGACCCGGTGCGCAAAGGTGTGGTCGAGGCTGTCCAGGTGGCGCAGAAGGCTGGCATCCAGGTGAAAATGATCACTGGCGATTACCGCCTGACGGCTGAACACATCGCCCGCAGCGTCGGCCTGATGCAGGCAGGCGACCAGAGCCTGGAAGGCCCCGAAGTGGCAGCCCTGAGCGATGAACAACTGCAGGGGCGCGTCCGCACAACATCCGTCTTCGCCCGCATCCGCCCACAGGACAAGCTGCGCATTGTCAAGGCCCTGCAGTTGAATGGCGAGATCACTGCCATGATCGGCGACGGCGTCAATGATGCCCCGGCCCTGCAGCGCGCCAACATCGGCGTGGTGGTGGGCTCAGCCACTGATGTGGCCAAGGAGACCGCTGACCTGATCCTGCTGGATAATAACTTTCGAACCATTGTGTCGGCCATCGAGGAGGGGCGCATCATCTTTCAGAACATCCGCAAAGTGGTGGCATACACGCTCTCGAATTCGTTTGCCGAGGTGCTGGCCATTTTCACAGCCATGATGCTGCGCTGGCCCGCGCCCCTGGCCGTAGCCCAGATCCTGTGGATCCACCTGATCTGCGATGGACCGTCGGATATCGTGCTGGGCTTTGAGCCGAAGGAGGGCGGCATCATGGAGGAGAAACCGAGGTCGCTGAAGGAACCCATCCTCAACCATCTCGGACTTTCACTGATTGGCATCATCAGCGTTTCCAGCGCCATTGGGGCTTTATTTCTCTTCAACCATATGTATTCCGTGCATGGAAACGCGGCCGAAGGACGCAGCATCGTCTTTGCCTCCTTTGCCATCAATTCAATGATCTATATTTTTGCTTATCGCAGTATGCGCAGGCCGCTCTTTCGCATGAATAAGCTGACTGCCAACATGCCGCTGGTCTGGGCGGTACTGGCTGGACTGGTGATGGCAATCCTGCCATTTCTGATCCCGGGCCTGCGGAACCTGCTTGGCCTTGTCCCCTTGACCTTTCCCGAATGGATGACTGTGGCCGGAATTGCCGTTGGCCTGCTGGCAATCGTGGAACTTGGCAAGTGGATCAGCAACAAGCTGCATGCCAGGGACTGAGAACCCATGCAAACAAAGTATAACGAAACCAACTTACAAGGCCTGACCGAGCAGGAAGCGCTCGAGCAATTGGCAATGGATGGATATAACGAACTCCCAGCTGCCAAAAAACGAACTTTCCTGCATATCCTATTCGAGGTGGTACGCGAACCAATGTTCCTGATGCTGATCGCCTGCGGCCTGCTCTACCTGTTCCTTGGTGACAGGGCAGAAGCAGTGATGCTGATGGGCTTTGTCGCGGTCATCATCAGTATCACCTTTTACCAGGAACAAAAAACGGAGCGGGCGTTGGAAGCGCTGCGTGACTTGTCCAGCCCGCGCGCCCTGGTCATCCGTGACGGTCGCCAGATACGCATTCCCGGCCGCGAGGTGGTCCGGGATGACATCATCCTGCTTTCTGAAGGTGACCGTGTCCCAGCGGATGCCGTCCTGCTTTCGGGAAATAGTCTCAGTGTGGATGAGTTGCTTTTAACAGGTGAATCCGTTCCTGTGCGCAAGCGGCCCTGGGACGGGCGAGTAGAAATGGACCGTCCCGGCGGGGATGACCTGCCGTTCGTCTACTCTGGGACGCTGATGGTAAAAGGCCAGGGTGTCGCCCAGGTACGCACCACCGGGCAACGGACCGAGATCGGCAAGATCGGGAAAGCGCTTCAAATCCTGGAGCCGGAAGATACCAACCTGCAGAAACAGACTGGGAAGATTGTACGAAATTTTGCCATCGTGGGCCTGTGCCTGTGCACCATCGTGGTGGTGGTCTTTGCCCTGACGCGCGGCGACTGGCTGAATGGTTTCCTGGCCGGCATCACCCTGGCCATGGCAACGCTGCCCGAGGAATTCCCGGTGGTATTGACCATCTTCCTGGCCCTAGGGGCCTGGCGTATCTCACAACACCACGTACTGACCCGGCGTGTGCCGGCAGTCGAAATGCTAGGTGCAGCCACCGTCCTGTGCGTGGATAAGACCGGTACGTTGACACTAAACAGGATGACAGTCACCCAATTGTCCGTCGACAACGAGATGCTGGAAGTGGATGGAAAGCAATTAGTGCTGCCGGAAAAGTATCACCAGGTGGTCGAGTATGCCATCCTGTCCAGCCCGACCGACCCATTCGACCCGATGGAAAAAGCAATGAAGGAATTAGGCGGCCGCACTCTTGCCAACACCGGACACATCCATAAGGACTGGGAACTGGTGCATGAGTACCCACTCAGCGATGGACTGCTTGCCATGTCGCACGTCTGGCGTTCGCTGGAAGGATATGATTACGTCATAGCCGCCAAAGGCGCCCCGGAGGCAATTGCAGACCTATGTCATTTCTCACCGGAACAGGTGGACACCCTACACGAGAAAATCAACAGCATGGCCGAACGCGGTTTGCGTGTCATAGGCGTAGCAAAGGCCGAGTTCCAGGAACAGTCTCTGCCGGAGGAACAACACGATTTCGATTTTGAATTTATCGGACTGCTTGGCCTGGCCGATCCGGTTCGTCCCGAAATAGCTGGTGCGGTGAAAGATTGCTACACGGCCGGGATACGAATCATCATGATCACCGGCGACTACCCCGGCACGGCTCGGAACATCGCCCGCCAGATCGGATTGAAACTGGATGACCAACTCATTACCGGCCCAGAGTTGGACGCACTGAGCGACGAGGAACTCAAAGAACGCATCAAGACCGTCAGCGTCTTTGCACGTGCCGTTCCGGAACAGAAGCTACGCATCGTCAACGCCTTAAAGTCCAACAATGAAGTGGTGGCGATGACCGGTGATGGTGTAAACGACGCTCCGGCGCTCAAAGCCGCCCATATCGGCATTGCCATGGGGGGACGTGGTACCGATGTCGCACGGGAGGCGGCCGCGCTGGTCTTGCTCGACGACAACTTTGCATCAATCGTCCAGGCAGTTCGCAGCGGGCGGCGTATCTTCGACAATCTTAAAAAGGCGATGGCTTTTATCTTCTCGGTGCACCTACCGATTGCCGGCATGTCCCTCATCCCGGTGTTGTTAAACTGGCCTTTGGCCCTGCTGCCGGTGCACATCCTATTTCTGGAGCTGATCATTGACCCGGCTTGCACGATTATCTTCGAAGGCGAGGCGGATGAGAAGGATATCATGCAGCGCCCGCCGCGCCGCCTGGAAGAACCGCTCTTTGGAAGGTCAATGATCCTGTCTGGCTTGTTCCAGGGACTAGGGGTCCTGGTGGTTGTGCTGGCAGTCTATGTACTGATCTATACGCGCGGGTATGGCGAGGCTGAGACACGCATGATTTCCTTTGTGTGCATGGTCATCGGAAACCTGGGATTAATTTTCACAAACCGATCCTGGAAAAATTCCATCCTGAAGACCCTGCGTGTTCCAAACAAAGCCTTATGGTGGGTGACGGGGGGAACGATATTCTTCCTGGGGCTTATCATGAGCACTCCGTTCCTGCGGGAGCTGTTCAAATTCGCGCCCCTGCACCGCTGGGAGTTAGTATTAATCGTGCTTTCGGGCCTTGCCAGCATTTTGATCGCTGAAAGCATAAAACTTAAAGGCGTACAGAAATTTATTCAAGGCGGATGAGATCAGATGATGTTGTCTTCCCATATAGGAGAAGAGAGGTCTGAATGAATAATACAATTCGGATTTTTCTGCTGGTTATTGGAAACGCCCTGGCACTGCTTCTGGCATTACTTGCGCTAGAGACCACGCCGACCAACTTCCTGGGCTGGTTCCTGTTCGCCATGGGGATAGCCTATGGGGCGGGCGGGGTCATCTACCTTTGGCGCAGCCAGAATAGCGAGGATTCTGCCCGCAGTGAAGCCGGAAACCGCTCTTTCTGGTGGATCCTGCCCGGGTTTCTAGCCGTCTTCTTTGGCCCGCCGCTTGAGTTCCTGTATCTGCCTGTCTGGCTGCCGCGCGGGATGGGAATGGAACTGGCCGGCCTGATCATCATCCTGCTTGGATTGGTCCTGCGCATCTGGACACGCTTGACCATCGGAGGGATGTATACCGGCTATGTGAAAATACGGGTTCACCACATTCTTGTCACCGACGGACCTTACCACTTCATCCGTCACCCGGGTTACGCTGGCTTTGTGCTGATGGCGCTGGGACTGGCGATTGGCTATTCCAGTTGGATCGGGCTGGTCGCCATACCACTTTTACTACTGCCCGGGCTGGCTTACAGGATGGGAGTTGAGGAGCGCCTGCTGGCCACGCGTTTTGGCGAAGAGTACCGGGAATACGCCCGGAAAACAAGGGCGCTGATCCCCGGGATATGGTGAAAGGAGGCGAGCCGCTGTGAAATCACCGACCGGCTCGACCCGCATGGCGGCAAGCGCAATCCAATCATCCTCCCAGAGGATTGTGCCAAAAGGGATGCTTGAGAAGCATGTCTTTGATATCTGGAAAGACTGGTTGTATTGCCTTGAATACCACAAGCCCTGACTAAAAAAACAGGGATCTCGCAGCTCAAGCGAGGAGAAGTAAAATGCGTAGGAATAAATCGAGCCTTACCGCGGCAGGGATTGCCATCGCCCGTGCCCTTGAGAGCGAAAAACCAGAAGGCGAACGTATTTGTTACGATCCATACGCCCGCCTGTTAGCACCCGGCTGGCTGTATCCCGTGACCGCCTTGTTCGTCAAAATCGGTTATGCCGAGCTGCGCGGACCTGGAGTGATGGGATTCATTGCTGCGCGCGAGCGGTACATCGATGATGTCCTGCAAGGTTTTCTGGAGGGTGGTCTGCAGCAACTGGTGATTCTGGGGGCGGGACTCGACTCACGTGCCTACCGCTTTGACGGGTTGAAAGATCGGGTGAAGGTTTTCGAGGTGGACCATCCTGCCACCCAAGCAGAAAAACTGGCCAAACTGCAGGCCCTCTTCGGGATGATTCCCGCATTTGTGGTTTATGTACCTGTGGATTTCAATACGCAAACCCTGGAGGAGCGCCTGCCGAAGGCGGGTTACGACCCGAATCTGAAGACGCTGTTCATCTGGCAGGGGGTCACGATGTACCTGACGGCTGAGGCCGTGGACGATACGCTCCGGTTCGTCGTGCAGCACTCGGCGCCCGGCAGCGCGATCGTTTTTGATTACCTGTATCGTCTTGTCCTGGATGGGGTCCAGAAACATGGCGAGGTAAGCAACATGCGCCGCTATCGCTTCATGACCGGCGAAGGACTGACCTTTGGGATTGAAGAAGGTACGGTTGAATCATTTCTAAAGGAACGCGGCTTCCGCCAGGTTTTGGATATCGACGCAAACGGACTGAGGCAGGCCTACTGTACCGGGAAAAATGCCGGGCGAAAAATCGCTTCCGGCTATGGGATCGTCCTGGCAGAGGTCTGACAGTTCCGAGACCCTTTCGAAAAAGCATCCCTTCCATCAGAGGAGGCAGAGATGAAGGACAACGGATTTCGAGATCTGGTAGTGATCGTCACCGGCGCATCCGCCGGGATTGGTAAATCGCTGGCGCTGCTGTTGGCCAATCAAGGGGCGAGGGTGGTAATCGCGGCGCGACGGGCAGAGCGACTGGAAGCGATTGTGGAACAGAGCCACATGAACAGCGGGGAGATGTTGGCTGTTCCAACTGACGTAACCGATGAAGCACAATGCAAGGCGCTGGTCGAAAAAACGATTGCCAAATACGGCCGATTGGATATGCTGATCAATAATGCGGGACTGGCGGCGAGCGCACTTTTCGATGAATATCCCAATCTGCATTTGTTCAAGCACACAGTGAACGTCAATTTTTACGGAGCGGTATCATGCACCTATTATGCCCTGCCATATTTAAAAAAGACACGTGGGCGCATCGTTGCCGTTTCAAGTGTCGGCGGCAAGGCGGCGATCCCGTATAACACGCCTTATTGCGCCAGCAAATACGCCCTGCACGGATTCTATGATTCTCTGCGCATGGAGTTATACCAACATGGCGTGAGTTGTACTGTGGTTTGCCCTTGGTGGGTAGCAACTGAATTCCACGAGGCACAGCTCAACAAAGATGGGGTGCCGCGGGGTGCAATCGGCCGCGCATATTACACCAAAAAGACGATGACAGCCGACCAATGCGCGAGGATTGTATTGAATGCTGCTAATAAACGCCGTCGCGAAGTATTGATGGGACCGGGTACCCTGGCGACCTGGCTCAGGCTGCTGGCGCCGGGATTCCTGGACTGGATCGCGGTCAACGTATTCCTGAAGTCAGCCGTCCGACGGGCCCGGCAGAACGCCCCGCGATCATGATTCGGGTCCCCCCCGATTGGATGTGAACTTGGTGCGGAATGTATTTCGGTAGGAAGCCGATACGTCTGAGAGCCATCTGCATGACTTGGATGGTTTGGCGAGAAAACCAAAAAAGACTGCTTATCAGGCAGCTCTCCCCCATCGCTATAGGAACTTTTCGGAGGAAAAATGAGTTCAATCGACCAGATTCCTGATGAAAAAGCCCGTGCTGTACTCCGCCGGCTGCACGGAGAGGCCAGCCGCGAGTATGCCAGGTTGTTGTGGAAATACCTGCCGTACTTTATTCCGATGTTCAGCGGAAAGAGGCTTCCCTGGGAGCGTCTCCAGCACAGACATGACAGGGATTATCTTGCTTCATCCCCCGGACACGGCATGTACCTGTATTTGCTTGCCAGGGCCATCGAGGCCAGGCGGGTCGTCGAGTTCGGCACATCCTTCGGGGTGTCGACAATTTGGCTGGCGCTCGCAGTCCGTGACAATGGCGGTGGAGTGGTCATCGGAACCGAGATGATCCCATCAAAAGCCTCCCGGGCACGCAGCAATATCGCGGAAGCAGGGCTGGCCGACTTCGTGGAGATCCGCGAGGGAAATGCCCTGGTAAGCCTGCGAGACGTTGATGCGCCGGTGGACTTCCATTTTAGCGACGGATTTCCCCAATATGCACTGCCTGTGCTTCAACTGATCGCGCCGAAAATGCGGCGCGGTGCCGTGGTCGTTAATCACAATGCGGCATCCATGAAGGGCGATCATGTCGAGTATGTAGCATTTGTCCGCGACCCATCCAACGGTTTTGTATCTAGTAGTGTGCCCCTTGCCGGAGAGCTGTCTGTCCTTGTTGCGAGGCTTTGAAGAGAAGGGCAAAGGTCAAGGAGGTGCCTTTATGTCTGAGAAAAGATCCCTAACCTTGAGCAGTGTGGCTGAAACCTTGCTCATCCCGCTCTACAACAGGGCGATGGAATCGAAGCGCCCGGAAGCGATGCTCAAGGATGAAAAGGCCGTGGAATTGGTCAACCAGATGGGCCTCGACCTTTCCCCAGCCAGACATGTCCGGATGACCGAGCTGCTCAAGGTAATGCGGATCATGTTCACACGTGAATTCGACCGCTACGCGTGCGATTTTCTGAAGCGTAACCCGGAGGCGGTGGTGGTTCACATCGGGTGCGGGTTGGATACACGCTACGAGCGCGTGGACAATGATCAAGTCGAATGGTATGACCTGGATCTGCCGGAGGTCATCGAACTGCGCCGGAAGTTCATCGGCGGTGAAGGGGGACGCTATCACCAGCTAGCCTGTTCGGTGCTCGAGGATGCCTGGCTGGAAACGGTGAAGGTGCATTCCCCGCCTCCTACGGGGATACAAAGTATGCAGCGACCCATCCTGTTTTTAGCGGAAACCGTTCTCGTCTATTTCACAGAAGCACAGGTCAAATCGTTGGTGCTCAGGCTGCGCGACCATTTCCCGGGCGCAGAGTTGACCTTCGATGGCTGGAGGCCATTCGAAGTCCGGCTGGGTAACCGCCATCTCTCCGGCTCTCCGTTTACGGGTCTTATGCAATGGGGCTTCTGGAGCGGACAGGAGATCGAAGGATGGGGAAATGGCATCCACCTGCTTGACGAGTGGGGCTTCTTCGACCAGCCTGAGCAGCGGCTAAACTCCTATCGCTGGATGACCCCCCTCTTTCGCCTGTTCAAGCCAATGCGCATCTTCCACTTCCAGCTTGGAGAGGTGGCAGGGTGAAAAGTCCTTCAAATACAGGAGAAAAGGAAGACCCTATGCAAGCAAAGTCCAATTTCATCTTACCTCTCACCGATGCCTCTGCCAGGCTGGTGCAGGTGGGAGGCAAAGGCGCTTCGTTGGCGCGTCTGGCTGCAGCCGGCTTGCCCGTGCCGCCTGGTTTTCACATCACCACGGCAGCCTATCGCCGGTTCGTGTCTGAAAACGGGATCCAGCCC
This sequence comes from uncultured Chloroflexia bacterium, assembly GCA_963801385.1. GTDB lineage: Bacteria > Chloroflexota > Anaerolineae > Anaerolineales > Villigracilaceae > UBA877. Next base: position 377,368 of record CAWDEV010000016.1, read on the forward strand.
AGGATTTTGGAGGCGTTAAGGGGATTGACTCGGATGATCTGGCCACCCTTGGGCCGATTTCTCAGGCCATTGGGCGTTTCTTTGCCGAGGGGGAAATCCCAACTGAGATTGCCCAGGCGATTTCTGACGCTTACGCGGACTTAGGCAATCTGCAATCCACAATCGAAAATCAAAAATCGGTGGCTGTGCGTTCTTCGGCTACTGCCGAGGATCTGCCAGGGGCATCCTTTGCAGGCCAGCAGGAGACATATCTCAATATATGTGGTGGCGATGCGGTGCTGGAGGCCGTCAAACGCTGCTGGGCTTCGCTCTGGACGGCGCGGGGGATTGCGTATCGTGCACGGCGGGGAATTGCTCCCGATTCGGTGGCACTGGCCGTGGTGGTACAGGAACTTATATTTGCCGATGCCGCAGGGGTCATGTTCACCGCAAACCCGGTTGATGGAAGACGCGATGAAATCGTGATCAATGCCGCCTGGGGTCTGGGAGATGCGATCGTCGCCGGGGAGGTGACTCCGGATACGCTGAGGGTAGAAAAGACGACCGGCCGAATCATCCGCCGACTAACTGCCGATAAACAGACTATGACCATCCGAACAGGAACAGGCACCCGTGAGGCGCCTGTTCCCGATTCTCAAAAGAAAAAGGCGGTGCTGAACGATGGGCAAGCCGCCCAATTGGCAAAATTGGGCGCGGAGATTGAAAGAATCTACGAAATGCCAATGGATATCGAGTGGGCTCTCCAGGATGGCCGCATTTCCATCCTCCAGGCCCGGCCGATCACTGCCCTGCCTACGATCGAATCGGCGCCGCCTCTGACCTGGCCAAAACCGCCGCGCGGCGTCATGTACGGGCGCACCAGCTTTGCCGAGCAAATACCCAACCCGGTCTCGCCACTCTTTGCCACGTTGGGCCTGCGCATGGCCGATATTCCCACCCAGGAGTTGATGAGGCGATTTACCAAGGCCAAGATCAACTACGCTTACATTCCGGTCAACGGCTATGTGTTCATGTCTGCCGGTCTGAGCTTCCCAGAATTAGCGGCTTACATCGGCATGACCACCCGGATCATGTCCATGGTGCTTCACGGACAGGAGCAGTGTCGGGCTGCCCGCCAGGAGTTCGTTCGGGTGATCCAAGCCTGGGAGGCCAAAGATGTGGCGGCCCTCTCCCCCGCCGAGCTGCTCTCGGGAGCGGGCACTGTTTTCCAGGGCGCTGTGCGTCTCTATACCTATATCCAGGCCGGCACGGTTCCCCTCTCTACCATCAGTGAAGCCAGTTTCACCCAGTTCTATAACCGACTGGTGCGCCGTAAAGGCGATCCCGCGGCGACAACTTTCCTGTTTGGTTCGGAAACGGTGGCTCTGCGCGCTGAAAAGGGGTTGTTTGACCTGGCCGCCTGGTGCCGGGAGCGCCCTGCCCTCGCCGATTACCTGTGCCAGACCCCCGCAACCCAGTTGACACAGGCTCTCTCGCTATCCCAGCCCTGCGTGGATCAATCAATAGAAAATTGGGCTGCCTGGCAAGCGCAGTTCCAGGCTTACCTGGCGGAGCATGGCCAGATGACCTACGATCTTGATTTTGCCAACCCCGTACCAGCCGAACAATCCACCGCCCTCTTGGAAACGGTCAAGATGTACTTGCAGGGCGACGGCAACGACCCGTATGCGCGCCACCAAGCTACCTTAGAACGCCGTACCCAGGCTACCACGGCCATCCTGGCCCGCCTGCACTGGCCGATCAAGGGCTGGTTCAAGGGCCTGCTGCAATGGGCGCAGAAGGCTGCCCCGGGGCGTGAAGACAGCCTGGCCGACCTGGGATTGGGGCATCCCCTCATTCGCCGCTATCTCAATGAGCTGGGCCAGCGCCTGGCTGCCGGCGGCGCCATCCCCAACGCCGAGTCAATCTACTGGCTGGAAGAGGTGGAGGTGAAGGATCTGATCACTGCTCTGGAAGCCAACAAGCCATTGCCCGACCTGAGTGGACGCATCCCTGCCCGATCGGCCGAGCGGCAACGTTATCTAAAGATCACGCCCCCTGGCATGCTACCGGAAAAATCCAACTGGTCTATCCTGATCCCCTGGCACCGCACCAGCGATGATCATTCCACCCTGCACGGTACTGGCACCAGCGCAGGCCAGGTCACTGCCCCCGCCTGTGTGGTCATTGGACCGGAAGACTTCCCCCACATGCGTCCCGGTGATGTGCTAGTGGCCGTTTCCACCACGCCGGCCTGGACTCCGCTCTTTGCGATGGCTTCAGCGGTGGTTACCGACATCGGCGGGCCGCTAAGTCACAGTTCAATCGTGGCGCGCGAGTACGGCATTCCGGCTGTCATGGCAACCGGCGCGGCAACCCGCCATATACACACCGGCCAGGTGGTCACCGTGGACGGAAGCAAGGGTACTGTGACATTGAAGGCATAAGTAAATTACGGAAATCCTATGGCAAACAAATTCCCAAAATTTGGCTACAACCCGGTCACAGGCGAGTGGAATGACAGCCTGAAAGGGGATTACTGCTGGTCCAGCGTCAACTTCAGGGAAGCCGCGCCGGATGTGATGACGCCCAGCACCTGGTCTCTGTTTTGGTACTATTTATTCGTAACTGCCCCGGTCCAGTTTCCCGGCGGACATCCTATCGGCGGGAATATCGCCGGGCGGCTGTATTTCAACTTGAGCCTGATTTCTTCGGTCTATCACGCGGTTGGCATGGAGGCGCGCAAAGAGAAGTTTGGAGATCTGCTGGGCTCCACACCCCCTGATTTGAATATTCCATACCTTCCATTTTCGCCCCTGGCGGTCATCTGGAGTGTGCTGCCGGGAATGATTAAAGACCGGATACTGACCCGGCGCGACAGCCGGCAGTTTCGAGATTTCGTCACGCATCACCCGGGCTGGTGCCGGGCGATGCGGACTCGCATTCAACAGTGCACGGATGCTGCCGGGCTGCTCTCATTGTGGAACGAGTCTCTCCTGCCTGCCAGGATGCGTGATCTCCGCATGCTGCGCAGTATCACCATCAACCTGTCCACTCCAGCCACCCGGCTCAACCTGGACCTGACCGCGCTGGTGGGCGAGACGGAGGCCAATACGCTCCAATCCAACCTTTCCGGAGAGTCCGGCGACCTGGAAAGCCTTGGACCGTTGATGGGGCTGGCAAAAGTGAAAGATGGTACGATGAGCCGCGAAGAATACTTGCAACAGTATGGCCATCGCGGCCAGCATGAAGTGGAACTGTCTGCTCCCGGTTCAGACGAAGATCCGTACTGGTTGGATAAAAGACTGGCTGATTTCACCTCCTCGTTTGCGGATTTGAATGCACTGTTAGCGAAACAGCGTACCGAATGCTCCACTGCCTGGCAGCGGTTTGAAGCGCGTTTTCCGGGGAAAACCGCATCTTTCCAGCGCAGGTTGGCTGCGGTTGCCGGAGCGGCAAAAAACCGTGAGGCAGTCCGCTCCGAGTTGATCCGCCTGTCGCGGTTTGTCATCCGCCCGTTTCTCCTGCAGGTGGGCAGCATGACGGGAATTGGCGATGGCGTCTTTTTCCTGACAATGGATGAATCAGTGGCCCTGCTGTCCGGCGACCGGCAATCCATCAGCGCCATTCCCGCACGGCGCGAAATGTACCGGCGAACCTGTGCCCTGCCGCCCTTCCCGGCGATCATCCATGGATGTTTCCATCCGTTTCAGTGGGCAGCCGACCCCAACCGGCGCATCGATTTTTACGATGCACGGCACACTGCAGTCCCTGCCTTATCTTCCACCATCAGAGGTTTGGCCGGAGCCGCCGGCTGCGTGGAGGGCAGCGTGCGCCGCATCGATGGCATGGAAGATGGGAACCAGGTCCAACCAGGCGAGATTCTTGTCACGACCCTCACCAACATTGGTTGGACGCCGCTCTTCCCGCGCCTGGCAGCAATTGTCACAGATGTGGGTGCCCCGCTCTCGCACGCTGCCATTGTGGCACGCGAACTGGGCATCCCGGCGGTGGTCGGCTGCGGCAATGCCACCATGCGTCTCAAAACAGGCGACCGCGTGCGCGTAGATGGCGGACGAGGTACTGTTGAAATCTTAACCGGGTGATGCTGGGCAGGAAAAAAGATAAGTGATGAAACTCGAACCTGTTAAATTTAGGATAGCAAGTTTGGAAAGGAGAATGCCTTGTCTACGATAAAAACCCGTCAACCAGATGTAACTTACCTAGACTTCCAGGCTGAGGTGGGCATCACCAAGCATGTGGGTGGATTTGCAGCGACAAATGAACTCCTGTCGCTGTGCCATATCGAAGATGCCAAGGAAGTCCTGAATATCGGCTGTGGGATCGGAGTTGGTGTCGCATACATCGCCCGAAAGTTCGGCTGCCGCGTAGTAGGCGTGGACATTTCCGAGAAGATGATCGATTGGTCGCACTTGCGCGCCAAGGAAGAAAAGGTCGAGGATAATGTTGAACTCCGGGTAGCGAATGTGCTCGACCTGCCATTCGAGGCGGGCCGGTTTGACGCCGTCATCGTTGAATCGGTGCTTGCTTTTGTGGAGGACAAGCCGCGCGCCATCCGTGAGTGCATCCGGGTAACCAAGCCGGGGGGTTATGTGGGCCTGAACGAGTCTTTTTGGACGAAGGAGCCATCTCCAGAGATGATTGCCCTTGCGCAGGATTCGGTTGGCAGCAGCATCCCGACCGAAGGAGAATGGAAGGTGCTCTGGGAGGCATCCGGGCTGCGTGACCGGACGATGAGCCTGCGCCGGGTTGACACACGCCATGAGATCAGTGACCGTCTCCGGTGGGTGGGCCGAAGCTGGGCGATCAGAGGCTTTGGCCGGTTAATACGACTGTTCTTCACCAATCCTGCCATGAGACAATCCATAAAGAAATTCTTCAGCAATGCACCATTGGATGCTTTTATAGAGGAAATTGGATACGGTCTCTTTACCGGCAGGAAGTAGGAGGCCAGTATGACTGCTCAAACCCTATTTCGAATTGCTTTTTTGATTCTGTTGGCCGGCATATTTGCCATGCGGTTCTATTTTATGATCAAGGTTCGCCTGGCTGGGGAACGGCTGCTGCCCGATAAAGGAGCAGTTGAACGCGAAGGAGGACACGGCATATTCATCACCCGCGTGGTTGTTTTCCTGCTCCTGATCGCCTTCCTGGTCATGTACCTGCTCGGGATGGATTGGGTTGAGAAATTTACCTTCCCGCTGCCGGCCTGGCTGCGGTGGACCGGATTTGTCCTCGGCCTGCTCAGCCTGGTCTACTGGACATGGACACAGATCCATCTTGATACACTGTGGTCCGCCCAGTTGCAACTGCGTACCAACCATCAGCTGATCACCACTGGTCCTTATGCCCGTATCCGCCATCCCCTTTATTTGGGGATGTTTGGATGGGCAATCGCCCTTAGCCTGCTAACCGCCAACTGGATTTTCGTCGGGATAACTGTGCTCACCATCGCAGGGACAGTGGCACGCGTCCCAAAAGAGGAGCAAATGATGATTGAAGCTTTTGGCGACGAATATAAAGCTTATATGCAGCGAACAGGCAGGTTTTTCCCAAAGTTATGAGGCGATGAAAATGGACCTGGAATTGGCCGAGACTCTCCTGCGCCAGGCTGGTGGGCTGCTTGCCTGGATTTCTCTTGCAGTCGTTTTCCATGGCATCTGGCGCGGGACGCGCCGCCCGGCTGGCCGGACAAGCGGGCGCGCGGCTGGCTGGCTGCGCTCGGCTCTGTTCTACTGCTTTGCCACTGCCGGTTTCCTGGGCTTCTCGATCCTTTTTTGGAAGCCCCTGCCATTGGATCTGCCCTCGGGGGCGCGCCTGGCCCCGCTGATTGCCGGAAGCCTGATCTACTTCCCAGGGATTGTCTTTCTGCTCTGGGCGAGGCTGGTGCTGGGGAAGATGTACTTTGTATCGACCAGTTTCGGTGCCCAACTGTATGCCGATCATAAATTGGTGACCCGCGGCCCGTTCGCCGTTGTACGCCACCCGATGTATCTTGGCCTGATCGCTGCCGCAATGGGGAGCCTACTGTTGTATCAAACCTGGACGGCACTAGCCTATGCACTTTTTGCCCCTTTCGTCCTGAGGCGCGCCCGCGGCGAGGAACAGGCCCTGGCGGCGGAGTTTGGGGAGGAATGGCGATCCTATTGCCAGCGCGTGCCAGCTTTCATCCCTCAACCTGGGAGAAAGAGTAAGTGATCTGAGAAGAAGGAGCAGATATGGTTGAGAAACCTTCCCGAGTTCTGGACGGCGTTTCGGAAACACTGTTGATTACACTTTATACACGAGCCAAAGAATCCCAGCGGCCGGATGGCCTGATCCGGGATGAGAAAGCCGAGGAGATCATAAAGAAAATGGGTGGCGATTTCTCACGCCTCAAGCTCCAGGGACATGACGAAACGGCCATCATCCTGCGCATGCAGCATTTCGACCGCATGGCACGTGATTTCCTGGCACGCCACGCGAATGCAGCCGTGGTCCATTTCGGATGCGGGCTGGATACGCGCTTCGAGCGCGTTGATGATGGCCGGGTCGAGTGGTTTGATCTCGACCTGCCGGAGGTGATCGAACTACGCAAGAAATACATCGGGGGGGAGAATGGGCGCTATCACCTGTTCAGTGGTTCAGCCTTTGAGGAGGCCTGGTTGAAAGCGGTCAACCCGTATACCGGCCGGACATTCCTTTTCATGGCCGAAGGGGTCCTGCCGTATTTTGAGGAAGCGCAGGTCAAGTCGCTGTTCCTAAGGCTGTGCGAGCATTTCCCGGGCGCGGAATTCGTCTGCGACGCGCATACGCCATTTGTCATTCGAACTGATAATCTGCAACTGGCTCTGTCCGGGGTCAAGGCCCGCCTGCACTGGGGACTTAAACATGGCCGGGACGTGGAAAAATGGGGCGAGGGGATTTCGATGTTGGAAGAATGGTTCTACTTTGACGAGCCGGAGCCGCGCATGGCTCAGTATCGTTGGATGCGCCTGTTCCCTGTGCTGGGAAAATCCACCGGCATCTTCCATTACAGGTTGGGAGTCCATCCATGAAAATGACCAACCATTGGAACCGTATCATCTACCGTTTGTGGGCACCGGTATACGATGCAACTGTCGGACATTTCTTTCTGCCAGGTAGAAGGCGGGCCATTGAACTGCTGAACCTTCAACCCGGTGAACGTGTTTTGCTGGTGGGAGTGGGTACCGGGGCTGACCTGGCGCTTCTGCCTACCGGAGTCCAGGCCGTGGGTGTCGACATCAGTCCGGAAATGTTAAAGCAAGCCCAGCCGAGACTTCCGATACCAGGTCGTGAGATCCTCTTAGTCCGGGGGGATGCACAGAAACTGCTGGTGAAAGAATCCACGTTCGATGCAGTGCTCTTTAATTTGATCTTGAGCGTAATCCCGGACGGAGGTGCCTGCCTTCGGGAAAACCTTAGCGGTCTCAAAAGCCATGGCAGGGCGATTGTTTTCGATAAATTCCTTCCAGATAGTGGAAAGCTTACCTTTGGACGCTGGTTTCTCAATTTGTTCAGCACACTTCTGGGGACGGATATCACCCGGAGATTTGGGGATCTTGCCTCGGGCGCGGCGTGCAAGGTAATAGCCGATGAGCCAGGGATATTAAAAGGCATGTACAGGGTTATTGTTTTGAGGGAAGAGTGAAGCAAGAGATGTAGTAGAATCTTAATGCACAATCAAACGAAAAAAACCTTGGAACGGCGGTTATGGCATAAGGATCAAACCATCATGAAAGAAACCAAGCCTGCCACCACGATCGTTATCTTTGGCGCCTCGGGCGACCTGACCTGGCGCAAGCTGGTCCCGGCACTTTACAACAACTTCAAGAAGGGCCGGCTGGCGGAATGCGCCACCATCCTCGGGTTTGCGCGCCGTCCATACGCGGATGAAGAATTCCGGGCACACCTGCGGGAAGGCGCTGCCCAGTTCTCTCCGGAGACCTTCGATGCAGGCATCTGGGAAGATTTTTCCAGGCGGCTGAAGTACTTCCAGGGCGACCTGGATGTGACTGGCGATTTTTCCCGGCTGGAAACATTTCTTGCAGCGTTGGAGGGCGGCCAGTCCAACCGGCTGTATTACCTGGCGACCGCGCCGGAGCATTATCCCATGGTTGTCAGCGAGCTGGGTGCAGCCGGGATGGCAACCAACCCGGTGTGCTGGCGGCGAATCGTGATCGAAAAACCCTTCGGGCGCGACCTCGAGTCCGCCCAGGCGCTGAACCAGGTTGTGCACACCGTTTTCAATGAGAGCCAGGTCTACCGCATCGACCATTACCTGGGCAAGGAAACAGCCCAGAACATCCTGTTCTTCCGTTTTGCGAACACCATCTTCGAGCCGGTCTGGAACCGTCGCTACATTAACAATGTACAGGTCACGGTAGCCGAGGATGTGGACGTGGGCCACCGGGCAGGTTATTACGATACCGCTGGAGTTGTGCGTGATATGTTCCAGAACCACCTGCTGCAACTGTTGACATTGGTGGCCATGGAGCCGCCCAGCTCGTTTAAAGCGGAGACCCTGCGCAATGAGAAAGCCAAGCTGCTGGAGAGCATCCGCCCGATCGCCCTGACGGATACGGTGCGCGGCCAGTATGCAGGCTATGCGCAGGCAGAAGACGTGGCCCCCGGCTCGCAGACACCCACATACGCTTCTCTGAAGCTCTACATTGACAACTGGCGCTGGCAGGGCGTGCCATTCTACCTGCGTTCCGGCAAGGCCCTGGTTTTCAAAACATCCGAGATCATCATCGAGTTCCAACAGCCCCCGCACCTGATGTTCCACCTGGCAGATGACAGCATGATCACACCGAACATCCTTTCGCTGTGCATCCAGCCGGATGAAGGCATTCACCTGCACTTCGAGGCTAAAGTCCCGGACAGCGAGCAGGAAATGCGCTCGGTCGATATGGATTTCCACTACCGCTCAGCCTTCGACGGCGCCTTGCCGGAAGCCTACGAGCGACTGCTACTGGAAGCCCTGGCGGGGGATGCCTCGCTTTTCACCCGCAACGACTCGATCGAAGCGGCCTGGCGCCTGCTGGACCCGATCATGCAGGGCTGGGAAGCTCAAACGAAACCGCCGCTGGTAATCTATCCGGTTGGCAGTTGGGGGCCGGCGGAGGCAGACGAGCTGCTGGTTCGCGATGGGCGGAGGTGGCGACATGGATGTGTGGATGAACCAGGGATCATTCATGCAGGAATTGAAGGTAATCAGGTCATGAGGAAGAAGGATAGATTATGATGCATGGTGGCGGTGGTGGTGGCGGTCCTCACTTTGGCAAATCATCGATCAATGCGCCGGATGAGAAACCCCGGGTGACCTGGGAACTATTAAAACGCGTCCTGGGATATGCGCGCCCTTACCTGTGGCTGATCCTTGGAATGCTGCTGATCACGCTGGTAACTTCCGGCCTGGGTCTCTTAAATCCACTGATCCTACGGGACATGATCGACCGGACCCTGCCAGACAAGGACCTGCGGCGCCTGGCGTGGCTGGTGGCCGCCCTGCTGGCCATCCCGCTGCTGACGGCAGGTTTGAACGTTTTATTGCGCCAGTTGAATTCACGTGTGGGAGAAGGGGTGGTCTATGACCTGCGCTCGGCCCTGTTTGCGCACTTACAACGCATGTCGCTGGGCTTCTATACGCACACCCGGGTGGGCGAGTTGATCAGCCGCTTCAACAACGACGTGGTCGGGGCACAGAACGCCATCACCAATACGTTTGTCAACATCGTCACCAGCCTGATCCAGGCAGTTACCGTACTAACGGTGATGTTCAGTCTGGAATGGCGGTTGACCTTGATCAGCATTGCCATCCTGCCCTTCTTCCTGGTGGCAGCGCGCAAGCTGGGAAACCGCCTGCGGGACGTGGCGCGCGTACAGATGGACATGAATGCGAAAATGAACGCGGTGCTGAACGAGCTGCTCAATATCAGTGGAGCGCTCCTGGTTAAATTGTTCGGCAGGACCGCCCAGGAGGATGGCCGTTTCAACTCCCGGGCGGCGGATGTGCGCGATAGCGGCATCAGGCGGGCGGTGACCGGTTCGTTGTTCTTTGTCAGCATCGGGCTGTTGGGATCGGTAGGCATGGCCCTGGTCTACGGCATGGGCGGGTACCTGGTGATCAAGAGCGCCCTGACCATTGGTACCATCGTGGCCCTGGGCGCCTACCTGGGGACCCTGTACGGTTCGCTGTCAAGCCTGACCAACGCACCGGTGGACTTTGCCACATCCATGGTCAGCTTCGAGCGCGTCTTTGAAGTGCTGGACCTGCCGCACGAGATCGCCGAGAAACCCAACGCGCTGGTATTGCAAAATGTCCACGGCCTGCTGGAGTTCAAAGATGTTCATTTCCGCTACCAGGTGGAGGAGAAGAACCTGCTGAAAGACGTGCGGCGCTTTGGGCAGGTGCAGGACGTACGGGCGGTGCTCTCGGGTGAACGCGACGAGAAACCACAGAATGGCGAGGTGCCCGAGGATGGTGGATTGGCCATTCTTACCCAGGCGCGTGATGAGGTGCTGGAGCACATCACCTTCCGCGCCGAACCGGGAAGCCTGGTGGCACTGGTGGGACCGAGCGGAGCCGGCAAGACTACCCTGACCTACCTGATCCCGCGTTTATATGACCCGACTGGCGGATGCATCCTGATCGACGGTCAGGATGTGCGGGATGTGACACTGGCCTCGCTGAGCGCCCAGATCGGCATGGTCACCCAGGAGACCTACCTTTTCCACGACACGATCCGGGTCAACCTGCTGTATGCCCGGGAGGACGCCAGCCAGACTGAAGTCGAAGCGGCGGCGCGCGCCGCCAACATTCACGATTTTGTGATGCAGCTTCCGAACGGTTACGAGACCATCGCCGGGGAACGCGGTTACCGGCTGAGCGGCGGGGAGAAGCAGCGCCTGGCACTGGCACGCGTCATCCTGAAGGACCCGCGCATCCTGGTACTGGATGAAGCCACCAGCTCGCTGGACAGCGAATCCGAGAGCCTGATCCAGGAGGCACTCAAACGGGTGATGCGGGGAAGGACGAGTATTGTGATTGCCCACCGCCTGAGCACCATCCAGGCCGCCGATCTGATCCTGGTGATGGACCGCGGCCAGATCGTTGAAAGAGGGACGCATGCCGAGCTGCTGGCGCAGGCAGGGCTGTATGCACGGTTGTATGAGACACAGTTCAGGAAGAACAGAGAATAGAGTATGTTGGAGCATGGCTATCAACCCCCGAGAATTCGGAATATTGTCATCGGCATTTTGGTCTTCACGATATTACTTGCCTTACTATGCAACCTCTCCAGTACCATGAAACAAGTGGGCAATATTTTTCTCTTTATCCCATCCGAATTAGGTCTTATACAGCGCGTCAAGCCAGGCGAGATTCACAAAATTGATTTACAAACTCCCTCGCCGGCTTTGCTCGATATTACAAAACCAGGCCGGTATGAAGTATTTACTGATGATTATGACCTGCTAATGACCAATATCTTGAATGGACCCGCCTGGCTGCAGGTCAGGTCACACACAACAGGAGAACGAGTCGAAGTTGTTTCCGTTGAAAGAGGGGCGCGGCCCTATGATACCCGTCTTGCTGCGGGGAGACCAATATTTGTTTTTGATGTTACAGTACCTGGTAGTTATGAGATTGCTTATCATTTTCGATATGCCTCGCTAACGATTGTGCCTGACTATACGACTGGAAAAGAGCCGGTAATTGTGCTGGTCTACATCGTCCAGATCACTATTCTTCTGACCCTCTTGTTTGTTGTCTATTCCCTGCGCGATCGCCGGAGACGGGCAATCGCCAAAAACATGGAATTTGCCCAGTTGCAGAGGCGTGCCAAAGAGCAGGCATTCTGGGAGGACGAAATTCAAAGTGACAAGAAGGAAACCAAGAATTAACAATGAGCAGATTGCCGTAAAAAGCTCAAATGAAAAAGAATATATTTAACACTTGTTTGTTTATTATTTCCCTGATCCTATTACCAGGGTGTACCCTGGGAACACAAACAGCACTTGCTCCTCGCCTGGATTTGAACATCCAGGTGCTTTATCCATTCGAAACGACAGAACTTGAAATGGGGCAATCCGTCAAAAGCATTGTTAAAGTGTTGGACAGCCAGGGAAATGTTGTGGAGAACGCACAGGTTGGCGTGTCATTTTCCGATTCAAATGGCCATCCAATTGGCAGTGCCCCTGCCATATTTGGAAAAGGGGATGTCTATCGTTCGGATACCTGGGTAATTCCTCACAAGACACAGGCGGGCGATTGGACTTTGACTGTTGAAGCAAAGATGGCTGGTCATGAGGGAACAAACACAGTTTCCTTCCACGTAATAGATTCGATTAGCGAAATTCTATTGGGCAAATATGGCTTTTGGGTGGAGGCTCCTGCGCTCAACGGCATTGTCCCATTTCTGGCGAAAGAGCAGGGGGATGCGCAAAACGGGGTGATTATTTGGGGCGGGGTAAAGACAGCCATTCATATCTTTCCTGAAAGCTGGCTGGAAGTGCAATGGCGCCAAGGCAATTTCAACCTGGCTACTGCCAATGATGCCGGCAAGTTTATGTCCGGCACCCTGGGCAATCCGGGGGTTTACTGGTCACGCAGCATGGAAGCTTTTCAAAGAACTAAATTCAAGAATTGGGACGCATGGAAAGTAAAAGTACGTGGGCAGTTTCTGCGTTATGACGAGCAATGGATCATTTTTTATGTCCCGGAAGTCAATAAAACTTACGCGCTTGGAACGACAGTTGTCCTTCCGCCGACAGGAATCGACGCGTTCAGTGTTTTGACGGAAGGATTTGAAGTTCATCCGGAAATCCAAGTAAATGGAATCGCACCCCAGCCTTTGCCTGACCTGCTTCCGCCGGTCGAATTGGCGGCACCTGAACTTGGAACGCTTATCTATGGAGCGAACCAGCCCATCATCCTAAAATGGGAACCCGCAAAAAAACTGGCTGAGGACGAATATTATCTGGTAAATGTAGACTACAACTATGGCGAGGCGAACCCCGCGATGGGCTACACCACCCGCGCGACCCAGTTCATTTTACCTGAATCCCTTTATCGCACTCCAAACTGCGGCGTATTTAATTGGCAGGTGACGCTGATGCAGCAGACCAGCATTGACAAAGATGGACAACCAAAAGGCAAACCGATCAGTTACCACAGTCTGTATTGGTATATCCTATGGCGTTATCCGCCTGGCGAAGACGCTCCTTTTGATCCCCGTTGCCCAAATGAGCAGTTTTAATATCTATCCGAAATTTGTAGAGGAGTTCGCGTTTTGAGAAATCAGTCTCCCCCAGACTCGGAATCAGGTTGGGGAGTATGGGTGGTATCCTCTGTGGAATGCTCTCCATCGGGCGCCTTAGTTGATTGCTCTTTCCCATCACTCTCCGGGCTACCTTCTCCACCAGAATCGGTTGGGGTAATGGAGGATTCGGTCGAAGCCTCGGTGATCTCGCTTTCCCCGGATTTATCCAGAGAAGGAGGCTGCGTTGGGCTTTCTTCCGGATTGTCAAGCTCCGTGTCGGAGCCGCTTTCCAGTGACAGGCGGGTGGCATCCACGCCGCCGGCGGCGTTGGTCGAGCCATGCACTTCAATTTCATCACCGACCCGGATGCCTTTATCGATTTCGGTAAGGGGGGTAACAATGACAGAAATGCCCGAAACCAACCACTCCCCTTCCGACTGGCTCATCACCATACCGCTAAATTCAACACTTTCGACGCGCTCATCGTCGATCAGAGATTTAGTCTCATCCACCCGGCGCTCGTTGAATGTGTGTTCGAGTGCCTGCTTTTTAGCCGGGTCGGAGACCAGCTGCAACCGGGTCGATTCGACCGAACGCTTCAAGGGATAGAGGGTGTCACCAGGGATGGAGTGTGCCGAAGCGATCAAGAGACCGTTGCTGCTCATGACCAGCAAGGCAATCACCGCCAGGATGGTTACGACCGGACGCCAGGAGCGTTTCTGCATAAAGAGTGGACGATTCTTTCCCTGGCGCAGGTCGGCCGCCAGAGCCAGGCCGCGCGCACGCTGGCGCGCCAAGACGGACTTGGACAGGTCTTTCGGGCTGGCTGAACGGACACGAACGGCAGTCTCGAGCAAGGGGCGCAGTTGAGCAGCCAGTTCCGGGTGACCATCGAGGACAGAGTTCAGTGCTTCCCCCTGCTCCAGCCTCTGCAGACAGTTTTCAAGGGCGTCCAGCAATCTTTTGTTCATTTCACATCACCCATCACGCGCTGGAGGGCATTCAAAGCCCGGAACTGCAGCGCTTTAACCGCATTGATCTTCTTTTTCATCAGTGCGGCGGTTTCCTCAAGGGAATATCCCTGGCCAAAACGTAAAGCCAGGACCTGCTGCTGGTCTTCGGTCAATTGGACCAGCGCCTGGTGCAAGGCAAGGGAGGCAAGCCGTTGTTCAACCTGCTCGGCAGGTCCTGCCCCATCGAACTCGAGCGCATCTGATATCGCAAGGATGGGATGGCGATGATTTCGTCGAAGATGGTCAATGATCATGTGGCGGGCGGTGCCGATCAGCCAGCCACGCAAATTATCTGCAGGCGCACGCCCGGCCTTGACTGCTTTCAACAATGCGCAAAACACCTCGCTGGAAATATCCTCTGCCAGCGCATCGTCAGCCAGGCGATAGCGGACATAACGGAATATCTCCGGGAAGTATTGGTCATAAATACTGGTAATTGCCCTGGAATCCAGATTTTCCAGGGCATCCTGCTGAGGATGAGAATGGAGCATGGAGAATCTTATGGGGATAACATTAATAAGTACCCGATCAACCATCATAGTATACCATAATTAGGATAAATTCCATCAACTATAGACGGTAACACATTCACTCTCCTTACAATGCAGGCATTCAATCCCGGGCAAGGTTTTTCCTGATGGGGCTTTCCATGACAGGATTTTCCCGGATGGGATCTTGACGTGCTGGCGGGAGAAGAACTGTTTTACGGCTGGTCAGGATGCGGTATACCAACAGGAACAGGAGAGCCCCGCCGGTGATCCAATAGAAATCCTGCGCCCAGGCCGCTCCAGCATCCGTGCCGCTCATCAATCCGTGGACAAGGGCACCCAGATAGCAGGCAAAACTTGCATAGTGGATGGCCCGCCAGGTCTTTTTCCCGATGACTCTACGGATATAGAAAGTCACGGCAATGATGAACCAGGCATAGAAACCTAGCTGGCCGAGGCCCACCCAGGTCGGGCGGTATTGGACCGACCCAAAGGGCATCAGCAGCTGCGCGAGGTGGTATTGGGTGTATGTATCGCCGAGCAGGACCAGTCCGTGGAAAGCGGCAAAGAACAAGCCGAGCAAGCCGGTATATTCATGGATGGCCGCAGTCGGCGGGATGCCCGGCCAGAGGCGCGCCAGCTTATTGGTGATCCCGATCCCGAGCATCATCGAGACCCACAGCAAACCGAGGGAGACGAAACCCGTACCACGCGACAGATACCAATATGCCTTCGGGTTGGACCCGGAGAACGAGCCGGCCAGACCAGGCAACCAGATTGGCAGGACGTAGGCGGCCGCAACCACACCAAAGAAGACGGCCAGCAGGAATACCAGTAATGCCTGGATTGAGAGGCTGGATTCAAGCTCCATCCCGGTGTCTTTTTCTAGTTTTTTAGCGAGGATCTCGTCTGCCATTAACCTCTCCAGAGATATTCTTCCATATTCCGGCTGTAGATGCGGCTTCCATCTTCCAGCACCAGGACGGCAGCCAGGCCGCTATCAGCTTCGAGCCAGTCCAGGCCGGCCTGGCTGCCAAGGATCAGGACTGCCTTGGCTGCGGCTTCGGCTTCCATGACAGTGGGAGCAACGACCGTTGCCGCCAGGATATCGGTATCAGCCGGCAGGCCGCTGCGCGGGTCGATGATGTGGTGCTGCCAGATGCCGTCCTTCAGCCAGCGGTGGTAATCCTTACCCGAAGTGGCCACACCACAACATCCAAGCTTCAAGGTTTCAAAATGAGCGCCACTGTTGAAAGGATCGTCAATCCCGATCGGCCAGGCCTGCCCATCGCTGAGCGGCGCGCTGATGGCAATATCACCGCCGGCATCCACCAGCACAGGACCGAGGTGGGAAAGGCGCCGGACCGCCTGGCCGGCTGCCCAGCCCTTGGCGATCCCGCCCAGGTCGAGATGGACAGAGCCGGGCATGACCAGGCTGCGGGTGGGAACATCCCAGACGATGATGCCGGACGGCCCGGGCATCCCAGCCGACGCAAAAGAGGGACCTGTCTGGAGGGCCGGGAGCGACTCGAACGAGTGCTCATAACCCGCCCAGACGAGGGCATCCAGGACAGTTGGAGTCACCAGGCCACCTGTGAACTGTTCGGCGGTACGGGCAGCGAGAAAAACATCCCAAAGAGTCTGGCTGACAGATATGGGCCGGCCATCCGAATGGTTCAGGCGATCTAACTCGTTCCCGGGACGGAAACGGCTGAGCGCCTGTTCCCACTCTTCGAACCAGGCCGGGAGGCTTTGGAGGGCATCATCCGCTGCGTTGGTGGTTCTATCCAGAAGGGCCTGCATGCGGCTGCCCATGGCCCGGAATTCGATCCGCTTCATGGCTTGGAGGAGCCGGTATTCGCGGCCGGAGGAGGCGGAGCAGGCGGAGGATTGGGGTTATTCCCGCCGTTGGGTCCGGTTTTCTGGTTGCTTGTGTCACTGCCTGGGGCTGAGGCCTGGACAACCGGCGCAACCGGCATTTTGCCACCCAAAAGGAGATGCACCTTTGGAAGATGGAGCGGGGCAGATGCGTCCAATGTGGCAGTTGCCGTTGGACCGGGAGTGTAGGTAAAAGTAAAGGTCGGATCCGGGGTCGGGGGATTGGCCGGACTGGCAACCGGGCGGCTGCCCCTGGCAAACACGTTCCATAAGCCCAGTGTAGAAGTCACTGCAAGCGAGGTGAGGATGATCTGGATATCCAGCCAGCGTTTTTTTGATCGATTTTGCATGGTGGAATCCTGTTAGTCATCCTCATGACCATCGTCGTCGCCTGGAGACGGGTTTGGAGCTGGATTTGTGGGTGAATTGTCCGAAGACTGACCAGCAGGCGGCTGGACAACAACGGCTTGAGGAGAATAGATCGACAGGATCACTCCCCTGGGGCTGACATACACAATATGTCCGGAGCTAAAGGTAACCTTGTAAACGTCCAGCCCGTAACGGGTCTCCGTATCGACGCTGTATACCTGCGTGTTTCCCAGGGCGTTGGAGGCAATAAAGACAGCCTCCTGTGGAGTGAGGTACCCTTCAGCGGTTGGCTGCAAGGTATCAGTCGGCTGCAGGGTAGCGGTAGGCTGCAGGGTGTCGGTGGGGGCCAGGGTGGAAACAGCCGTGGGGGCCAGCGCGGCGGCCGGGGAGACGAAACCGCCCGACCTGACTTTCATAAGCAGGCTGGCCAGGATTACAAGAATGAACGTGGTAATGCCCGCCGAAAGGAATAACGTTTTTTTCTTCATACCGGTAAGAAACCTCCTGAAATCGGATTCACCTGAGAATTCATGCAAACAGGGCTGCAAACAAACATTCCCTGCACTAATCATATAGTCGACGAGTCACCCAAAAAGTTACGGGAAGGCTTGCCCGCGAGGTAGAATTGTTGTATAGTTATTTTATGGAGTCACCCTATGAGTCCAATCCGGATGGAACGGATAGAATCCGCGGTGCGCGTTGTGATTAGCGTTTTATGAGGCCTTCAACCAGCATGATGTTCCGCGCATGCTGGCGATGATGGCCGAGCAGGTCGTATTCGAAAACGCCGCTCCAGCCCCGGATGGCGACCGGTACCAGGGAAAGGCAGCCGTTATGCAATTCTTGCAGGACTTCTTTCGCGAGTCGCCGCAGGCCCATATGCAGATCGAGGAAATCTTCGGCATGGGGTTGCGATGCGTGGTGCGCTGGAGATACGACTGGGAGGATGCGGCAGGTGTAAAGGAACACGTCAGAGGATTGGATATATTCCAGGTGAAGGACGGCCTCATCAGCGAGAAGCTGTCCTACGTCAAAGGATAAACAGGGGAAAAGGATTGATCCCAGACATTCCTTGACCCTGGTTTGACCAGGAGGGCTGTCCCCCAGAAAAGGAGAATACCTTGAAAAGTCATTTCTCTCCGCTGAAAATCTTCCATCTTGCCAACGATGCAATGCAGCCCGGCGACTATCACCAAAACAGGCAGCCAGCCTGAAAACACACCACCTGAGCAGCTTGTACGTGCTGCTGCTGCCCATCCTGCTGGCAGCACTGACCGGTTTAGCCTGCACGCTCGGGAAGGTAATACCCCTCCCGTCCACACCCCCGGCAGGCGATTCCGTCAATCGACCGCCAACAGCAACGCCGGGAGGCATCCTGCCCACCGAAACCACCCAGCCAGGCCCCTGCCGCTTCAGCGCGGCCGGGAATTTCACCATGGGATGGTACTGGCTGCGGGATAACGCTTACACGGCCGCGGGCCAATGGGATTGCCGCGGGCTTCCCAACGATCAAGACCTGACGGTCAGCCTGCAGACCCTGGTGACCAACCAGGCCGATGGCGGCTCGGGTTACAGCTCGCCGGTCAAGATCACCTACACCAATCCCACCAGCCAACAATCCCAGGCCATCCAGGTGTATTTGCAGAACCCGTTTGCCGTTCAATCGCCTGCCAATAGTGGAGGGATTGGCTATCCCACCACCGGCTACTTTGTCGTTCCCAAAGCTTACCTGGATGACAACGGCGGGCTGTTTGTTCAGTTGGAACGTTTCCAGCCCAACACTTTCCATGTAGCGGTCAATGCACAAAGTCTCAACTTCGACCGGCCGCGCCTGGCTGATTCTTTCAACCAACCGGCGGGCACAGCGAACGCTGGCTGGTACTGGCTGCGCGACCAGGCGCACCAGGCTTCCGGTCAATGGACATTCCAGGGACTGAACCCCGGCATGCCGGCAACTCTCGTTCTCGACCTGCTGGTGACGAACAAAGCCGGCGGCGGTTCCGGCTTTAGCACACCAATCGAGGTCACATTGATCAACCCGGCCAACAACTCGCAAAAAACGCTGCAGCATGTCATCGCGCAAAACCTTTTATTCACGCAGGACCAGAATAATTCAAACGGGGCCGGCTATCAAACCTACGCGTCGCTGGCGCTGGATGCCGGACTTATCGACGACCAGGGAAATTTGATCGTGCGCATCGCCCGGCTCCCGGATGCCACCAGTCACGTGGCGGTCAACCAGCATTCTGCCGCCATCGTTCAGCCTGAAGACGCACACGAATTGGCCATACCGACCTCCTCCCCAACCGCGCTCCCGGATCAGGAGGGTGGCAACACCAGGTATTTGTTCATCCAATATTGGAACCATGTGACTGGCACGGGCACACTGCCCGCGCTGGCGATCGATTTTCCGGATTACCGCTTCGACCCACAAACCGGTACGCTGTCGTCGTTCAACCCCAACCAAGCGATCACGCTGGCTCCAAAAGCGTGGGGCTTCTTCGGGCACGGCTTATCCCGCTCGGAGGCAGCCGGAACTGGCGCAGTCAGCAGCCTGAATAGCATCAACCAGATCCCCTTTTCGATCGATGTAGCGATGTTCACCGGGTCGGTCAACCTGAAAGCCGCCCCCAACATGGAAGAGACGAAAGCAGCCACGCTCAAAATCTTGACCGTGGCTGAAGATGGAGACATCTCGATCGAACTTGACGGCCAGGTCATCATTCTCGCGCCCGGACAAAGCTGGACACGAACCGTTGAGACGGATTTCAAGGATGGTCAATACGATGGCCACCTGACCCTGGCCTCCACGCTGACCAATTATGGCTGGCAGGATCGGGCGAAGATCAAATAGAAAAGGCGGTGTCCTAAGGAGACTGCTGATGATGCTTCCTGCGGGGAGGCTGGTGGATATAGGCTGCGGCCCGGGTCAGTATAACAACCACAATATCCGCGCCACCCTGGTTGACGGATCGGGAGCAACAATAGCCAGCGATGAAGTAGACGGTATCGTCCGGTCAAATGCATGTATACCTTAAGAGATAACGCAACCGGCACTCTTCATAAGGAGCCAGGATGAAGAAAACAGATTCGACATGGAAACCCGGGCGCGGCAAGCTCGGTGCCCTGGCGCCGCTGATCGGCGATTGGGAAGCGGAAACCGAGACTCCGATGGGACTAGTGAAGTGCACGCGCAGCTTCACACCGGTATTGGGTAATGCTTATGTTCAATTGATCGCCCGCTGGAATTTTAAGGAAGGTGTCTACGAGGAACAAGCCTTTTTTGGTATTGACGACACCCGGAGACTCTCGTTCTGGTCATTTACTTCAGATGGCAAGCACTCACACGGAACCCTGGCAGAAGTCAGTGACATCCACCCGAAGGCCGTGGGTTTTGAAGCAGAGATGCCGGCCGGGCTGGCGCGGATGGTCTATTGGCCAAGCCAAACGGGTGGAATGACCTGGGCTGTGGAGGCGAAAACGAAGAAAGGTTGGAAGCGCTTTACTGAGCATCATTATCAACGGCGGTAGCCTCAATTCAAACCTGACCGGTACCGACGCTCAATCAAATGATACAATCCCACACCCCTTTTCGCCCAATGGGCCTTCGATGTCCAGATTTCTACGCAAAATAGCCTTCAATTTTGCATATTTCTCCAGGCCGCGTTGGGACAGCGGGATTCCTGCGCCGGAACTGGTCCGTTTCATCGCCAGGAAACCGCCCGGGAATGCCATTGATATCGGGTGTGGTACGGGGACCAACCTGCTATACCTGGCACACCACAATTGGCAGGTAACCGGGATCGATTTTGCGCCTTTGGCCATTCAAAAGGCGAAAAGAAAATTGGCGGATTTTCCCAAAACGCTGCTGGTGGCGGATGTGACAAAATTGGCCGGGCTGGTGCTGCCGGGTCCATTTGACCTGGCACTGGATATGGGTTGTTTCCTCAGCCTGTCCGATAAAGGCCGTCTGGCGTATGTTAAAGGAATGGAAAAATGGATCAAACCGGATGGGGTGGTGATGATCTATGCATTCCAGCCAGCCAGTCCTGCCGATACCAGGGGAATCACACGGGAAGATATGAGTGCTTATTACAAGGATCATTTTGAACTCTTCCGATACGAACAAGGTCAGGGGAGGCCATCGGCGTGGTATTATTTCAAACGGATCTGTATTTAACCAAATCTAACGCTGGAAACGGATAAAGGATGCCAACCAGTATTGAGCCCCCACTTGCTGATGATGAGCTGGAATGCGCCCGCTGCGGGGCGCGATTTTACTTTGAACTCACCAGGTGTCCAAACTGCGGAGTTAACCTCTATGAGCCGGAGGAAAATCCCGATCCAACTGAAAAGAAGCAATCCCGCTCTCCAAACCATCCGCGAACCAGGTTGGGGGCTCGGCTGGAAGGTTGGGTACAGCGAATTACCAAAAAGCCATACCCTGTGGATACACTGTTCGGGGCCGCACTCAACCAGGCGGAGCTGTTCGACAACCTGCTGGCCAAGGCCGGCGGTGATCATGCAGTCGTGGAACGGCTGATCGCTTATGAGCGGCAACAAGCCCCACAGGCAAACCGCCTGGTCTGGATTAAAAGGGCCATTCACCGTTGGGAAAAGGATAACCAGGCACCTGGATCCATGGGATGAATACCCCCGATCTCTAATGGTGAGTTGGCCGACCAGAGACAGCTCAGATCATCTCCTCCTTACAATCGCATCGGTCATGCGAGCCACCCGCAGCATGGGCTCCACATCGTGCACCCGAACGATATCGGCCCCGCGCGGCAATGCCAACGGCGACGGCTGCGGACGTCCCTTCGAGACGCTGATCAGGCGGCAGGTTCAAGGTATAGCCGATAAAGGATTTACGCGAGGGCCCCAGCAGGACCGGGAAACCCAGGAGGCGGATCTCGTCCAGGCGGTTGATCAGATCGAGATTCTGACCAACTGTCTTGCCGAAGCCAATTCCAGGATCCAGAAGGATGCGCTCGTCCGGGATCCCAGCCGAGCGCGCCAGTGTGACCGATTCCATTAATTCCCGTTTGACGTCCTCCAACAGATCCTGGTATTCCGCGCCAAGGTAGGCCTTGCCGAGACGTTCCCGCACCTCAACATTGGCGGGTTTGGAACGATTGTGCATCAGCACCAGCGCAGCCTTGTGGCTGGCAACCACCCCGGCCAGATCCGGATCGGCCCGCAAGCCCCAAATATCATTGATCATGTGCGCCCCCGCCTGGAGGGCAGCTTCGGCCACAGCGGCCTTGTAGGTATCGATTGAGACCAGCGCTTCCGGGAACTCCGCCAGGATGGCACGCATGGCTGGCAGCACACGGCGCATTTCCTCTTGGGCCTCCACCGGCTGCGAACCGGGGCGGGTCGATTCTCCGCCAATATCCAGGATATCCACGCCAGCGGCGATAAAGCGGCGAGCCTGCCCAAGAGCACCGCCCTCCTCTGTGTTCTGGAGTGGGGTGGAAGATAACAAGCCATCCCCGGAAAAACTATCCGGGGTGAGATTCAAGATGCCCATGACGAAGGTGCGTTGGCCCCACGTCAAGGTGTGCGTGCCGAGCTTCAGGGGTTGCATGGACATGCCAGCACGAGAGCAGCGGCCCAATCCTTTTCAGGCCATCTGGTCGAGCGGACGGCTGAGCCAGGCTTCCGCGGCGTCGATATCGGAGAAAATCTTGATGGCCGCGGAAGTTTCCGGCAGGGACTGGTAATACATATCCCGCACAGCACTGGCAACCTTGTCGCTATTGACCACCACTGCGACGCGGATATTGCGCGCCGCCGGGTCACTGTTGACTTCGATGGCAGCGTGGACGGCTTTCTCCGGGATCTCATCCACGTGCCGGAGGTCGTACAAGTTACGGGTCAGCCGATCGGAAGCGAGCAAATGCTCCAGGGCAAAGGTGCGCCAGTGTTGAATGGTGACATCCGAGAGGTCGGTGACGGTGACCGTCATGCCGCCATCCGGGCGGCGTGCGACGGTGTAACCGATTCCGGATTGTGGTTTCCAATTAAGGGGTTTAAGTTCAGTCATGGATGGTCTCCTGTCTGGTAATTATACTGCGTGGCAGTCAGGCAGAAAACCTTCCAGCCATCCGCAACACATACAGCGCGTCAGCAGTGACGAATGAATTCATGGCTCTTTTGCTCGTCCCACCCCAACTGACCGGGGAGTAGCCACTCAGCTGCGGGCGCGTTGGGCGGGCAAACGACTCTTCGGCGGGAAAGCCCCCATCCGGCAGGTGCTTCCACTCCAACAGATCCAGCGCAGCCCGGCAGCGGAGATCGCCAAGCAGACCGGCCTCTGCCAGCACCTTCAATCCGAAAAGAATGTCGTAATGCCAGTAGAGCGGGTAATGCAGCCGGACAAAGTGCTGGTCCATCACCTGGCCATCCCGGCGGCGTCTGAACAACTGGCGCGTCAGGAAGACCTCGGCGGCGCGTTCGGCCGCAGCCATAACCCTGGAATCTCCCGAAACTTTGGCATACAGGGCCAACGCGCGCAGCGGGATGAGCGTCTCCATGAACGATGAAGTATTCGCTTCAGGATTCTTGTCGCAGTTCCAGCCGCCATCCGGCCACTGCCAATCCAGGAGGCGGCTGACCAGTTCGTCCGTGCGGCTGTCCGCAAAGCCCAGCCGAAGCGAACACCAGGCCGCATAGCCCTCCTGCGAGGCGCAGCGGCGGACGCGCCCATCCAGCACCCGCAGGTGCCTGGTTTCATGTGCGCGGCTCAGCCAGGTGTTGAAGGTATCTTCCATGAGCGGGCGCAGGGGTTCATCGCCGGGTGGATACCCCAGGTCAGCCAGGAGGGAGAGCACCCAGTGCGCCCCGTCCCATTTTTTATAAGCGCTGCGCCGGCGGTCACAGGTGGCAATCAAATCCTGCACCAGAGGCGCCTGCCTGACTTCGGCCTGGGCTTTCCGGGCCTCTATGGAATGCTCATCCTTCCCCAGCAGGTTGACGGCCACTTTCCAGGCCAGGGCGGGTTCCGTGGAGAGCCGTTCAATGGTTTTATCCATAGGGTTTCACTCCCGTTGGCAGTCCACCTTCGTCAGCAACTGGAGGATGGTTTTGCCAAAGACCGGATGGACCAGACCGGGTGCCAGGTCCGCCAGGGGGACAAGCA
Source organism: uncultured Chloroflexia bacterium (assembly GCA_963801385.1). GTDB lineage: Bacteria > Chloroflexota > Anaerolineae > Anaerolineales > Villigracilaceae > UBA877. Next base: position 401,525 of record CAWDEV010000016.1, read on the forward strand.
CAAAGGCGCGTTCGTGCAGCCGGGGGTGCGGGATGGTCAGTCCAGGGGTTTTGAGCAGGATGTCATTGTAAAAAAGGATATCCATGTCAATTTTACGCGGCCCGTAGCGGATCGAGGGCAGGCGGCCAAGCTTTGTTTCCAGGAGCTTCAAATGTTTCAGCAGATTCTGAGGCCGGTGATGAGTTTCCCCTTTAATGACCATATTCAAAAAGGCGGGCTGTTCGGTCACGCCCCAGGGTGGTGTCTCGTAAATGGGAGAACTTGCCAGCACGGTCACAACCGGCGGCAAGGCGGAGGTGGCAGCCTGCAGGTTGGCGAGGCGATCACCCAGGTTGGTGCCAAGGGCAAGGTAAACAATATGTACAGGCATCGAAACCAGATTTTCGCCGTAGATCTTCCCGATGTTCTTCGGGAGAGCACGCACTGCAAAATAACGCAGGATAGGCAGAGATCGCGGAGAAATACCTTTTTTCTTGTGCGTACCAGGCGAGCTCAGCGGTAAAAAGGATCTTTATCCTTCTGTTTCGCGCAGGTGTGGGAATAAGAGCACATCGCGGATGGAGTGCTTATCCGTCAGGAGCATGGCCAGCCGGTCCACGCCCATGCCGAAGCCGCCACAGGGGGGCATGCCGTAGCGCATGGCACGCAGGTAATCTTCATCCATCGGGTGTTTCTCTTCATCGTCGGCGTTATAGTCGCGGCCCATTTCAAGGAAACGTTTTTCCTGGTCAAGCGGGTCATTCAGTTCGGTGAAAGCGTTGCAGAGTTCGAACCCGGCCACGTAGCCCTCGAAGCGTTCCACGGTCAGGGCATCGCCCGGCATGGATTTTGCGAGAGGGGATATATCGCGCGGGTAGTTATACAGGAAGGTTGGCTGGATCAAGGTCGGTTCGAGGAATTCCGAGAGCATGAAGTCGATCAATTTGCCGCGCGTTGCCTGAGGATCCGGCTGTTTCCCAGCCTTGACCAAGGCATTGAACAGGCTTTTAGCATTGTCATGTTCGGCAATGTCGATCCCGGTGACCGCCTGCAGCCCAATGCGCATTTCCAGCCGTCTCCAGGGAGGCGTGAAATCCAGCGCATGCCCCTGGTAGGTCACTTTCATACTGCCATTCACTTTTTGACAGGTGGATGACACCATCTGTTCGGTGAGTTCCATTACCTGGAGATAATCGGCATACGCCCAGTAGAACTCCAGCTGGGTGAACTCCGGGTTATGCTTGTAGGAAACACCCTCGTTACGGAAATCACGCCCGATCTCATAGACGCGTTCCAGGTTACCGACCAGACAGGCGTTTCAAGTAGAGCTCAAAGGAAATGCGCAGGAACAGGTCCTGCTTAAGCTGGTTGTGGTGCGTGGTGAAAGGCCGGGCGGCCGCCCCGCCGTAGATGGGCTGCAGGATGGGCGTCTCGACTTCCAGGAAGCCATGGGAATCGAGGAATTCGCGCAAAGCCCGGATGATGCCGGCCCGTTTGCGGAAGGTCTCGCGCACATCCGGGTTGACAGCCAGGTCGGCGTAGCGCTGGCGGGCACGCAGCTCCGGATCTTCCAGCGCAGCATGCCGGAGTATTTCACCGCTCTCCGTGACCTCGTCCTTGGCCGCCGGGAGGGGACTGACGGCTTTCGCCAGCAGTTTGAAGTCCTGGACATGCAGAGTCACCTCGCCCGTGCGGGTGCGGAACATGAAGCCTGAAGCCTGGATGAAATCGCCAAGGTCGAACATCCGGTTGAAGAAGTCGATGCGCTCCTGCCCAAGATCGTTCATCCGGAAGAACAACTGGATGCGCCCGTAGCCATCTTCGATATGCGCAAAGGTGATCTTGCCCATGGGGCGCGTGGCGCGGATACGGCCTGCCAGCGTGACCTTCAGCTCGGCGGGCGGCTGGCCCCCAGGGGCAGCCTGCTCAGCGGCTTCGAAAGCTGCGATGGCCTGCTGGCTGGTGTGCGTGCGCTCAGCACGGGTCGGGAAGGGCTCAATGCCTTCCCTGGCAAGCTCATCAATTTTTTCGAGACGGATTTTTTCAAGGGATGTGTACTCGGTCATGGCGGAACCTTTCTGGTTGTATTTTACAACAAAAAGCCCCGCGCACCTGGAAAGCTGCGCGGGGCCTTTAAGGGCATGCCCCAGGCTTATTTGATCTTGACTATGCGAACGGTAAACATCCCACCAGGCGCCTCAACGGCGACATCATCGCCAACACCATGATTGATCAAGGCTCTACCCAGCGGAGATTCGTTCGAGATCCTGCCTTTGCGCGGGTTCGCCTCCGCGGCACCCACGATGGTATATTCTTCGGGTTTTTCGTCGCCTTCCTTGACGACTACCGTATCACCGACCTCAACGGTGGTGACGTTTTTGTTCTGCTCTTCAATGATATGTGCCGAAGCCAGGATGATCTCCAATTCCTGGATACGACCCTCAACGAAGGCCTGTTCGTTCTTGGCGTCCTCGTATTCGGCATTCTCGATCAACTCGCCGCCTTCCATGGCCTCATGCAAGCGCTCGGCCACTTCCTTGCGCTTGGTGGTGCGCAGGGATTCAAGCTCGTCGGCGAGTTTCTGATAGCCTTCTTTGGTCAAGAATGTTTTTGCCATGATTTTGTCCTAAAAATATAAACATCTCTGAAACAGAGATGTGCTTGTGTAGGATTCCCTACCCGCCGCTATTATACATGATTCCAGATGAAAATCAAGCAGATTTAATACATTGTTTTTGCGTAAAAACAAGGTAGGAAGTTTTAGTAACTCTGGAAGTCCTGGCCTTGATCGTCCCATTCCCTTTGAAGTGTCTGGTGTCTTGGCCCAGACAACAAAGCGATGCCTACGCAGCAGCTCCAGCAGAGGAGTGCCAGGGTTTACCCCATCCGCCACAAGCGGATGCCGCCCTCAGCGCCCCAATACAAGCGGATGGCATCGTAGAGAGTCCCAAGGTCACCCTTGTAAAGCGAACCCACCTGCGAGCGGTAGGCTGACACCCCCTCCAGCCAGGCCTTCAGGCCGATTTCCGACACCTGGTAAAGCTGGCTTTCGAGTGCGCGGATGGCCGGGGCAAGGGTTTGAGGGTAGTTGAGCACATAGGGAACATCGGCATAATAAAGCAGGGGCCGCTTCAAGGATTCGGCTGCGCGGCGGACCAGGATGTGATCCACATGACCGCCCAGGCTGAGCGGACAAACCAGCACGTCATCCAGACGCAGCTCGGAGCGCAGGGCATTGGCGATGCGGATGGGGAACCTGCGCTCGGAAGGATGCGGGGAGGTCATGACTGTCTCTGGATAGAGAACTTCCCCTGCGGACGAGCGGCGATAGATGCAGTCTGGAAGTTCAAAGTGAACCAGGTCCGCGCCGACGATGGCGGCTGCGGCCTCATCCTCAGCCCGGCGCATGGCAACCATGTCCTCGCCACTGTTCACGCCCCACAGGGCATGGCTCTGTTGGGCGAACTCCGAGAGCGCGCCCGGGGGCGGGTCGCCAGCCAGGATGGTCCAGATTTCGGCAGTGAGGCCCTGGCGGGTCTGCTCATGGATCAAGCCGCCACAGGATAGCACGGCATCGTCAAAGTGGGGGGAAAGATAGATCCAACGCATGGGGGAAAATGTTACAAAAGTAAACAAGTAGACAAGTAAACAAATAAACAGGTGCACAACGGAGGCGTGTAACTGTCACAACTCTTCTTCGAGGATTTCCTTCGCCAGCTTTTGCAGGGCATCCGCCTCGCCGGTTTTGCTGGCACGCCAGTATTGATCCAGCAGTTCCAGAGGACCCAGGCTGCTGACAGTCTGATCAGCGGGCAGGCGGATGCGCGCCTCGATTTGTGGACGCTTAATGAGATGGAATTCAAAGGCGGATTCGGCATAACGGCGCAGGGCCGGTTCATCGATCAACGGGTCCCACTCACGCAGGTAGTCCACGGTCAGGCGGACGATGGCATCCGCCATCTGCGCCGGAGCGGGCAAAGCCGACTTGAGCGCAGCGGTGACATCCTCGGGCGAATCCAGTTGAAGATACCGGTCGACGAAGGGGCGGACGCCAGTCAATTGCCGCCACTCGACCGTGGTATGACCTTTTTCAACCTCGGCCATGATGAAGAACTTGTCATCCCCGGCCTCGCCAAAATCGACACGCTCGATCGAGCCGGGATAAATGACCGGCGGGTGGGCGTTTTCGTTGAGATCCTGCGGCTTGTGGATGTGGCCCAGGGCAACATAATCCAGGCGCGCATCCCGGACAAGCGAGCCGGGCAGGACCAGGTCCGCGCCCAGCATGACGGTGCGCTCAGCGCCATACGTGGCGCCCTGGACAGAAGCATGCGCGGTCAGGATGACCGGCAGGTCCGGATCGGCCTGCTCGAGCCAGCCATTCACCAGGTTGGTCAATCTTTCTTCGATATTCGTGAAGATTTCGGCGCTATCAGCCGCGCTGGCATCCGTGGCTGCCACCAGGCCGGAGCGCGCCACCCACGGGATGGCAATCACCTGGACCGGCAGGCCCATGTCCACTGCTGAAAGGAATTGGGGCTTTGCCAACACGCTGACATGCGGGATTTCGAGCGTGTCGAACTCCTGGATGGCATTGGCGCGCCCCAGGGCAGGCGAAAGATCGTGGTTGCCCACCAGCAGAAGGGTGCGGATGCCCGCCTTGGAAAGACGGATGATGCGTTTGCCCCATTCGCGCTGAAAGGTGGGCGCCGGGGAACGGTCACGGTAGGCATCCCCGGCAAAGATGACCAGGTCCACTTTTTCCGTAGTGGCGGCATCGACGATGGTATCCAGGGATTTGAGGAAGTCCAGCACGCGCAACGGCAGGCCCGTTTCGGGGTCATGCCGGCCATAGTTGGCCATATCGATGTGGGCGTCGGAGAAGTGTAAAAGTCTCATAGACTGATAGTCGTTAGTCTTATAGTCGCCAGTCGAATAGTCGTTAGTCTGATAGTCGGTTCTTTGGCTGACTATTAGACTATTTGACTATTAAACTAAGGACTAACCCCCCAGAGTGCAAGCATATCCAGGGCGGATTGGAAACCGGGATGGAAGCGCAGGGCGGTGCGCATATCATCAACGGCCTTGTTGGAATCGCCCAGGGCATATTCCGCCCGGCTGCGCCAATACCAGCTTTCTTCAAGCTCCCGACCGCCTTGTTCGATGCGGGTCAGGTTGGCATCGGCCAGGTTGATGACATCCTGGTAACGGCCAGAATAGTAATAGGCCTTATAGGGAGCGGTCTGGTACCACATGGTGCGCCAAGGGATCTTTTTGTCACCCGTGGGGACGAGCTTGTCGTTGTAATAGGCGTTGGCCTGATCATAGGCGGCTGCAGCCGGGCCGTAATCGGGGTTCTGCAGGCTGACCAAGCTGGTGACCTTGTTAAACATGGCAAAGAACAGGTCGTTACCGGTGAGGGTATTGTCCTGGATCTCCTGGTTGGCGATATCCAGGGCATGCTGGGCAGCCCAGAACTCATCAGCCCAGGGCCCCAACACTTCGTTCAACTCCTGCTCCTTATCCGCCGGATAAACAACAATGAACAAGTAATCGAAGGCGCGCCAGTTGTTCAAATAATCCGTGTAGGAGGCCCGGGTATTCATACCGACCGACTTGGGCGTTGGCAGGTAGGAATCCTGCCAGACGAACTGTTGGGCGGCATCGTCGTAGCCGGTGGTGAAGGAGTAGTGGCCGCCCCACTGCACGCTGTAATCGGGCAGGAGCGGCTCATAGACACCCTTCTCGGTAATGGGCGGGAAACCGCCCGCGATCAGACGCTTGAGCAAGTCGGCATCGCCCCCCAGCCTGTAAAGCGCTTTGTAGGAGGTGTTATTGTTGACATAATCAACCATTTCATAAGGCATCACGTTGACATCCGTGTTGCCCTGGTCGATGAAATTCAGGCTGGGGTCATTAACGCCCGGTTTGACCACCGCCGCGATCTGGTCGCGAATTGCCAGGAGCGAGCCAGGCTCCCCCTTCCAGCCCCAGTACTCGAGCGCCATGGCCAGATTGGCCGGCCCACAGTAGTTATAGCGCGCCATCTGGTCGACAAAGACCACATGAGGAAGGATGACGGAAGCCGGGGGCGGCGTGGAGGTGATGGTGGGGGCGGAGGTGGGCTGGTCGGTGGGGATGGCGGTGGGCGTAGAACTGGGCGTAGAGGTCGGGGCGGAGGTCGGCGTGGGGACGGATTGCCCGGATGGTTGAAAAACCACCTTTTGCGGAGGGTGGATTTTATCCAGGATAGTCAGGCGCAGGTTGTCCAGGCGCCAGGCAAGTTTCTCATGGATGGGTGGGACGTAATACAGGCCGACGGCCAGCAGCGCCAGGGCTGCCAGGCCGAGCAGGAGTTTAACAATAAGCGGGGTTCTTTTCAACATGGGCAGGATTATACATCCTTCCGGAACAACCCGGATTAAGAATTGTTGAGCAGGTAATCAGGGATTCAGGTAATAAGGTAACCAGGCAATCAGGTGATCAGGGGGTAGGGGTAAGGTAAAGATGTACACAAGTAAACGGATGCGCAGGCAACCAGGGATGAGGGTGGGGGAGACCAAAGACCATGGGCTGTGGATAAGGGGATATTCGTTCCGCGGAACGAAAAAGAAACGAATAAGTGCGGGCAAATGAGTTACTTTATAATGTAGAACAAGACGAGCAAGATTCGAGAAGGCATTCATTTTTGAGAAACGAATGAGGAAGAATAATTGCAGGGGAGATGGGAAGCAAATCATAGACCAGACGAGAGACAGTGGAAGACCAAGGTTGAGTTAATATTAGAACTAAAGTTCTAATTTGTCAAGGGAAAAGAGGCCCTAGTTGCGAAGTGATGTGCTGGTCGCTTTGGAAGTAACCGTCACAAATTAAAGAGGATCAAGGGAACAGAAGCCGAGATGGGGGAAGATACCAGGGGATCAGGTAACAAGGTAATAAGGCAATCAGGAATGCAGGGAATTGGGAAGGCTGATCGTCGGACGATGGGGGTGGCTATCCGCCATCCACCCGTGCGATGGCCGCGGCAACAGCACCGGCGGTGTCTGCCAGGAATACCAGCTCTTGGGGCTCGTAGGGCCGGCCAGTGAGTCGTGCGCCCAGGCTCAGCCGTCCGATAGTCTGGCCATCATGCTCCAGGAGTATTGTGGCCTCAGGCGGTTTATGCCAGTCACCCAGGCTGTGCACCAGTTGCATCTTCCCGGCGCGCTGCAAGTGAATGGCGCCTCCGCTGGCATTGTAGGCGGCGGCAGCCTCTTCCAGCAGGCGTTTGGCGCTGGCCCCGGCGTCATTCATCTCGATAAAGGCCCTGACTTGCCTGGCATATTCATGCCAGCGCTGCTCCGGTTTAACCGTTTCCTTGAAGCGGGCATCCACCACTCTCTGCAGCCAGCCCTTGAGGGGATCGAACACCGCCACAACGATAAGCGTGGTCAAGACCGTGGCGGCCTGGGACTGGCTGCCGGTCAGACCGGAAAAAATGGTCTGGGTAACCCGGATGGAGGCTGCAAAAACACCGGCCAGGATGGCAGTGAGCGGAACATACACCAGGGTCCGGCGGATGATGATATCGATATCGTACAAGTGATAGCGTAGAATCGCAACCCCGATGGATAGCGGCATGAACAGGATGCCAAGGCTGAACAAAACGCTCAGCCAGGCTGGCGCGTCGGTCCCGATAAACAGCAAGCCGGAAGATGTATAAACTACAATGAAAATGACGCAGGCGTACAGGAACCACTTGATCTGGGCGCGCTCGGCCACCCCGGAGCGGCGGTAGCGCACGAAGACGGAAGCCGCGCACAAAGCGACCGTTATCAACGTGACGATGGTCCACGGAACCTGGACGGTTTGGAAAGAAAGTCCCGCAAAGGCATGACCCTGAAGCAGCGGGTTGGGCAGGGCCAGGTTGGTGACCGGATCCTGCCAGGTGGGGGAAAGGAGTTCAAACACCATAAATGTGGAAAAAAGCAGTGCAATCACACCTGTCACCCAGCGCCAGCGCCGGGAGAGCAGGCTCCCGGTCGGAAAGAGCAGCAGGGTCAGCAGCAGCGGTCCGATCAACAGCCACCAACTCCAGCCGTTCAGCCATCTCAACAGATAGGTCAGGAAAGTGGGCTGACCGTTCGGTCCTGCGTGGGTCTGCATCAAAGCCGGCAGCGAGTAGGCCAGCGCGATCGTCATCAGCAACCAGCCGATGCGGTTGCGCCTTAAACGCGAAAGGATCAACGCACCGACAACCCCAAAGGCGATACCAGTGAGGGCATTCAAGATCGCCAACAGGACTGCCGAGGCACTTGAGCGTGTGGCGGGCAGTTCCAGTGTCAGCACAAGGGAATATAGCGCGCCCCCAACCACCAGGGCACTCAACGCCCAGGGTAGCCAGGCTATTTTTTTGCGGTTCATCTGGCAACCGCCGTGAATAGCCTAGATGTTTCCCCGCACATTGGGAATGACTTCCAGGCGCTCATTGGACCAGGTGATTACTTCCCGCTTCTCTGGAAGACCTGGAACCCATAGCCAAGCAGCGCGGCAGCTCCGAGCAGGACAATGACAATGGAAAAGGGATAGTTGAGCGTCCCGAAATTAACCGACCCGGCCAGGGTATTTAGCAGGCCTTCCACGATGAACACCCAGCCGATCCATGGTGAAAAAACCTTTTTCGTAATCGTCAACCAGCCGGTGATAATCCGGCCGAGCAGCCCGGAAACGATGCTGGTGATAATAAAGGCACTGTCAAGACCGGTATGCCCGAGAATGTCCAGCTTAAATCCCAGGGCGATCAGCGCAGCCAGGATGAGCAGGACAATACCGATCACCCCGAGGCTGCCGGACCGCTGGGTGGTGTGGACGGCCGGGATACCGAAGATGAACAGGAGCGCGGTGATCACGCCCAGGATGTGAAAAAGAGTGGAATCGCTGCCGAAGAAAACAACCAATGAAATAACCGCCCCGACGATCAGCGCCAATCCCTGGATACGACGAATGGTCATAGCGACTCCTTCCAGTAAAATATCCTAATAGGATATTAATTATCAATTATATCATAAAAAATGTTTTTTCATTGGAAAATATAGGCTAATCCGGGAGAGCAAAGGGCTGTTGGATAAACAGGGGATCAGGTCAGCAGGGGAGAGGGGGTCAGGTATTGGGCAGCAGGGGAGGAGATGTTATACTGGACCATTGAGAATTTCCTCTTGTTACTTCCACAACAACCTTAAAAAGGAGACTTTATGAAACATATCGAAGGCACATTCAAGGGCGTGCGCAACGCCAACATCTATTACCAGGCGTGGCTCCCGGATGGGGACGTGAAAGCGGTCATTTTTCTCGTCCACGGGCTGGGCGAATACTGCGGACGGTACACAAACCATGTCAATTATCTTGTGCCGCTGGGCTACGCCATCTATGGGCTGGATCACATCGGCCACGGCCAGTGTGACGGTGAGCGCGAAGTCATCGAGCACTTCTCCGATTACACCGACACACTGACGACTTACTTCAAGATGGTGAAAGGATGGCAGCCGGGTAAACCGGTGTTCATCCTCGGTCACAGCATGGGCGGCCTGATCGCGTGTGATTATCTGCTCGACCACCAGGCGGATTTCAAGGGGGCGATCCTCTCGGCTCCGGCGATCAAAGTCAGCGAGAGCATTTCCCCCATGACCATCAGCATGGGCAAGATCCTCTCGTTTATCGCCCCGAAAGCGGGCGTGCTGGCGCTGGATGCGACCGGCATCTCACGCGACCCGGAAGTGGTCAAAGCCTACGTCAACGACCCGCTGGTCTTCCACGGCAAGACACCGGCGCGGCTTGCGGCGGAAATGCTGAAAGCCATGCAGCGCGTCACCGCAGAAGTGGACAAGATCACCCTGCCCTTTATTGTCATCCAGGGTAGTGCTGATAAACTCGTCGACCCGGGTGGTGCGCAGCTGCTCTACGACAAGGCCGGTTCCAAAGACAAGACCCTTAAAGTCTATCAAGGCTTCTATCACGAGGTCCACAATGAGCCGGAACGCGAGGTCATGTTCAAAGACCTGGAGACCTGGCTGGCGACACGAATCTGATCCAACCCAAAATCGCCGATCCACGCAGTCACTGGACCAAGATCCCGCGCAGGAGAATTGTGATATAATTAGTCCACTTATCCAAGGAATATGGTCGGGAACGCCAGTCCCTTTATAGGACTGGCGTTTTTGTATCATTTTCCGCCAGGTCGAAGCAAGAGGTGATCATGAACTTCCGAAATCGGCGATACAGTCATTCATAATACACATGGCATCGGGAAAATCGTCCGGCTGGAGGAGCAGACCTTCTCGGGGAAGAAGACACTCTACTACGTCGTGCAAGTCCGGGACCTGACTGTCTGGGTTCCAGTGGACGAGCAGGTGATAAGCCGGCTGCGTCCCCCGACACCACAGGAAGAGTTTTCCAGGCTGTTCTCCATCTTGAGCGAACCCGGCAAAACTCTGCCGGACGACCGGCTTGAACGAAGGACGCACCTGTTGGAAGAATTGAAGGATGGGAAAGCTGAATCCCGCTGCCGGGTGATCCGCGATCTGTCGTCCTTTCAGTATAATAAGTCGCTTAACGAGAATGACCGGTCTGTACTGAAACAGGCCTCGGATGCGCTGCTCGGCGAGTGGGAATTCTCCCTGTCCATCCCGCAGGCACAAGCCCAGGTAAGACTGAATGACCTGTTGATGAAACCATCCCTGCCGCTTGCCAAATGATGAAGACCCTGGGCGGTTAGAAAGAGCATCGATGCCATCAGATCGAGAATCAAAGATCCCTCAAGGGGATCTTTTTTTGTGGGCACGGCAGGAGTAGTCACCCTGCCAGCCGCACATATTTTGAATCGGCGCGATAATAGGAGGAGCTCTGATCAATCCGCCGATAGGCTGTTAGCGTTTCCCACTCTTCTGTCCCTGTGGGTATTAATTTTCAACCTAATCGGATTCTGTTTCAACCCCAGAGGCAGGCTGCAGGAGGGCGGCGCTCCTACGCTCCGGGATCAAGAAAAAGAAGAAACCCAGAAGCCGCATTCCGGCGCTCAGCCAGAGGGCACCGCCCAGGCCAATGTAACCCGCCAGCCAGGTACCCACCAGCGGGGCCAGGATGGTGGAGAGGTACTGCATAGACTGCGCCAGTGAAACGAACGTGGCGCAGTATTCTTCCGGAACGGTCTTCATTAACTCGTCGAAGAAGACCAGGTCAAGACCCGCCTGGAAGAAACCGGCGATCCCGGCGAAGAGCATGATCCGCCCCACGTGTGGATCGGCGGCGGTCAGCGCCGGGTAGAGCACCATGCCCAGCGTGGTTGCCAGCAACACCAGGCGTCCGCCCCGGCGCTTGGAAACGCGCGGCCAGAAGAAGTATCCCACCAGCAAGACCAGCGAAAAAACCATATTGATGCTGCCGATCTGTGAGTCGGTCGCCCCGACCGTCCGCACCAGGAAAAGCGGCATGATCGGCGCACTCAAGGCCAGCGCCGAGAAATAAACGAAACGCTTGGAGGCGAACGAAACGAACGCCGGTGCAGTCCGCAGCAAGGCCAGGTAATTGTGCAGCGCTTCCAACGGTGACCGGGAGGCAGGCAGGGACGAGGCGGTTTGGTCCGGCACGTTGATCCGCCTGGAAAAATAATAACTGATCAACCCGCCCAACGACAACCCCAGGAACATGAGGCCGTAATTCAAGGGGAAGGCCACCAGGTCGATCACCCGCGTGATGAAAAAGGTTCCGACCACGGTCGTCAGGCCGAAGATGGCCCAGCGGCGGCTGAGCAGGGCATAGCGTCCCTCCGGGCCAGCAACTGCGTTCATAACCACGGAAAAGGCCACCGCCAGGGCGGTTTGCGGCAGGCTGGCAAAAGCCCAGATGACCAGCGTGGAGCTTACCATGGCGCTTTCCGGGATGAAGAGCGCCAGCAGGCCGGTCAGCGCGTAACACGAAATGACCATCAAGCGCGACAGGCTGTACCATGGGACTATGTTGCGGCGCGCCTGGAGAAACCGCCCGACCAGGATGGCCAGGACCAGCCCGGTCACCCCGGGGATGGACGAGAGCAGCCCGACCTGAAAATTGCTGGCGCCGAGGCGGGTCAGAAAGACTGGCAGGAACGGCGCGGCCACGCTGGCGATGCTGACGCCGATGGCATCGATCTGCACGTAGCGGAAGTTGCGTTTCCGGGTTTCAGAGGCTGGGTCAGGGGGTAAGGTGGGCATGAGGGCGATGAGAAGGAGGTTGGGTCAAGTTTACCCCATTTCTCCTGTTGAGCATTGTGCGAGGAAAGCAGGCTGCCAGCCTGGCAGCGGTTGGGAAAGAGTTTGTAACCAGATCCGCCTTCATAAGCTCTGAGCGATTTTACCCCTGGCAGGTATAATAATTGGGGCGCCTATTATTAAATTTCGTCGTTTGAGTATTTTAGAAATGCGCCTTTATGAATCCGGAGAAAATGCCACACCATGAAATCGAGCAGAATGATCTTGACATTCTTACTTATTGCCGTGTCCTTCCTGACAATTATTCCCGGCGGGAACAGTACTGCCGTATCTGCAACCGGTCCTGTTGCAACGGAAGGATATGCCCAGCTTGAGTCCATCCCTGGCTTGACCTGCTTCCGCACCGTTGAAGAGACCTATGCCTCGGCCGCCGTCATTGCCGCTGCCCATCCCAACCTGGCGGAGTGGATTGATGTGGGCGACTCGTGGGAGAAGGTCAACACCGGCGGCCTGTCTGGTTACGACTTGATGGTGCTCAAGCTGACAAACTCAGCCATCCCCGGTCCCAAACCCATACTATTGATTACTGGAGCCACCCACGGGGATGAGCTTACCACCACCGAGCTGGTAATGCGTTTCGGTGAATACCTGGTGAACAACTACGGCGTGGATGCCGACGCGACCTGGCTGCTGGACTATCACGAAGTGCACCTGATGATGTTCGTCAACCCTGATGGTCACAAGAAAGCCGAGACCGGTCTCGGGGGGGAAAAAAATACAGACAACAACTACTGCACCGGTACCGATAACCGCGGCGTCAACCTGAACCGAAATTTTTCTTTCCAGTGGGGCCAATGGGAAGGTGGATCCAGCAGTTCTGAATGTAACGAGTACTATCGCGGTCCAACCGCCGCATCCGAGCCGGAGACGCAGGCCGTCCAATCCTACATGCGAGCCATCTTTCCCGACCAGCGCACTGATCCGCTGACATCTGCGGCAGCACCAGACTCAACGGGCATCTACATTGATATCCATAGATATTATGGCATCGTGCTGTGGCCCTGGGGCTTCACCTCCACCGTTGCGCCCAACGGCATCGCTTTGCAGACATTGGGACGAAAGCTCGCGTATTTCAACGGCTACGAACCTGTACAAATGGCAGCCGGGAGGCAGATACTCGATGGATCCGCTTTCGATTTTGCTTATGGCGACCTGGGCGTGGCCTCCTATATCCTTGAGTTGGGAGGAGAGTTATTAGAGTCTTGCAGCAGCTTCGAGAATGCCGACTATCCAAAGAACCTGCCAGCGTTGATCTATGCGGCCAAGGTGGCGCGCACCCCCTACTTAACACCGCGCGGTCCAGATGCACTCAACCTGGAAATGTCGCCCGCAAGGGTTGCCAGCGGTGATCCGACCACTCTAACGGCCATCATCAATGATACGCGCTACAATACCAGCAGCGGTACAGAGGCTACCCAGACCATCAGCGCGGCCGAGTATTATATTGACTTGCCGCCATGGCAAACCGGCGCAGTGGCTCAACCCATGAATCCCAGTGATGGAAGCTTCGACTCTCAAATTGAAGGTGTAACCACCACAGTTCTTACATCTTCATTGAGCGCCGGGAAACACATCCTGTTTGTGCGCGGCATGGATGCCAACAACAACTGGGGCGCCTTCAGTGCCATCTTCCTCACCGTGGAACCATCTGCAAATTGGAATATATTCCTGCCATTTATTCAAAACTAGGCAGGATCTATACCGCAGTTTGTTTGACTCCCTTCTGTTCCGAGATGCGCCGGTTGACGCTCATCAGGAAGACTGAATCGTAATACTGGTTTTTGTGTTGTTGATGATCGGTTTGAGCTCCAGCCGGCCGATAGTCTTCATCACCTTGCGCAGGGTTGGCGCCCAATCGTTCCACCACAATTCCAACGCTTTCAAGACCTGGGGGCTGTAATCACCAAACTGCTATACTTACCAGGAGAAGGTCACGGCCATCCCAACCAGGAAACCGGCCAGCAGATCCCAGCCGGTCGAATGTCCCACAGCAACCAGCTCCTGGACAAACGGCAGGGATTGGTCAACCGGTCGACCCGCCAACAAGGCGTTGGCGAAGCAGTGCAAAGGTTCCAATGCGTAGCCATCAGAATTGTCTTTCAAGAGAGTAAAGCTGATCAGATTGGTCTGCGGTTTGCATTGGAGGATAAAGTCCGAAACATTCCAGTTCTGCAAATCAGGGATTTCTGGGTAAACGCGACGAAGGAGTTGAATGGAAAAGAACAAACCTCCCAAAAAATCGTCACCGGAGGGGGTCAGGCCGGTGCCGAGACCGACCGGACCGGCAGCATGCTGCAGGACGGAGCAAAAGTCATGCGCAAGGCAGGCCTGGAGGATCACTTTGACAGTCGGCCATACTTTCCCTGGAAGGATGGACCCATTGCCAACCACATCAGGTTCAGCGTGGCCGCCGGCCATTTGCAGGATGGCAGGGATCAAGACGCCCCAGCCGCAGGGTTGCTTTTGGGCGATCAACTGGCGATAAGCCGACTGGACCAAACCTCCCACCCGGTTGACCGGAGCCCTTTCCCCTTTCGGGAGAACTGGCGGTTTCCAGACCGGGGCGCAGCCAAAATCCAATATCTGGCCAGTTTCGGTCACCAGGCGGCCATCCCTGACATGGAAGCCTGCACCCGCTTCCATGCGCAACAGCGGGGAGGCAACCTTCAAGCAGCGACGGTGCATCGGGCTGGTTTCCGGTGCCAGCCAGAAAAGCTCGTCCTGTTCCTTTACCAGGTAAATCGCCTGGGTCACAGAGGCCAGCACTTTCCCTGCCTGAATTCCTGACAGCAAGTCAAACGCGGCTTCGCCGATCTGCAGAATCTTGTACGCTGAAATTTCCAAATTCGAGACCAATCATCTGGTGAACAGGACAAGCTTGCCAGACTCAATTCCCGTCTGCGTTCGCTTGACCAGATCCTGGACAGCTTTCGGGACTTTCAGACCGAACGGGGCATATGATTGATTCAACCGAAACGGACCCTACAAATCCCGGCTTTTCCCGTGCGGCATCTGCATGGGTTGCTGGTCCAGGTGGGCTTCGACATCCGCACGGGTCCCCTTCCAGGGTCCTGGAATTTCCTGTTTTAGGGAAGTAATAACGCCAGCCCAGCGGCAGGCAGTTTCGGCGTTCGTTTCCAATCGGACTGCAATATAAGTTGCGAAACAGGTGTCTCCCCGGCCTGTCCGACCCACCAGGGAACGTGGATGGAATGGGGCAGTATGGAACTTTCCATCAGCAAGGACGGTCACCCCGGAGGTTTGGGTCAGGACGATCTCCTTGGGCCCAAACGATTGCAGTTTGCGGGCAGCCGCATGGAGATCTGACAACCCGGTCAAGTATTCAGCCTCGGCTTTATCCACCTTCAGGTAGGTGATGCATTTCAGACCTTCAGCCATTTCCGCCCAGGGTTGAAAGATCAGGTCATTCTCCACCGGAACGCGCAGAAAGCCTTGAATATCCATGGCGACCGGAGCGCGTTTGGATAAGGCTTGCAGGAGTGGAAGATCGGCTTCACCGGCGAATAATGGCGTAAGCATGATGACCCGGGTGCTTAATTCCGGGATCTGATCAAGCGTATATTTCCCGCCAAATCCGATCGGTTTGCAGATGCGGGTTTCCATATCTGCAGATGAGTAATAATTGGCGATACCGGAAGTCCCACTGGCCGGGGTGGCAAAGACCTGGACGCCTTCGAGGCGCAGCTCTTCCAAGCGCGGAAAATCATCCGGGCGCAGGCGGGTCACGACGGCAACGCGGGCTCCGAGCCGGTGGGCGGCGACGCTGCCATAATAAACTCCCCCGCCGGAGGCAATCTCTTCCACACCATCGACGATCAACTTGTCTTTGGCGAAATTGCCGATCATGACAATATCGAATTCGGGATTCACGTTACTCACCCGGGAGTACCTGGATGCAGCCTTCGGCAAAGCCAACGGTGACCTGCTCGCCTTCCGGGAAGAGATCCATCACATAGGGATCGGTTTCCAGGCCGGTGATCAACTGCCCTTCCACTTCGACATCATATTCGATGACATCGCCAAGATAGACCGCCCGGCGAATGACCCCCTTGAATGTCTCGCCAGTCTTCTTGATGCGTAGCATCTCGGGCCGGATGATCAAAGTGACGGCCTGCTGTTGATCGAATGTACGCTGAATGTTGGTCAGTTCGATTACATTGCCGAGTGCCTTAACTTTCAAATGATGGTCGTATATGGCCTGAATCTGACCGGGCACAAAATTGGCGCGCCCGATGAAATCGGCCACGAAGCGGTTATTCGGGAAACGATAAATCTCCACCGGAGTGCCAATTTGCTCGATGATGCCCTGGTTCATCACCACGATGCGATCAGAAAGGGTCATGGCTTCGACCTGATCATGGGTGACATATACGCTGGTGATATTCAACTCTTTCTGGATACGCCTGATCTCGGTGCGCATTTCCTCGCGCAATTTCGCATCCAGGTTGGAAAGCGGTTCGTCCATCAGCAGGACTTTGGGTTCCATGACCAGGGCACGCGCCAGGGCGACGCGCTGCTGCTGTCCGCCGGAGAGCTGGGTGGGGGCTCGGTCGCCATAGCCTTCCAGGTGAACCAGCTCCAACACTTTGTCCACGCGGTCCTTGATGACAGATTTGGACAGCCTTTGAACATTCAACCCATAAGCAATATTTTCAAAGACGGTCAGGTGCGGGAAGATGGCGTAACTCTGAAAGACCATGGACATTTCGCGTTTGTGGGGAGGCAGCGGGTTGATCTCCTGACCATCCAGGGTGATGCTGCCGGAAGTCGGAAACTCGAAACCGGCAATCATGCGCAAGGTGGTGGTTTTGCCACAGCCGCTGGGTCCCAGCAGGGTGACCAATTCACCCTTATTGATCTCAAGACTGATGTCGTGAACTGCGGTGACTTCGCCGGCGCTGCCGCGCGGAGGAAAGACTTTGGTGATATTTTTCAAGGTCAGGTACATTGATTCCCTCGATTTTCAAGAATTAGAAGCCCTGGCTCATATCGACTGAGCCCCTGCCTTTAAACAACTTATTGACAATCAAATTGAGGACAACGATGGCAATCATCACGAAAATGATGATGACGGTTGAGTAAGCGGCGGCAATGCTCACCCCACCCTGTTCCCATTCGCTCAAAATGGAGGCGGTGACAATGCGCCACTTGGCGCTGACCAGGAAAATGATGGCGGACAGGCTGGTCATGTGGCGGGTGAAACTGAAGATCAGGCCAGCGAATAAGGCGGGAAGGATGAGCGGCAGGGTGACCTTGCGGAAGGTATATTGGGCATCTGCGCCGAGAATGTTGGATGCTTCCTCGATGGATGGATCGATCTGCTGCAACGCGGCGACCCCGGAGCGAACAGAGGCAGGCAAGCTGCGCACGATAAAGGCAGCCATGATGATATAAGCGCCTCCAACCATGGCAAACGGTACCCCGGTAAAAAAGAGGGTGCATGGCGCGGCAAGAGCAAGCAACCCAAGACCGATCCGGAGGCCTTTGCCCTTGAGATCCTGTAAAAGGATCACGCCGGCGAAGATAAGTATGATGGCGAGCAAAGCCGAAGTGGGCTGCAATAACACCTTAATATAATCGGCAAGTTGGAAGATGGCATTGCTCCAGAAGCCTCTTTCCAGGGAGCGGCTAAAATCAGCGATCGGTTTGGCAATGGCAGCGGCCCAATTGGTGGACATGACATAAACACCAATCAGAGCGGTAACCAGGGGTCTTGAAAATTTGCGCTGAATGATCATAAAGATCAGCGCGATGAGCACATACAAGCCTCCGAGATAAAAGTACATTCCCGGGGAGGCGACTTTTGTGAGTCCAACCCCCAGGGCTGTTCCAAGGATCAGAATGATGATGCGTTCACCCGGCTTTTTTCCAACCACCTGGGCAAAGAATATTGCCAGGATTGCATAGATCGCGATGGCCAAAGCAATGGGAGGCTTGTTAAAGGCCAGGATAAACCCGATGCCAAGGATGGTGCCTGGAACAGCGCCACCGAGGTTGGAGGAAAAATCCAGGGCATCCTTGCCGGAGAATTTCTTTCTGACCACCAGCCAGGCAATGATCATGCCCATGATGGCGGCAACCGGGGTGGCCATGGCGCTCAGGAAGGTGGTATCCAGGATGGCTTCAACTCCACGCGTTACGGTCATGTTCCACCACTTTAACGTCGGGGCATAATCAACACCCCAGGCGGCACTAAAAGAGCCGTAAATGATCGTGGCATATAAGAGGATGATGAAAGCGATCATCAGGTATGTGAAAATGTTGATCCCCCAGCGGATGAACGGGTCTTTTTCCACAATATGTGAACCGGCTGGTTTGCCGGTTACAGAAATATATGTCCTGCGATTGACGTAATAACGCTGGAAGATGAAGATAATCAGGGTCGGGATGATCAATATGAGGGATAAAGCGGAGGCCTTCTGATAGTTGTACTCCCCGATGACAGCCATAAAGATCTGGGCAGATAGGACCGTCTTGTTGCCGGCAATGAACAACGGATTCCCAAGGTCAGCCAGGGACTCAACGAATAACAGCAAGAAAGAACCAGCAATGCCAGGGATGAGCAGCGGCAAGGTGATCGTCCTGAATAAATGGAAACGGCCTGCGCCCAGACTGGCCCCGGCTTCTTCCATGGCGGGGTTCAAGCGCTCGAGCATGGCTTTGAGAATTAAATAGGAGACTGAGAAAAAGGTGATGGTCTGGACAATTACCAGCCCATCCAGCCCATAAATATCATTCATGCCTCTAACAAACTCAATCCCCAGTAGTTTATTCGTGATCAAGCCATTCCGGCCGAATAACAGGATCATGCTTAACGCCAGGGCAAAGGGCGGGGAGACCGTCGGCACAAGTGCCAGCCAATGCACGATACGCTTTCCCGGGATTTCGCAGCGTACGACTGCATAGGCAAAGATGAAACCGACCAGGGTTCCTGCGCTGGCAGTCAGCAAGCCCATCTGCATGGTATCAGTAAATGATCTGCGAAGTGCGGGCCCATAATAGTTATCAAAATAACGGGCAAAGTAGGTGACATCCCAGGTACCTTTGCTCGAGAAAAAACCCCCTGCCACTGAACGATACAAAGGAAAAATAACAAATACAAAAATAAAAATGCCGGAAAGGAGCAGGCTGATCGAAAGGACAGGATCCCTGCCGATGAGGGAAAATTCGCGTATGCGCCGGATCAAACCTGAGGATTTTCGAGCGGGAGAATCTGGACTGGATGAAATGGTCTGCATAATCCTCCTGAGATAAATTCCGGGCGGCTTACACCGCCCGGAATTTTGGAATCAATTACGGGTGCAGGTTTTCTGCGTTGGCAATTTCATTGGTGAATTTGTCAACGAAGGCAGTCTTGTTCTCACCACACCAAATGAAATTATAGTCAATCAGTTTGGCATCCATCAATTCGGGGTGGGAGAGCGCGACACCGTTGACCGTGGGAGCCTGGTAGGCGTGGTATTTCGGTCCCAAAGCCTGGCCCTCGGGAGAGATCGCCCAGTCATACCACAAATGGGCCGCTTGAATGTTCTTGGCACCTTTTATAATGGCTTCGCCACCAATTTCATAGCCAGTGCCTTCAGCAGGGAAGGTCAGAACCAGCGGCATCTTGTTGTTCTCGATCTCATTGACAATATCATGCGAGAAAACAACTGCCACTGCAGCTTCACCCTGGCCTACAAATTTAGCCGGCGCGGCGCCGCTTTTCGTGAAGGATGAAATCTGAGCGGCATATTTCTTGATATATTCCCAGCCAGCCTGTTCACCACGGATCTGGAGAATGGTGCAAAGGGCGGTGTAGGAAGTACCGGAGGTGGAGGGATGTGCAACCATCACCTGATCGGTGAATTCGGGTTTCAGCAGGTCATCCCATGAGGTGGGCGCCTTGGCATCCGGATGGGCAGCCAGCCAGTTAGTGTTGGTGGCAAACCCCAGCGTGCCAACATAAATTCCCACCCACTGATTATCAACATCTTTCATCAATTTGGGATTATATAGGTTGGCAAAATTCGGGGAATCATAGGTATCGAGCAATCCCTGGCCTTTTGCAGAAACGAAGCTATCGATGGGGCCCCCCCACCAGATATCAAAGGTAGGAGCATCTTTTTCAGCCACGATACGGGCCAGGGCTTCTCCTGCAGACATGCGGACATAATTTACCGTGACCGGGTATTTTGCTTCGAATTCCTGCTTCATGCCCTGGCACCATTCTTCCTGCGGGGTGCAGAGGACATTGAGCTCGGTATCCGTGAGGGGTGGCTTGGTCGCTACAGGAACTTCGGTAACCACAGGGGCTTCCGTAACCACAGGAGCGGCAGTCACAACGGGGGCTGCAGTAACCACCGGGGCCACGGTTGCTACAGCGGCTGGCTGGCAGGCAGCAAGCACCACTGCACCCAGCAAGGCCATGATTAAAAGGATATTGACTTTCTTGGACATTTTCTTCTCCTCGAGATTTGGAATGGGCACCGGATTGTGCCTTGTTTTTGCTGTCCTCATATCACCCATCAAGAACAGCAATACCATTATAACAAATATATATTAAATTACTGGCACCCTATGCCATACCAAGTCGACGATCCGGCAGGGGAAGAAGCGCAGCAGATGAGTGAGCCTGAAAACCAAAAGCGACCAACCCGTATGGATTGGCCGCTTGTCTGGTTGGATTGGGGATCAGGCGTCGCGCACTTCGCCGTCGATCACATCGCCTTCAGTGCCTCCCGAGGGGGGCGTCTGTGGACCACCTGGCTGCGGGCTGCCTTCCGGCGCCGCCTGGCCCTGGGCGTACATTTGCTGGCTCAAGGCATAGAACATATTCTGCAGTTCATCCGTGGCCTTTTTGATACGGTTGATGTCATCGCCCTGGGCAGCCTGCTTGAGATCGCTGATCTTGCCTTCGATCTTGCCGCGCTCTTCCGAGGAAACTTTCTCACCCAGGTCGCGCAGGGATTTCTCGGTCTGGTAAACCAGGTTATCGGCAGTGTTGCGGGCATCGATGACCTCGCGACGCTTCTTGTCTTCGGCCTCGTATTTCTTGGCCTCCTCGACCTTGCGGGCAATGTCATCCTTGTTCAGGTTGGTCGAAGCCGTCACGGTAATCTTTTGTTCCTTGCCGCTGGCTTTGTCCTTGGCAGTCACGTTAAGGATGCCATTGGCATCGATATCAAAGGTGACTTCCACCTGCGGAATGCCGCGCGGCGCAGGCGGGATGCCGTCCAGGCGGAAACGGCCGAGCGACATGTTATCAGCCGCCATCGGGCGTTCACCCTGCAGGATATGGATATCCACGGCGGTCTGGCCATCGGCGGCGGTGGAATAGGTCTCGGTCTTGCGCACCGGAATGGTGGTATTGCGTTCGATCATCTTGGTCATCACGCTGCCCAGGGTCTCCACGCCCAACGAGAGCGGGGTCACATCGAGCAGCAGGATGTCTTTGACTTCACCGCCCAACACACCAGCCTGGATGGCCGCGCCAATTGCCACGACCTCATCGGGGTTGACGCCCTTATTGGGTTCCTTCCCATTGGTCAGTGTGCGTACCAAATCCTGCACCATCGGCATGCGGGTGGAGCCGCCCACCAGGACCACTTCGTTGAGGTCGGAGGCTTTCAGGTTGGCATCTTTCAAGGCATTTTCAAAAGGATGGCGGCAGCGGGCCAGCAAGTCTTCGGTCATCTGCTCGAATTTGGCGCGCGTCAGCTTGAGCACCAGGTGCTTGGGCCCGTTGGCATCCGCGGTAATGTAAGGCAGGTTGATCTCGGTCTCCATCATGCTGGAGAGCTCGATCTTGGCTTTCTCTGCAGCTTCGCGCAGGCGCTGGAGGGCCTGGCGGTCCTGGCGCAGGTCGATGCCCTGTTCCTTCTTGAACTCGTCGGCAGCCCAGTTGACCACGCGCTGATCCCAGTCATCGCCGCCCAGGTGGGTATCGCCGTTGGTGGATTTGACCTCGATGACACCCTCGCCAACATCCAGGATGGACACGTCAAAGGTACCACCGCCCAGGTCAAAGACCAGGATGGTTTCATTCTTCTTCTTGTCCAGGCCGTAGGCCAGGGCGGAAGCGGTCGGCTCATTGATGATGCGTTTCACATCCAAACCGGCAATTTTCCCGGCATCCTTGGTGGCCTGGCGCTGGCTGTCATTGAAGTAGGCCGGGACAGTGATGACCGCCTCGGTGACGGTCTGGCCGAGGTAGGCTTCGGCATCGCCTTTCAGCTTGGCCAGGATCATGGCCGAGATCTCCTGGGGGCTGTATTCGCGGTTGGTGATGGGGATCTTGACACGGGCTTCATCCGAAGGCCCGGCTACGACCTCGTAAGGTACCATCTTGCGCTCGGTCTCCACTTCATCGAAGCGGCGTCCCATGAAACGCTTGATGGAGAAGATGGTATTCTCCGAGTTGATGATGGCCTGGCGTTTGGCGGTCTGGCCGACCATGCGCTCGTTATTCTTGGTGAAAGCCACCACCGACGGGCACAGACGCCCGCCTTCAGCGGTTGTGATGACGGTGGGCTGACCGCCTTCCATGACGGCCACCACGCTGTTGGTGGTACCCAGGTCAATTCCGATGATTTTTCCCATGACGATACTCCTTTAGTAAATATGCGCTTATAAAGCGCGAGAATTCAATCTGGATAAGCATACATCACAGATGCAAGAAAAACGTTAACACTATGTAGAAAAAACAAAAGAGGACTTTATAACATAGACTTCCGAAGTCTTAAAGACTTCGGAAGTCTATTGATGGTGGAGATGGCGGGAATCGAACCCGCGTCCGAAAGACTCGACCCTCGGAAATCTACGAGCGTAGCCGGTTGGGCATGTCGCCACAGGTCATTCAGCCGGCAAACCTGACCTGCGGCCAGCCGCTCGGGCCCGAAAGCCCTCTTTCGCGCAGTCAGCAGCATCATGCGCGGCACGGCCCCTTTGTGACGCCCAATCCCTTCACCGGGGGCAGTACGGGACGGGTGGACGCGGCCTCATCTAGGAGACCGGCTGTTCTGCGGATCGCTTATGCAGCGAGGGGCATGGCAGCGTAGGAAGTGCGGTTGGCACTTGATTGTTTGCACTGATTTTACGAGTTCGGCGCCTCTCGGCTCGCATTCCGGGACCAGCCTCTTCCGTCGAAGCCTGGCATCCCCAAGTAACCGGGGACTTTTCCGGTTTTTTTATTATAGCACATTTCTAATATGATATACTTTGTCAAGATTTATCAGTCCAAGAAACCTCTGAAACCCGGCGGGGTTATGTCATACAGACCCTTCCGGTAAGGTGATTCAAGTGCCGGCATTTGAAGAAAAAGAAATCCTGGCGCGTGCCTCGCAGGGCGACCGGGAGGCTTTCGGTGCCCTGTACGAGCAGTACGTGGAACGGATCTTCAACTACGTATACTACCGTACCGGCAGCGTCCATGACGCCGAGGACCTGACTGCGCGTGTTTTTCACCGTGCCATGTACCATATTCATAGCTACATCGACCGCGGCGTACCGTTCTCGGCCTGGTTGTACCGGATCGCGCACAACCTGATCGCCAACTGGCACCGCGACCGCAGCCGCCACCAGGAGATCCCGCTCGACGACGCTCCAACCCTGCATTACAAGGGTGAGGCTCCCGAAGTGGCGTTGATGCAGGACCAGGAGCGCGATTCGCTGTTGAAAATAATCCGCCGACTGCCGGCCGAACGCCAGCACCTGCTTATCCTGAAATTCGTGGAGCACATGTCGAACACCGAAATCGGCGAGATCATGAACCGCAGCGAGGGCGCGGTGAAGAGTCTCTACCACCGCACCCTGCTGGCACTACGGGACGAATTGGAAGATATTGACCTGGAAGGAGAATAGTCATGGTTAGGATTGTTACAGACGGCGCGTCCGATATGCCCGCCGGATGGGAAAAAGAATACGATATCCAGGTGATCCCGATCAATATCCAGTTCGGAGAAGAGACCTACTTGCAAGGACTGGACCTCACCAACGAAGCTTTTTACCGGATGGTGGACGTGAGCGGCAAAATACCCAAGACCTCCCAGCCTTCCCCATTCCAGTTCAAGGAATTCTACCAGGATGTCGCCCTGCCAGGCGACACGATCCTCTCGCTGCATGTGACCAGCAAGTTATCCGGAACGTTCGAATCGGCGCTGACTGCGGCGCGCGAACTGGCCGGGAAGTTTAATATCATTCCCTTCGATTCAGGCGCCGGATCGGCCGCGCTTGGGATGATGTGCCGGGAGGCGCGCTTGATGGAGCGCGCCGGGGTCGCTGCGCAGCAGATCGTTGAGCGGATGTACCAAATCCGCCGCAGCGTTCAAATTGTGCTCACCATGAACAAGCTCGATTACGCCCGCATGAGCGGCCGGGTTGGGACGCTCCAGGCCGCCCTGGCTTCGGCGCTCAATGTCAAACCAATCGTGGTGTTGAAAAATGGTATGCTGGATATGGCGGAGAAGGTCCGCACCCGGGGGAAAGCCATCGAGCGGGTATTGGAAGTGCTTCAAAATCGCTTTGAGCAGGAGCCGGTCCACGTGGCGGTTGTGCATGCGCGCGACCCGGAGTCTGCCCAGACCTTGTTCGAACGCGCCAGAAAAGTTTTCAACGCACACGAGCTTATCTTGACTGAATTGTCGATTGCAGTGGCTGCCAACCTGGGGCCGGGTACGGTCGGGCTGGTGGTCTATCCAGCAGGAGCGTGAAACATGGAAATGCGAAAGAAACTTGCCGATGCATCGAAGGCGAAAATTGTCTCCATGGAAAACCGGTTGTCGGGTATCTTGAAACCGATCGCGCCGCGCCGGGAATTTGTGCATGGTCTTGGGCAGCGCATGCAGGCGGGAAACCGGGTCTCTTTGGTAAACCAGGTTGCCAACTGGCACATTCTTGCGGCTTTGATCGCCGGTTTTATTTCCCTGGCTGTACTTCTGGCGATGGTGGCACGCGCCTTGCTGGCGCTATCGGCGAAGAAACGCACAGCCTAGAAATTCCAATTATTTCATTTCCAGAACCTTAATCCTGCTCCCGGTTCTTTTTCCAGTACTGGCTGCTGGCAGGATTGTTGGCATCCAGCAGGCCGGGATGCGCCTCCGGATGGATCCGGTAACCGTGGGCTTTCCACAGGCCGGCAGCAACCCGGGTGGGATTGGATGGCCACCCCTGGCGGGAAAAGTACTCACAGATGCGGGTGATATCCCGGCTGAAAATCCGGTAAGCGCTGCGGTGGCCACTGGGGGAAATGACCTGGGGAAAATCGATCAAGGTGATGTCTCCATCCCAGTAGAGTACGTTATATGCCGAAAGATCGCCGTGGACGATACCATTTGCCAGCATGATCTCGATGTTGCACAGCAGACGCACATAGAGCGGTTCGGCCTCGCCCGAATCCAATGTGACGGAGTTGAGGGTCGGCGCGGCGGACTGCTCGTCACCAATGTAGCCCATGAGGATGGCGTTTTCACTCATTTCAAAGGGCCGCGGCACGTCTGCACCGGCGGCATGCAGAGTTTTCAGGGTCTGGAACTCATAAGCAATCCAGGATTGGTGGCGGATCTGCTCACCATAGACGCTGCGCTTGTGCTGGGCTTTCAACATGCCCAGGTCATGGACGCGGTTGCCGTTTTCGTCCAAGACATCGCGGTCGAGCCGGTAGAGCTGGTCGTTCTTCAAATTGCGCAGCATGCGCGGCCGGAAAACCTTGGCCGCCACGAGTGCAGACTCGACCTGGCTTCCTGACCGGCACAGGTAGACAGAGGCCTCCTTGCCAGCCTTGATCTTGCTCAAGACATCCGAGATCCACCTCTGCTCAAAGAAATAACTGAGCGAATCGAGCAACCAGCCTTCTTCAAAACGGGCAGGTTTGTAGGTGAAAGAGAACGTCTGGCGGTCATCATCCTGCCTCTGAACGAATTGCGCGACGGTATGAGGGTCCAGTTTCGGCTTGTTGGTTTTAGGGTGGGGGGCTTCTTCAAAATGCCCTTCGTCATCCAACTCATCATAATAATTAGATAGTGTGTCCATACGCTGACTCAAAAACAAGAAATCACGGAAATGCTCCTTGCCCGTGACTTATGATGAATCAAAAGCCGCAGGCAGCACGCCTGCGGCATGGACTGACAAATTGGATGGGATCAACCATCCAGTTCCACGGGAGGCGCGCTAAAATCAAGCCTGGTAGCCAATTCAGTTTTCGACATTGCTTTCGAGCCTCCTTTCGCGGATGGATATGGTTCGAAGGTTAGTTTAACACTGACCTGGCAGCCCGTCAAGGAAACCATTTCCAGGCGGATCGGAAAATCTCCTGAAATTCTACGCTTCAACTCCCAATTTTTTGGCCAGGGCTTCGATGGAAGGCTCCACCAGGAAGGAGCCATCCGGCCAAACGATCGTCGGCACACTGCGGAAACCGCCGGCAAGACTCTCGACATATTGGGCAGCCTTTTCATTGCCATCAATATCAATCCAGCGATAAGGGATATGCTGCTGGTCGAACCAGAGGCGCGCCCGGCGGGAACCTCCGCACCAGCTGGTACCGTAAATGGTGATTTCAGGGGTGGCGTTCATTTTCAATCCTCCTATCAATTTGTGTGCATCGGCGATGAGGTCGGCATCCATAGGCAGGGTAAATGCCGCAGTGACGCGCGTGGTTAAATTTGAGACGGCCTTCTGCAGGTCCGGGGCGAGACTGGGAAACTCCCTCAGCGCCTGCAGGGCAGCATATGCGCTCGCCTCACGCAGGTGGACACCCTGGCGGTTTAGAAAATCCCGGGCGGCAATACCGGCAGCCCGGCGTGCACATACGCGCGCCCGGCCCTCGTTCCCGTCCAGTCGGGCGCGTTTGGCTTTCTCCAGCTCGGCTTCAATATCGGCATCTCTGCGTAGCATAAGCAGGCTCATCCTGAAACCTGTAGAATGATTAACAAAATAATTCCAGCGGCCGCCAGCACGGAGAGGAGAGGCCGCCCGACTGCACAACCCAACGGCGGCAGGGTATGCTTGCGTTTATCATTGAAGGGCCAGAAAAATGGGACGCCCTGTTCGGTCAGCCCATCAGCGAGGATATGCCACAGCCACCCCCAACCAAAGGCCAGCCCCCAGGTCCAGGGCAGCCAGGCCCACCAGAAGACCACACAGGCAACCGTCGTCACTCCCAGGGTGAAATACAGGGAGTGCAGCGGCCCGCGGTGGTGCAGACTCTTGTAGAGCAGCCAGGAGACCAGCATCAGGCCAATGGACACGCCCAGCGCGATGAACGCCCAGCGCAGGAAATCCACCCCGAAGATGAGACCTGCGAGTCCCGCCCACGTGCCCGGGAAATCCTGCGTGGTTAGCATGGCCGCCAGCCCCGCCAGAACCGGGATGACCAGGATGGCCAGGGCCAGGCGGATGACCCCGGAAGGTATGCTATTGCTGATGAAGGATTTTGGATGGTCAAGGTCAGTGGCGATCGACCCGCTTCCAAGGACCAGCGCCCCAACCCCCAGCGTCGTGAACGATAGCGGCGGCAGGCCCAGCGCTTCTGCCGTGGCAATCCCCAGACTGGCCGTTCCGACTCCGATCAGGGCATGATGAATATAATTCATGGGCTGATTTTATCACGTGGGAGCCGATCGGCCCCATGCCAGGCTATTGGTTATAATGTAAGCTCCAGTAACATCCAAACCAGCCATGCCTTTCGTTATTCAGCGAATCATCAACAGTTCTTTTGGAGTAAACCTGGCCACATTGCTCGGGCGCGGCCTCCCGCCTCGGCTGGGGTATCTTCTCGCGGATTTCGTGGCGGAATGGATCGCAGGTCAGCGCACTTCCCAAATGGTTCGGGCGACCCGCGCCAACCAGTGGGTTGTACGCGGAGAAATGATGGATGGCACTACTCTTGATCAGGCCGTTCGCAAAACGGTCCGACACTCTGCACACTCCTTGAATGACCTCTACCATTATATTCAGTTGCTTTTGTTGGAATGTAATAAAGGGTGTCGGCTTGCAGATGATCATGCCCCAGACAATCGCTGTGGCAATTTTCTCCGCTGTCCTGCCGGGTGCGGCCGCGCTGCGCTTCCGCAAGAAACTTGATTAGTGCATGGGATTGAAAGGAGCCGTAGTAAAGATGAAAGGTATCCGAAGGTTAATTTTCCCGATCATTTTGGTTCTGGGCGTTGGCGGATATTTAGGCTGGTATTTCCTGTCACATCCATCCGTGAGCCTTGCGGATGCCTGGAGCTCTCTGGTCAATCCGGGTGCGGCTTCATCCGGGGTTCTGACCGCTTCCGGTACCGTAAAGACAAACGAAATCAATGTCGCCCCTGAAGTGGCTGGAAAGATCCAGGCTGTGTATGTCCAGGAAGGAGACACCGTGCATGCGGGTGATTTGCTGGTCCAGTTTGATGATACTCTTCTCAAAGACCAGCGACCCATTGCTGAGGCCAACCTGGAAACGGCCAAAATAGCCCTGGTTCAACTGACCTCGCCGGCAGCAATCGCCAATCTTCAAAAAGCCATTGCCCAGGATAAACAGGACATCGATAATGCCCAGACGGCCTACGACAACCAGAACACTTTCACGCAGAACCTTGACGCGGTGAATAATGCCCGCGCCAGTCTGGTGATAGCCAAGGATGCCCTGGATGAGGCCCAGTCTGATTACGATGCCGTTCCCGGGAACCCGGATAACAATACGGCCAAGGCTAATGCCTACCAGAAACTCTATGCGGCCCAGCAGGCTTATGACAACGCCAGTTATCAGTATGATCTGTGGACTGGAAAAGTGGATTCGAAACAGCTCGAAATCAAGGCTGCCACCCTGGCCCTGGCCAAAGCCAAGCTGACGGAAGATCAGGCCCTGCTGGATGTGCTGAATGGTGGCTTGATCCCTGATAATGCCACCGGGACGGGGATGGTGCAATTGCAGCAGGCAAGGATCGCTGTCCAGTTGGCCCAAGCTAACCTGGATCTGCTGGATGACCAGATTGCGAAAACAACCGTTACAGCGCCGGTGGATGGCATGGTAACGACGCGCAATGCCGAGCCTGGCAGCGTCTTCAACACCGGGGCAACGCTACTCACGCTCACCCGGCTGGATGAATTGACCATTACCGTGTACGTTCCCGAAGACCGCGTCGGTGAAGTCAGCCTTGGCCAGGCTGCCGATGTGGCCGTGGACTCCTTCCCGGGCATTACTTTCAAGGCTACCGTGAACTACATATCCAATCAGGCAGAGTTCACCCCACGCAATGTGCAGACCGTGTCTGGACGCAAAAATACCGTGTTTGCAGTGAAGCTCAAACTGAAGGATACCTCTGGAAGGTTGAAGCCCGGTATGCCCGGAGACGTTACTTTCCTGCTGAAATGAACATGGAACCAGAGATCCTGTTGGATGCAAAAGACCAGGTCCGGAAAGTTGGTGCTCTGCGCGCCGTGGACGGGTTGAACCTGGAGGCTGTGTTTACTCTGTTGGCGCATCGCGGCAAGGCCTCGCTGGTCGACCGCTGAAAAGAATAGAGACGAAATGAAAACGAGTCGAAAACTCATGGCCTCGATCGGGATCATCGCAGCTGTTGCCTTGTCTGGCTTGGCCGGGTGGTATTTCTGGGTGCGTCCAGCCGGGTCCCTGGTGGTTGCCTGGAATTCCCTGGTCAATCCGGCAGCAACGCTTTCGTCAGGAAACCTGAAAGCTTCAGGCACTGTTGAAACAACAGTGCTATCCATCGCGCCTGAGCTGCCGGGGAAGATCCTCGCAGTGGATTTCCAGGAAGGCGACAAGGTTAGGGCTGGCCAGGTGTTGGTCCATCTTAACGATGGCACTCTCCAGATCCAGCGCAGGATTACAGCTGCCAACCTGGAGGCGGCTAAACTAGCCCTGCAGAAACTGAACAGCCCGACGGTGATTGCAGCCCTGCAAAAAACCATCGCCCAGGATAAACAGGCCATTTACGATTTCCAGCAGGCGCTGGGTGTTGAGGAATACTTTGCAACCAACACTACTGAAATTCAGCACGCCAAGGCAGACCTGGTTCTGGCCGAGAAAGCCCTGAAGGATGCCCGGACCACTTACGATAAAGTTAACGGCGATCCGGCTACTGATACAAATAAGGCAAACGCCTTCCAGAAGTATTATCAGGTTGAGCAGGCATATGACAAGGTATTGTATGTTTACCAGATGTGGAGCGGGACGTCCAACCAGGAACAGAACGATCTTAAAATGGCCAACCTGGCCCTGGCCAAAGCCAAGCTGGCAGAAGACCAGGTCCTCCTGGATGTACTGAACGGAGGCGCCATTCCCAACAATGCCACAGGGAAAGGCCTCGCCCAACTTCAACAAGCCAGGATCAATGTCCAGGCAACGCAGGCCAGGCTGAAACTGCTGGATGACCAGATCGGAAAAATGACCATTACTACGCCGGTGGACGGCGTGGTGATGACGCGCAGCGCCGACCCTGGCAATGTGGTCAGCCCGGGAACCGAACTTCTCACCCTGGCCCGCTTAAACGATTTGACGATTACGGTTTACATCCCCGAGGACAGTCTGGGGAAGATCAAATTGGGACAAAAGGCAACCATCGTTGTTGATTCTTTCCCTGGCGAGACGTTTCAGGCCAGCGGTTGTCTTCATTTCTACTCAGCCAGTATACCTGCCTCGCACCACACAGACTGTATCGAGTGACAAATCGACCGTGTATGCCATCCTGCTCGAACTAATTGATGCCACTGGAAAACTCAAACCCGGCATGCCGGCAGATGTGGATATTATCCTTAAATAAATTTAGCAGCCGGAACCACGCAACTCCTCATCGCGAAGTTTAGCTACAGGAATGTTATGATATTATGAAGACAAATCGAAAACTTGGGGTCAGGATTGGGGTGATTGTGTTTATCGCCTTGATTGGCTTGGCCGGGTGGTATTTTTGGGTGCGTCCAGCCGGGTCACTGACGGCTGTCTGGAATTCCCTGGTCAATCCGGCGGCAACGCTTTCGTCAGGAACCCTGAAAGCTTCGGGCACTGTGGAAACGACGGTGCTATCCATCGCGCCCGAGCTGTCGGGAAAGATCCTCGCAGTGGATTTCCAGGAAGGTGATGCGGTCAAAGCCGGCCAGATCCTGGTCCATCTTGACGATAACACACTTAAGATCCAGCGTACGATCGCGGCTGGCAACCTGGAAACGGCCAAACTGGCCCTGCAGAAACTGAACAGCCCGACGGTGATTGCAGCCCTGCAAAAAACCATAGCCCAGGATGAACAGGCCATTGTTGATTCCCAGCAGGTGCTGGATCTCCAAAAATACTTTACCAACAACGCGGATGCGATTCAGAGCGCCCGGTCGAAGCTGTACCTGGCGAGGGTGGCCCTGAACAAAGCCCATACTGTTTATGATAAAGTCAAATACAACAATCGCCTGGATGCAGCTGCCAAGGCATTGGCACAGCAGAACGTTTACAGAGCCGAACTAGCATATGAAAATGCCCTGGCTTTATTAAACTATTTGACCGGAGTGCCCAACCCGGTACAGGTTGATCTTAAGACAGCAGCCCTGGAGCTGGCCAAAGCCAAACTGGCAGAAGACCAAGCCCTACTGGATGTACTGAACGGAGGGGCCATTCCCGACAATGCCACTGGGACAGGAATCGCCCAACTTCAGCAAGCCAGGATCAACGTCCAGGCGGCGCAAGCCAATCTCGACCTGCTGGATGACCAGATCGGAAAGATGACCATTACTGCGCCGGTGGACGGTGTGGTGATGACGCGCAATGCCGACCCGGGCAACGTGGTCTCCCCCGGGAACGAATTGCTCTCCCTGGCCCGCTTAAACGATTTGACGATTACGGTTTACATCCCCGAGGATAGTCTGGGGGAGATCAAATTGGGACAAAAGGCAACCATCAGTGTTGATTCTTTCCCGGGCGAAACGTTTTACGCCGTGGTTGTCAACATATCTACTCAACCAGTTTATCTGCCTCGTACCACGCATGCATTACCAAGTGACAATTCGACCGTACATGCCATCCTGCTCGAACTAAATGATGCCAGTGGGAGACTCAAACCTGGCATGCCTGCAGACATATCCTTTACACGCTGACTTTACCTTTAGCCAGGTGCATGAACACATCTTCCAAGCCGGGTTCGCCCAGCCTGATCGACTGCACGGAGACGCCGGCCGGCTGAAGGGCCTGCTGCAGGGCGGCCAGGTCTGCACCAGGCTGCAGGATAACCCGCAGATGGTCGCCGGCCAGGCTGACTCGTTGGATGGTAGGCAATTTTTCCAAGGTGGACAGTCCATTGAGCAGCGGGATGGCGTAAATCTCATAGACACTGCCAGGCACAAACTGCTGTTTGAGAGCCAACGGGGTATCCATCGCCAGCAGTTTACCGGCGCGCATCATGCCCACCCGGTTGCAGTACTCGACCTCGTCCATATAATGGGTCGTCACCAGGATGGTCACGCCCTCGGCTGCCAGGTCATAGAGCAGGTCCCAGAAAATGCGCCGGGCGTTTGGATCAACGCCCGAAGTCGGTTCGTCCAGGAACAGCAGACGCGGGCTGTGAACCAGGGCAATTCCCAGCGCCAAACGCTGCCGCCAGCCGGTTGAGAGACTGCTGGTCAGCTCATGGATCTGGTCTGTCAAACCCACATGGGCGAGCGTTTTCATAATACGTTTTTTATCATTGATGCCATACACCCCTGCATAAAAGCGTAGATTCTCCCAAACGGTCAGGTCATTGTATACGGCAAATTTCTGCGACATATACCCGCTGCGGGCCCGGATCTCTTCAAATTGGCGGGCAGTATCATAGCCCAGCACGCTGGCACGCCCGCTAGTGGGCCGCAGCAGTCCCAACAGCATGCGGATGGTGGTGGTCTTGCCACTGCCATTGGGCCCTACATAGCCGACGATCTCACCCGCCAACACCTCAAAAGAAATGGAATCGACGGCGACGAATTCACCGAAGCGACGGGTCAGGTTCTCAACCTGGATGATGGGCTGTCCCATGCTTATTCCTTTCCTTTTGACAGGTTGATGAAGACATCTTCCAAGGTCGGGGGAATAACCCTGGCATCGATAAACTTCGCCCCGCCTTGCGAAACGGAAATGCGCAGGCGGTCAATGACGGCCTGGGGCTGGGCCGCTTTCAGGCGCAGGTGCAGGCGGTCCCCAAACGAGTGCACATCCTCAACGCCAGGGTCAGCGGCAGCCAGCCTGCGCACCAACAGCAAAGGCTCACCGCACAGTTCCAGGATGCGGCCGTTCAGGGCGGCGCGTAGATCTCCGGGACTGCCTTCGATGATCAGCCTGCCGTGGTACATAAACCCAATGCGGTGACAGCGCTCAGCTTCGTCCATGTAGGGGGTCGAAATGAGCACGCACACCCCTTCATTCAGCGACGCGCTGACCAGGTTGGTAATCAACTGCCAGAAGTCCTGGCGGGTCACAGGGTCCACGCCGGTGGTGGGTTCATCCAGCAGCAAGATGCGCGGCCGCGACACCAAGGCGGTTGCCAGGCCAAGTTTCTGCTTCATTCCACCGGAAAG
The DNA here is from genome assembly GCA_963801385.1 of uncultured Chloroflexia bacterium. Lineage (GTDB taxonomy): Bacteria > Chloroflexota > Anaerolineae > Anaerolineales > Villigracilaceae > UBA877. The sequence goes on from CAWDEV010000016.1 coordinate 435,316, forward strand.
CTGGCCGGCCCGGCGATCTTTGAAATCTGCCAGACCGACGAATTCGAGCACCTCCAGGCAGCGCGGCAGCCACTCCCGCCGGGACAGGCCGCGCAGTTCGGCAAAGAAGCGAATGTTTTCCAGCACGGTCAGGTCTTCATAGAGCGAGAAGCGCTGGGATAGATAACCAAGGCGGGTGCGCGCTTGCTCGGTCTTTTTATCCAGTGGGAAACCGCACACACTCGCCTGTCCAGAATCGGGCCGCAGGGCACCCACCAGCAGGCGGATGGAGGTGGTTTTTCCAGCCCCGTCCGAGCCGACTAATCCGTAAATCTCGCCTTCTTCAATATGAAGCGAAAGGTCATCCACGGCGACGGTTGCGCCGAAGGTTTTACGCAGGTGGGAGGCTTCGATCAGAGTGGTCATTTTTCTTTCGCTGGAGGCTTTAATATGACCATAGGGGTGAAAGCCCCCAACTCCAAGAGTTGGGCTCGTTCAGGCCGTAAGGGCAACTTGTGGGCGATTTTCATGATCATTCCAATCATCAAAGGATGATTTCTAACCCGATATTCCAGGAAATCGGCCACCCGCTCGGAATCGGTGACGGGTTCTGCCAAGCAGTCAAACACGCTGCGACCCACCTGGACGTGTACATGCGGGTCGGCCAGGATGTTGCGAAACCAGTCAGCCTTTGAGCCGCGCCCGGCGCCGATGTAGTAAGACCCGTTGATTTTTTCGTACTGAAGTGGGGTTGTATAGCGGTTACCGGACTTGCGGCCGGTATGTGTCAAGAGCAAGATGAATTTCCCGATGATCCAGCCATTTCCGGAAGTGTACAACCGCTGGTGAATACGCTGGATATTCTTCATGCGTTTCCAAAAGGAGTCAGGCATCATGGCTTTAGTCCAATCGTTTGCGGAAACGGACGGAAGCCGCGGTCATGATAAGCACGCCGAAAACAGCCAGGGGGATAATCGCATTCCAAATGGCCGTGACACCCACCCCCTTGATCAAAAGGGCACGGATAATGACCAGATAATAACGCAGAGGAATGATATAGGAAATCCACTGCAGCACTTTCGGCATCGCTTCCAGCGGGAAGAAGAAACCGGATAAAAAGATGCTCGGCAACAGCGTCATCCAGACTGTCAGCATGGCTTCCTGCTGGGTGTTGGCAATGGTCGAGCCGAACAACCCAATTCCCAATCCCGTAAGGAGCAAAAGCCCGGAACAGCCCAGGATAAGACTCATGTCGCCGCGCACCGGCACACCAAACCACCAGTGACCGATGGCGAGCACTTCGAGCGTGTCAATGAAAGCCAGGATCACGTAAGGCAGGATCTTGCCGATCACCAGCTCCCAGGGACGGATGGGCGTGACGATTAGCTGCTCGATGGTGCCGCGCTCGCGCTCGCGCACAACCGAAGTGGCAGTCAGGATGGAGGTGATGGCATACAGGATCATGCCAATCACGCCCGGGATCATGAAATAGGAGCTGACCAGGTCGGGGTTATACCAGACCCTGGTGCGCACATCGAGTGGAAGCTGTTGCTGAAGATTCAGACCACTGCGTGCCAGACGTTGGGCCATGAGCGTCGTGGCATGGGATTGACCGATCAACTGGGCGGCCGACAGAGCCGTGGAGGCCACCGTCGGGTCCGAACCGTCAAGGATGAAGGCCACCTGGGCATCGCCGGTGGTTAAACGCTTGTTATAGTCTGGTGGGATAAGAATGGCAGCACGCGCTTGCCCATTCTCAATCAAGGCGCGTAACTCATCCTCCGAGTTGACCGTATAGGCGATTTGAAAGTAATCCGCCGCACGATAAGCGTCCAGCAGATCATGTGACTCCATACAGCGACACTGATCCAGAACAGCCAGCGGCACATTTCGGATATCGTTGGTGGCGGAATATCCCAGCAGGAAAAGCTGCATGATGGGAATGATCAGGATAATGACCAGCGTGCGCTTATCACGCACGATCTGGATGAATTCCTTGCGGATGATGGAGAACAAGCGTGAATTCATGCAGGCTCCTCACTTACCATGACACCGTGCAGAAAGATTTCCACAAAGTGATCCAGGGCATTACCATGGATCAAGGCTGCGGGTGTGTTGGAAAGCAATAATTCCGTCATGTAATAAGAAAAAAACAGGCCCAGGAAGGCACGGAAAAAGATAAAGGACGGTATGGGCCGCAACACTTTTTTGTCTTTGCCGAACTTCCCGATCAAGGGCAGTACCTGCGGAAGGATATTTTTGAGCATATCCGGCATATTGCGTCCATTGAACTCGACGATCTCAATGAACATCAGCTTGATAAAATCGGGGCGTTTGCCAAGCTCGCTGACCATGGTACGGGCAGCATTTCGGACAAAGCTCTCAACATCCCCAGCGGGAGTGTTGAGCAGCACGGGCAGGATCTGCTGGAAGGGATGCCTTTCAATGATGAGTTCAGCAAAAATGGCTTCCTTTCCGGCGAAGTGGTTGTAGATTCCCCCCAATGCCAGCCTGGAGCGATCGGCGATCTGCCGCATGGAGGTGGCGGCATAGCCCTGCTCGAGGAACAAGTCGTAGGCAGCCTCGAGGATGGCCTGGCGGGTGTGTTTGCCTTTTGAAAGGGTGGTTTCTTCCATCGGGATCTCCAAAGAAATGAACGAACGTTCGTTTTTATTTTATCCCCAAGGAATAATTTGTCAAGGGGGTGGGGCTCAGGTTCGATCGTGATGGTTCGCGTTTTCGAATTTTAGGAACATCTACTTGACAAATGGATCGATCTTTACTATACTATTATTACTAACACGTGTTAGTAATGAGGCTTCTTTATGCCACGAAAACGCGTCACCAGCTTTACGGTTGCCAGGGAATCGGGGGTCTCCAGAACCACGGTGTCGTTTGTCTTAAATAACGTCCCAGGAATGAGCATCAGCGATGCCACCCGCCAACGTGTCCTCCAGGTTGCAAAAGAACTGAACTACCACCCGGATTCTTCGGGGAGAAAACTCGCCAGCGGCAAGTCGAATACGCTTGGCTTGATCCTTCGCCAGAGCGACGAACAGGTTTTTGCGGATGCACTGCTTCCCCAGGTGTTGTTGGGCATTGAACAAGCTGCTACTGCTCAGGGCTACCAAATCCTATTAAAAGCCCTGGAACCACATGATGGCGACGATTACATGCGCATGGTCCATGAAAACCACGTGGACGGGATTGTTCTCTCCGGGCCGCGCCAGGATGAGACCGAGATCATCCGCTTGCACCAGGAAGGGCTGCCGGTCATGTTGATGGGCCAGTTGCAGGATGGCAATCTTCCATTTGTAGACATTGATGCAGTGGACGGTTCCTTCAGGGCAGTCAGGCACCTGATCGAGGGCGGCCACCGGCGGATCGGCCTGATCACCAATGCCAGCCTGGAATATACTTCTGCCCAGCAGCGCCGCCTGGGTTATCTGCAGGCACTTAAAGAAGGTGGGATTGAGCCGGAAGATTTGCTCATGCGCGAGGGTGCTTACACGCCGGCGAGCGGATTTATAGCCATGCAAGAGTTACTGAAAGTCTCGCCGCGTCCAACGGCGGTCTTCGTCGCCAGTGACGTGGTCTGTCTGGGCGCCCTGCATGCGATCAAGGTGGCTGGATTAAGCATTCCTCAGGATATCGCTGTTGTTGGTTTCGATGATATTCCCCTGGCGAATTATTACGATCCTCCTTTGACCACCATCCACATCCCGTCATATGGGCTCGGCTGGGCGGCGGGAGAACGGCTGGTACGCCTGGTTCGAGGAGAAGGTCTCGACCAGGAAGGCCTGCTGCTCGAATCCAAGCTCGTCATCCGGGAATCAAGTCATTAGATCATACCTGGAAGGTTCTTTTAGCATGCTATTACCACGGAAAAATCTTGATAATTATATTCACCCACAGCCGGCTGGGCCTCCCTTATCACTCAATCAAGCTACCAGCCAATTTATTCAAACTTACGCCAATGTTTCTGTGCCAAAATTTCCTTACAATGGAAATTAAAGAAACCCTGTCCTGACTTTACCTCGCGTTTTAATGAAGAGTCGCAGTTTTTACCACTTGTCAGTCTTCGCAAACATCCATCCGCAGCCGATTTGTTCCCACTGTCGCTCATGCGGTCTTTTCGCCTCATGAAAAAGGAGGTGATCATTTGATGATTTATCAAACCACCCAGATTGAAACGATCGGATAATAACCGTATTCTCAAACCTTAAGGAGATTAGAAATGAACACAAGATTGATAAGAGTATTTGCCTTACTGGTTGTCGCCAGCATGCTCTTCGTGGCATGTGGGCCGGCAGCCACCGCCACTACAGCGCCGGCAACAGCTGCGCCAGCCACGGCTGCACCAGCCACCGCTGCACCAGTCACCGCTGCGCCAGCCACTGCGGCCCCTGCAACTGCCGCTCCTGCGGCCGGGGCAATCGACTGCAAGGGAGCTGCTTCGGGTGACAGCATTACCGTGGTGTATCAATGGACCGGTAATGAGGAACAGAGTTTCAATACCATCATCAAGCCATTCCTGGATGCCTGCGGGATTAAGATCAACGGCCAATCCACCCGGGATGCTGCGGTGCTTGACACCCTGGTCAAAAGCACTCCTCCAGACGTGCTCTTTTGGCCGGACTTCTCGCCGCTTAAACTTTATGCCGATAAACTTCTTCCACTGGACACCGTTGGCGGCGATCAGTCCAATTATGCATCTTACTGGATCAAGATGGGGTCGGTCAATGGAAAATGGCTCGCCATCCCTGCCAAGGCCGATATCAAGTCAATCATCTGGTACAGCCCGACCCAGTTTGCAGCGCTCGGTTACACCGTACCGACCACTTTCGCCGACCTGCAGACCCTGGTCGACAAGATGGTGGCAGACGGACACGTACCATGGAGCATGGGCTTCAATAACGGTGGAGCTGCAGATGGCTGGACCGGTTCCGATTTCATCCAGGATGCGCTGCTCGCCACCCAGGGCCCGGATTTCGTCAACGGCATCATCGCCGGCACCACATCATATGATGATCCGGGTGTAGTCGACGTTTACAAAACCTACCAGAAGTGGGCTTCCGATCCGAAGTACACCGTTGGTGGAGCGAACGGCACCGTCAACACCAAATTCCTGGATGCCCTCTACAAAGTATTCTCCAACCCGCCTGAAGCGTTGATGGTCAAGCAGTCCGGCTTTGCCGGTAGTGAAATCGTAAAACAATTTCCCAATTTGAAATACGGCACCGATTACGATTTCTTCCAGTTTCCGGGTGTAAAGGGCCTGCAGGGTGGGGCGGACTTTATGATGGCCTTCAGCAATAAACCGGCCGCCCAGGCACTGGTGGCTTACATCACCAGCACAACAGGCGGAGTCAACTGGGCCAAAGCCAATTTCAGCATCACTCCGAACAAAGGTGGGAACGGTGTCGCCACCGACACACAGGAGATCAAGTTCTCCGAGATGCTGGCGAATACTTCCGGCTTCACCTTCGACATGGGTGATGCCCTGGGCGCTCCATTTAATGACGCCGAATGGAAGGGTATTGTCAGCATCGTCCAAGGTGGCGATGTAACCACCACGCTGGCAGGAGTTGCAGCAGCTCAGAAACAATCTATTAAGTAAACCGCTGGTCGTCAAACGCTGGGGCATGCACAAACCATGCCCCAGCTGTTATTATTGTAAGAAGAGGAGGTTGTATGGTCCCCAAGATCATGAAGCAAGGACGCCTGGCCCCGTGGTTATACCTGCTTCCGGCCCTGGTCCTGATGGCGGTATTTGTTATCTACCCGACTATTGGGACTTTTCGTTTAAGCCTGCTGGATGCCACCAGCACCAAATCTGCTGCCAGCACCTGCGTTGCCGGCCAATCCTGTTGGGGGGTTTTTGAGAATTACCGCTATGCCCTCACCAACCCAACCATGCTGCTGGCTCTAAGAAACAATGCCCTATGGCTGCTCTTGATGGTCCCCGGGACAATCGCCGGGGGGTTGTTCTTTGCATTGTTGGCTGACCGCGTCAAGTATGAGAGCATCGCCAAGGCGATTATCTTTCTTCCCACAGCGATCTCTTTCATCGGCGCAGGCATCATCTGGCGTTTCGTCTACGACATCGAGACGGGCGGGGGTCCGCAGATCGGGCTCTTGAACGCCATCATCGTTGGGCTGGGGGGCAAACCCGTCACCTGGTTGAGCAATCCGGCCATCAATAATTTTTCCCTGATGTTAGTCGGGGTCTGGTTATGGGCTGGCTTCTGCATGACGATCCTCTCGGCTGCCATCAAGGGTGTCAATGCTGAAATCCTGGAGGCGTCGCGCGTCGACGGGGCCAACGAATGGCAGGTCTTTTGGCAGATCTTATACCCATCCATCCTGCCGACGATCATCGTTGTCACCACCACCATGGCCATTATTATTCTGAAGATCTTCGATGTGGTATTCGTCATGACCAATGGAAACTTCGGCACCGAGGTGATCGCCAACCGGATGTTTGCCTTGATCGTGACCAATGCCGGCCAATCCACAGCGATTGCCATCATCCTGATCATCCTGACCATTCCGATCATGGTTTTCAATATCCGGCGTTTTCGTAAAGAGGAGGCAGCGCGATGAAACCCCTTGCCAGGCTCAATCACTTTTTCAGCCGGTTTCCGCTTCACCTGGCGGTCATCCTGATGTGCTTGCTGTGGATCCTGCCCACTCTGGGATTGTTCGTCACTTCCTTCCGGTCGCGTGAAGCCGTGCGCACAAGCGGGTGGTGGATGGCCTTTGTTCCCCAGTCACAAGTCATCGGAAAGCCGGAGTATACGAAATATTGTGCAGAATGCCACGGAGCGAACGGCAAACTTCTTCCAAATGCAGACCTTTCCAACCCGACCCTGGTGAACCAGTACCCGAGCGCAGCCAGCCTGCTGCTGATGTTACGCAAGCCGATCAATAATGCGCCGCACCTGCTCAAGACGCCTCTGCCAACTGCCCCAACCGATGCCCTGAATGCCCTGACCCCGATCGTGACCTACCTGCAAACCCTTTCCAGCCAGGGCCAAAACACCGGCAAACTCTCCCTTAGTAACTATGTGGATGCGATCGTTGGTTACAAGGGGCTGACAACCTACCAATCAGACTGCCAGACAGGCGCGGCCGCCCAAACGGGCGTGTTCCAATGCAACATCAGCGACCTGGCCAATCCGGCGGGCATGGGGACAGCCCTGATCAACACGCTCGCGGTGACCATACCAACCACCTTGCTGGTGATTGTGATCGCAGCGCTGGCGGCCTACGCCTTTGCCTGGCTGGACTTCAAAGGGCGGCAGTGGCTGTTTGCCCTGTTGATCGGCCTGCAGATCGTGCCGCTGCAAATGTCCCTGGTCCCGATCGCCCAGCTTTACACCAAGCTCCACATGCAAAGCACTTTCTTGGGGATCTGGCTATTTCACACCGGCTTCGGATTGCCATATGCCATCTACCTGATTCGTAACTTCATTGGCTCGCTGCCGCGCGAGATCTTCGAGTCTGCCTACCTGGATGGCGCCAACCACTGGGCGGCTTTCCGGCGCCTGGCCATACCACTCTCGATGCCAGCCATTGCCTCCCTGGGTATCTTCCAGTTCATCTGGGTGTGGAACGATTTCCTGGTGGCCAAGATCTTCCTGTCCACCCACCCTGTTTTGACCGTGCAGATCACCAACCTGATCGACCCACGCGGCCAGAACTGGCACATCCTGACCGGCGCGGCCTTCCTGTCGTTCCTGGTCCCGATGATCATATTCTTCGCCTTCCAACGCTCCTTTGTACATGGAATGTTGGCAGGCTCGGTGAAAGGTTAAATTTTATTGGGATTTTCTTATGCCTGATACAACTTGGTATAAAAAAGCCGTCTTTTACGAAGTCTACGTGCGCGCATTCTATGACAGCAACGGGGACGGTCACGGCGACCTCCGAGGCCTGACGCAGAAACTCGATTACATCCAGTCTCTGGGGATTGATTGCCTGTGGCTGTTGCCAATCTACCCCTCCCCGCTCAAAGACGACGGCTACGATATTTCAGATTACACCGCCATCCACCCGGATTATGGCACCCTGGAAGATTTTAAGGCCCTGCTGGAGGCTGCTCACGCCCGCAAGATCCGGCTCATCATGGACCTGGTGATCAACCACACTTCGGACCAGCATCCCTGGTTCCAGGCAGCCCAAACCGACCGTAACTCGCCTTACCGCAACTATTACGTCTGGAGTGACTCCGATCAAAAGTACTCCCTGGCGCGCATCATTTTTGTGGATACCGAAAAATCAAACTGGACTTGGGACGAACCTGCCGGCCAATACTACTGGCATCGCTTCTACAGCAGCCAGCCGGACCTAAACTTTGACAACCCGGCTGTACGCGCCGAATTTCTACGGATCATAAGCTTCTGGCTTGACCTGGGCGTGGACGGCTTCAGGGTGGACGCGGTCCCGTATCTCTTTGAGCGGGATGGGACCAACTGCGAGAACCTGCCGGAAACCCACGCATTTCTCAAGGAAATGCGGAGCTTTGTGGATACACACTACCCCGGGCGAATCCTGCTGTGCGAAGCCAACCAGTGGCCACAAGATGTGCGCGCCTACCTGGGAGATGGTGACGAGTTCCACATGGCCTTCCATTTCCCGCTCATGCCGCGCATCTTCATGGCTCTCAAGCAGGGCAAGCGTGCACCCATCGATTGGGCACTGGAACAGACCCCCGGCATCCCGGAGAACTGCCAATGGGCCATCTTCCTGCGCAACCACGATGAGCTCACCCTGGAGATGGTGACGGAAGAGGAGCGTCAATGGATGTGGCAGGCCTATGCGCCCGACCCGCGCATGCGTCTGAACCTGGGCATCCGCCGCCGCCTGGCACCCCTGCTGGACAATGACCCGCGCAAGATCTGCCTGGCCTTCTCGCTGCTCTTCACTCTCCCCGGGTCCCCCATCATCTTTTATGGGGACGAGATAGGGATGGGAGACAACCTCCAGCTTCCCGACCGGAACGGCGTGCGTACTCCGATGCAGTGGGAGCCGGGCAGGAACGCCGGATTTACCAGAGCAACGATGACCTATGCACCCGTAATCGACTTCTCCCCATATCATCCCGAAAAGGTCAACGTCTTGTCCGAGAGTGCCGATCCCGGGTCGCTTTGGTCGCGCCTGCGGGCTATGATCGCCTTGCGTAAAGACCACCAGGCACTGTGTTGTGGGGATCTGGCCTGGTTGGAAGGGGGCACACCTGCAGTGGCAGCCTACATGCGCCATGATCTGCATGAATGTCTGCTGATTATCCACAACCTCGGCAACTCGATTCAGACCGCCGAATACAATCTCCCTGCCAATGTCCGCGGAGAGATTGTGGACCTGCTGACCGGCCAGGTCATGGGAAAATCCGGGAAGCGTATTTCGCTGTCCCTCCAGCCTTACGAGTACTGCTGGTTGCTGATTCCCTGATCGGCAGAGCCAGTTTATATTAATAATCCTGCCAGGTGAGCGGGCTGCAGCACCGCTGATTGAAGACCCAGCAGCAATGGGGGTGGTAGAATTGGCGGGTATGTCCGACCTTGAAAAGTCCGTCCGCAAGCACCTGCGCTTCAACCTGACCGTCAACCTGTTGGATGGCGGTTTCTTTGGCCTGGGCTGGGGCTTCGGTTCGATCGGCACCATCCTGCCGCTCTTCGTCAGCCGGATGACCACGTCGGCCTTGCTGATCGGGCTCATCCCGGCCATCCATGCCGTCGGCTGGCAGTTGCCCCAGTTGTTCATGGCAAATTCGGTCTCCCGTCTACGCCGCTACAAGCCGATGGTGATGCTGTTGACCATCCACGAGCGTGTCCCATACTTGGGACTGGCGCTGGTGGCGCTGTTCCTGGGCACGCTGGGCAACAAGCTCGCCCTGGTACTCACCTTTGCAATGCTGGTCTGGCAGGGAGTTGGGGCCGGTTTCACCGCCAATGGCTGGCAAAGCATGGTCGCCAAGATCATCCCATCCGACTGGCGCGGCACCTTTTTTGGCGCCCAGGCCGGGCTTTCAAACATCCTGATGAGCGCAGCGGCCATTGGGGCCGGCTATATCCTCGTCCGGCTGCATGACCCGATCAACTTCGCCGTGTGCTTTCTTTTGACCGCCGTGGGGATGTTACTTTCTTACATCACTTTGGGCCTGACGCGCGAGCCGGTGGATAACGAGAAAGCCATCCCCGAGCGCCAGGCCTCCCCCTGGAAAGGCGGGCTGGAAATCCTGCGCCGTGACCGGAACTTCACGGCCTACCTGGTCATCCGCCTGCTGTCCCAATTTGCCACCATGGGCTTCGCTTTTTACATCGTGTACGGCCTGCGCCGCTTCGGGATGAGCGACCTGACCGCCGGGTTCCTGACCGCCGCCCTGACCATGACACAGACGGTGGCGAACGCGGTCATGGGCTGGCTGGGCGACCGCTTTGGGCATCGCTCCATGTTGATCGCCGGTTCGGTGGCGGTGGCGCTCAGCTCCCTGATGGCCTGGGGCGCGCCTTCCATCGGCTGGTTGTATCCGGTCTTCATCCTGAGCGGGCTGGCCAACGTGGCCTACTGGACCATCGGCATGGCCATCACGGTGGAATTCGGCAGCGAGGAAACCCGCCCGACTTACATCGGCCTGTCAAACACGCTGGTGGCGCCCTTCACAATCATTGCCCCGCTGATCGGCGGCTGGATCGCCCAGACATCCGGCTTCCAGGCCACTTTCATGGTCTCGGCGGTCGGCGGACTGGTCATTGCGGTGCTGCTCTTCTGGTTGGTGCGCGATCCGCGCCCGCGCGGCCGGACGGAAAACGCTTAGCAAACAAAGATGATAAAAGTGGTTGAAGGCTGGCCTTTTTAACCGCTCCCATCACCGGAGGTGCCGATCTCCTTAATCTCACCAGTGACGATGAACACTGTGCGCTCACAGATATTGGTGACCCGGTCGGCAAAACGCTCCAGGTTGTGCGCCGCCCAAAGCAGGTAATTGGCACGGTCTATATCCTTGGGATCAGCAATGATGAAAGTCATCAGTTCCCGATACACCTGCTTGTAGAGACCATCCACTTCGTCGTCTTCCGCCGGTATGGCCCGGGCGGCTTCTACATCTTCGTTGACGAAAGCCGTCAGCGCACGATGGAGCATGTCGGAGGCTTTCTGTGCCATGCGCGGGATGTCAATCAAGGGCTTTAGCGACGCCTCACTTCCCATGCGTATATTGATCGTGGCAATGCCCTTGGCATAATCCCCCATGCGTTCCAGTTCTGCGCTCACCTCCAGGATGGAGGCCAGCAGGCGCAGGTCATGCGCCATGGGCTGCTGGGTGGCGATCAGAATCATGACATTTTCCTCGATCCCAAATCGTTTCGAATTTATTTTGGAATCAGCGGCAAAAATGCGGTGGGAGGCTTCGATATCGCGTTTCTTCAAGGCCTCGACCGACTCCAGCACGTGTTGTTCCACCATGCTGCCCATCAGGAGCAATTCATCTTTCAGTTGCTGGATTTCCATTTCAAAGGTTCTGCGCATAGGGAGGCCTCTTCTGCTTTAATTGTCTACTAATCATAACCATTCTTGTTCTCCCATCCTAACCAAAACGCCCGGTAACGTAATCTTCGGTGCGCTTGTCCTTTGGACGGGTAAAGATGATATTGGTATGGTTATATTCAATCATGCGGCCGGCACGCTGCTCGTCGATCATCATCATGGCGGTGTAGTCCGAGACCCGCGCCGCCTGCTGCATGTTGTGGGTCACAATTACGATTGTATATTCTTTTTTCAAATCCTGCATCAGTTCCTCGATCTTCAGAGTTGAGATCGGGTCGAGTGCCGAAGCAGGTTCGTCCATCAGGATGACTTCCGGCTCGACCGCCAGCGCCCGGGCGATGCACAGGCGCTGCTGCTGCCCGCCCGAGAGCGACAGGCCGGACTGGTGGAGCTTGTCTTTAACCTCATCCCAAAGCGCCGCCTGCTGGATGGATTTTTCCACAATCGCGTCCAGGTCGGCTTTACGGCGGATGCCATATAGGCGCGGACCGTAGGCGACGTTATCGTAGATCGATTTGGGGAACGGGTTTGGGCGCTGGAAGACCATCCCAACCCGCCGGCGGATATCAACCACATCCACGCCAGGGCCGTAAATGTCCCCCCCGTCCAGACCGATCTCGCCCTGGACCCGGCAGCCGGGTGTCAGATCATTCATGCGATTGAATGAACGCAGCAAGGTGGATTTGCCACAGCCGGAGGGACCGATGATGGCAGTGATGCGCCTTTCGTATACCGACAGGTTGATGTCTGCCAGAGCGCGGAATTTGCCATAATATACGGCCAGGTTTTTAATATCAACCTTGGCAAGACCTGCTCCATTGGGAGAGGCTTTAAAAACCGATTCGGAAATTTCCATTTTCATAGGACTACCCTTTCATACGCCGGGTGCGGTTCTGGATCCACACGCGCGCAGTTACATTGATGATCAAAACAAACAGCATCAGCACCAGCGCCACGGCCCAGGCCTGTTCGACGCGCTCCGGGTAAGGCTGCTGGGCATATTTCCACAGGGCCAGAGGCAGGCTATCGACCGGCTGGTTGATGATGCGCCCGAGGATGGTGAAAACCGACTGGTGAGCTTGAACGCCGCCCTGAATAATTTGACCTATATCGAAGCGCTCGTTGCCAAGGGTGGTCAGCAACAAGGGTGCGGTCTCGCCGGCGGCGCGTGCCAGGGCCAGCAGGAATCCGGTAATGATGCCGCTGGAGGCTGCCGGGAGGAGCACGCTCAACGACGTTTTCCATTCAGGGGCGCCCAGCGCAAGCGAACCCTCCCGTAAAGTTGCGGGAACCAGTTTGAGCATTTCTTCAGTGGTACGAATGATGGTCGGCAGCATGATGACCGCCAGAGCGGCCCCGCCTGCCAGCCCGGAATAATGACCCATCGGCACCACAAGGACGGCATAGGCAAACAGCCCGACGACAATGGATGGCACTCCAGCCAGGACATCCGTGCTGAAGCGCAAAGCGACCCCCAGCGGGGTGTTCGGGTGGCGGGAGGCGTAAAATGCCGCCAGGACACCCGGCGGGATGGCAAAGACAGCCGCCAGGAGCGTCACCACCAGCGTACCTTCGATGGCAGACAGCACCCCCCCGCCGGCTATTCCCAAGGGGCGCGGCAAGTGGATGAAGAAATCCAGGTTGATGTTTTTCCCGCCCCGGATAAGCACGTAGCCGATGATCCAGAAGAGCGGTATCAGCGCCAGGAGCGTCACCAGGCCGGTCACCGAAAGCATGACCGCATTGGCAGCCTTGCGCTGGCGGCTTCGGCTGAGGCGATTGTGGTTCATTAATTCGGCAAAGTGGCTCATGCACGCGCCTCCTGGGGAGCCTGGCGGGCCACCTGCCAGACCAGGAATCGGGCCAGGATATTCAAAAGCAGGGTAATGATGAACAGAACCAGGCCAATTTCAACCAACGCCTCCGTATGGAGCTGCGAAACCGATTCGGCAAATTCGTTGGCGATGATACTGGCCATGCTGTAGCCGGCTTCCAGCAAAGAGGCTCCGCCCTGGATGCTGTTTCCGATGACCATGGTGACGGCCATGGTCTCTCCCAGGGCACGTCCGAGACCCAGAATGACCGCCCCCAGGATGCCAGACTTACCGTATGGGATCAGTACCTGCCAGATGGTCTCCCACTCGGTCGCGCCCAGCGCCTTGGAAGCTTCCCGCTGCGAAACGGGGATGGCCAGGAAGACATCCCGGCTCACTGCCGCAATGGTGGGAATGATCATAATGGTCAGGATCAGGCTGGCTGCCAGCCGGGAAGCCCCACTGGCGGGGATCGGACCGGCAAACAGGCTGCCGATCAACGGTACCTTCCCGAGTGTATCCCCCAGTAAGATCCCAACGGGCGCAACCACCTTGGGTAAGAAGACGAAAATGCCCCACAGACCGTAAACCACGCTGGGGATGGCCGCCAGCAGTTCCACCAGCCATGTCAACGGCGTGCGCAGCCAGGCCGGGCAGAGTTCAGACAGGAAAATGGCAATCCCAAGCCCGATCGGCAGGGCAAAAAGAATGGCAAACAATGAGGTTAATAAAGTACCGTACAGGAATGGCCAGGCCTGGAAATGATCATTGACCGGGTCCCAGTTGGGATTGGCAGTCGGCATCAAAAAAGACAGGCCGAAGGCAGTCCGGGCTCCAGCGGATCTGACCCATAACATCCCGCCGATGGCAAGCATCAGGATGATCACGAGGGCTGATATGACGATGATCAATCCTTGCCAGGGACGGTCACCATGCTGGAAAATCCTCTGCAGGCTTCCAACCTGGGAGCGGGAAGAAAATTTACCTTTTTGCATGGTCAGTCGCCTCGATTCGTGCCGCCAATTCCTTGACACGTTCCCCGATCCGGTCACGCACCTGGCGGAACTGCTCCATTGGTAGCGTTTTCGGGTCGGGTAGATCCCAGTCTTCATGATGCCCGGCTGGGATGAATGGGCATTCGTCTCCGCAGCCCATCGTGATGACATAGTCGTATTTGATTTGGGGGATCTCGCTCAGCGATTTGGAAGAATGGCTGTTCAGGTTGTAGCCCAGCTCTGCCATGACGGCGATCGCTTTCGCGTTTATCTGTCCGGATGGTCGTGAGCCGGCGCTGAAAGCCTGGATTAAATCCTGTGCAAACAGATGCGCAAAAGCCTCTGCCATCTGGCTCCGGCAGGAATTCTCGATACAGACGAAAAGAACACGTTTTTTCTCTGGCATTGGATTAATCTTCCCCGCAGGTGGAAGCCATTTCCTTCAAAATGAGGTCCCGTCACGTTGAGAGAAATCCCTTCTCCTGCGACTTGTCTGGTCGGAGGGCCCACCAATTTCCGGAGGGCCCTCCCTGGGACCAAACAGGTATGTTATCGGCTTTACTTCAAAGGCTGACCGTTGCAGGTGACCATGGCCAATTTGGCGAGCATATTGGTGCGGACGGCTTCCGGAAGGATGGAGTAACCAAGTTTGGCAGCCGCCGCCTGGGCAGCCGGGTCGGTCTGGGCCCACTTCAGGAAATCGACGATCTTCTGGGCTTTGACGCAGTCCTGCATCGAGCTGGTGTGCAGGATGATATAGGTATAACCACTGATCGGCCAGGCGCCGTCACTCTTACCGTCCACGATGGTGGCAGTCAGTTTATCGGTGAAAGCATTGGCGAATTCAGCCATGGCGGCATTGACAGAGTCGCCATTGGCGGTGACGGGCTTGCCGGCCTGGTTAACCATCTGGGCATAGGACATACTATTGGAGATGGCGTAGGAGAGTTCAACATAGCCGATGGAGTTGGGCGTACTGATGACGGCAGCCGCCACGCCCGCGTTACCTTTGCCACCCAGGCCTTTGCCGGGCCACTGGACGGATTGAGCGCCGCCAGCTTGCCATTCGGAGCTAAAAGATGTGAGAGCCTTGGTGAATATTTCAGTGGTACCGGAGCCATCCGAACGATGGACGGTGGTGATGGTCTCGGCCGGAAGATAATCTTTCAGATCGGGATTGAGGGCTGCGATCTTGGGATCGTTCCACAGCGTGACCGTACCGTTATAGATATCCACCAGTGTCTGGCGGTCCAGGATGAGCTTGGGCAGGCTGATGGCAGTCTTGCCAGCTTCCGGGGTTGGGACGGGCTTGAATGCGATGTTGTAAACCGGCACAACTGCGCCAGCTACCATCGGATACATCTGCAGGTCTTTGCCATCTGCGTAGTTCTGATCGCTCAGGAGCGAGTCGGATCCGGCGAAATCGACCGTATTATTGATGATGGCGGTCTTGCCAGCGCCAGAGCCCACACCGTTGTAGTTGATAGCCACGGACTGGTCTACATACTGGTAGGCATAGGTCCATTGGGTATAAATTGGCAGGGGGAATGTGGCGCCTGCTCCGGTGATCTGGACGGAGCCAGCCGGGAGTGGGGTGGCGGTCTCAGGGCCAGGAGTGGCTGTTACAACTACGGGCACGATCTGGGTCTTCACCACGGCCGCAGGGGTGGATGTGGCTGCAGTGCCGCAGGCGCTCAGCACCAGGACGGACGACGAGTAGGACGAACATGGAAACATACAGGTTTTTACGCATAAATTTTCTCCTTTATAGATAAGCAATTTCAACTTTGGAGCATCCCGATGCCGTAAAACGCAGACGAAATTGACATTTGATCTGCCTTTACAATTTCATAAATGCCCCAAGCAAGACTGGCCAGAACAACAGCCAGAAAAAAAACAATTAGAATTTTGAACAGAAGTCTTTCGCCTTTTCTTGTGAGTTTCATGCTCCTATCGTATCAAGCCAGCGTTAAGGCCAGAAGAACAATAGGTTAACGTCCGGTTAAGGATAACCATGGGAACCGACTTCCGGCCTTATTTCCAGCAGATACTCACCTAACCCCCAAATAAAAAAACGGCGGTTATCACTTCGCAGGATAACACGCCGCTTCCATGAACCCAAGATGAGCAGGTTATGGTTTGTTTATTGTTGGGATAGTGAAATTGAACGTGCTGCCTCTACCGTCCATGCTATCAACCCAGATCCTGCCCCCATGCGCTTCGACGATGTGCCTGGCAATGGAAAGTCCCAAACCAGTTCCGCCGCTGGAACGCGCCCGGTCGGCTTTGTAAAAGCGCTCGAAGATGCGTGACAGGTCATCCTCCGGGATTCCAACACCGGTATCACACACAGCAAAGCGGACGAAGTCCCCATCCATGTCAGCCGACAGAACAACATCTCCACCCGGAGGAGTGAATTTGACCGCGTTATGTACCAGGTTGACCAGTACCTGTCCCAGCCGCCGCTCGTCAACTCGGACATCGGGCAGGCTGGCTGGCACCTCAAAGCGCAACTCAAGTCCTGCACGTTCGATTTGGGCCCGCATCCGTTCGGCGGAGGATTCCAACAGCCTGGCAGGGTTCACCTGGGAGAATTCCAACGGGACCTGGCCCGATTCGATGCGCGCCAGTTCAAGTAATTCCTCCGCCATCTGGGTCAAGGCATCCACCTCGGTTTCGATGCGGCCCAGGAAGCGGTTGGCAACTTTAGGATCCTCCAGCGCCCCGTCCCGCAGGGTCTCGGTGAGAGCCTTGAGCGAGGCTAACGGGGTGCGAAGTTCGTGGGATACATTCGAGATGAAATCGCGCCGCACCATTTCGAGCCGCCGGACACGGGTCAGATCCTGCACCAGTAACAGACTGCCGCCGGTATGCGGGTCGGGCAGGACAAATAATTGTAAAAACAGGTGCCGGGAGGGGATTTCCACCGCTTCAATCTGCGGCGCAGCGCTGGCACAGGCACGCTGCCAGGCTTCCACCAGTTGATATTGGCGGAGCACCTCGGCGGCAGTATGCCCGATTGCTGAAGGTGTATCAAAAAGCTTCAAGGCAGCAGGGTTGGCAAACTGGATACGACCATCGGAATCCAGCAATCAATACCCCATCCGTCATCTGCTCGAGCACAGCCGCCAGTTTGAGGCGCTCCGCCTCCACTCCAGAAATATGCAAGTCGAAAGCCGCAACCAGGGAATGAACTGCATTGGAAATATTTTCCAGCCCGGCCACATCTTCCGGCAAGTTGGCGGGGGAAAGAGTTCCCTGGGTTGTACGGCGGATTATAGCGGCATACTCGTCCAACCTGCGGCGCAGGCGGATATAGCGCCAACTCAAAAAGGCGACCCCCACCAGCAGCAGAAAAGACACAGTCCCAAGGAACCAGTTCACACTATCAGAGCCCTCAAAACGGTAACCCCCGCCTCTCACCGTGACGATGCGATTTCGGGTTGGCAGGATCTTTTTCAATCTTCTGGCGCAGCCAGCGCACATGCACATCCACCGTCCGGCTGTCGCCGATATAGTCCCAACCCCAGACGCGTTCAAGGATGAATTCTCGGCTGAGCATCTGGCCTTTATGCTCAGCAAAGAAGACCAGCAATTCATATTCCTGCGGCTTGAGTGGGACTACCTGCACCACCAAGCATGACCTCACGGCGGGTCAGGTCAATGGATAGAGTTACCAAATACCATTGTTTTGTGGGGGGCTTCAGGTTCGGTGGTCTTGAGCCGTTCCATCTCGGCTCGGACGATCTCTGTGCGACGCAATTGGGCTTTGACACGCGCCATCAGCTCGCGCATCGAAAACGGCTTGGTCAGGTAGTCATCTGCGCCCACCTCCAGTCCAACCACACGGTCGATTTCGTCATCACGGGCGGTCAACATCAGAATGGGAACGGCCATCTCTCTACGTAGGATCTTGGTAGACCTCAAAGCCATCCAGCTCAGGTAGCATAATGTCGAGCACGATCAGGTCCGGTCTTGAACGTCGGGCAACCTCCACGGCAGAACGGCCATCCCCGGCTGCCTCAACCTTGTAGCCCTGTTTTTCAAGGTTATAGACCAGGATTTCCCGTAGATTTGATTCATCTTCCACAACAAGAATCGTATCAGGCATCGCCTATTTCCATTTCAAGTCACAAACATTCCACTTAAGAACTTATCCGAACCGTCCCTCAACGTAATCTTCCGTCTGTTTTTTCTTCGGGCGGGTAAAGAGTTCCTTGCCTTCGGCGGCTTCCACCATTTCGCCCTGTAAAAAGAAAGCCGCATAATCCGCCGTGCGGGCTGCCTGCTGCACGGAATGCGGCACCAGGACGATGGTGTACTCCTTTTTAAGTACCTGCAAGGCGGCTTCGACTTTACTCGTCGAGATCGGGTCGAGCCCGGAGGTGGGTTCATCCAGCAGGATGACCTCCGGCTGGTTGGCCAGCACGCGCGCCAGGCACAGGCGCTGCTGCTGCCCGCCCGAGAGAGCGATGGCGGGATCATCGAGACGGTCTTTGACTTCGTCCCATAGGGCTGATAAACGCAGCCCGCGCTCCACAGCTTCGTCCAGCCTGGAGCGGCGCTTTTCGTTGGCCAGCTCCAGGCCATACGTCAGGTTCTGGCGGATGCTCATCGGCAGGACGACCGGGCGCGCAAAGACCATGCCCACCCGCCGGCGCAGGGCGATGACATCCGTTTTCGGGTCAAGGATGTTTTCCCCATCCAGGAGGATTTTCCCGGTAATGGTTTTGACATCGGCCAGGTCATTCAGACGGTTGAGGCAGCGCAGAAGCGACGATTTACCGCCACCTGCCGGCCCAAACAGCACCGTGATGGCATTGGCAGGAATGTCCAGGCTGATATCTTTCAGCGATTCGGTGCCGGAGAGATAATTTAAAGTTAGATTTTGAATGACAATCTTATTCTCAGTCATTAAGTGTTCCAGTGTCAAGTATTCCAGTGTCACGTGCGTGGTTTCAGGGATTTCTTCAGGCCGCCGATGAGGGCCTTGGTTTTTTCTGCCTGGATATTCTCTATCTTGAAGGCATTTTCATCAATATAGCCGATATCCCAAGCGACATAAAGAAGAGATTGAACTTCTACGGCTGAACGCCGGGCAATTCCCAGGAACCGAGCAAATTCAATGTGTGACTCGCAGTCAAATCCCTCGGCGATGTTCGCCATGATGGATACCGCTGCTCGTTGGATTTGATCACGTAATCCAAAATCCTTCGAGAACTCTCCTCCGCTAGTAATCTTGTAGATATCCTGCACAAGTTTACGTGCTTCCTGCCATGCCAGAATATCCTCGAACCTTCTTATTAGGGTCATTCTTACTTATTTCCTCTCATCTCACCACGGCACATACTACGGAAGCACATGACACCGGAACACGTGACACGGAAGAACTTACTCACCACTGCCTCTTCGCCCTCGCCCTCGAACGGATGAGCGTGGCGATCAGGTTCATGCCGAGCACGAAGATGATGAGCACCAGGGCGGTGCCGTACTGGATCCGTACGGGCATTCCCGGAACCTGGGTGGAGATGACAAAGAGATGGTACGGCAGAGCCATGGTCGCATCGAAGAGCGAGTTGGGCAATCGCGGCAGGAAAAAGGCTGCGCCGGTGAACAGGATCGGGGCGGTCTCTCCGGCAGCGCGTTCCAGGCCGAGGATGACGCCGGTAATGATACCAGGCAGCGCCTGCGGCAGGATGATCTTGCGGATCGTCTGCCAGCGCGTGCCGCCCAGCGATATACTGACGGTGCGGAAGGCCTGCGGGACAGCCCGCAGAGCTTCCTCGGCAGCACTGATGATCACCGGCAGGGTCATGATGGACAGCGTCAGGCTGGCGGCCAGGATGCTGGTCCCAAACTTGAGGAAAAGCACGAACAATCCAAGCCCAAACAGTCCATAGACAACTGAGGGGATGCCAGCCAGGTTGATGATGGCAATGCGGATGAGGCGGGTCAGCCAGTTCTCGCTGGCATACTCGGCGAGATAGATGGCAGCCGCGATCCCCAGCGGGACCGAGAAAATGGCGGTGCCCAGGGTAAGGTAAAACGTTCCAATAATGGCCGGCAGGATGCCGCCGGCGCGCATCCCATCGCGCGGCATGGCGACTCAGGAACTCCCAGGAGATGGCCGGGGCGCCCTTCCCAATGATATAGGCAAACACAGCAATAATGGGCGCGACGGTCAGCAGGGCTACCAGCGTTATCAGTGAGATTCCAAGACGCTGGACCAGGAAGCGGTCAAGGGCGAACGGTCGTTTCATGACAGCACCCTCTCTGCGCGGGTTCTGGATTTAAAGACCATCGACGAGGCAAGGATATTAACCACCAGGGAGATCACGAACAGCACCAAGCCAATGAAGAACAGTACGTGGTAATGAGTGCTGCCATTGGCCACTTCGCCCATTTCAGCCGCGATGGTGGCGGTCATGGTACGGACAGGGGAGAAGATGGAAGACAATTTGACGGCCATCACCGGCGCATTGCCGGTCACCATCATCACAGCCATGGTTTCCCCGATGGTGCGCCCGATACCGAGCATGAGAGCCGTCAGCACACCGGAGCGGGCTGCCGGCAGGGTCACCCGCCAGATGGTCTGCCATTTGGTCGCTCCCAGCGCCAGCGCCCCTTCCCGGTAACTCTTCGGGACCGTATCCAGGGCATCTTCGGCAATTGAGACGGTGGTGGGCACGGCGATCCCGCCCAGGAGCAGCGCCCCGGCCAGGGCGGTCAGGCCGGTCGGCAGGTTCAGAAAGGTGCGCAGGAAGGGGGACAGCAGCAGGACACCCAGGAAACCGAGCACGACTGACGGAAGACCTCCGAGCAGCTCCACCAGCGGTTTGAGGATGTCCCGCAGCCAGCGCGGGGCGATCTCAGAGAGGAAAACGGCGGTCCCGATCCCAAAGGGGATGGCGACCAGCATGGCGCCCAGGGTGACGATGAGCGAGCCGGTGATGAGCGGCAGGATGCCAAAGTGGTTTTCAATGGGATACCAGCGGGTCGAAAACAATTCGCCGAGTTTCACTTCCGCCAGGGCAGGGACTCCCTCCCGCAGGAGAAAGAAAAAGATCAGGAGGACAAAGACGATCGCCGAGTACCCGCAGGTCTTGATGATCGCGGTGATCAGGGTCTCGGTCCAGTTCAGGGATTTTTTCATCCAATTCCTTTTATGTCATTTCGAGGAACGTACTTTGCGGTGAAGCAATCTCCCCGGCAATATGGGGATTGCTTGGCCACCACGGGCGACCACATGGGTCGCCCCTACAAAAATGGCGGCCCGCAATGACACACTATTTAATGATCGGCACGAAACCCAGTTCTGCCACAATGGCCTGGGCCTCGGGGGTGACGATCCAATCCAGATAAGCTTTCACTGCACCGGTTGGCTGGCCGGCCGTGTACATGTACAGATCACGCGACACCGGGTAACTTTGATCATTCACCGTGACGATCGATGGCAGCACATAGGCACTGTTCGCATCCCTGGCCACGGCGATCACCTTCAGGTCCGCCGGAACGTAGCCCAGGCCGTCGTAGCCGATCGCATTCGGATTCTGCCGCACCTCGCTGATGATGCCTTCCGACGAGGGCAGCAGCAGGGTATCAGTGGCAAAAAGCGTCTTGTTGTTCTTGTCTCCCAGACGTACCACCGTATCACGGAAGTAGACATGCGTACCAGAGTTTACTTCACGCGAAAGCCGCACGATCGGCCTGTCCTGACCACCCACCTGGGACCAGTTGTTGATCTTTCCTGAATAAACATCCGAGATCTGCTGCATGGTCAACCGACCGACCGGGTTTGCCGGGTTGACAATGACCGCAATGGCATCCCGGGCAACCACGAATTCCACCGGGTCGAAACCGTTGGTCTTGGCTTGCTGGATCTCTTCGGCCTGCATCTGGCGCGAGGCATTGGCGATATCCACCGTCCGGTTGAGCAGGGCGGAAATACCCGTGCCGGACCCGCCGCCGGTTACCGAAATGCTGACCTCCGGGTACTCAGCCTGGTACTTCTCCGCCCAGGCCAGCGCCAGGTTGACAAGGGTATCCGAGCCTTTATTCTGAATATAAGCAGATACGGCTGCCTGGGGTCTGGCCTGCCCGCTGCCTCCGCAGGCCACCAGAAAGGCTAATAGGGGGAGAAGGAACAAACGCAGAAATTTCATCGGCCCGAATTATAAGGCATAAAAGTCGGGCATTGCAGGCAGAATCGTGTAAAATGGGCTTCGTGACGGACACTCCTGTTTTTGCCATCCGGGACCTGGATTTTTACTACGGCCCCAAGCTGGCCCTCAGCAAGATCAACATGGATATCCCTGCGCGCCAGGTCACCGCCCTGATCGGACCATCGGGCTGCGGCAAGTCCACTTTCCTGCGCTGCCTGAACCGGATGAATGACACCATCCCCGGGACACGCGTCGAGGGGCAGATCCGGCTGGAAGGCAAGGATATCTATGCCCCGGACTACAACGTGGCTGAGCTGCGCCAGCAGGTGGGCATGGTATTCCAGAAACCGAATCCTTTCCCCCAATCGGTATACGATAACGTGGCCTTTGGCCCACGCGTGCTTGGCCTGGTGCAAAACAAATCACAACTGGATCAGATCGTGGAGCAAAGCCTGCGGGATGCCGTTCTGTGGGAAGAGGTCAAAGACGACCTGGGCACCAATGCCCTGGGTTTCGCACTCGGCCAACAGCAGCGCATCTGCATCGCCCGCGTCCTGGCCGTTAAACCGGCGGTAATCCTTTTCGACGAATCCACTTCGGCCCTCGACCCGATCGCCACCGGTGGGATCGAAGACCTGATCGCCGAACTCGAGCGGCAGTACACCATCGTCATTGTCACGCATAACATGCAGCAGGCCGGGCGCGTCTCGGACCTGACCGGCCTCTTCTGGCTGGGCGAGCTGGTCGAGTTCGGCCCAACCAAGCAGCTCTTCACCCGGCCTGAGAAGGAGCTGACTGAGGCATACCTGACCGGGAAGATGGGGTAATTGGACGATGGACGATAGACGATAGACCCTTGACCGGAGGTATGCGCCCCCGGTTTTTTTATGGCTTTTATGGTGAAGAATTTTCCGGCTGGGAACTCTTCGGTTCCAGTTTCCTTACAGGTCATTCATTCTATTTAATCTTCATTTTTCTTAAGAGAAAAAGCGCCCCGATTAACAAGACCACCCCGGCAAAATCAAACGTAATAAACCGTACGATCGAGGCATGCAAAACGGTATGCCCGGCCGGGACGGAAAACAGGATCAGACTTTCTCCAATCACCCCGACGGTCTGCATGACCAGCGCCTCCCAGAGCGAGAGGCGGTGACGGCGCGGGTTCCAGAGCGCCACCAGGTAGGGGATATTCCACATCACGAACAGGACGGCAAAGCCACGCAGCGCGGCTTCCCCCGGGATGCCACTTAGCTCAAATCCCGGAGCAAACACACCCGGGTTGAGCAAAAAGACCAGGGCACATTCCAGGTTCCAGCCCACCACCACGGCAATCAACAGCCGGGCGAGCCATAAACGCAGAGCAGACGTTTGAGTGTCATTGCGAACCGCGTTCATCTGCGGTTAAAACCCCTGGTGCTCGGTGCGGGCAATGATCTCGTCCTGCAGGGCCCGGCTCAGGTCGCAGAAATAGTCCGAGTAACCCGCCACCCGCACGATCAGGTCACGGTGCTGGTCAGGGTGCTGCTGGGCGGTTCGCAATGTGGCGGCATCCACGACGTTGAACTGGATGTGGTGACCATCCAGGCAGAAATACGTCCGGATCAACTGGACCAGCTTGTCCAGCCCGGCCTCGTCCTGCAAGGCCTGCGGGTTGAACTTCTGGTTGAGCAGGGTGCCGCCGGTGCGGGCGTGATCCATCTTGGCGACCGAGCGCAGCACGGCTGTTGGCCCATGCCGGTCCGCGCCCTGAACGGGGGAAACGCCTTCCGACAAGGGCTGCCAGGCATGCCTTCCATCCGGGGTGGCAGCGATGACCGAGCCAAAATAAATATGGCAGGTGGTCGGGAGCAAATTGATCCGGTATTGGCCGCCACGCGTATTCGGGCGCCCGTCAATCACGGCAAAGTAGCTTTCAAAAACCCGGACCATCAGCCGGTCGGCGGTGTCATCGTCGTTGCCATAACGCGGGGTCTTGTTCAGCAGCAGCTGGCGGACGTTCTCGTGCCCAACGAAATCAGCCTTGAGGGCGGCCAGCAGGGCATCCATGCTCAGTGACTTATGATCGAAGACGTGGTACTGGATGGCGGCCAGGTCATCCGTCAGGCTGCCCAGGCCGACGCCCTGGATATAGGAGGAGTTATAACGCGCCCCGCCGGCGTGGTAGTCCCGGCCGGTGAGGATGCAGTCATCGATCAGCAGGGACAGGAAGGGTGCCGGCATGTGGCGCGCATACAGTTGCTCAACCACGTTACTGCCGCGCACCTTTATATCAATGAAATGCTTCAGCTGTTTTTCAAAGGCAGCGTACAGTCCGTCGAAGGATGTAAATTCAGCCGGATCGCCGGTCTGCAAGCCAAGCTGGCGGCCGGTGCGCGGATCCAGGCCGTTGTTCAGGGTCAGTTCAAAGATCTTGGGCAGGTTGAAATAGCCGGTCAGGATATAGGCTTCCTTGCCAAAAGCCCCCGCCTCCACGCAGCCGCTGGTTCCTCCACTGCGGGCGTCCGCCACGGATTTCCCCTGGCGCACCAGTTCCTGGACCACCAGGTCGGCATTAAAGACCGAGGGCTGCCCGAAGCCGGTGCGGATGATCTTCGCCGCGCGTTTGACGAACGGATCCGGGTTCTTCTTGCTGACCTGGATGGATGAACTGGGCTGCAGCAGGCGCATCTCTTCGATCACGTCCAGGATGAGGTAGGTAACATCGTTAACAGCATCCGAACCATCGGCGTTGACACCGCCGGTGTTGATCTGGGCGAAATCGGTATACGTGCCGCTTTCGGCCGCGGTCACGCCAACCTTCGGCGGGGCCGGCTGGTTGTTGAACTTGACCCACAGGCACTGCAGCAGTTCTTCGGCCCCTTCCCGGGTGAGAGTGCCATCCGCCAGCCCTTTTTCATAAAATGGCTGGAGGTGCCGGTCCAGGTGGCCGGGGCAGAAGGCATCCCAGGTATTCAGCTCGCTGGTCACGCCCAGGTGAACGAACCAGTAATACTGCAGGGCTTCCCAGAAATCGCGCGGTGCGTGGGCGGGAACATGTGCACACACTTCGGCGATATGCTCCAACTCGGCTTTACGGGCCGGGTCGGCTTGCACGGCAGCCAGCAGGCGCGCTTTTTCAGCGTGCCTTTCGGCGAAGCGGATCAGCGCGGATGCACAGATCTGCATGGCCTGCAGTTCCTGCTGCCTGTCATAAGCCTGCGGGTCATTCAAAAAATCCAGACCATCCAGGCTGCGCTGAATGTCCTGCTGGAAATCCAGCATGCCTTTATGGTAGATCTTGTCGTCCAGGACGGTATGGCCCGGGGCGCGCTGCTCCATGAACTCGGTAAAGATCCCGGCTTCATAGGCCGCCTTCCATTCCTCCGTCATTTCCGAGAAGAGCAGATCGCGCATCGAGCGGCCCTGCCAGAAGGGGATGACGGTCTCTTCGTACTCTTTCCGCACTTCCGGGCTGACGAGGAAGGAGGTCTTTTCGCGCGTGTTCAGGATATCCAGGTCTTGCAGGCTGTGGCAGCACAGCTCGGGATAGGTGGGCGTGGCTTTGGGCGCGGGGCCCTTCTCACCGACGATCAGCTCACCTTCTCCAATATAAATGGTCTTGTGCTCCAGCAGGTATTGGAAAGCCAGGGCGCGGCGCATGGGAGCAGAGGCCAGGCCGAGATTTTGCTGATGGAACCCGGTCATCAACACAGCCCGCTCGGAGCTGATGCTTTCACGGGCTTCCAACGATAGTTGGCGTAAATTAAGGGTACGTTCGGTCATGGACATGCGCCTATCCTACCATAAATGCAGGGGAAAATGGATAAGGGGATAGGGGTGTGGTGGACCATGGACGATAGACGATGGATTATTCGTTCCGCGGAACGACAAAGAAACGAATATGAGCTGGAGGAGCAACAAATTAACAGTGTAGAATAACACGAGTAAGATTCGAGACTGCATTCGGTTTTACGAAACGAATGAGGGAAGAGAATGTGGTGTGGTGGACCATGGACAATTGACGGTGGGCGATGGGGTATCCCCTTCGGGGACAAATTCGTTCCGCGAAAAAAAACGAATAGGAAACGAATGGGTGGATAGGAGAGCAGTGCGTGGTGACCATGGACGATTGACGGTGGACAAGGGCAGGTATCCTAAAAAAGAAAACGGAAAGGTATGAGCCTTCCCGTGCCTGAAATAATTTTAGAACAAATGCTCTAGTTTGTCAAGGTTTTGGGGCAGCCATTTCTTCCATCAAGTTAGCCAGTTTCTCTGCCACTGCCGACCGGCTGAAATGCTCTTCCAGGTACCTGCGCCCGGCCAACCCCATCTGGCGTGAGTGGGATGGGTCCGCGGCCAGCGCCTGGATCGCATGAGCCAACGCGGACGGATCCCCCGGCTGGGCGAAGATCCCGCAGCCGGCGGCCTCGACCACTTCCCGGATGACCCCGTCAATGGCCAGGATCACCGGGCGCCCGGCAGCCATGTAGTCGAAAACCTTGTTCGGGTAGGTGGTCTTGTATTCATCGATGGGCTTGAGAATGGCCAGGCAGGCATCCGCACCGGCGAGGGCTGCCGGCATGTCGTCCTTCGGAACCGGCGGCAGGAACAGGACGTTGGTCAACTGCATTTCGGCCGCCTGTTTTTGGAGGGCTGGTTTTTCCTTGCCATCACCAAGGAATGTGACCGTCACTTTGGAAGTGACCCTGGATTGCCCAGGGCAGGCGGTCACATCCTGCATTATTCTTGCTGCCCTCAGCACCACGCCCAAGTCGTTCGACATGCCGTGCGCACCTGCATACAGGACGACGAATTTCTCCTCCAGCTGGTTGGCGGAACGAAAAGCGCTACCCTGGTCAGCCGGGTCGAACATCTGCGGGTCGGCACCGTTTGGGACGAGTTCCACCTGCCTGGCGCCATGCCCGCTTACATGCGCCACGTAGCCGGGACTGTTGACCATCACCCGGTCGGCATGGCGGTACAGGAAGCGCTCCAACCAAAAACTCATCCTGATCAGCAGCGAGTTCTTCAATACACCGACTGCGATGGCAAACTCAGGCCACAGGTCGCGCACTTCGAAAAGGAACGGCACCCCCTTTAAGCGCGCCAGCAGCCAGGCGGTCACTCCCTGGAAGATGGGCGGCGAGGTGCCCCAGACCAAGTCGACGTTTTTCACCCCCAGGCCGGCAAAGAACGAGGAGGCCATGAACGAAAAGAAAGAAAAGACACGGTGCACAAAGGATTTATGCAGCGCCTGATAGGTATAGACTCGCAGAACCTTCACCCGCTTATCCCCCTCTTCCCCTTCCGACTCTCTTTTCAGGGCAGTCCCTGTCAGATAGCTGACCGCGCTGGCGATGATCGTCACCCGGTGGCCGCGCCCGGCCAGGTAGCGTGCCAGTTCATGATGGCGTGTTCCGCCGGGCTCATCGAGGGCGGCGAAGGCCTGGTGAATTAATAAAATATGCATGGCTCTATTCGTCGTATAGAACCAGTGCCGGATCCGGCCAGCCTGCAGAGCGGGCTTTCACGACCATTTCGGCAAACCGGTGGGGTAAAACGGGCAAATCAGGTAAATCCTCGACCGGCACCCAGACCGGTTGGTATGTGCCCCTTTTCGGATGTGGATTATGCATCTCTTCGCCTGTCCCGGTTCCAAATTTACCGCCAACAGATTCAACCAGGTAGTAAAACTGCGGCCGGTCATTCCACCAGATTTCCGCCAAAAGCCGTTTGATGGACACATCCAGGCCAAGCTCTTCCCTGGCCTCGCGCACGGCTGCATGTTCGGGTGTCTCGCCAGGTTCCACGTGGCCGCCCGGGCAGGTGAAATAGTGCAAACCGGCACGCTGACGCTCGATCAGCGCGATCTTATCATCTTGCAGGAGGACAACGGCAGCCCGGTAGCTCATGGCGGAAAAACAAACTCGCTGACGAATTGTACATCATTTGCGGATTTCGTTTCAACCGCCAGGGATAAAGCCGGGACCTTGATCCCATAGGTTGGAGAGACCCAGCCACGGATCGCCACCTCCAGCGGGGATATGTGGTCGCCAGGTGCGGAAGCATGAACGACTTCGCCCGCCCGGACCAGGTCCACCCAGGCAACCTCCCCACCGCTCACGGCGAGTCTCAGTTCGACTGGACCATACGGCGACACCAATCGAAGCGCCAGTCCGTCTTGACTACTTTCCACCCGCCACTCCCAATCCGGCAGGAGCCAGTGCAGGCGGAAGGTATGCTGTTTTCTGACCCGTTTTACGCGAACGGAGAGCAGTTCATCCCGGATCTGCCAGTGGCCATCAACATAAGCCGTCACGGTCCTTTCATGCCGGATGCCCTGTTTCCGGTAGCCCGCATGCCAGCCGCGCACACGCTGCATGATGAAGGGATTGCTTTCAACGCTGGCACCTTTAAAAGCATCGAACCAATCCAGGTACAGGAAACGCCCGGCGCGCCTGAACTGATCGCGGCCATCGACCGTGACGGTATTATGAACCAGCGCGCTGGTCAGGCTGTTATCCCAGGGCGGATCGGCATTGTAGCGAAACGTACCGGCATCCCGGGCAAGATTCAGGCCGCGCCACCACAGATCCACGTGCAGCTGGTCGGCGTGGGACGGGCGGTTGGTATATTGCACTGTGCGCAGATAAGCCCAGGAATCCTTGCCATTCATCCGGTACGGACCATCCATGCGAAGGTTAAATTCCTGGCTAACAACCATATGAAATCGGGATTCTGGTTTTGACAATCCGCCAGGAGGCTGCTGAACCTTCGCAAGGGCAGGTAGCTCCAGGGATATCCCAAACCAGAGCGCAAGCTCGTCCCAGGGGCCGCGTGGAAGTTTATCGTTGAGAAAGGCACGCGCGGCAGCATGGACAACCGGGCGGAAATCCGAGAACGGACAGATGGTCAAGGGAAAGATATAGGCCCCGTCATTGGCGCCCAGGTTGGGAGTCTGGCCCGAGCCGGCATCCAGGATGGACAGCAGCCAGAGGATGGATCGCTGGATTGCGTCATGCGTCTGAGGCGGCCAGGAATAACGACTGAAGTCGTTACTACTCAAACGACTGAAGTCGTTACTACTAATAATTGCATTTGTCCATAAAACCACCTGGAGCATCAGGCGGTGGTAGTTGGTGGAATGCTGGGCATACTCGCCGGAAGAGTCTATTTGGGATTGGAGGCCTGCATTAAGAAATTTCCAGCCCAGTGCATTCCAACGGGAAGCCTCCGGATGGTCAGGCAAAGCCGACCCGGCGGTGAGCAGACCGGCAGCTTCCGTAAGGAGATGGTTGTTTTGCTGGGAGCGGGCGTAGACCAGGGTGGGAGGGACACGCAAAGCGTGGACCGCAACCGCCCCGGCGAGAGCCGCATTCCGTTCAGGCGTACTGCCGGAAGAGCCGCTGAAAACCTGGCCGGCCCAGACAAAGGCCATCAAGCGCAGGGCAACTTCCTGGCCGGAGATCCAGTGGGGGCCAAGATAGGGCGGGTTGGCGGCAGTGAAAGTCTCAAAGGCACGCCAGAAAGATTCGGCGTATTTTTCATCTTTAGTCAGATGGAAGGCACGCCCCAGGGTGAAAGCCCAACCGAAGCGGGCAGGCTCCCAAAGGTCTTTAATATCAAATGTCAAATGGCGAAGGTCGGCCTTGCCGGTCTCGTAGGCAGTCCAGTGTTCCAGTTTTCCAGGGACAGTGAGAGTAAGCTCCGCCGGTTCGCCACCAAAAAGACGGACCTTCCCGGAAACGATTTCGCCGGCCTCAGCCAACAGGGCAGCCTTTCCAGCCTGCCCCAGCACAGCCAGTAATTCCTCCGGCTTGGGAAAAACAAACAACTGGCGCAGAGGCCTGTCCTCAACTCTTTGCTCTCTCTTCTGCTCCATCCTCCGATAATGCCCGCTCGCCAGTCCAAGGCGATAGATGGCATTCAGCAGCACCGGCTGGATACCAAGCTGGTTCAAGGCCTTGAAAGCGATCCAGGCGGAAGGTGGCATTTTCAGAGGATCCGGTTAAGATACGCCAGGGTAAAAAATATTGCGCTGACTTGCATCGATTGGAGCAGTTCGCCATTCTTTGCCATGGCAATCACTGCCTCCAGCGGTTTGAGCACCACTTCGATCTCTTCTGTTTCATCAAGATTCTGGCTGCCGGCTTGATAAGCATCCAGCGCGAGGAAGGAGTAGATCAGATTGGTCTGGTTGGCCGGGTTGGGAGAGACACAACCGATCTGGATGAAATTGTCACTCGTGTAACCGGTCTCTTCCAACAGTTCCCGCCTGGCAGCCTGTAACGGGCTTTCACCAGCCTCGCTGGCTCCGCCCGGCAGTTCCAAAATCACTTTCTGCGCGCCGTGCCGGTACTGCCGGACCAGCACCACGTCCTGCTGCCTGGTCAGCGCGACCACCGTCGCCCAGTCCCCATATTCGATCACGAATCCCTCGATCACCTTGCCATCCGGCAATTCGCAGGTATCAATACGGACATTCTTGTGCAGGTGGTGTGATTCCAGTATCTTCCAGGGAGTGATGCTCATGGCAATGAATCTCCCCGCTAATCGTCTTTCCGCCCAATATAAAGTAAATGATCCGAGGCACCCAGCAGGCAGGGTTCCTGGGCCATGCGGTAATTGAGTTCCAGCCAGAAATCATGGTCTGCGCCGCTCAGCGAGTTGACATATTCCTCATGGCCGGCAAGAACACCTTCGCAGCCCATCAGACGCAGGGTGTTGAAACCGGCGCTCTCACCCAGCGGGATGACCTCGTCCGGGTGGGCAAAATAGGCATCCGTAAATCCTTCCCCATTATCATGGATGCCGGTCGCCAGAAGTTTTTCGGAATAAGCTGGATGGTCCAGGACAAAGGTATAGCCATGCACTGCCGCATCCCGAAACCCGGCGAAGCGGGTGATGAAGCTGGCAAAGACCAGTCCGCCCGGCTTGAGCAGGCGCTGCGTCTGTTCCAGGGCAGTCCGGCGTTCCTCCGGCTTGTGGAGATGGTAAAGCGGGCCCAGCAGCAGGGCAGAGTCAAAGGAGGCTTCCGGGATGGCGGTCAGGTCCAAGGCATTGGCGTGGATGAAACCCTCCAGTTCCACACCCGCCTCAACCGCTTTTTGCTTTGCCAGTTCAAGGCTGCCGCTGGAGAGATCCACCAGGGTGACCCCGTAGCCGCGCTGCGCCAGGGTGATGGCAAAGCGTCCCGGCCCACTGCCGATATCGATCAGCCTGGCCGGAGCCGGGGGCAGGAACTCGGACAGCGCCCGCAGGGTCACCTGGAATTCGATCCCGTGGCGCTCCAGCCGTTCCCATTCGTCCTGGGTGTTATGGTCGTAGTAACTTTCGACAGTAGACATTAAATCATCTGCATGAATACGCTGCGGGGTTTGGCGGAGGATGTTCCGAAGAATTTGGCTTTCACCGTGCCGACCAATTCAAGCCCGCGGCGCCAGCAAGCCTTTTTCATCAGCCTGTAAAACAGTCAGCTCGGACATGGGGAAATGACGGGCATTGGTGGTCACCAGCGTCAGGTCGTGATGGATTGCAGAAGCGGCAATCACCGCATCCGCATTACCAAGGGAGACGCCCCGGGTTCGCCAGGATCGGATAAGTTTCCCTGCCAGGTCGGAAATTTCGCTGTTCATTGGAATGGAATCAAAGGAATTGAGCAAGTCAAAGGTTATAGTGCGCTCGCGATTACGCATTCCACGTACAATTTCAAGCCGGGTCATCACGGAAATATACGTATCGGCCTCATCCATCAGGCGGTTGGTCAGTTCTTTATAACCCGGTTGGTTCCGCAGGTGAAGAATTAAAATCCCTGAATCGAACAAAAGGTCAGTCATCTTCCCCCCATTCTTTTGAAAAATCGCGTGTAAAGCTTTTACGCTCTTCTTCAATCCAACGATTTACATCTTCATAAGTTGCCAGTTCAGGGTGATCCTCATCCTTCCAAGCGCCATATGATCTTTTGAGGGCTTCTCTCAATTTCCGACGGCGCAGTTCGCGCCTCAGCACTTCCTCCACGAAGCGCGTGCGTTCACGCGCCGGGATAAGGCGGCGCAGTTCATCCGCCACCGGCTTGGTAAGATACAAATTCATGCGTTCCCGGATCTCAGCCATGGTGTAATCCTTTTGCACTAATTCTTTGCACTATCATTATACACCAATCCGCTCCCCCTTGCGCAGGGACTCCATGGCTGCAAACGTGGCCCGGGTAACACCAATAAGCTGCTCATACGGGATGGGCGGCTGGCCGCCGCTGCGGATGGCATTTACAAAGGCCACCCACTCGTCCTCCCAGCCCTTGTCCTGCCTCTTCCTGACCATCGTCCGGTGTCCGTCCTCCACCGTCTCCAGGGAACGAAAATCGTCCAGCAGCCGCGATGCGTCCGCCGCAAAAGACCTCCAGGCGCTCCTTGGGGAAGGACTTGTCTCCGTTGGCCAGGTAGTCCACCACGCCGACTGAGCCGTCGGGGAATGTAAAGGTCATGCTGACATTATCTTCACGGTATTTGCCTTGATCTGGCAGAGCACTGGCAGATCACCGAAATCGGCGCGGCCCCGGCCACGAAGGTCAGGAAATCCACGAAGTGACAACCCTCGCCAATGATTCGTCCACCGCCCTGGGAAGGATCGTGGGTCCAGTGGTTCAAGGGGATGTAGCCGGCATTGATGCGGTAGTGCATATATAACGGTTCGGAACGGGCAGCCAGAAATGTTTGCAGCAACCGGGCCAGGGGAGCAAAGCGGCGGTTGAAGCCCACCGTTATCAACGCACTTGCTCCAGCCTGGAGCGCCTGGCTGACTTCCGCCAGCTGATCGCCGGTGATTGCCAGCGGTTTCTCTACAAAGACATGTTTGCCAGCCTGCAGCGCCCTGACCACCAAACCAGCATGCAGGTCGTGGCGCGTCAAGATGGCAACCGTATTGATGTTAGGGTCATCCAAAATCTCGTCGTCATTGGAAGCAGCGTAGGCAAAACCGAATTTTTCCCCTGCATGCCGGGCATGCAGTCCACCCGCCGAGGCGATACCCACCAGTTCAAGGTTACCGACTTTCTTGAGCGCCGGTAAAAGAGTGGCATTGGCAAAGAGACCAGCACCGATAACACCCAGTTTTACCGTGTCACGTTTCCCAGTGCCAGGTGCGTGGCGGTCAGGGAATGTGATACGTGATGCGGGAACTCCTGATACATCCTGAGGATAGGTTAATAAAACCCCAAGAAATGCCTCTTTCTTCCTGCCTGTAATGATTTCATAGGCTTCTGCGGCGTGTTCAATGGGAAAGCGATGCGTAATCAGACTTTTGACCCGCAACTTTTGACTGGCCATTAAATCCACCACGGCCTCAAAGTTGCGGCCCTCCGTCCAGCGCACGTAACCGAGCGGATAATCCTTGCCGTTCTCTTCATAAGAAGGGTCATAGCGGCCTGGTCCGTAGGAACGCGAATTAATAAAGCTCAACTCTTTTTCATAGTAAATCTTACGCGGGAAGGTCAGCCCAACCGCGCCGGTCGCCACCACGCTGCCCCGGTCACGCGCCAGCTCTGCAGCCAGTTCAACCGGGTCATTGGAAGGGGTGTCGGCGCAGATGATGATCTTATCGAAGCCGCGGTTGGCGGTGAAAGCCTGGCCGGATTCCACGGCCTGGTCGCGCAGCACGGCCTGCAGTCCAAGCGACCCGGCCAGGGCAACCCGCTGCGGGTCCACCTCAATTCCCAAAACATGACAGCCAGCAGCAGCCGCAATCTGCCCGGTCAACAGACCGAGAAGACCCATCCCGATGACAACCACACTTTCCCCGATCTGCGGGGCGGCCAGCCGGAAACCGTGCATGGCGATCGCGCCCAGGGTGGTGAAGGCTGCCGACTCAAAATCCACCGAATCCGGGAGAGGGGTAAGCAGGTTGCGGGGAAGGATATTATATTCAGCATGCACCGCGTACCCACCGCCTGCGCATGCCACCCGCTGGCCTACTTTAAAGCCATCCATTGCTTCGCCCAGCGCGAAGATGGTTCCGGCGGAGGAATAACCGAGCGGCATGGGCTGGTCGAGACGGTTGAAGGCCGCTCCCAGGGTGACGAGCACACCCTCCCTGCGCATTTTTTCAAGCACCTGCCTGACAAGGTCAGGGCGTGAGCGGGCCTTGCCCACCAGCGATTTCCCGGCAAACTCGACCAGCATGCGTTCCGTGCCAGCCGAAACCAGCGAGGCGGCCACGCGTACCAGCGCCTGTCCGGAATGTGGCGTTGGCACGGGGATTTCCTCGACGGTGGTCTTGCCGGTTTTCATATTTTGGAGGAGTTGTTTCATGATTTAGATGACCGGTTTCCCATTCTTGTAGAACAACTCGCCATCCACGTGGATCTCGGCATCGGTCATGTCGCAGAGCATATCCCAGTGAATGCCGGATTCGTTCCTGCTTCCGCTTTCCGGGTAGCCTGCACCGGCTGCCAGGTGGATGGTGCCGCCCATTTTTTCATCAAAAAGCATGTTCTTGGTGAAGTGCGTAATACCGTAGTTGGTGCCAATGCCGAATTCACCCAGGGAGCGCGCCCCGGCATCCGTATTGAGTTGGGCGGTCAGGAATTCCTGGTTTTTGCCGGCAGTCTCCTTGACCACCCGGCCTTTCTCGAACCAGAGCTGGATATCGGTGACTTCCTGCCCATTCTCGATGGCCGGGTATTTGAAGCGCACCCAGCCTTCGACCGAGTCCTCGACCGGACCGGTGAAGATCTCCCCATCCGGGAAGTTGACTTTCCCGTCGCAAGGAATGAAGGTGCGATCCTTGATGGACATTTTCAGGTCGATATTGGAGCCTTTCAGTACAACCCGATCCCGGCCTTTCAGCCAACCCACCAGTTTCTGCTGTTCCAGCCCGACCTTCTTCCAATAGGCCACCGGGTCATCTTCGTTGAGCATCCCCGCTGCGTAGACAAACTCGCGGTAATCGGCCAGGGACATATCCGCATCCTGGGCCATGGCATGTGTGGGGTAGACCGTCAGGACCCAGCGGAATTCCTTTTTAGCGGACCTTTCCATATTGACTTTCATCAGCGGGGCAAAGGCACGCGAGGAGAGCGCCATGCGTGCCGGATCGATGCCGGAAAGCGAATGCGTGTTGTGCTCGGACCAGATCCGCAGGGAAGCATCGAAAGTCTCGACAACCATTTTGGTTATGGGGGAGACATATTCCAATTGGGCATCAGAGGCATATTTATAAAAAACTTCCTGTGCGCCGGGTGTATTGGTCATCAGGGTGACAAATGCCCCGGCCTTGATGGCTTCTTCGTAGGCAGCCAGGGTCAATTCCTCGGCCAGCGGGTGGCTCTGGATGACAACCTGCTGGCCTGGTTTGAGCTCCAGCGAATAATGTACCATTAGTTTGGCGAGCTTGGTAATACGTGGGTCGGGCATGGATGATCTCCTTAAAATTGCGGAATTATTCCCAAAATTATACGCCCAATCCCCCATCCGGGCATCTATTTATATGGCAAATTTTCCATCCTTGTAAAAGAGCTCGCCATCCGCGCGCATTTCGGCATCCTGCATGTCGCAGAGCATGTCCCAGTGGATGCCGGACTCGTTCGTGCTGCCGGTTTCCGGCAGGCCCGCGCCGACCGCCAGGTGGATGGTGCCGCCCATCTTTTCATCAAAAAGCATGTCCTTGCTGAAACGGGTGATGCCATAGTTGGTGCCGATGCCGAACTCACCCAGGAAACGCGCCCCGGCATCCGTGTTAAGCTGGGCGGTCAGCAGTTCCTGGTTCTTGCTGGCGGTCTCTTTGACCACCCGGCCCTTTTCGAACCACAGCTCAATATCGGTGACTTCCTGCCCGCTCCAGATGGCCGGATAACGGAAGCGCACCCAGCCTTCCGCCGAGTCTTCGACCGGGCCGGTGAAAATCTCCCCATCCGGGAAGTTCTCCTTGCCATCGCAGGGGATGAAGATGCGATCCTTGATGGACATTTTCAGGTCCACATTCGAGCCTTTGAGGACAACTTGTTGGCGGCCTTTGAGCCAGTCCGCCAGTTTCTGCTGTTCCTGCCCGGCTTTCTTCCAGCAGGCAACCGGATCCTCCTCATTGAGCATTCCTGCCGCAAAGACGAACTCGCGGTGATCGGCCAGGCTCATATCCGCTTCCTGGGCGGAGGCATGCGTCGGGTAGGCGGTGCCGCACCAGCGCATTTCCTTTTTGGCCATGCGTTCCAGGGATGCCTTAAGCATGGGGGCCCTGGCCCGGGAGGCACGCGCCATGCGCCTGGGGTCGATTCCCGACAGGGAACGCGTGTTGTGTTCGGTCCAGATGTCAAGGATGGCGTCGAAGCTCTCGTTGACCAGTTTGGCGATGGGCGAAATATGATCGAGTTGGTCATCCGAGGCGTATTTGAAGAACAGTTCCCGGGCGCCAGGTGTGCTGGTCAGGATGATCGCATGCGCCCCGGCCTTGATGGCCTCCTCGTAAACAGCCAGGGTCAATTCCTCGGCCCAGGGATGGGTTTCAATGGAGAACTGCTGGCCAGGCTGGATTTCCAGCGAATAATGCACCAGTATTTTGGCGAGCTTGGTGATGCGCGGATCGGGCATGGGGTTAGTCGTCGTGCTCGGCAGGTTGGATCTTCTCGGCATTCCTCAGCTTGCCGGCCAGTTTCGCCGGGGAGTGGATCAGCATGGGGAAACATTGGGAGCAGATATAGACTTGCTCCTCCAGGTATTGCAGGGTCACCAGGGGGATTTGTTCTTCAGTCTTGCCACAATTCAAACAGGTCTTCATCATTTTCACTCCTCGATCAAAGTTGACGATTGACCATCGACAATGGACGATTATAAATCGTCTTTCGTCCATCGTCCATCGTCAATCGACAATCTACAGTGTCCCCTTGTACATCCCACCGTCCACCGTCAGCATGACGCCGGTGATGTAGGATGCCGCCGGCGAGACCAGGAAGACGGCCGCGTTGGCAAACTCGTCCGGCCGGCCCATGCGTCCCAGCGGGCTGTCCTTGGATTGCTTCGCAATCTCTGCCTCGAGCGTGGTCCCGTTCAGCGCAGCCCTGGATTTCATTAAGTTGTAGACGCGCTCAGTCTCGGTCCAGGCCGGCAGGATGGAATTGAAGCGGATGCCGGTCGAGCCATAGATCCAGCGCCAGGGATTTGGTCAACCCGACGGTGGCAGCCCGGATGCT
Organism: uncultured Chloroflexia bacterium; assembly: GCA_963801385.1. Classification (GTDB taxonomy): domain Bacteria; phylum Chloroflexota; class Anaerolineae; order Anaerolineales; family Villigracilaceae; genus UBA877. The sequence continues at coordinate 472,973 of CAWDEV010000016.1, forward strand.
GTTGGAGAGCACCAGGTTGGGGATGGGCTGCTTGACCGAGTAGGAGGTGATGGTCAGCACGCTGGCAGTCCTGGATTGCTTGAGATAAGGCAAGGCCGCCTGGATCAAGCGCACGTGGCTCATCAGCGTCAGGTCGATGTTCTTTTGCCAGGCAGCTTCGTCGAAGCTCTCGAATGACCCGGCCGGCGGGCCTCCGGCATTGGTGATCAAAATATCCAGGCCGCCGAAGGCCAGCACAGTCTCACGCACCAGCCGGGCAGGCACCTCGGGGTCGGAAACGTCACCAGGCAGGGCGATGACCTGTGTCCCGGTTTCTGTGGCGATGGCTTGGGCGGCGGCAGTGACTCTGGCTTCGTCGCGGCCGTTGATCGCCACCCGGCAGCCTTCGCGGGCCAGGCCGAGGGCGGTGGCATAGCCCAATCCACGGCTGGAGGCGGTGACCAGGGCGCATTTATCTTTGAGTTGTAAATCCATGTTACCTCCAGTGAGTGGGACAATTCCGCAGTTCTAGGATTGTTCCCTGCCAAGGCGACCACAAGGGTCGCCCCTACAATAATTCAATTTTCGTATCCAGAACATCCCCATCCGGCCAGTTGGCCTCCACCCACTTCCGCACCGTCTCCAAAGCGGATTGCAGGTAAGCGGCATCATTGCCGACCATCCCGCAGGCCACCGCTGCCTCCTGCCACTTGTCCTGCAGGCCCATCTCGGCCGCGGATACATTGAACTGGCGATGCAGGCGCGCCAGCAGTGGCTTGAGCCGGCCGCGCTTTTCTTTAAGCGAGGCGCATCCGGGTAAATGCAAGTGAAGGGTCAGTACACCGATCATCTCCGGTTCAGTACCTCACGGAGTATCGTCGCCAAATGGATCGCATCTGCTTCCTTGCATGTGAAATCCTTTTCAAGGAACGCAATGCCTCGCTCAGGAATTTCCTTTGTCCGTGGCACCAGCCAGGCATGGAAGTGCGGCACACCTTCCAACATGATCACCTGGTAAATCCTCTCTGCACCAGTGAGCGACTTCAATTCAGCATACAGCTTTTTCAACAATGGACCATAGCTGGCAGCCTCATCCGGCGACGCTTCAGTGAAATCGCTGTAATCCACGCCGGATCATGACAGCCACGCCAACGCCAAAAAATGCCCCGCCAGCCAATAAAAAGCGTTCCCGGTGGACCCTTACTAACAGGGGCATGGCAGACCATCCAGTTGGTATCTTCATAAATATACCCTCCCGGAGGACTGGCCACTTCCCCGGCATGTTTCTGACACAAGAAGCAGTCCATTTTGCCCTTCACAGATTTGCGTTTTACACTTTACAAATACCGAATAACAAATAACGATTTACGTTTTCCGTTTTTCGCTTTACAATGCTTGCACAATGGAAAACGAAATCGCTTACAACCAGGCACTCGATTATCTCTATTCCTATGTCGATTATAGCCTGAAAAAATCCTCCGAGCTTGCCAAAGCCCACTTTGAGCTGGGACGCATGCGCGCCCTGATGGCACTGCTTGGCAACCCGCAGGAATCCTACCCGATCATCCATGTCGCCGGGACGAAAGGCAAAGGATCCACCTGTGCACTGGCAGCCTCGGCGTTGCGTGCCGCCGGTTTCAAGACCGGCCTGTATACCTCGCCGCATTTGCAGGACTATGTCGAACGCATCCAGATCAACGGCCGGCCGATCTCCCATGCGAAACTGGTCGAACTGGTTGAGCAGATCAAGCCAGCCGTTGCAAAGATCCCCAAACTGACCACTTTTGAGATTACCACAGCCATCAGCTTTCTCTATTTTGCACAAGAAAAAGTGGAGGCGGCGGTCATTGAGGTGGGGTTGGGCGGGCGCCTGGATGCCACCAATATCGTCACGCCGCGCGTAGCGGTGATCACTTCGCTCTCCTACGACCACATGGCGGTGCTTGGAAACACCCTGGCCTTGATCTCCGGCGAGAAAGCCGGCATCATCAAGCCCGGCATCCCGGTCATTTCGAGCCCCCAGCCGGATGAGGCCCTGGCAGTGTTGGAGCAGGTTTCCGCCGAACGCGGCTCGCCGCTGACCCTGGTGGGAAGAGATGTGACTTTCAAGCGCATTGAATATTCGCTGGATGGTCAGACTCTGAAAATCGTCCATCGTCAATCGTCCATCGTCGATCCTCAATCGTCAACCGTCATTCCAAAATCGGTTATACTGCGTATCCCTTTGCTGGGCATGCACCAGGTGGTGAATGCGGCCACGGCGTACACGGCGCTTCAAGCGAGCGGACTGGGTCTCTCCACGCAGGCAATTCGAAAAGGCTTTGGTAAAGTCAGATGGCCCTGCCGCTTTGAACTTGTTCGCCGGGAGCCACCTGTCGTGATAAACTCGGCCCACAACGCCGACTCCGCCAGGAACCTGCGCCAGACGCTCGACGAAATTTTTCCTGGCAGCCCGATCGTGTGGGTATTTTCCATCCTGGAGGATAAGGACGCGGCCGGGATGCTAGCAGAGTTAAAGCCCAGGCTGGCACAGGTCATCGCCACCCAGACTGACCACCCGCGCGTACTCGCCGCGGAAGAGATCGTCAGCCTGGTGCAATCCGCGGGAGTTCCAGTGGAGTTGGTCAGGCCGCCATCAGCTGCGCTGGCCCGGGCGATGGAACTGGCCGGTGGCCGCGGGGTGACCCTGGTCGCCGGCAGTGTCGCCTTCGCTGGCGAAATGAAAACAATCTGGGAGAAACGTGCAAACGAGTGAACGTGCCGATGGTTACCCGTGCCTGCCTGCGCTAATACTGCAGGTACAGGTGCAACACAGGTACAGGCAAATGGTGAGGTGATATGGCTCAAAACGACTGGTCATTTCAAGAAGATGATTCCTTCAACATGGCGCTCAGTCAACGTACCGAAGAACTGTACCGCATTCCCAACCAGACACCGGATGAAGATGGCTGCATCGAGGCGCTGGTTCTGCCGCTGCGGGATATCGTCATTTTCCCGCACATGGTCACGCCGGTCTTTGTCGCCCGCCAGAGCAGCCTGCTGGCCATCCAGGAGGCCCACGAACGAAATTTGACCGTCATCGGCCTGACCCAGCGCGACGCGGAGGTTGAGGAGCCGGGTTCGAATGATTTCATGCCGATCGGTGTGGAAATGGCGGTCGGGCGGCTGCTCTCGATGCCGGATGGCTCGTCTTCAGCGCTTGTGCAGGGACGGCTGAGGGTGGAATTGGTGGAGTTCACCCGCCTGACGCCGGTGCTCAAGGTACGGGCGCGCGTCATCATCGAACCAACCACCGCCGACAAAACCACCCAGGCCTTGATGCGGAACGCCCTGGACCTGTTCGAGCGCTGCGTTTCCCTGGATCGGGCCATCCCCGAAGAGGCCCATCTCTTCGCCATGAACATATCGGAACCGGGCTGGCTGGCGGACATGATCGCCACGGCGGTCTCGCTCAACCTGACAGAACGCCAGCAACTGCTCTTGATGAAAGACCCGCGCCAGCGCCTGCAGCGCATCAACAAGCTGCTGGCCCAGGAGCTGGATGTGCTCGAGCTGGAAGATGAAATCCACACCCGTGTTCAGGGTGAGGTGGATAAAAGCCAGCGCGAATTTTACCTGCGCGAGCAGATGAAGCAGATCCAGACCGAACTCGGCGAAGGCGATATCTTTTCGCGCGACCTGATCGACCTTAAGAAGAAAATCGAGGCCGCCGGGTTGCCGCAACAGGCCCACAGCACCGCCATCAAGGAACTGGAACGCCTGAACCAGATGCCGCCCATGGCGCCCGAGGTGGGCATCATCCGCACCTACCTGGATTGGATCATCGACCTGCCCTGGTCGAACAGTACGGATGACAACCTGGATGTCAAGCACGCCGCGCGCATCCTGGAGCGCGACCATTATGGGCTGAAGAAGGCCAAAGAGCGCATCCTGGAATACATTGCCGTACGCTCGCTCAAGCCAAAAAAGGAACGCCAGCCCATCCTGTGCTTCGTCGGTCCGCCCGGCACCGGCAAGACTTCCCTGGGGCAATCCATTGCTGAGGCGCTGGGTCGCAAATTCGTGCGCGTTTCGCTGGGCGGAATCAGGGACGAAGCCGAAATCCGCGGCCACCGGCGTACCTACATTGGTGCGCTGCCAGGACGCATCATCCAGACCTTAAAGCGGGCCGGGACTGCCAACCCGCTTTTCATGCTGGATGAGATCGACAAGCTCGGCCAGGATTTCCGCGGTGACCCTTCCTCGGCACTGCTGGAAGTGCTCGACCCGGAACAAAATCACGCCTTTTCGGATCACTACCTCGAATTGGATTTCGACCTGTCCAAAGTGATGTTCATCACAACAGCCAACACCCTGATGACCATACCACCCGCCCTGCTCGACCGCCTGGAGGTGATCGAGTTCCCGGGTTATATCGAAGAAGAAAAGCTCATCATTGCCAACCGGTTCCTGATCCCGCGCCAGATCGAAGAAAGCGGCATCGACAGCCTTGACCTGGGCTTCCAGACGGAGGCGCTCAGGCGCATCATTCACGAATACACCTACGAAGCCGGGGTTCGCAACCTGGAACGTGAGATTGGGCGGATTTGCCGCAAAGTGGCGCGTCTGAAAGCCGAAGAGAAACGCTATCCCAGCCTCATCACTCCCGAACTGATCGAGAAATTCCTGGGCCCCCAGCAGTTCTTCCAGACCGAGGCCGAACGGCAGGATGAAGTCGGCGTGGCTACCGGCCTGGCATGGACCGAGAACGGCGGCGAAATCATGTCCATCGAAGTCGCCGTGCTGGACGGTAAGGGCAACCTGCAAATGACCGGACAGATAGGCGAGGTGATGCAGGAATCCGGCCAGGCTGGATTGACATATGTCAAAAGCCGCGCAGCCGATCTGGGCATCGATCTGGACGTCTTCGAACGCATGGATATCCACGTGCATATTCCGGAAGGGGCCATCCCTAAAGACGGCCCGTCTGCCGGCATCACCCTGGCAACCGCGCTCATCTCGGCACTGACCGGGCGACCGGTTTATAAAGAAGTCGGGATGACCGGAGAGATCACCCTGCGCGGGCGGGTGCTGCCCATCGGCGGCCTGCGCGAGAAAGTGCTGGCTGCCCACCGCGCCGGGCTGAAAGTGGTGCTCATCCCGGAGAAAAATATGAAGGACCTGGTGGATGTGCCCAAGAAGGTGCGCGAGGACTTAAAGATCATCCCGCTCCAGCACATGGACCAGGTGCTCGAACTTGCCATTGCACCCGACCCGCTGCTAAAGCCACCGCGGCCCAGGCGCAGGCCGGAAGAACAATCCCAGGAACAGGAATAAAAGTTAAAAGTCGAAGGCTGAGTTGACTGGTTCCCAACGCATGAGAATGCCGTCCATGGAAGAAACCCAGGACCTGATGACCGAGGCGGAAGGGCGCAACCCGGGACCCTGGGTCAGCCATTCCCGCTTCGTGGCCCAGGCCGCAGAAGCGATTGCACGGGAGCATCCGTCACTGGACCCACAAGCGGCCTTCGTCCTCGGGTACCTTCACGATATTGGCCGGCGCGAGGGGCCCACTCATATGCACCATATCCTGAACGGATACCACTTCCTCGCTGACCAGGGTTTCGAGGATGCCGCCAGGGTATGCCTGACCCATTCCTTCCCGATAAAAGATGTCCGGGCCATCGTGGGCACTTGGGAGGGGTGCTCTGACGCAGAGATCGCCTTCATACGGGAGTATCTTGAACGGATAGAGTACACCCCATTTGATAAATTGATCCAACTTTGTGATGCGCTTGCCCTGCCCTCCGGGTATTGTCTTATTGAAAAAAGGCTGGTTGATGTGACCCTGCGTTACGGGATCAACGAATATACCCTTTCCAGGTGGAAGGCTTATCTTGGCATTCAACAGGAATTCGAGAAGGCATTAAATAAGCCCATCTATGACTGCCTTCCAGGGGTGATGGAAAACACGCTGAAAACCAGCCTGCTCCCAAAATAAAATTTACCTGCATCAAGGATATTCTTGTGCCAAAATCTCTGAAAAGCAAAATTGTCCTCATCACAGGTGCCTCCTCAGGTTTCGGCGCAGACGCAGCCCGGCTTTTCGCCCGGGAAGGCTGCATTGTTGTCCTGGCCGCCCGGCGCCTGGACCGGCTGACCACCCTGGCGGAGCAGATCCGCGCAGATGGCGGCGAGGCCCTGGCAATCGGGTTGGATGTGTGCAAGCAATCCCAGATCGACAATACCGTCCGGATTGTGCTGGATACCTTTGGCCGGATAGACATCCTCTTTAACAATGCTGGTTTTGGCCGCCTGGATTGGCTTGAATCGCTTGACCCTGCCAACGATATCGATTCACAGATCGACGCCAATTTGCGCGGCCTGATCCAGGTCACACGCGCCGTCCTGCCTTCCATGCTGGCCCGCCGCACCGGAACGATCATCAATATGTCGTCGATGGCTGGTCTCATCCCCGCCCCGATGTATACCATTTATGCCGCCACGAAATACGGCATACGCGGTTTCACGAATGCGCTGCGGCGCGAGGTGATTTCCTTCGGGATCCATGTTTGTGGCATCTACCCCGGTCCGGCGTTCACCGAATTCAGCCAGCACTCCAGGAGCGATGCTGCCATTAAACAGGCCATTAATCCGCCAGGCTGGATATATATGAAATCCGCCCATGTTGCCCGGCATATCGTCAATCTGGCAAAGCACCCGCGGCGGACACTGGTCATTCCGTGGTGGTTTTTACCCCTGATCGGCATTGATACTCTTCTCCCTGGACTGACGGATTGGTTCCTGCAAGTGGCATTCGTGAAAAGATTTCACCGCGCCTGAAACTCGAAAGCATTTCTCTCAAAGGATGTTCTTTGCAAAGAAAGGATTCTCATGTACGCCTCCCGCCTGAAAAAACTTAACCGTCTGCTGTGTTCCTCCAACCTGGATGCCCTGGCGCTCAATCCGGGCCCCAGCCTGATCTACCTGACCGGCCTGCACTTCCACTTAATGGAGCGCCCCGTGGTGGCCTTCTTCAAGGCAGATGAGGTACCCGTGCTGGTGCTGCCAGAACTGGAAATGCTCAAAGTAAAAGATCTTCCGTTCAAACTCAAGACTTTTCCTTACGGAGAGAACCCGGCCGAATGGGAAACGGTTTTCCTGGAAGCTGGCCGATCATTGGGATTGCAGGGTAAACGCATTGGTGTTGAACCGCTGCACATGCGTATCCTGGAATTTTGCAAGGTGGTCGCCATCGCCGGGGAGATGCAATGCCCGGATGCAGCCAATATGGTTGGCGATATGCGTGTCTGCAAGGAGAAGAACGAGATATTGGCTATGCGCAGAGCGGTCCGGGTGGCGCAGGCTGCGCTCGAGGCGACCATCCCGTTCATCAAGGTTGGCAGGACCGAAAAAGAGATCGCAGCCGAACTGGTGGTCCAACTGCTGCGACACGGTTCGCAGTCCGATATGCCCTTCGCCCCGATCGTATCCAGCGGGCCGAATAGCGCCAACCCACATGCCTCCCCCTCGGATCGGAAACTGCAGCCTGGCGACCTGCTCGTGGTGGATTGGGGCGCGGCAGTGGACGGCTATATCTCCGACCTGACGCGCACCTTCGCGGTGGGCAAAGTGGACGAGCAGTACCGCAAGATCCACCAGGTCGTGCTGGAAGCCAACGCAGCCGGGCGGGACGCGGCGAAACCGGGTGTCCCGTGCGCCAATGTGGATGTTGCCGCCCGGACTATCATCGAAAGAGCCGGTTACGGGCAGTATTTCACCCACCGCACCGGTCACGGCATCGGCCTGGAAGGGCATGAGGATCCGTACATGCGCGACGATAACAAGCAGCAGCTGGAGCCCGGCATGACTTTCACCGTCGAACCGGGCATTTACCTGCCTGGGCGCAACGGGGTGCGCATCGAAGATAATATCGCCATCACCAGGGATGGCGCCGAATGTCTCAGCGACATATCGCGGGAGTTACGGACGATTGGCTGAAAGCTCAGTTTAAGCAGTATTCGATGTTGATATTGCGATGAAGAGCCTTTTACTCGCCTTCTTTTGTTTGCTCCTTGCTGGCTGCCAATCATCTATGGTGACATCCTCCACGCCGGTTCCTTCTCCTTCATTTGTTGCTCCATTCCCCGCATCGACACCAACGCCGATCCCTACTTCGAAGGCCAGCCCCATTCCCAACTCGACCCAAACATCCAATGGGTTGATCGTTGTGATCGATGAGCTGGCCGCGGAACCGTCACTCGATCCATTAAACTTCACGACAACCGCTGGCGCATCCTGGACTTACAGCACATTGCCCAGGGGGGAATATTTCCCGGATCACTCTTTTTTTCAGGATATGCATTTCTCCATCTGGTCAGAATTTAATGGGGCTCGTCTGGTGGCCAGGGAAGACTACTCAGGCTCCGAAAATGGATTTGTCACCATGACCATGGATGATAAGGAAATTTTCAGGATTTCGACCGGTCATGGCAGTCCCATCCAGGCATTGCGCGGCCTATGGACCTATGACCGGCACTGGATGCTTGAGACGGCTTTCGTCACCGAAAGAGCCGAAAACAATGTTGCCCAGGTGGACGCGTGTGGACAGATTGTGCAGGATGGTCAGGCGCTATCGGATCTCTATGGATATGAAGAATCATTCGGATTCCAGACCATCCAGGGCAGGCCGTTCTATTTCTTCAAGAAAGCTGGCCGGATTGACGCCTGGTATGATGGTGAGGTCATCCCTCTGGGCTTTGATACCATTCCCCATTATGGCTGTTGCAGCCCGGCAGAGCTCAATCCGCAGAGCTTTACTGACCGGGTGGCATTCTTTGGCACGCGCAGCAATATCTGGTATTTTATTCAGATCGGCACCACTGCTTCTTACGATCGTTGAGGAAGATCATGAAAATTCTTGCAGTTGAAAAAGAGTGCCAGGGGAAAACGGAAAAGGATTTCCAACCCCTTCTCAAAGACGAAGCCAAAAGAGTCTGGGAGCTTCAGCAATCCGGCGCACTGCGAGAAATCTATTTCCACCGTGACCTGCATACCTCCGTTATAATTCTTGAATGTGCAGATTTGGAAGAAGCGTACCAGCTTTTGGCCACCCTTCCGCTGGTGACGGCCGAATTGATCGAGTTCGAGCTCATTCCCCTGGCACCCTATGACGGCCTGGCCCGTTTGTTTGCCCAGGCTTCCTGACCATTTTTCTGATTTATGGAGAGGCATTCCATGATGGATTTTCTTTTAGTTGCCTTACCAATTCTGACCATCGTCGTGTTCATCTGGTACTTCCTCCGCCTGCGCCGGTCGCGTAAACAAAAACCCGAAAAGGTTGATGACCGGACACGCCAGGAACGGGCGGTCTGGGCCTGGGCGAAAATACTTTCGTCGAGCCAGGAACCGGTCAATACCTACCGCATGGCGCGCGTCGAGATGGAACTCGAAATCCACATGCCCGGCAGCCCGGCCTACCAGGCGCATACCACCTGGCTGGTCGAGCAGGAAGCTTTGGGGTACATCGAAGAGGGCAAGGAAATTTCCCTGAAAGTGGATCCGGTCGATCCGCAGTACATCTACCCGAAGGGCTCCTGGGCCAAATTGATTGGATGATGGCATGACCAGCTACTGCGAATACCTGCGCCTCCACCCGGAAGATACGCTCAATAAGAGCTACCATGATAACGAGTACGGCTTTCCGCTTGACCGGGATGCCGCCCTGCTCGAACGCCTTGCCCTGGAGATCAACCAGGCCGGGCTTTCCTGGACCCTGATGCTCAAGCGCAAGGATAACTTCCACCGGGCATTTGAAGGTTACGATGTGGACAGGGTCGCCTCCTATGCCGATCAGGATGTAGCCCGCCTGCTTTCTGATGCCGGGATCATCCGCAACCGGCTGAAGGTCAACGCGGTCATCGAAAACGCCAGGCGCATCCAGGGGCTGCGCGGCGGGTTTGGCTCGTTCAAAGGCTGGCTGGATGCACACCATCCGCTCACCCTGGAGGAATGGACGAAACTTTTCAAAAAAACCTTTGTTTTTACCGGCGGAGAGATCGTCAAAGAATTCCTGCTGTCCACCGGATACCTGCCAGGTGCGCACGACCCGGATTGCCCGGTCTACCAACAAATTGCCGGCAAAAAACCCGCCTGGATGCGCTAACCCCATGCCCCAAACCATCCCCACTGCTGAACCGTTCTTCTTCCCCGGACAGGGGAAAAACGCCCATATCGGCTGCCTGGTCACGCATGGCTTCACCGGCGCGCCCAAGGAAATGCGCTGGCTGGGCGAGTATCTCAACCACCAGGGCTATACCGTCTGCGGCATCCGGCTCAACGGTCACGCCACCCGGCCCGAGGATATGATCCGTTCGCGCCACCAGGACTGGCTGCTCTCCGTCGAAGACGGTTGTAACCTGCTGCGCTGCTGCACAGACCAGGTCTTCCTGCTCGGCCTTTCCATGGGCGGGATCCTCTCCCTGACCTCCGCCTGTTACCTCCCGGTGCGCGGTGTGGTTGCCATGTCCACACCGTACGACCTGCCAAACATACCCCTTCCGCTTTGGGCCGTTCGCATTTTAAGCCGCATCAAACCCTACATGAAGAAAGCCGGCGGACCCGGCGGCGGCTGGTTCGACCAGGCAGCCTACCAGCAGCATGTGTCTTATCCGCAGAACCCGCTGCGTTCCGCGGTCGAGTTGAAGGTCCTGCTGGCTGAAATGCATGCCGCCCTGCCCAGGATTTCCGTGCCGGTGCTGCTCATCCATTCACGCGATGACGATTATGTCATCAAGGACAGCATGCAGCAAATATTTGATCATCTGGCCACGCCCGATAAACACATGCTGTGGGTCGAAGGCGGCGGGCACGTGATCACCGAAGAGCCGACGCGGGAGCTGGTCTTCAAGGCTGCGGCTGATTTCATTGAACGGGTCTCAAGCCCTTCATGAGCGTTGACCTGGTCCTGCTCTCCATCTCCCTGCTCACCTGGGGGATTGGCGAGGGCATGTTCATCTATTTCCAACCCATCTATTTGCAGCAGTTGGGGGCAAATACGATGACGATCGCCTCGGTCTTCAGTCTCTTTGGGCTGGCGATGATGTCTGCGCACATTCCAGCCGGATACCTGGCCGACCGTATCGGGCGCAAGCCCCTGCTGGTGGCCGCCTGGACCCTGGGTGTGCTGGCTACCGGCGTGATGGCCCTGGCCCGGACGCTGCCGGTCTTCGTCATAGGGATGCTGATATACGGCTTCACAGGTTTCGTCTCCTCTCCATTGAACAGCTACATCACCAGCGCACGCGGGAAACTTTCACTCGTGCGGGCCATGACCCTGGTCTCGGCCGCCTATAGTCTCGGGACGGTATTCGGCCCTGTCACCGGCGGCTGGATTGGAGAACATTACGGCCTGCGCAGTGTTTACCTGGTCGCATCCGGCATCTTCGTCGTCTCGACCGTGATGCTTGTCTTCCTGCGCAGGCAGCCGCGCGACATCCACAACCCGGCCGCGCCTCCGGAAAAATTGTGGAAGAATACGCGCTTTGTCAGTTTATTGGTGGTCTGCTTCCTGGCCATGCTTGTCATGTATCTGCCCCAACCTCTGGCGCCGCGCTTCCTGCAAAATGAACGCGGCCTGTCCCTGGAGAGCATTGGCCTGCTCGGCTCGGCCGGCAGCCTGGGGAACACCCTGTTGGCCCTGGTGCTGGGTCAGTTCGCCGCCCGGACCGGGTTCCTGCTGGCGCATGTCTCGGTGGCAGCCTTCTCGCTGTTGCTCTGGAAGGGCAGCGGGCTGGGCTGGTATGCGCTGGGCTTTTTCCTGCTGGGCGGGTACCGGTCGGTGCGTTCCCTGATCTATGCCCAGATCCGTCCGCTCATCCATCCGGCGCAAATGGGCCTGGCCTATGGGGTGGCCGAGACCTTCAATTCATTGGCGGTCATCCTGGCCCCGCTCCTGGCAGGGATATTGTATACAAAAGAACCGGCATTGGTCTATCCGGTCAACCTGGGGCTGTTGGGAGTGATGCTGATGGTGTCGGGATTTTTCATGCCGCACGAGAAGGTCCGCGCGGAACAGCCTGCGATCATGATGCCGCCGGAGGGATAGCATGCTCAAAATGGTAGCGCTTACCCTGGGTCCGTTAAAGACCAATACCTACCTGTTGGCGGACTCGGATACCGGCGAGGCGGCCGTCATTGATCCAGCCTGGGATGGGAAGATCATCGCGGCCGGGGCCAGCCGGCGTCATTGGCGGATCAGCCAGATCTGGATCACTCACGCCCACTTTGACCACATCGGGGGAACCGGGGACCTGGTGCACCTTCTGGGTCAGCCGCCGGTCATCGCCTTGCATCCTGCTGACCTCCCGCTCTGGAACGCCCGGGGAAGTGCCCCCTTTTTCGGTATCAGCCTGCCAGCCAGCCCTGCGCCCAGTCTCGCTCTCTCCGCCAGTCTTGTTCTGAGCCTTGGCAGTACAACCTTTGAGGTGCGTCATACCCCCGGTCATACTCCCGGGCATTGTATTTTCCACTGTGCGGAGGCCGGAGCCTGCTTTTGCGGGGATCTCATCTTCCAGGACTCCGTCGGCCGCACGGATCTGCCCGGAGGCGATTGGGATGCGCTGGTTAGCAGCATCCGTTCGCAAGTGTATACCTTGCCGGACGAGACCCGCCTGCTTCCCGGCCATGGCCCCGAAACCACGGTTGGGCATGAAAAGCGCCACAACCCCTTCGTGCGTGCCTGAAGGGAATCACGGAAACCTTGTGCGATTCTTCACGCGAATGACACGAATAGGCAAATGGCGCAAATAAGGCTTTAAATTCTTCGCGTTCGCCTGCCCTGCGCCCTTCAGCAGGGTCCTTTCTTCGCGGTTAATTCCCCTCCTGCTTGCTTCTAAACAATCCCCAGCACAAACCGAAATATCAGCAGCGCCCCCATCCCCGCCGCGATCGTCAAAAGCACATTCTTCGTCTTCCAGGCCACCAGGATCGCCAGCGCCCCGGCCAGAAGCTGCGGGTTGCGCCAGGAAAGGAACAGGCTTCCATTGGGGCGGGTCAACTCCGGCAGGATGATCGCCGAAAGCACCGCCACTGGCACAAAACGCAGCCCGCGCCGGAACCACTCCGGCATGCGGATCCGCTCGAACAGCAGGATGAACGACAGCCGGGTGGCGAAGGTCAGCAGTCCGGCAAGGATCATGACCAGCCAGATGTTCATTTCGGCCTGCCCTCCACCAGCAGCCCGGTCAGGATACCGATCAGCCCCGCCAGCAGCAGCCCGGTCTTGTAGGGCAAGCCAAAAGCCAGCAGCCCGACCGCACCCGCCGCCAGGGCAGCCGCCACGCCCGCCCGGTCCTTGAGCGCCGGGACGACCAGGGCGATGAAGGTCAGCGGCAGGATGAAACCCAGCGGCCAATTGGCCGGGATCTGCGCCCCGATGAAAATGCCCAGCGCAGTACTGGTCTGCCAGGCGCTCCACAGCGTCAGGCCGGCTCCCAGGAAATACCAGTGCCGGGTCTCGGAATCCCCTTCCCGGTTGTAGTGCATGATGGTGACGGCATAAGCCTCGTCCGTGAGCAGGTACGCCAGCAGCATTTTCCAGCCGGTGTTCAGACCTTTGACGTGCGCTGCCACCGAAGCGCTGTACAAGGCATGCCGCAGGTTGACCACGAAGACCACCATCAGGATCACCAGTCCGGAACTGCCCGTCCCAACCAGTTGTGCCGCGATGAACTGGGCCGAACCGGCGAAAATGATCGCCGACATGGCCTGGGCCGCCAGGCTGGACAGGTGGGCGCTGATCGCCAGCGCTCCAAACAGCATGCCAAAGGGAACCACCCCCAATAAGATCGGGGTCTCATCCCTTACGCCGCTCCAGAATTCCTGTTTTCGGCTCTTCACCAGCATGCCTCTCCTCAAAATTCGTTCTATTATACCCGCCGCCTTCCCCCACTGAGCCTGAAATACGCTCTGTCGTCACGGTGTTCTTAAAGTCGTATTGATGTTTGGTCATTCTTGCCAGATTAACCGCGAAGCCGCGGAGAACGCGAAGAAAACCTTTATAACCCTTCGCGAACTTCCCTGCTTCGCGGTTAAGAATTTCTACTTTTAAATCAAAAAGAGGCACGCTTTTCGTGCCTCTTTTTTGATTACGATCAATTGGATCCGCTAACTATTGCCAGGCTGAACAATAAAGTCGAAAGCCGGTGAATCCGTGATACGCTGGGAATTGCCATTAATATCCGTGTAAACCCCGCGCACATACACCCGCAGGTACACCTGCCCGCTGACCTGTGGCGTGAAATACCAGCTTATCGTGCAGACCTCATGGCGGTCAAAGGAATTATTGGTGGGACAATCGCTGAATTTATCCTGGTCCACATCCCAGCCATCCGGCACATCCAGGTTGGCAGTCACCTTCAAGGGAATGTCGCTGGTGTTTTCCACCTGCGCCCGCAGGATGAGCGGCTGTCCGGCAATCAGGATCGCCGAGTAAGTCTCAAGATTGTTGGTGAATAGAGTCACTTTCATCGTCGGGACCGGCCCGGTATTCGCTGAGGCTGTGCCGTTTGGCGTGGGATACACAATGACTTTTGTCGCCGTCGGAGCGGGAGTGGGTGCAGGGGTATCGGGTGGCAGCGGAGTATTGGTTGCCGGCGGGGTGGGGGTGGCCGGGAGTGTGGAGGTGGGCATGGAGATGCTGGTCTCCGTCATTGCCACCTGCGCGATCTGCGTTTCCAATGCAACCGCGGTTGAGGCGATCTGTGTAAATGCCGGACCCGTATCAACGGCGGGCAGGGTGGCCGCGCCTCCGCCTCCGCAGGCGGACAGGGCCAGCAGGATCAAGGCCATAAAAAGCCAGGTTATTCTTGGTAAGCGTTTCATTTTGTCTCCATTTCATGAAATACGGCCATTCGTGGCGGTTCCCACGAAATGGCAAAATTATTATAACAGAATTGATTGGGTGGGAAAGCTGCTTGCGCTTCGCCCAGAGTCTAACTTGAAAATAACCATCGGATCCTCGGACTCCGAAGTCTTCGCGAAGCACCCCCGAGGGGGCCAGACTTCGGAGTCACCCACGTCAGGAGATGCTGGACTCCGGTAACAAGATTTTCATCCTTCGGGGTGAACTACGTTCATGAATGCTGATGTGTAAGAGACCTCTCGCGTTTCAATCCACGCCTCCGGGATCTCCGCCGGTTCCCCTCTGCCCTAAAGGGCATACCACATCGGATCCTCGGACTCCGAAGTCTTCGCGAAGCACCCCCAGGGGGCCAGACTTCGGAGTCACCCACGTCAGGAGATGCTGGACTCCGGTAACAAGATTTTCATCCTTCGGGGTGAACTACGTTCATGAATGCTGATGTGTAAGAGACCTCTCGCGTTTCAATCCACGCCTCCGGGATCTCCGCCTGTTCACCCCCACATACGTGGGGAAAATGCCCGTTGGGGCACGGCGTCGCCGTGCCCTTGCGGTACACCCCCACATACGTGGGGAATGGGAATATTCTTGGGGCGTTCATGACTCTTTGACCAGGCTCTCCATTCATTGTCAATTCTTCAATCCCAGGCTTCGAACAAATTCCCGTGCCTCTTCAAACGATCTCCAGTTTCCCCCGTGCCTGATGATATAGCCATTACCCAGCCAGTCGCCGATATCCACCCATCCCCGATGCTGGTAAATTTCACTGGGATTCATAGGAATGTCACTTGGTCTCTCCTCGCTTTTAGCCCATGCCAGCCATTCCAACAGATTCCTCAGCCCCAGCCCGCGCACAAACTCCCGCGCCTCTTCGTATGCCCGCCATCTGTACGCTTTCTTCAGCATTCCCCTAGTTTACCCTCGTTTCGCCCCGCCTCCCGCCCCCGCCTCAGCCCCAGCCTCGCTTCCCTCTCCTTTCAGGAGAGAGGCCGGAGGTGAGGTCGTCTCACAAATTCCCGCGCCCTTCAAATGCCCGCCATCTACGTCCGATCGTTGTCAAGGTTATAACTTCTCACTAATTATCGACCAATTATCTTTATAGTCTCGCAAATCCGTCTGAAAAAGGGCACAATGCATTGAATCGGGTTTTTTGGTCTTACTCCTCCATGAGAGTCCAGCCAACGCTTGTGATTGTCTACCAAAATATCCTGCACTTTCGACCATTCAAGTACAAAGAATTGATCCTCGCCGTATTTTTCTGCAGCAATAACAAACACGGACACTAATTGTGGAATTGGGAGCGGTTTCTTTTCTCCGATGATCTGTTTACTTCCATCGAAGGTAATTTCTACGAACTTGTCGATCGAGAATTGCCATGCCCCTCCCTTGATGGTCTTTACCTGGATTGGGCATGAAGAGCCCTTGAAGTCCGTCGCTATGAGATCAAAGTCAGGGACATTGCCAGAGAAGGTAGCAACGAGAAACCCTCGTCGAGCAAGCTCGCAGGCAACGAGATATTCACCAATCTGTTTGATTAACTGATTACTTCGCCCTGTGGCCATATACTTTTATCCCTTTCCAGAGCTCAACGGCCTGGCTCAGCGGCGGACGGATTTG
The DNA here is from genome assembly GCA_963801385.1 of uncultured Chloroflexia bacterium. Lineage (GTDB taxonomy): Bacteria > Chloroflexota > Anaerolineae > Anaerolineales > Villigracilaceae > UBA877. The sequence continues at coordinate 489,468 of CAWDEV010000016.1, forward strand.
CGAGACTTCTTCTTCCACTGAGTGAATAACTCGCTTGCCGCCTTTTTTGCACTAAGCAGAAGGCCCATCCGCTGGAGCCAGCGTTAGGTGGCGCCAACTATTCCATGACTGTTTTGCTCTCTATAGTGACAGTTTTTTCTATTTTGGGTTTTCTCTTCACTAGGATATCTATGTTAAGGAAATTCTTGCCCTCACTGTGAAATTCATCAATATTACGCCCATACGTTACGGGGAGCATATTAAGGTCATAACAAAGTTCCATTGCAGATCGGAAAGTCTTGTATTTCATGTGGAAAAGATTGAGCACTCTACCAAGCACATTTCTGTCCGAATCTACTAGATCAATTCCGAATGGTTCTCTATCCAAAATAAAAAGCTTCTGATCTAGATTGATCTCTTCGGGTTTCTTTCCATTCGAATATTCGTGACCGATTGCAACCCGAAGCCTTAATCCATTGTCAGTCTCGCGTCTTTTGAGAATCCACTCCGCTGCCGTTGCTGGGGAAATTTGGATTGATTCCTAAATTCCTTTGACGAGATACTTAGTAGCATTGGTAAGCTGGATCTTAACTCGTCAATTTTCTTTTCTATATCGCCGATCTTCTTGTCTGACACTTCTGCTGTGCCGGTTGCTTTTTGCGTTAATTCGATTTCATCTTTCTGGTGCTCGAGTTCTTATCTTTTCAATTGCGATAAGCTCATTGCCAATCACGTCTGCCCAATCATCAGTTGAAGATTGGACAACTTTACATGTGTCATAGACGATTGCATCGATGATGTGAAGATTCCCTTGATTCTCGGGCTCCAGAACTTGCATATCTGTTAATTCTCTTTGTAATCGTCTTAGCATCTTGTCAATATCGGTAATCCTCCTATATGCACCAATTGCAAATTGCTTTAGACTTTTTTCGAATTCAACCCTGCTCAACTCTCTTCCGCTAAACCATGCAAACCCTATAGTTAACAAAAATTGAAGGAGGTTGAACAATACTGTTTCGAGTTTGGTAGTCTGTGAGTTTAAAGAAATGGCTTGAAAAAGGAAGCAGCCAACTGCTAATAGCCCCATTACTATAGCGGCTATTATTTCAAAAGGTATCTTCTTTTTGGGGCTTGAGTTTAAATTTTCCATAAGATTATCCTCCTAAGAATGCCACCTAACTCGCGCTTAAGCAGATCGTATAACAGCGTATAGGCGGTCCGTATAACAACCTATTTAACTTAGTGAGTCCACTGAAAAAACGATTGGACGAAAAAGGTAAGAGTTTAATATAATAGAGACATCCTTCCTGCGGAAAAAGTGAAGCATGTTCAAAGCGAATAAACGTCATCTACAACCCTTGCTGATCAGCAATGTGAGCGATCTTCCCGAGAAACACCAGCAACGTCTGGATCGATCCTGGGCAGGCGTATTCTATCGAGAGACCTTCTGTCGTTTGAAAGAAGAAGCTTTTGCAGTTTTATATGATGATCAACCCTCCCGGCCAAACATACCGGTGAATGTATTGGTGGGCCTGGAAACGCTCAAGGCTGGATTTGGCTGGAGTGACGAAGAATTGTACGATCATTCTGTTTTTGATATGCAAGTACGCTATGCCTTGGGCTACCGAGATTTGAAAGAAGGCGAATTTGATATACGCACGCTGTACAATTTTCGACAGCGTTTGAGCCGGTACAATCAAGCCCAAGGGGTCAATCTCCTGGTAAAGGCATTTGAAGAGATCACAGATCAGCAGATTAGCGACTTGAAAATTCAGACGCACATTCAACGAATGGATAGCACGCAAATTGCCAGTAACATCATGGATATGAGTCGCTTGCAGTTGTTGGTAGAAGCCATTCAGCGTCTTTACCGCATTTTATCCGAAGCTGATCGACAAAGCTACAAAGAGATGTTTGCACCCTACTTGAAAGTCAGTTCTGGGCAGTATACGTATAGCATCAAAGGGAAAGAAGAAACCCATCGGAACATTCAGCAGGTAGGCGAGAGCATGTATCGGGTCCGGAGTGAGTTGAAAGAGTGTTACGGGTCAGAACCCGTCTTTCAAGTTTTCGAGCGCTTTTTCAGTGATAATTTTCACCTGGAAGGCCAACAGGTGCGGGCCAAGAAAAACGAAGAGATCAGTGCCGAGTGTTTGCAGTCCTGCGATGACCTGGAAGCTACCTTTCGGCGCAAGCAGGAGCAGGAGTACAAAGGCTACGTGGCCAACCTGGCTGAGACCTGCGAACCAAGCAATCCTTGCCAACTGATCACCAAGGTTCAGGTGGCACCCAATCATGTGGAGGATTCTGATCTGATGATTATCGCTGTACCGGATTTGAAGCAGCGCACGGACCTGGAAACCCTGCATACGGACGGCGCGTACAGCAGTCCGGAAGCCGATCCGGTCTTACAGAAAAACCATGTGGAATTAGTCCCAACCGCCATCAAAGGCCGTCACCCAGATCAAGGTAAATTCGGTTTGGCAGCCTATACCTTCCAGGTTGATGAACAAGGAGTGCCCCTCCAGATGACTTGTCCACAGGAACAGGTTGCTCGCATTCACTGGGGAAACAAGAAAGGCGCCCTGGTTGCTGATTTTGAACCGCTTCATTGCGAAACCTGTCCTTTTCATAAAAGTGGTCAATGCCGCGTCAAGCCAGGCAAACGCGACAAACACTATCACCTGGATTTCAACCTGCATGAGGTTCAAGTAGCCAGGCGCCGCCGGGCAAAAGATCAGCAAAAACACAGCGGCAAAAACTTGCGGGCTGCGGTGGAAGCCACCATGCGCACAATCAAGCATTCGTTCCCGGCAGGTAAATTGCCGGTCCGCGGCTTGTTCCGGGTCACCAGTTTGATCGTCGGATCGGCTTTGATGAGCAATGTGCGCAGTATCTTGCGTTATGAAAAAGCCAAATTCAAGAAGGATCAGTTGCAAATCGCTCCTAAAGAGCCTGAAATAGGCTCCTCGGAACAACCTTTAGTCTCTTTTTTGCGTTTGTGTTGGCTTCGCACGGAAGTCTTTATGCGGCTTTTTGAGAGGCCATTGTCGTGCTTCACTTGTTAAAGTGCTGTTTTTTCAGTGGACTCACTTAGTATGTTAGGCGGTATGAGGTTAATGTCTGCCTCTTAATAAATACAGTATAGCCAGATTCAATATCTAGCGCAATAGGCCTCCGAATAATTTCCAATTCCCAAATTCCCCCTTGACTTTCTAGCACAATCGTTCTAACATTAACTCAGGCACGGACAGGCCCAACATCTGTCCGTGTTCCTGTTAATCGCCCGAGGCCGCCTCACCTGTGCCAGCCCCCAGCTGCAGGCAAACCGCCATCGGCCACAGGAAGCTTGTCCGCCGCCTCCGCCCCAGCCTCACCCCCCTCTCCTTTCAGGAGAGGGGCCGGAGGAGAGGTCCTTTCCCATATTCCCGCGCCTCCTCGAATGCCCGCAAAGGTAATTTATGTCTTTTGTCCAGGGATAAGATTATAAAAGATAATCCCCATCCTAATGGTTTGCGTTACTGGCTCTGGGGCGGACGTGGACAATGCTTGTGATAAATAAAGGGCCGAAGCCAGAAAAATGTTCGAAAATGCGGCAGAATCCCCACCATCCACTGCACCTTTGTTAGGCACGTTTTTTTAATTTCCAAATGAAATAATTAGGATTTGATCGCAACTTTTCAAGTTCGCCTTGGTAATCTAACCACTCTTTTGCAAACTCTTTAATACTTGCACTAATACCTGTGCCAGCGGCAATAGAACCTATGATTGCTAGTGTATCCAGATTGGAACTGATGGTAGAAAGTCCAGCCGTAATTATAGAAAAAACTCCCAACGAGGCGTTTACAGATAATTTTTGAGACAACTTTTTTTGTGCACTTTTAAAGGCAACTGTCATTTCGGTAATATCTTTTTCTATTTTCGAGTTTATTTGAAGAATTTGCCTTTCTCGTTCAAAACTTCCAACAGGGGCATCTATGGTGAGTAATTGTTGCCGTAACGATGAATTAAAGGCATCAAACCTTTCTGGCTCGAGAATTACCATATCTAATACTCTCTCAACAGGGATATTATATAAGACTGGTATATCTACGAATTGGTGACTTACCCCAATTGGCCAATTAATGGGATTGTCTGTTGATTTATTATATTTTGCCAAAGACTCTAGTGTAAATCGAAAAAGAAGATAGTTGTTTTCAGTAATAAGGTCAGTACTTAAACCCTGCAAACAGCCCACCGAAAACATAAATAACAATGATGTGGATTGGATAGCAAATACTAAAAAATTCATATGTACATCCATAATGTTTCTATGGAATCTAATTTTTTCTGGCAGAAACATAAATCCACTATATTTATTTAGGAAATTTAATTGGAACGATATTATTTGTTCAATTAGCCAAGATTGTTTTATACCAAACTTCCAACGTAAATGTTGATTTTCCCATGCCGCCATCATCATTTCCATGCCGAATTTTTTCGTTAAAGGTAATGCATTGAGATATTTGTAAATAATTATCTTGTTTTCACAAATTGCATCTTTCGTACGTAGGTAAAACCTAATATACGCTGAAATGTCATCTATTATTTTTTGTCTCAATCTTTGGATAAGAATGTCTTGATTTTCAAGAGAAATAATTCTATTAATGGACAAATAGGAAAGCGTTTCGGATAAATCTGTAAGCGCATACAAATTGTCTAACAATGGATCGTCAATATATATTTTTGATGCAAAGGGTATGTGGCCAATAATTTTATCAATAGAATTAACTGGAAGTATAGGAAAGCAAAATGTAAGTGGGTCGAGGATTTTTTCTTCATTCGGACTTGAGTTGTTTTGGAATACTGTCTCCAAAGCATTAATGAGACTTTCTAATTCCTGTGGCTTTAGCGTCAAAAGCGTGTTTTCAATGGACTGAAGCCTATCAATACCATATTTATTGAGAACCTTGAATAACGCAACCCCACAAGGATTTTCTTCAATTCCAGTAGACGCATTTGTATTTGTTCTCATATTTATTAATTCTGAATTAGCACTTAAACGGATTGAATAAATCGCTTATAGGCGGTCCGAATAAAAACCTATTTAACTTAGTATGTTAGACGGCACGAGTTTAATGTCCGCCATATTCTATATATAGTATAGTCACAATCAATATCCATTGCAATAGGCTTCTAAAAAATCTCAAATCAAAAATCTACAATCTCAAATCCTCAAACTCCCCCTTGACTTTCTAGCACAATCGTTCTAATATTAATCCAAGCACGGCTAGGCTACTTGCCTGGCCGCGTCCCTTTTAAGGGATTGGCCTAGCCGTGCATCTGTTTATTCTTTTTCGTTTGTTTTTCTTTTCCTTCGTGCCCTTCGTGTTCTTCGTGGTTAATCTTATGCCCAATACCCTCCATCCCGAATGTGATCCTCCTTGTGGACGTCTTCTTATCGCCGAAGAACAGATCCGGGAACTGCAATCCTGGCGTACCAACACGGAAACATCCCTCAAAGAGATCCGCGACGTGATCAGCCAGGTCAAACTTCTCATGTCTTTATCGATAGGTGGTGGAGGCCTGTCGATAATTACTCTTATCGCTACAATCGCCATGCTTTTAACGGGTAATAAATGAGTCATGGCCGGAGCACCTAAAGGAAATTCCAATGCGCTCAAGCATGGTCTTTATGCCCGGTTTTATGAGCCGCAAGAATTACCAGAATTCATGCGCATGCCGAGTGATGACCCTCTCCAGGAGCTCGCTGCGTTGCGTTGGTCAGCCATGCACGCCCTCCAGACCATCAAGACCACCGAGGATAACAAGGAGCGCATCCTGGCAATCAATGCCGCGGTCCATGCTCTGGAGGCAGCTTCAAACGTCATCCTCAGACAGCAGTTGCTTGGGACAACTTCTCCTTTGCTGCAGGATCTCTGGGACGCGATCGAGCGTGCAAATGAAAAGGATGGGCTAGGCGATGCCTACAAGGATTGACCAGACCTATCGAGTCGTCTTTGACCCGGTTCCATTTTGTGAGCATTTGACTCATATCCGCCTGCGCCCATATCAAATGGAACCCTTTCGCGCCATCTGGCAATCGGTATTTGATCGCGCCGGCCGCAGTTTCGTCATCATTTTCAGCCGGCAGTCAGGGAAAGACGAGCTCATCGCCAATTTGTTGGTTTTCTTGCTTATTCGTCTTTATCATCGCAATGCTTCCATCGTGTGCGCGCAGCCAACCTATAAACCGCAGACGTTGACCGCCATGGATAGATTGGACAGCCGCATGTCCAGCCCTTGGTTCAAACTGGTGGAGAAACGCTCGGCTGGATATATCTACAAGTTTGGTCGAGCCAGGTTGACGTATTTCTCCGCGGATCAGAGTGCCCATGTCGTCGGAGCAACCGCCAACGCGCTGATGGTGGTAAACGAAGCCCAGGATATCGACCCCGCCAAGTTCGACAAAGATTTTCTTCCAATGTGCTCCAGTGGGAATGCTACCAAGCTTTTCTCTGGCACTTCCTGGACTTCTACCACGCTCCTCGCTCGTGAGCTGCGCTATGCCCGTCAGGCCGAGGCCGCCGACGGGATCCGCCGCGTGTTCATCGTTGACGGTGAAGCCGTCGGCCGTGTTAATGAGTTTTATCGTCACCACATGGAAGCGCAGATCGTCCGCTTTGGCCGCAACCATCCGCTGATCAGAACTCAGTATTTTTGCGAAGAGATCGATGCCGAGGCCAGCATGTTTCCCCCGCCCGCCTGGCGCTGATGGTGGGTGATCAGCCTGCCCAGGATATACCCACACCTGGAAAACCCTATGCCTTTTGCCTGGACGTCGCTGGCCAGGACGAATCCCGCATGTCCGTTGGGGCGGCACAAGCGTCGCCCGAACTCTCCAATCCCGGCCGTGACTCGGTCTCACTTTCCATTATCGAGCTTGATTGTTCGAATCTTGCGATTGCATCCCTTCCGACCTATCGCGTCGTTGCGCGCCATTCATGGACAGGTCAACCCCATATCAAATTATTTTCCATCCTGAAGAACCTGGTTCAGACATGGAACCCAATGTACATCGTTATTGACGCTACCGGCGTGGGCGAAGGCCTCTGGTCCTTGCTCGATCATCTCTATCCCAGGAAAGTAATCCCCGTCAAATTCACACAGCAGGAGAAAAGCGAGATCGGCTGGCGCTTCTTATCGATCATCGAAACAGGCCGCTTCCGTGACTGTACCAATCAGGCGGACGTGATCGAGCAGTATCGCGGTTGTATATCGGAAGTGCTTCCAGGGCCCGGGAAGCTGCTACGCTGGGGTGTCCCAGATGGCACTCGCGCCGCAGACGGCGATCTACTCCATGACGACGCAGTGATCAGTGATTCGCTTGTTTCTATTCTGGACCGTCAAGAATGGCAACCATTCACTGAGCCCGACTTCTATATATTCCATCCTTCTGATCCGCTCAAGGGATAATCATGCCATCATTCCGTGAACTTCTTACCGCGTTCCTTAACCACAACGTACAGACAATGCACAACGTACAGACAATGCACAACGTACAGACAATGCACAACGTACAGACGTTGCACGCAACGTCTCGTTTCTTACCGCCAATGTAACCGAGAACGATTCCACTTTCTATCCTGGTACGAATATGGCTAGTTTATATCGCTCGAGATCAGACTACGACCGGCGTACCATCCTGGCCATGTGTCTCAACCTCTGGCGCACGAATGCCATAGCGCGCCGAATAGTCAAGCTTATGTCCATGTTCGTAGTTGGCGAAGGTATCACCATCAGCAGTGACCATAAAGCCACCAATGATTTTCTTCAGAAATGGTGGAATTATCCATTAAACCAAATCGGGCGAAAGTGTATCCCATGGATGGAAGAAGATGTCCGCGTTGGGATATTCTCCTGTCCTGATCGACCGGTCAATTTCAAAAATACGTTCCAGTTGCTGCCGTCCCGACATATTCCACCTCTATGAATATTGTACATCAAGTCAGTGCACAGGGTGAACACTATTGCATTCATATTATGGTCTTTGCGAAGATCACCATCACCTGCTGTTCAATGGGTGTACAAATCCGCAAAATTCTCCCCAAAATCCTTGACAAACCAGAAAATATGTTCTATGTTTATTGTCATGCCTCGCCCCCTGCCGCCGCCAGAATCATGTCCCCGTGTCCCCGTATCTCCGTATCTCCGCGTCCCCGTATCTCCGCGTCCCCGTGTCCCCGTGTCACGTTTTACACGTTTTTCCCAATTTCCCGTGCTCCGGAATTGAACTTGAGGAACAAATCCAAAATCAAATCGGATCGATAAAAATGTCAACGCCTGCTTCCAAACCTGAAATCACGAGTAAACACCTTCATATACATGTTCCTTCTTTCTGCTCTCTCTTCTCCATTCTCTTCTTCCATCATTTTTTTAAAATCAAATATCAAATCCCCAACCAATTTGCCAGGATCATTCCATGCCGCGGGTTTCACCTATGCAATTTTCACCCGATTGCCTGTTTACCTGGTCACCCGATCACCCGATCACCTGATCACCTGATCACCCGATCATCTGTGTCAACTTAGGCAGTGTGGGTAGCCGGAAGAGCAAGCACTCTGCTGGTTGCTTGGGATAAACGAGAAGGCGTTTTGCGCCAAGCTCGCTGATGGACAGACAAAATAATTGAGATCAGGCAATGTTCGAACTCCTTCCAATCGGGTTCATGATCTTTAACAACCAAATCAGCTGTTTGCAACAGGACCTGTCCGACGGCCTGCAAGCACTTGGGGACAGACATGTCTTCGAACGGGATCTGAGTTTGTGCGGCTGCCTTGAGCATTAAGATGTGAGTGAGTACATAATAGATCAAGGCGGCATAGATCTGGATGCGCACCCCATTTTCCGTTAGTGCGATCAGATTTTGCATCCTCAACACGCATTTCAGGTCTCGGAAGAAGAGTTCGATCTGCCAGCGCAGGGCGTAAATCTGAGCGATCAGATCGACGGGATAGAGCAGGTTGTCCAAGATGCTGGTCAGGTAAAAACGCCAGCAACTTTCAACGACTTCTCCCACCAAACGCACGTTATGTTTCATTTTTGGATTGGAGGGTCCTGTGCTCGAAACATTCACCAGCAGATCAATTTGGGTAAACCCATCCAAACACACCTCGAAAAATCGCTTTCCGATCCAAGACTGGTCTCCCAAGTAGACTTCTCGGATAAGTGGATTGCATTTTTCCTGCAGGCGACAGATGAAATGCTGTACATGCTCGATAATCTCATCCAAGAGAGCATACTTCCAGTAACCCAGGTCGAAAACGTACAAGGCTTTCTGCCCTTGGGGGAGAAGAAAGTCAATGGCCTTGTCGTTCACATTCTCAGCGGTGAGGGCCAAGACTTCTGGAATACTGCGGAAGAAGCGAAAGGCGGCATGCAATTTGATGGCTGCCCACTCTTTCTTGCGCCCAGTGCGATGTCCAGGAAAAGCCTGGATCAAACGATCAGCCACTCGTAGAGTACTACTATCGATCAGACGCAAATATTGGATGAGTTCCAGATCCAAAACTGGGGCATTCAACCCGACCAGAGCCGCATATACACCTAGCAAATGGTCCAAGACAACTGCGAAGAACTGCCAGGAGCGCAATTTCAAGTTCTCGCTCAACGCTTGCCGGGAGAGCGTTGCTTCGGCTAGGGAGACCCCCGCCAAGGTGCCTACGATTAGAACATGACCAGCCATTTGGCATAGGTTCACTGGTCCACCTGGTCCAACTGTCAAAATCATCAGCCAGAAAAACATGACACAGGTCAACTTCCGTTTCCGTTGATCTTGAGCCTGGGTTTGGATGGCCAGCTTTTCAAGCAGTGCATGCGGCAGGATTTCCTGCAAAAGATCCTGATCTAAACACAGATCTGGTATGCCGACCTTTTGACTGCATATGTCGGCTGGTTGTCCACAAAATCGACGCCGTGCTGAACTGGTGGATTGAGTTATACTCATGGTTGGGATTCCTCCTGACAAATAGGCTTCAGCAACCATATTTTGCCGGAAGAATCCCTTTTTGCACACAGCTGTTTCGGTTGTTAAGGTTCTTTATCCTTATGTTGACACAGATGATCACCCGATCACCCGATCACCTGATCACCTGGTCACCTGGTCACCTGATCCAACTATCAGACTATCAGACTATTTGACTATCAGACTATCCAACTATCCAATTCCAAAACCTAAATTAACTTGACAAACTCTCGAAAAGGAAGGATATTAAGACCATAGTCTCTGGGTGCTCAAATGGAACATCGACGATAAGACATAGGAGAGGCCATATGACGGATTTCACATCCAATGCCAGTTTGACGATTAAAACCGGACCAGATTCCGGGAAAGTGGTGGAACTCAAGCAAAAAGAGCTGGTCATCGGTCGCAGCGCACCGGCTGATCTGATCATCATCCATCCTGAAATATCCCGGCGGCACGCCCACATAACCTGGCAGCAGGGCCAATACTTCCTGGAAGACCTGGGCAGCAGCAATGGAACTTTCCTCAATGGGCAGCCCGTCCACGCTCCCCAGGTGCTGGCCAACGGAGCCGAGATCCAGTTGGGCGCCTCGGTCAGCCTGGTCTTCAGGCAGCAGCCCTCTGCGGCCCCGACCGTGGCGGTATCCTCTGCAGCCCAGACTGTGGCGGTATCCTCTGCAGCCCAGACTGTGGCGGTATCCTCTGCAGCCCAGACTGTGGCGGTATCCTCGGCGAGCGGTGTTCAGTCTCTCCAGGGGGCTCAGTCCGGCCAGACCATGCTGGAGAGTGATCTCACCAAAGGCGCCGTCCAGGCTTCCATGTCGAACGTTCCCCCCAAATTGCTGGTCACCATTGCCGGCCAGGAGACCAAAACCTATACCCTGACCAAGCCGCACCTCACCCTGGGACGCGCCGACGATAATGACATTGTGGTGAATTCTCCGATCGTGTCGCGCCACCACGCCAAGCTTGAAAAAACCTTTTCCGGGTATGAGATCCATATCCTCCCCAACGTGATCAATACGCTCACTGTTCAGGGCTGTCCGGTCACCGATCGCCAATTGCTGAGCAATGCAGATGTAATGCGCATCGACAGCGAGATGCCGGGCCTGATGGTCAGCATGACCTACCAGGACCCCTCCCAGGCGACTACGAACATTTCAGCCGTACAGTTCGGCGATAAGGAACAGTTGACAATTGGGCGTGACTCAACCAATGACGTTGTCTGCGATAATCCCCGGGTGTCGCGCATGCATGCGCAGGTCACCCGCGTCGGCCGGCGTTATTATATTACTGACCTGCGCAGCTCGAATGGGACGTTTGTCAATGACACGCGCATTCAGGGCAACGTCTGGCTCAATCCACAGGATACCATCCGGGTCGGCCCCTATAAACTCGTGATGGGAGCTGATAGTTTCACCCGTTACGATGAAACCGAAGGGCTGCGCGTGGACTCCTACCACCTTAACAAGTGGGTGCGCAAGGATCTCAACCTGCTGCAGGATATCTCCCTGGTCTTCCAGCCGCGTGAATTCATCGTGGTCGTTGGGCAGAGCGGCGGCGGAAAATCCACCCTGCTGGATGCCATTGCCGGATACCGGCCCGCCACGCAAGGAAAGGTCTTCGTCAACGGCACGGATGTCTATCAGAACTTCGATGCCGTGCGCAATGATATCGGCTACGTGCCGCAAAAAGATATCATCCACATGGAACTGACGGTGTACCAGGCGCTGAATTTTGCCGCCCAACTGCGCATGCCCAAAGACACCAGCAAGGAAGAGCGCCATAAGCGCATCATGGAAGTGCTGGATGAGCTGGACTTGGCCCACCGCAAGGATGTCCAGGTCAGCGGATTGAGCGGCGGCCAGCAGAAGCGCGTCTCCATCGGCGTCGAACTGCTCACCCGCCCGGGCCTGTTCTTCCTGGATGAACCCACCTCGGGCCTCGATCCCGGCACCGAGACCGCTTTCATGCACCTGATGCGCCGCCTGGCCGACCAGGGCCGTAACATTATCATGGTCACGCATGCCACCAAAAATGTGATCCTGGCAGACAAGGTGGTCTTCCTGGCGCGCGGCGGTTATGTGGCCTGGTTTGGACCGCCGGACGAGGCCCTCACCTATTTCGACCAGTATCGCAGCGAGCATGACAAGCGCTTGCGTGCCATGGAATTCGACCAGATCTACACCATCCTCGATGACCCCGGCAAGGGCAAGGGCAAGGATTGGGGTGACCGCTTTATGGCCAGCGATGCGTTCGCAAAATATATCGTCGAGCCATTGCAGGATTCCCAGCAGCAGTCAGTGGCTGCCCAGGCCCAGCCGGCCAAAAAACCTGCACGCACAGGCGCACGCATCTCATCCCTGCGCCAGTTCATGGTGCTTTCTGCCCGAAATGTCACCATCCTGCTGCGCGACCGCTCGGCCTTGACTTTAATGCTGGCTGTCCCGGTTGGCGTGGGCGCCTTATCCATTGTCCTGGCTCTCGTGATGGGCAGAAACGCCTTCATGTATAAAGGAGGCAACCCGGCTAACGGCGGGATCACCCTGTTCTTGTTATCGCTGTTTGCCCTGTTGGTAGGCGGTATGTCCCAAATGCGGGAGTTCGTTAAAGAGTCGGATATCTACCGGCGCGAACGGCTGGTAAACCTGAAAATCCTCCCCTATATCACTTCCAAGGTTTGGGTGGCTATGGTGCTGGCCCTCTGGCATGCACTGGCTTACGCCATCCTGCATTACCTGGCCTTCAAAATGCCGGGTGGATTGCTGGAGTTCGGCGAGGTGTACGTGACCTTGTTCCTGGCAGTGGTCACCGGGATGATGCTGGGTTTATTGGCCTCGGCTCTCGCCGCCAATGCGGCTTCCGCACCCTTGACCCTGATCATGCTGATCGTCCCGTTGATCGTGCTGAGCGGCATACTTGCCCCCGTGCCAAACGCCGTCAGCCAGTTCGCTTCCACGCGCTGGGCCTTCCAGAGCCTGCTTGGCATCACCGGGATGGGCTCGGATGTGGCTGCCGACCCATGCTGGCAGTTGAATGAAGATTTGCGGGATGCCATGGACCTGGATACCAAGGATTACTTCCAGTGCAAATGCATGGGCACGCAGATCTTCAACCAGAATTCCTGTGATTTCCCGGGTACCGGTGATTATTATGTCCCGGAAATCAACCAGATGGCTCCCATCGAACCGGCTGCGCTGCCTGATCAGCCGCCCGAACCAGCCATCCCGCCCGCACCAAGCGCCCCTGCCGAAAAAACCGACGCGGCACTGCTGCAATATTTTAACGCATTGCAGGCGTACCAAACGGATGCTAAAAATATTCAGGACAACTACCGCAACCAGATGGCGCTCTACCAGGTGCAGGCCGATGTTTATAAGAACAAGATGATCAAGTACCAGGAGGAGCAGGCAAAATACCAGGTTGCCCGCATCTCAGCCGTCAATACCGCTGAAGGAAACATTAACGGCATCGCTAAATCCTACGGTTGGGCTTTTGTCAACAAGAGTGACCCAAAAATTTATTTCCCGTGGTTGTTCAAGACATGGATTGCCCAGGTTGTGATCGTTGCCGCTTACTTTGTGATCATCCTGATCTTGATCAAGCGAAAGGATGTGAAATGACCCCGAAACTCCCAGCGCTCACATCTGCCGACGAAAATCGTCCCCAGGGGCAGGGGAAATCACCTGTAAAGAGGAATTGCCATGGCTAAGAAGAGATACCTTTTTCTCGCGGTCTTGATACTATTGTTCAGCATGGCTTGTGGACTAGGGACCCAGACATTAAATTCAATGTCCGAACTCTGACACCGTTGAGTGCAGAGGTGGCAGGCACCATCACGGCCCAGGCCAGGGATGTCGGTGGTTCTGCAGATCAGCTTGCCACAGCCTATGCCAGGGCCACCGCCACAAGCGCAGATATCTATGCCAAGGAGACTGCTCTTAGCTCGTATAATGATGCCTCCCGCTCGGCCACTGCAACGGTCATTGCCCCGGCGGTGGCACAATTGGAGGGTATTTATAAGATCGACCCGAACCAGGGCCATGTGGCCTGGGTGCATAAACCGGTGTCCATTGACCTGAATGGGTATCAACAATCAGGTTTTGCCAATGATTATCAAGGGATTGTTGCCAGGGATTTTGTCATGGCAGCCGACATTACCTGGTTTACCGATTACGGCACATCTGCCTGCGGGTTTATGTTCCGCTCGAATGGGGATACCAACAAGCCAAGCCAGTACATGGTGATCATCACCCGCTTTGCCAACGGATACCTGGCCTTTACCGCCACCGTCAATGGCGAGTTGAGCAACATGCGGACGTTCCTCCCACGCTCGCAGGACAAATCCTTCTCCTGGCAGAATAATGATACCAATCGTCTGGCTGTTGTCGTGCGCGGCCAGACGATCCAGGCATATACAAACGGCGTATTGGTTGGTGAAATCGATACAACTCAGCCGCCTCCAGAAAATCAACAAACGCCGCCCACTTACGAAAAACCCACCGGCGCCAATGCCGAACAACTAAAGGATTACCAGAACCTGATCGACCAGAGTTCGCAGAACACCGATCTGTTGAATTCCCAGATGTCAGACGCCAGGAAAAATTTTGCCAAGAACAAGCCCATTTTTTCTGAAGGCTTTCTGGGCTTCATCGGCGTCAGCGAATCGGGTCACACAAAATGTACATTCAGCAATGGCTGGCTGTTTATTTTCGATAAATAATAAAAATCCCTACTTTGCGTAATCCACTGCACGGGTCTCGCGGATCACCGTAACCCGGATCTGGCCGGGATACTGCATGGTCTCCTCGATCTTCTTGGCAATGTCGCGTGCCAGGCGTGTCGATGCCAGGTCATCAATCTCTTCCGGCTTGACAATAATACGCACTTCACGCCCGGCCTGGATGGCATACGCCTGGGAAACGCCTTTGAAAGCTGTTGCCATATCCTCAAGAGTGCGGATGCGTTTGATGTAAGCTTCCAGGTCCTCGCGGCGGGCTCCGGGACACGCCCCCCGAAATGGCATCCGCGGATTCGGCAATAATGGCTTCCACGCTCTCCTGCTCAACTTCGTGATGGTGCGCAGCAATGGCGTTGACCACGTGCGAATTTACCCCGTAGCGCTTGGCAAATTCCGCACCCAGCAAGGCGTGCGTACCTTCCTGGTTATGGTCCATGGCCTTGCCCAGGTCGTGCAGGAAACCTGCCTGGCGGGCAACTTCTTCGTTGGCGCCCAATTCAGCAGCCAGGATCCCGGATAGTTTGGCAACTTCAACGGCATGGGCTAATTGATTCTGTCCATAGGATGTGCGGTATTTTAGCCGACCCATCATGCGCATCACTTCCGGATGCAGGCCGGTAACCCCGGCATCAAAGGTGGCCTGTTCCCCCGCCTCGACAATGATCTTGTCGACAGCCTTTTGTTCATCCTCCAGCACCTTTTCAATATGCGCCGGATGGATACGTCCATCCAGGATCAGCCTTGACAGAGCACGCCGGGCAACTTCACGCCGGACCGGTTCAAAGCAGGAGATGGTCACGGCTTCGGGAGTATCGTCCACGATTACATCCACCCCGGCTGCCTGTTCAAAGGCGCGGATGTTCCGTCCATTGCGCCCGACAATGCGCCCCTTCATCTCTTCGTTCGGCAAGGGTACGAGGGAGGTGGTGAACTCTGCCACATTTTCGGTGGCAACCCGCTGGACTGAATCCGCGATAAGCTTGCGGGCGCGCTTCTCGCCCTCTTCACGCGCCTCTGTCTCGATCTGCCGGATGATGCGGGCCATATCGTCCCGTGCGCCCTTCTCGACCTCGGCCAGGAGGACACCGCGTGCCTCTTCCGTATTCATCTGGGCCACACGCTGGAGCTCGTCCACCTGGTCCTGGTGCAGTTTCTCAATTTCGTTGGCACGTTTGTCGACTGCACTCTGGCGCTTGTTTAACGCCTGCTCGCGCTGTTCCAGGCGATCCACACGCGTGTCCAGTTCAGTCCGGCGGTGCCCCAGGCGCTCCTCCTCACGATCCAATTCGGAGCGCAGCCGCGTTATCTCAGTTTCAGCATTCTGGGAAATCTTCAGGGCATTATCACGTGCCTGAATTTCAATGATACGCGCCTGTTCGCGCGCATCCACCAATATCTTATCAGCCTGTTCACGGTGCTGGCGCTGGACCTTTTCGGTCTGGAGACGGTTGATGAAAAAGCCAATGGCGAGACCCACGATCAGGGTCAGCCCGGCAATCAGAACTTCAACAATGGTGTCCATGGTCATTCCTCGTTATCAGATTTACTCCCGGCGTCCGCCGTCTGGGATTCTTTCCAGACTTCAGAGACTACCGGGGCAAGGGTAGTGTACGAGAAGCCACGCCGGGTCGAGAAAGCCGCCCAATTTCTGGCGGAATTCGGGCCATTCCAGGCCTGCCAACCGCCGGGCATACTTCCGAGCGGCCTCGAAGGCCAGGCGTCCTCGTTCACTTGTGTATCCAAAACAGACTGGACGATCTCTTCACTGAGACCTTTGCGCCGCAGCTCCATCCGCAGGGCCGGTTTACCGCGTGGGCGGAAAGTGTTGCGGTTTTCAACCCATGCTTGGGCGAAAGCCTCGTCGTTAACCAAGCCGGCGCCTGAAGACGACTCAATGTCTCTTCGACGAGCGGCTCAGCGATGCCACGTTTCATAAGGTTCTGACGCACTTCCGCCGAACGCGGCCGGTAACTCAGGAAATGCAAAGCCTTCTGATACGTGACTTCAAGCTCGTCCCCGGCTTTCAGGCTGGCAATTTTCTCATCGCTCAGTTCCTGCCCTACCTTGAGCCAGGCAGCCAGCAGGCTGGTCAGGCCGAAGGCGAACTCTCCATCCAGGTAAATATTCACCCGCTGGGGGTTCTTTTGTTGGGGTTCAATCGCCGTAATCTGTTGGACCATATTAAAAAACACAGCCTCAGGCCGCCTTTTTGCAGGGGCCATGGCTGTGAAAAAATACCTGGAATTGCACCTGTGTCTGCTTGCCTGCCTGTCCGGTGTTTTATCAGGGCTATTTTTGCAGGACACCCCGCCCCGGGCAATGACACAGATAAATGATTGGGAAGCGGTAACCAAGTTCCGTTACCGCTGGCGTAAATATTGGGAGGTCAGATTCGTTCAATAAAAAACTGTGCCAGTTAATCCAAAAAGTCATATTCAGTCCTGACACTCAGACTTCCCAAATAAATTGCCCCGTTTTCGGGTCAGGGGCATACCCTTGATTTTCCAGGAATTCCATTTATAAGCCATGGCCGCTCTTGCGAGAATATTTCCCGTTAAGCGGTTTCCATCCTTACGGATGTGCCTGTATTATACACGAAAGCGCCTAATGTTGCGAAATTCACAATTGAATCCCGTGGAGAACAATGTGGGAAGCTGGGATTTTGTCAACACAGATAAGGTAAGGCGTTCGTTATAAAAGTGACAAAAGGAACTACCTCCTGGAACAACCTATGCAATAATGAATATGTCCTATCGAATTTTCCCGTTATCTTTATGGAGGTCATATGCCGAAAATCACGATCAAGAAGCCCGGGAATATCATCACTGAATGGTAAACCAGGCAAGATTGCCGTCGTCCCGACCAAGCCGATGGACACCCAGCGTGACCTGGGCCTGGCTTATACACCCGGCGTGGCAGTCCCGGTACTGGATATCGAGAAGGATCCCGAAGCAGCTTACGAATACACTTCGAAGGGCAACCTGGTGGCAGTCCTGACCAATGGAACAGCCATCCTGGGCCTGGGCGACCGCGGTGCGCTGGCCAGCAAGCCCGTTATGGAAGGCAAGGGCGTGCTCTTCAAGCGGTTTGCAGACGTGGATGTATTCGATATTGAAGTGAACAGCCACGACCCCGACGAAGTCATCATGGTGGCAAAGCTGATCGCCCCCACCTTCGGCGGCATCAACCTGGAAGACATCAAAGCCCCAGAATGCTTTATATTGAAGAAACCTTGAAAGGCATGCTCGACATCCCGGTCTTCCATGATGACCAGCATGGCACGGCAATCATCTCCTCAGCTGCGCTTGCCAACGTACTCGAAATTGTTGAAAAGAAACACGAAGACATCCGCATGGTTATTTCCGGGAGCAGGCGCCTCGGCCATCTCTTGCGCCAAACTGGCCATGCGCTGGGGGGTAAAACGCGAACACATCATGATGCTGGATAGTAAAGGCGTCATCTACAAAGGCCGCACAGAAGGGATGAACAAGTACAAGGAAGAATTTGTAATCGACACCGACTGCCGCACCCTGGCGGATGCAGTCCGCGGTGCGGATGTGTTCTACGGGCTCTCGATCGCCAATGTTCTAACTCCCGAGATGGTCAAGTCCATGGCGAAGAACCCCTTCATCTGCGCCATGGCGAACCCGGATCCCGAGATCCGCTATGAACTGGCCAAGGAAGCCCCGCCCGGATGTGATCGTGGCGACCGGCCGTTCAGATTATCCAAACCAGGTCAACAACGTGCTGGGGTTCCCGTTCATCTTCCGCGGTGCGCTGGATGTACGCGCCAGGGCCATCAACGATGAGATGAAATTTGCGGCCTCCAAGGCGCGGCAGCCTGACCCGTGAGGACGTACCCGATTATGTGCTGCGCGCCTACGGTGTGGACAGCATGAAATTTGGGCGGGAATACATCATTCCCAAGCCATTGGACCTCCGCGTGATGCTGTGGGAATCCACCGCCGTGGCGAAAGCCGCCATGGAGACCGGCGTTGCCCGCAAGCCGATCGATATCGACGAATACCGCCAACAATTGGCGCTGCGACAAGGCAAGGGCGCGCGCGTGCGCCAATTCTTCACCAACAAGGCCAAGACCGCCTCGCCCAAGAAACGGATTGTCTTTGCCGAAGGCGAGGAAACCAAGATCATCCGCGCCGCCCGACCAGGTGCTGGAAGATGGCATTGCCAGCCCCATCCTGATCGGACGCCCGGAAGTGATCAAGAAGACCGTTTCCGATCTGTCCATCAAGCTAGACTGCCCGATCATTGATCCGACCAATCTTGAAGAGTTGACGAATATGTAAAGGCCTTCTATGACCTGCGGGCCCGCAAGGGCATGACCATGGCCAAGGCCATCAAACGCGTGCGCAACCGAACATCATCGGCCCGTTGATGGTCAAGATGGGCGATGCGGATACGTTGTCTCCGGGTTGACCTCCGATTACCCGGATGTCATCCGCCCGGCTCTGCAGATCCACCACACCCGCCCCGGCGCGCGCCTGGTGATCGGCGTTTATATCATGATCGTGGAAGAACGCGTTTACCTGTTCACGGATGCCACGGTCAATATCGAACCAACCGCTGAGCACCTGGCCGAGATCGCCATCCTGGCGGCTGATTTTGCCAAACAGATCGAACTTGACCACGTGTAGCATTCCTCTCCTTCTCCAACTTTGGTTCGACCGATCACCCGCTCCCGAAGGTCCGGAAGGCAGTGGAGCTTTCACGAAAGAACCGGCCCGACCTGGCGGTCGATGGCGAGATGCAGGCCGATACCGCTGTGGTGCCCGAGATCATCGAAGATCGTTATCCTTCAGCCAGTCAAGGATGCCAACGTGCTGGTCTTCCCGTCGCTGAATCGGCCAACATCGCCTACAAACTGCTGGCCCGGCTGGGTAATGCCAAGGCCATTGGCCCGATCCTGCTCGGAGGGTGCACCCATCCACGTGCTGCAGACCGGCGATGAAGTGGATTCCATTGTCCAGGTCGCGGCTGTGGCTGCCATGGACGCCATGAGTCGCAATTAAATCTGGTTCTTCCCAGGCCAGACCTGACAGGTTCTGGCTCTTTGGGAATTTCGTTAAGTTATGGGAAAATGGGGTTGTTGGGCTGGCTTATCCGATCCAACAACCATTTGTTTTGCCTTTATGAGAAGTACCATTAAACCACAGTCTTTTCCCGACCTGTCGGGTCTTTTTTGTGCTGGATTATCGCCATGGACGCTCGAGAACCGATTCACCTCTCCACTGCGAACGCGCACAGGCGCCAGTTTGCCTGGCAAATCCTGTTACCGTTCCTGGTTGTGCGACTCGCCCTCATCCTGGCAGTGGCGGTGCTGCTTGCCACCGGCACTGCCCCGATACGAACCGCCCGTGGGCGGACGTATCGATCATCTGGATGATCGCCCCGATGCTGGTGGTAGCCCTGGTCATGGTCACCGCGTTGAGTTTCCTGATCTACGGGTTCGCCAAGCTGCTGAAAGTAACGCCACGCTTTACCGGCAAGACACGGGACTTCTTCAGCCTGCTTTCCGGAAAGACGCGGAGCATTGCCGACGGAACCGCCAAGCCTTTTTTCTGGGTACACCAGACCGGAGCCATCCTCAAATCGATTTTTAGAATGTAAGGTCAAGACCCTGCACCGGGCGCTCCCATCCCAACTTTGAAAAGGAAAAGAGTTGTCCCGCCCCCGTCTGAAAGGATTGGAATATGGAAGAAATAGACCTGACCGAAGCAACCCAACCCGACAATGCAT